>DATBIB010000162.1:0-48765 GCA_036557205.1 Ktedonobacterales bacterium | reverse complement strand
TCCGCTGGAGCGAGAGCATCATCTCGGCCAGCCGCTCTGGCCCGACACGCAGCCCGTTGCCCTGCTGACTGAGCCAGAAGTTCTGGCAATAGGAGCAGCGCGCCTGGCAGCCGCCGAAGAAGATGGTACCCGCGCCGCCGGTCCCGCTGATGGGAGGCTCCTCGCGCCGATGCACGTTCCACGAGCCGACAATGATATCGGTGGTGGAGTGGCAGGCGCCCCAGCGCCCCGCCGTGCGGTCTATCGGGCAATTCTGCGGGCAGACGGTGCAGCCGCGCAACAGGTCCCACGCCGCCTCGGCGCGTCGGGCAAGCTCGCCGGTCTCGTGCAGCCTCAGGTAGCCTGGGTAGCGGACTGTGTTGGATATGGTGGTCATGCGCTTTACTCTTACTCGCAAGGTGTAGTCTATTGCGCCACGGCGGCTGCCAGTGGCTCGGCGTACAGGCGTGCGGAAAGTATACCGCATCGCAGGATTTTGCGGAGCGACCAGCGCACGCCCAACACCTCGATAACCCGCCCGCGAGCGCTCTCCGGGACGTTGCGTAGGCGGCGCAGGCTGACCTCCTCCACCTCACGAAGCTGCTCCAGCGGCGGCGTGTCGGGCAGCACGATGTCGGCGGTGGGATCTGGCTGAGCGTTCAGCATGACGAGGTAGCGCGCCTGCGCCTCGGCGACCTGGTGCAGCAACTTGTTGGGCGTCGGGCCTGCGCGCGTGGGAAGATCGCGTCGTTCCGGGGGAATGCGCGCGCCCACATGCAGCAGGTCATCCAGCGCCCACTCCAGCAGCGCCAGCAGCCAATCGAGATCCTCGTTGCTCACGGGGTCATTGTCTGGCCCGAAGAAAGCGTCCGCCTGGTACGGTAGTGGCCCGGCGACCTCTTGCGTCTCCATCAATTGGACGCGAAACGGTCCGGTCACGATGGGAGTCTCTTCGTCGTGGGAGCGCAGCCAGTCGTAGTAGGTGGGGATGCTCCGTTCGAGGTGGGAGACCGCCACCCACACATCCGATCCGATGGCGAAGCAGCCGGGCAGATCGAGCAGTTGGGCGCGGCACATGCCGGACGGCATAACCTCGACATAGGCGTCATGGTCGCCATGCTCGCGTTGCTGGCTCATGGATTGTCTCCAGGTATGGTGGATTGTTCGGCTACGCCTTGCCGCAGGCTGAAGCCTTGCAGCTAGTCCTGTGACGACCAGACTGCTCGAAGAAGTAGAGGCCACGAAATTCCGCGATTAGCCGCGGCATTCATGCCGCGAATCTGGCCTACCACCAGCCTTGCCAGATATCACCTTTCTCCGGCGCGGAGGCCCCGCCCTTCAGGGCTGGGGTAAGCGGCATGCTCCCTTTGTATGGTAGACTGTCTGTGTGCTTAGGCACTCCGGTCCGCCGGAGCGAACGGTTTGCACACGGTCTCTCGCATCTCCGCACCTTCCCCAACCGAACATTCGTGGCGTTGCTGGCAGGAATCGTTGCCAGCGTAAAATGTTTGACGTAGTGCATCCGATGATGTCCACGCGGCAGGGCTTGTCTCTGCCGGGCCGCAGTCAATCGGCCAGACGCGGCGGCTTTGTCGTTCCGGGCCAGCTGCAAGCCCCTGGCTTTAGCCATGGGGTAGTTGACTACACTACTCTACCAGCGCGCGCCGCAGCTCCACAATCTGATCGCGCAGTTGGGCCGCCTTCTCGAACTCCAGCTCGCGCGAGGCCCGCTTCATCTGCGCCTCCAGGTCTTTGACAATGCGCATGATCTCGTCGCGCGGCATCGCCGCGATAGCCAGGCCACCGCCGGTCTGTTCGCCCTCAGCCTCGGCGACGCGCAGACGGTCGGAAAGCGAGCGCACGTCTTTCTGGATACCGACAGGCGTAATGCCGTGCTCTTCGTTATACTCCATCTGGATATGGCGGCGGCGATTCGTCTCGCCGATGGCGCGATGCATCGAATCGGTGACGCGGTCGGCGTACATAATGACGGCGCCCTCGGTATGCCGCGCCGCGCGCCCCACCGTCTGAATCAGCGAGCCTTCCGACCGGAGGAAGCCCTCTTTGTCGGCGTCGAGGATCGCCACCAACGAGACCTCCGGCAGATCCAGTCCCTCGCGAAGTAGATTGATGCCGACGACTACATCGTAGACACCCAGCCGCAGGTCGCGCAGGATATCGACGCGCTGGATCGTGTCGATCTCCGAGTGGAGATAATGAACCTTGATGCCCATCTCTTGCAAGTAATCGGCGAGATCCTCAGACATCTTCTTGGTGATCGTTGTCACCAGCACGCGCTGCCCCTTCTCGGTGCGCGCGCGAATCTCCGCCAGCAGGTCATCAATCTGGCCTTCGGTCGGGCGGACGGTGATCTCCGGGTCGAGGATGCCAGTCGGGCGGATGATCTGCTCCGCCACTACCGCGCTATGCTCATACTCGTACGGCCCCGGCGTGGCTGAGACAAAGACCGCCTGCGGAACGTGGTCGAGAAACTCATTCCAGGTCAGCGGGCGGTTATCTAGCGCGGAAGGCAGGCGGAAACCATAGTCCACCAGCACCTGTTTGCGGGCGCGGTCGCCGTTGAACATGCCACGCACCTGGGGCAGCGCGATATGCGACTCATCCACCACCAGCAGGAAGTCGTCGGGCATATAGTCTATCAGCGTCCAGGGCGGCTCACCGGCCTGGCGTCCCGCGAGATGGCGCGAGTAGTTTTCGATGCCGGAACAAATACCGGTCTCACGCAGCATCTCGATATCGAAGTTGGTGCGCTGGCGCAGCCGCGCCGCCTCAAGCAGCTTGCCCTCGCCATTCAGCTCCTTCAGCCGGACCGCCAGCTCTTCCTCGATGTCGACGATGGCGCGGTTCAGACGGTCCTGCGTGGTGACCCAGTGTTTCGCTGGATAGACATCCACGCGCGTGCGATTGCCCAGAATCTCACCAGTGAGCGGGTCGATCTCGACGATGCGCTCCACCTCGTCGCCGAAGAACTCGATGCGGATCGCCAGGTCTTCATATGATGGGTAGATTTCCAGCACATCGCCGCGCACGCGGAACTTGCCACGCACGAAATTCTGGTCGTTGCGCTCGTACTGAATGTCGGTGAGATGGCGTAGGACGCGGTCGCGGCGGCGTTCCTGGCCCACCTTGAGCGTCAGCACGACCTCACCATACTCTTCTGGCGACCCCAGGCCGTAGATGCACGAGACCGAGGCGACGATCAGCACGTCGCGCCGCTCGAAGAGGCTGCGCGTGGCCGAGAGCCGCAGCTTCTCGATCTCTTCGTTGGACTGGCTCTCTTTCTCGACGTAGGTATCGGTGCGGGGGATATACGCCTCTGGCTGATAGTAGTCGTAGTAGCTGACGAAGTATTCGACGGCGTTGGCGGGGAAGAACTCTTTATACTCGGCGTAGAGCTGCGCCGCCAGCGTCTTGTTGGGCGCCAGCACCAGCGTCGGCTTCTTGACCCGCTCGACCACCTCCGCTACGGTAAATGTCTTGCCGCTGCCGGTGACGCCCAGCAACGTCTGGTAGCGGTTCCCCGCGCGCAACGAGTCCTCCAGTGTGGTGATGGCCTCGGGCTGATCACCGGTTGGCTGGAAGGGAGCAACGACCTGAAAATCAGTCATGAAGGCACTCCAGTCGGTTCCATCCCGTTGTGTGATGATGATTGATACGCAGTTCGCCCGGTATTGGGCGCAATCAGGGCAATTCTCTTTATACAATTCTTTGTGGCGGAAATGGAAATGGAAGCGCCGTCTTCGTTTGGTCGTGCATAGGCGTAGACGCCCCTCGCCATGTGGGAGAGAGGGCAGGGGAGGGGTCAGGAGAGGTCAGCTAGAGGCTGGGCTGCTTCTCCTGCGCGATCTTCTTCTGCAGCGCCTTCAGGTAGGATTCCGCGCTGTCGATATCGGCGTTGGCGTACTTGTCCAGGGCAGTTGGCAGCTGCGATACACTGTCGCGCCACTGCCCCACCATCTGCTCGAGGCCATCGAGCGGACCGATATGCACGTTGACCTTCGCCAGATTATCCTTGGCGGACTGGAGCGCATTGTAGAGTACGTCGAGCGCGCCGCCTTCGATGGTGGTCATCAGCCGTGAGAGCGGCAGCACGATAAACTTGACCGCCAGCCGGGTTAGCTCCGCCGTCGCGATTGCGCCATCAATCGTCAGACCCTCCACCTGGGAAAGCTCGTCCAGAATCGCTTTACGCCCGCTATCCACGCCAGCGCTGAAGGCATCCTGTACCTCGGCCTGCGTAAACTCGCCCATCTTCTTGAGCGCGACTGGGGCCAGTTCGACACCCGCCACACAGGCGCCGACGCCCACCCCGGCGAGCAGCGCGCGGCGTGCGATCTTGCCGCCTGACCCAGATTTCTTCTTATCCGTCGGAGGGACTGTGGGCGCGGTGGTGCTTGGGGGCGCTGTCTGGGTGTTTACTGGGGTTGTCTCGTACGGATTACCTGGCTGTGTCACGTTGAACCTGCTCTCTGTTGCCTCTATTGCTCAGTTGACAATAATACCATTGCGCGGTCGCTTCAGTTATACGGAGAAGGGCCGCCGAAAGTTTAAGAACCAATCCGCCTCATGCGACTATCGCGTCTAATGCCGGAAATGGCGCTGCCCGGTAAAGATCATCGCGATGCCCGACTTATTTGCCGCCTTGATGACCTCGCTATCGCGAATCGAGCCACCCGGCTGAATGATCGCCGTCACGCCGGCTTTGGCCGCCATCTCCACGCTATCCGCGAACGGGAAGAACGCATCTGAGGCGAGGACGCTGCCACGCGCGCGGTCGCCCGCGCGATCCACCGCGATGCGCACGCTATAGACGCGATTCATCTGGCCAGCGCCCACGCCCACCACCATCAGCTTATGCGCCAGCACAATCGCGTTCGACTTCACCTGCTGCACGACTTTCCAGGCGAACAGCAGATCGGTCACCTCCTCGAGCGTTGGCTCGCGCTCGGAGACGACCTTCCGCGGGATATCGCTCTCGGAGATCATGTCCGCCGACTGGACCAATAGCCCGCCGCTCACCCGCCGCACATCCAGTTGATAGGGATCATGCGTGTCAGTCTTGACGAACTGCGGGCCAATCGGGGTGTCGGTGGTCAGCAGGCGCAGATTCTTCTTGGCCGCCAGCACCGCCAGCGCCTCGGGCGAGTAGCCCGGCGCGATGATGGCCTCGTAGAAAATCTGGCTTAGCTCGCGCGCGGTCTCCTCATCCACCTCACGATTGAAGCCGAGTATACCACCATACGCCGAGATGGGATCACCCGAATGGGCGCGGCGATAGCTCTCGACCAGCGGATCGCCGCACGCCAGCCCGCAGGGATTGGTGTGTTTCACCACTACAGCGGTCGGCGGCTTGAAGCTGGCGACGGCATTGAGTGCGGCGTCCAGATCGAGCAGGTTGTTGAAGCCAAGCTCCTTGCCCTGCAACTGCCGCGCCCCCGCGACCGATGGCGGGATTGGGTGCGCCGCCGTTGCATTTCCTCCATCGATACTTGCCGCGCCATCAGCGGATGCCACGACGCGCTCGTCCAGCCCGGCGGGCGTGCCGCCCCAGGCGTAGAGCGCCGCCTGCTGGTGGGGATTCTCGCCATATTTCAGCCGCATCAGCCGACGCAAGCCGAGTGTTAGCTTTTCGGGGAAAAGCTCGTCCGACGTGCCACGCCGCAGATATTCGGCGATGGCGGTGTCGTAGAGCGCGGTATGCTGGAAGGCGATGGCGGCCAGCTTGCGGCGCGTCTCCGCGCTGGCGACGCCCTGCGTCTGGATCTCTTCGAGGACCACTTCATAGTCCTCAGGCCGCACGACGACCGTGACCGACGGAAAGTTCTTCGCCGCCGCGCGTAGCAGCGTGACCCCGCCGATATCAATCTCTTCCAGCGCGGTCTCGAGCGTCACATCAGGCTGCGCGACGGCTTCTGAGAAGGGATAGAGGTTGCAGACCACCAGATCAATCGGGGTGATGTGGTGCTCCTCCAGCTCGGCCATGTGCGTATCGCGGTCGCGGCGGGCCAGGATACCACCGTGCACCGCCGGATGCAACGTCTTGACGCGCCCATCGAGGATTTCGGGAAAGCCCGTGATCTCGCTGATCGAGTGGACGGGCACGCTCGCCTCCGCCAGCGCCTGCGCGGTCTTCCCCGTGGAATAGATTTCGACGTTCAGTGCGCTCAATCCCTGCGCGAATGCGACGATTCCCGTCTTATCGTAGACACTGATGATTGCGCGCATGCGTCTTCTCCTTATTTCCGGCAGGTTAGAGAGAGGTCACAGCCCAGCCATCACCGCCTTACAAATCGCCCGGAGCGTGGGGAAAACGCCCTCGCCAGTCACAGCGGCCGCGGGGAACGCGGGCACACGCCGCCGATTGAGATACCGTTCCAGTGTAGTCTCAGGAACGGCGTTGGGCAAGTCGCGTTTGTTCCACTGCATCACGAAAGGGAATCGGCTCAGGTCATTGCCCATCCGCCGCATGTTGGTCTCCAGCTCGATCAGGCTCTGGAAGTTCTCTTCCAGTTTTTCGGGGGAGGAGTCGGCGACGTAGACGATGCCATCGGCCCCATTGAGCACGGCGACGCGCGTCCGCTCATAGAGCACCTGGCCAGGGACCGTATAGAGGTGGAAGCGCACCCGGAAGCCATGGATGTCGCCGAGGTCGAGCGGCAGGAAGTCGAAGAAGAGCGTGCGCTCGTTCTCGGTGGCTATCGAGAGCAGATCCCCCCTGGCAGGCTGTGGCGCATGGGAGAAGATATATTGCAGGTTGGTCGTCTTGCCGCAGTAGCCGGTGCCATAGTAGACGATCTTACACTGGATCTCGCGGCTGGCAACATTGATGAGGGCCATGATCCGCCTAACGCCTAATCTCGGAACAGATAATCGATGGTATTCTCAACCGAGCTACGGAACTGGACATTGACGACCTGTTCCTTCGCCTCGGCGCTGCCCGAAAGCACACGGTCGAGCACGTGCTCCAGCTCGTCGCTGGCCCGGCGCGCCAGCACCTTCACCAGCCCCACGTGCGTCTGCTTGTCGAAGGCCACCACCAGCAGCCAATGCTCGCGAATCAGGCTGGTATAGATGCTCTCATGCACGCCCTGCTGGAGAATCCCGCGGAAGTCGCGCTCGCCCAGAATCTCGGCCACCTGGCGCGATGAGGAGAATGCGCCCGCCAGCAGCGCCCCCAGCGCGACAATATCACGCTCGCTGGATTGCTGTTGCGCCGCGATTACCTGGCCGCTCTTATCCAGCAGCAAGACGTGGCTAGCGCTGCTCTCCTGAGCCAGCCTTTCCAGCAGGCGCGCAATGGCCTCCAGCTCGCCCGGCGAAACGACGATATTGGTGAGTTGCTCCATGCCGCCCTCCACAACGCGCACCTGCTTCGGCCAGTTGGCCACGCTGGCCCACCGACGCGGTCATTGCTCATCACGCGAGATCACATGAGATGGCGTCATTATACGGCCTGAATGCACGGACCGCTATAACGAAGTTGACCATTGTGCTGGTCCGGCGGCAAAAGAGTCCGATGATCCTAGAAAAATCGGTGGCGCTTGCTCATTCACCCGCGGTCAGCTTTGACCGGTATGGTGGGCTGACCAGCGGCAGATATTCCTGGTGGCGGCGGATATAGGCGGCCACGTATGGGCAGAGCGGGACGACTTCCAGCCCATCGGCGCGGGCGGCTTCGAGCGCGGTGCGCGCCATCATGCCCGCGATGCCACGGCCCTCCAGCGCGGGCGGTACCTCTGTATGGTAGAAGGTGATGCGCTTGCCCTGGCGCTGGTAGGTGAGGATGGCGACCTCGCCCTCGGCATGCGCCTCGTACTCGTTTTCCGCCTCGTTATCGATCACAGAATTCTGCTCATTCTCGTTGCCCATGATCTATGCTCCCGCTCATTGCAGTCCCTATTATCACTCCGCCTCGAATCCTGACGTGCGATGGGCGCCGTCGCAGAACGGCTTTTTATGCGACTGCCCGCAACGGCAGAGCGCCACCCGGCAGTCCTCGCGCAGCAACGTGCCATCGGCCTTCACGATGCGCACCGGGCCACGCAGATAGAGCGGGCCATCCGGCTGTGGCGAGACCGTCACCTCTTCGGCGACTTCTTCCTGCGGCCCGCCGTCGAGCCGCTCGAAATGGAGCGCGCCGCTGGGACACTGCGCGACGACCCGCGCGATCTCGTCGGCCTCGGCGGCGTCAATCTTTATCCATGGGCGCGCGGAGGGCTGGAAGACCGCTGGCAGCCCCTCTACGCAGCGATGCGAGCTGATACAGAGACCTGGATTCCATGAGACCGCGATCTTGTCGGTCTGGTAGACGCGCAGATTCTTGTTCGGTTGCTGAGACTGCCCTGCCTCTTCCGACGATGAAGCCATAGCGACGCTCCTTTCCACTATCCGGTAGACGGCAAGCCTTGCACGATTTTGTCGGAGCATGCGGCGAAATGTCTCGGCGCGATGCATTATCTAGGGGCATTGTACCCCACAGACTATAACTTCTCGGGGCGCGCGCGCGTGTTCTTCCGGCCCTCTCCCCCAGCCCCTCCCCTAAAAGGGAGGGGAGCCAGAAACCAGGAGCGGACGCGCTCTGGCTCTGGTTCCTCCTTTCCTCGCAGGAGGTTGGCACGCGGCCGATGGCACACATCCTGCACGCATCAGATACCTCCTGTGGGAACGTACGCCCACGGCAAAGGAATGGCGCCAGGATGAGCGACGCAAGCACAGGTAAAGGAGTGGAAGATGGATCCCAATCGCGACATGTACAACGCCCCTGGGCAGATACCTATCACGGTGGGTACGGATGTTTTCGACGCGAACGGCGACAAGGTTGGCACGGTGCGGCAGTACAATCCGCAGGCGAGCTACATGGTACTGGAGAAGGGAACGCTCTTCAAGAAGGACCTGTATGTTCCGGTGAGCGCGATTAACCGCACCACGACCGACGGTATCCAGCTCAATCTGTTCAAGGACGACCTGAAGGCGGATCGCTTCACCGCGCCGCCGACGTCCGATATGGCCACGGATCGCCCGCTGGACGACGATTTGATGCCATAAGTTGGTCTGGTTCGCGCCGGTAGCGTGGGCGTTTCGCTCGCAGTGAGCGCGCCCGCGCACGGCGACGCATAGTTTGCACCTAGCTTCACAGGCCCTCGCCAGGGACGGCGGGGGCTTGTTCGCGCCGCATGCCTCATGGCGAATGGCCGCGCGGTGGAGGCTGCTTGCCCTCATCAGGCAGGAGAACCTCGGTGCGGATCGCCGTGACCTGCGGCAAGGCGCGCAGCCGCTGGACCAGCTCGATCATGTCGGTCGCCCGATGGCGCGCAAAGTGGAGCTCAATCATCGCGCCGCGCTCACTCTCGACGACGGTGACTTTCCGTGGGACGAGGTGGAGCTCGCGGTAGATCGTCCGAATCGGTTCCAGCGGGTCGCTTTTGTCAGGGGTTGGATTTACTCTGAGACGAATGCGGCTCTGCTGATGATGCGGGAAGAGCCGCGCCTCTACCGGGCGCAGCAACTCCAGGACAGCCAGCGCCAGCACCGTCGCCCCGGCAGCCTCCAGGAACAGCCCCAGGCCGCAAGTCATCCCAACCGCCGCGATGGCCCAGACGGCGGCGGCGGTGGTCAGCCCGCGCACGATCTGTTTGTGCAGGAGGATGGCGCCCGCGCCGAGGAAGCCAATGCCGGTGACGATCTGCGCGGCGATGCGCGAGGGATCGGTCCGGGCGTAGAGCGCGCTGGTGAAGGCGACGAATCCATAGGCGGAGAGGATCGTAAACAACGCCGAGCCCATCGAGACCAGCGCCAGCGTACGCATCCCCGCCGCGCGCGGTGAGCTGCTACGGTACTCGCGCTCCAGGCCGACGACGAGACCCAGCGCCGCCGCGACGAACAGGCGGAACAGAAAATCACCCGCCGTGAGCGCTATCACCGCTGCCCCCTCTAATCTCTATCCGGTGGCGCCGCCATCGTGACGGTTCACACCAGCTGGTGAGCCGCCAGATCGAGACGGAAGCTATCCGAAAGCGTTGTCACGTGGCCGCCGTTGCCATCGGTGGTGAAGAATTCGCCCAACAGGATACTTCCGCTGATGGTTATACGCAGAAATCCAAATGAGGTATCGTTATACGCCACAAGGCGCACGGCCTCGCCCGCTGGCAGAGTCATCCCCGTCGGCAGTGCCACATCGAACGGCGGCCTCCTGCGTGGCGCGCGTCCCTTTCCGCATTTCTCCCACAGCGATTCCACCGGTCCGTGGCCGCCGCTGCCCGCGACAATATAGGGCAGCTCGCAGCCATCGGCATAATGATACGTCAGCCGCTGATAGAGGTGCGCGTGGGCCGAGAAGACGACATCGGGACGCTGACCGCTTTCCTCAAACGCCTGCCGCAGCACCGCGGCCAGTGGGCGCGTGTGTATCGCGTGCGATGGTCCAAGCGTCGGGTCGCCGCGCTGGGTGAAGTTGCATGCGCCGGAGAACGGTGGATAGTGCACCGCGAGCAAGATCGGCCGTGGCTGTACGCGGCGAGCGTTACGGCGCCTCATCGCGTCGAGCTGGTCCACCAGCCAGCGATACTGCGGCTGCGCCTCGGGCGACGCTGGATTGTCGAGGATGCCACCGTTCGCGATATTGCTGTATAGCCCGAGGATATACGCCTGTGGCGTCGAGAGCAGCCAATAGGGATAGGGCTGGCGCATCGCGCAACGGCGGTCGGTCTGGTTATCAAAGGTGCGGCCACTGCGTTTGGAGCAGAAATTGAGCAGGAAATGGTCTATCGCGGACGTAGATTTTTCGTGCGTATGCTTGCCGTCGTGGTTGCCCGCGATGGCAAAAATACGGCGGTTGTAGCTGGTATAGGGCTGGAAAAACTGGGTGTTGTACATCTCACACTGGTCGGCGCGCTCCTCGTCCAGTATGTCTTCGTCCTTATAGACCACATCGCCGAGATGGTAGAGAAATGAGGCGCGCTGGATGATCGGATCATCGCAGCCAACGGCTCCGCGGCCACGCACCTGCGCCGCCATGACGCGCGCCACGGATTGCTGTGGCACATGGTCATTGAAATTGCCGGTGCAGCCGACCACGTGAAACGTCATCGCGCCCGCCGCCTTGATGCGCCGCGCCTCCCGGCGATGCACGTCCTTGAGGCGTAGCGTATAGGCCTTCATGCGGCCCGCTGGCGGGGGGACCGGCAGCGGGGTCCAGCGACCATTTTCCACGCACGGTGGCGTTGGAGTCGGGGTACCCACCTGATGCGCGCGCATAGGCGTCTCCTTGTGGGCCTGAGAGGCATGCCACACTCTATGCGTTATTCTATGCGTTTATCATCTGGCGTCGCAATGGAGTCGGCCAATGCAATCCGCATGCCAGCCAGGTGATCGTAGAGGGTCTGCCCGGTGCGGCTGAAGATGAGGCTGATGACGTAGACGGCGACGATGACCCAGACGAGGATCAGGCCCACATTAATCCAGAGCGGCGGTGTCTGTGGATCGAAGGGCCAGCCGGGAATGCGCCACAGGCAGGCGTGTGTCAGCTCCCACGGGAGCAGCTTGAGCGCGTTGCGCCAGAGCGCGCGGAGGAAGCCAGCACGCGCGCCGCTGGTTGTCGTGGCGCGCAGCCTCAGCACGCGCTTGCCCCAGGTCGCCTGCCAACGGGATGACTCGAAGATGGCGAAATAGAGCAGCACCGGCACGACCAGCAGCAGGAACGCGGTCGCCTCGGCGGAGTTCGGGTCGGCGAAGAGCGCGCGAAACCCCGGGCCAGCAGGCGTGCGGGCGATCACGACGCCGACGATTACCAGCACGACGAGATAGGCGCTGATAATGATGTAGTCCAGGGCGAACGCCAGCAGGCGCTTCCAGAAGAGCGCGAGTGAATCGTGCATGCGGGTCTCCTTCACACGGGTTCGATGTCTACGTCCATGTATGTCTCTATGTATACCTCATCCCAGATGTTTGGTGGCCTCGCGGTGGCTCAGCGGGCTGAGGAGTGACTCGTGCTCGCGGACATAGCGGCGGACAGCGTCGGGGCGTGTCTTGGCGTACTCGCGCAGCGCCCAGCCGATGGCCTTGCAGATGAAGAAGTCGCGGTCGCCGAGGTTCGGCTCGATGCAGGCGTAGAGCAGGTCTTCGTCGGTCGCGGCCTTGAAGCTCAGCTGGCAGAGAATCGCGGTGCGGCGCTTCCACAGGTTGGCGTCGCGGCTCCAGGCGAGCATCGTCGCGCGCATCGGGTCGGGATAGAGCGCGAGTAGCGGGCCAACCCGGTGGGTCGCGAGATCGTCCACGTAGTCCCACCACGCGCCAATGACGATCATCTCCTCATACATCGGCAGGGCGTCGAGCCGCTGGTAGGCGCGATACTGCCGGTCGCCGGTCAGGCCGATGGCGGCGTAGCGCTCCTCACGGTAGCGGGCCTCGCGCCAGAGGGCAAGCGCGGTCGCGCGCCACTCATCGAAGCTGGCGAGCGGATGTGTGGCGAAGGCGGCACGGCAGACCTGGCGCAATGCTGGCGCTGGCACGCCCAGATAGGGCATCACCGACTTCATATACGCCTGCATCGCTGGCGCCTTCGCAGGATCGGCCACCCGCGCCAGCTCCTCACGGACGGCGGCGATCAGGTCAGCATTCGATCCATCAGCCATTCCATTTCCCCCAGGTCCGCGGCTGCCAGGTTCAGATCTTTGTCGTCGTGCAGCGATGACTTCATGAGGCGATGTCCTGTAGCGCCGTCGCTATTGTAACAAGCGTTGCGTCAAGCTGGTTCCAGCGGGAGATTCCCCAGACCTCCATGCCCTCCAGGTCATCCGCATCCTCCTCATGGGTCGTATTGTGGTGGAGGATGTTCACGACGCGGGCACTGAAATCTTCGAGGTAGCGGCGCAGGAGATAGAAGGCGAAGCGGTCGGCCTCAAGTGGCTGCGCGCCTCCGGCGGCGAGATAGACCGTGATGACGCGGCCAAAGTCCTCGCCAACCGCCTCCTTGAGGTCATATTCGGGCGTCGCCACCACCGCCCCATCCCAGTCGAGCAGCGAGAGACGCCCGTCTTCGTCGACGAGGATATTGTCGCCAGCCAGATCGGTGTGGCACAGCACCGCTGCCTCTGGCAGGCTACGTGCCCTGGCTTGCAGGGCGCACAATCGCTCCAACTGAGAAAGCACATCATCACCGCGCCGGGATATCAGGTCGCGCAGGGCTTGCAGGCCGGGACGCGCCTGTGGGCCAATCGCCGCGATGGCGGGCAGGCTGGCGCGCAGATCATCCTCGAACGAGAGCGCAAAGGTCTCGCGCGGGGGCAGGACGTCCTCCAGCAACGCGGTCCCGCGATGGATGGCGGCAAGCGCGCGCGCATACTCATCCGCGAAGGCCAGCGGCCACGCCGAGAGCGGCGCGTGCTGTCCGGGGAGATAGGGAAAGATTGCAAAGCGGTCGCCGTGAAACGTGGCCCAGAGGGCATTGTCACGGGTCGCGAGCGGGTAGGCCACGTGGCGATAGACGCCACGGTCGTAGATGGCCCGCACCAGCGGCAGGATGATCGCCTGCCGCGCCGAGCTCCAACGGCCAGTCGCCGTATTGGGCCAGAGCTTCAGAAAGTAGCGTGAGCCGTCGGAGCAGCGTAGCACATAGCAGACAGCGACATAGCCGACCGGGACAAAGGTGATGGCTTCGACCGCAAGCCCGTACGCGGCATGAATGAGTTCGAGCAGGCTGGCACGGTCAATCGCCGGTTCGTACTTCATCAGCTCATCCGCTCCAGCAGCTTCTTCAGGGCGGGATAGTCCACCTTGGCGTTATGGCGGCGATCCACCGGGATGCGCGGCACAACCCGCACGGCGTCGAGATGCGCCCAGGCCAGCGATTGCCGCAGCGTATCAAGCTCGCCGTCGTAAAGCGGATACGCTGGCTCGATCAGCAGCAGCCGCTGCCCCCGCCACGCCACCATCGCGCTCCGCCGGACCGCTGGTTGCGCCGAGACCGCGGCCTCGACGGCAAAGGGATAGACCATGCCGCGCGCATCTTCGATGCGGGCGAAGCAGCGGCCCAGCAGCCAGAGACGCCCATGCGCGTCCAGGTAGCCCGCGTCGCCCGTCCGGTGCCAGATGGTCTCGCCGACCCGAATCTTCGTCTCGGCATCGCCGATGCCGCCGACATACCCGGCGCCGATGTGCGCACCGCTGACCACGATCTCGCCCGGCTGGCCCACTGGCAGCGATGCGCGCTCGAACTCGTCGGGCGTGTAGGGGCCGAGTGGCGTCCCCCAGCGGTCGGGCAGGATGCGCAGGGCAATTTCGGGGACCGGCATGCCCGCTAGCAGTCCCGCGCCGGACTGCATGGCCGCGCTATCGCTGGGCAGGATATCGTCGCGGGCGATATGCGCGATGGGTTCGGCCTCGGTCGAGCCGTAGATGGCGACGATACGCGCCTGGGGCGCACAGGCGCGCAGGGCGTCGAGCAGACGCGGGAAGACCGGCGCGCCACCTGTATAGATAGACTCCAGCGAGGGCAGCGTGATGTGTTGCTGCTGGCAGTAGGCGGCGATGCGCTCCCAGAAGGCGGGCGATGCGCCCGTGCGACGCGGCCGGTAGCGCAGGACATTGGCGACCACTGGCGCGGGGCCTATCGTCGCGCCCGGTTTGCGCAGATTGCCGGGTGGGATGAGGCTGGTCGTCCCAGAGGCGAGGTCGGCCAGCACGAAGACGGGCAGCGCGGTCATGCTGACATCTCCGCCTGCGTCGCTCACGGTGTCGGCGGCGAAGTTGCGCTGGAGCACGTCGTGCTGCGCCAGCAGGAAGCGGTGCGTCCGCAGCATCGCCTTGGGCTGGCCGGTGCTGCCGCTGGTGAAGGTGAGCAGCGCGGGCGCGTCGGGCGCGCAGGCGACGATTTCCTCGCACGGGGCGAGCTGGTCGGCGCGGCTCCAGGGGATGGCGCCGGGCATGAAGCGCGCGCCGATGACGAACTTGCGCGGGATGTGGCCCACCGAAGGTGCGAGCAGCCGCAGCACGTGGGCGCGGACGCTGCCAATGAACGCCTGCGGCTGGGCCAGCGCGCAGCAGCGCTCCACCTGCGCCATGCCCACCGAGGGGTCCACGAACATAGCGGTCAGGCCGGAGCGGAAGATGGCGATCAGCGCGACATACAACTCAAGCGACATCGGCTGAAGCGCCAGCACAGTATCGCCGGGACGCAGCCCCGACTGCCACAGCAGCGCCGCCGCCTGCCCCACGCGCCGCTCCAACGCCGCGAAGGTGGTGACGCGCGTCTGGCCACGATGGGTGTCGATGATGGCGGGCTGTTCGGGCCGCAGCCGCGCCTGTTCGCGCAGGATGTCGGCGAGGTTGCCAGTCGCATATGTCACAGTCGTATATGTGGTAGACGCCGCGCTCATAACGCACCCTCCAGTTCCTTCGCATAGAGCGTATAGCGCCGGATGACACGCCCGTGATAGACATCGCTGAGGCGGCGCGAGACGTTGTCCTCGCGTATCAGCGCGTGGATGGCGCGGGTGTAGCCGAGCGCGCGGCCAGCCGCAATCGCCCGCGCGGCCAGCAGAATAGCCAATCCCTGCCGCTGATAGTCGGGCAGGACGGCGGTCGTCTTGGCAATGCCAGTATCGATCAACTCGCCGCGTTGCGCCTGAAGCCAGTCGGGCACGACCAGCAGAAAGCCGACGGCGCGCTCGTCCGTCTCGGCAATCTGCACCAGTTCCGGCACGAGCAGTGACTGCAGCGGGCGATACTGCGCGACGAACGCCTCCTCGCCGATGGGGCTGGCGAGCAGGCTCTCGGCAAAGCCAGCGGCTACGACCGGGTAGACACTGCGGAGGTCGCGCGCGAACGCGGCGGGATCGAGCGAGCGAACACGCACCCCTGCCGCCTGCATCTGCCGTTCGATCTCGGGAATGCGTGGGTCGGTGGCTTCGAGGTGATCCTGCACGGCGGAATAATACTGCGCCAGCGGCGCGAAGCCGTTGCCGGTGAAGTGCGCGGGCCAGCTCGCGGGATTCGTCGGTTCGAGGAAGAACGGCGGCTCTGTACCCAGCTCGGTCACCAGCCGGTAGTGGTTATAGGTGCTGCCGTCCATCGGACCAATGGCAATGGTACAACCCGCCTGTCGCAGCCGGTCGCAGGCATGGCGCAGCAGTGGCTCGGCCAGTGTATCGTCGGCGGCATAGTGGCCGATCAGCCCGACGCGATGCTGCTGATAGGCAGGCGCGGCGGTCCACCAGAGGGAGCAGCGCGCCTGTGCGCCAGCGGTATTCGCCAGCAGCCAGTGCTCGTCGGCGCCGGTCGCCGCTAGCGTCGCCGGATCGAGCGACGTTCCATCTGGCACGGCAAAGAATCGGGCGATATTGGTCGTGTCGGTGGCTGAGGTGATCTGTGTTGTCTGTATCGAGCCGTGAAGAGACATGTGCGTTACCCAGTCTATGATTGCATTGTAAGATGCGCGGGAAAGGCATGTCTGATAGTTCCCACGCCGTAGGCTGTAGCCCACAGCTAATCCCTACCGCACCGTATCCTCGCGTCGTCAAATGAATGCTACAAGAGCAGGATTAGCCGCGGCATTTATGCCGCGAATCTGGGCCACCACATACACTTATGCTGCGAATATGCCGCGAACCCGAACCACTACTCGCTACAACCGCGCACGTTGCGGCTGGCCCCACGGAATTGTAATCGCGCCGAGAATCGCCGCGATCAACAGCACGCTCACCAGCAGCGCGGTCAGGTCCGACGCCAGCAGTGACCGCAGAAAGATGAAGCCGGTGAGCGGGATGAGCAGGTTATCCAGCCCGCGCCACGAGATCGCCTCGACCAGCGTCAGCAGCAGCGCCAGTGTCAGCGCGACGCCTGGAACAGTGACGTCGGTCGTCGTCCCGGCCAGGAGCAGCGCGCCGGACGTGCCGAAAAACGCCACCGTGAAGAACGCCAGCGAGCCTTCGAGGCTCTTGTGTCCATCGCGGGTGACATATTGCAGCGAGCCAAAGCGCGAGCCGACGATGGCCGCCGCCGGATCGGCCACCGTCAGCAGCAGCAGCGGCACGATGTAGAGCAGCGGCTGGTCATGCGCCAGCACAAACAGCAGGCAGGCGCTCAATGGGAAATAGACCTCGCCCAGCGAGGGGCGCGTCACGCCATAGAGCACATCGCCCAGACCGTTGCGCAGGCGGCGCACGTGCTTGAGGGCTAGCAGCGTGGGAATGGTGATGGCCGTGAGCAGCAACACTGGCCAGACATCGGCAAACATCCAGGGGAGCGCCAGGGTCGTCAGGCCGCCGCCCAGGTGGAAGAGCTTGCGCGAGGTCTCCGGCGCGAGGTTGCGGGCATGCTGGTAGACGTGGATCGCGACCATCAGCAAAATGAGTGTGCTGAGTTCGAGCGCCATACCAAGCCACGGATTGAGCGGCAGCGGTGTAATCACGTCACAATCTCCTCGATGATGAGTGCGCTATAAAAGAAGGCTTTGTCCTGACGATGCAGTCGCTCGGCGAGGTCGGCCAGAGGCCAGAGGCGATGCGCCAGCGCGTCGAGATAGCCGCGTGGCGCGAGCATATTCCAGTAGAGCAGCCGCCCGCCCGGTCGCCCGACATCGGCCAGCCGCGCCAGCAGTTGGGCATACTGTTCGCGCGAGACGTACTCGAACACGTCGCTCAGGTTGAAGCGATCAATGCTGTGCGTCGCCGCCGTCGCCAGATACTCCTCCAGCGATTGCCGCCGCCATTCCAGCCGGTCCAGGTTGGCGCGGATGGCGTCGAAGTTCTCCGGGCGCAGCGCATAGGGCAGCGCGGTCAGGTGCGCGCCGGTCAGAATCCATTGTAGGTAGGGATTCTCCGCCGGGTTCAGTTCGATCAGGGCATACTTGGCGCGCTGGAGCAGGCGGTCGGCCACGCTGCCCTCGACGTAGGCGAAGAACTGCGGGTCGCGCCCCAGCCGTCCCATCAGCGCGCGCGAGAAGAAGAGGCGGAAGAGCAGCCGCCAGCGCCAGGTGTCCCATTCGCGGGTGTAGAACGCCTTCCGTTCCTCCGGCGTGCCACCCGCCAGCAGTTGGCTCACCTTCGCGCGGCTCTCGACCAGCGGCAGAACGCGCTCCCGGAAGAGCCGGAAGTAGCGCTCGAACTTGCCCGCGCCGCCGATGCCCGCGCGTATCACGTCCAGGCGCCCATCCCAGAAGCGGCGCTCATCGGACGACAGATGCGCCCGGCAGCGGAGATATAGCTCCTCGCGGCGCTCGCTCGGACGCGACCCGATCAACTCCAGCAGTTCGGGATGCTCCAGTTCGCGATAGGCGGCGACTCGGAGCGCGAGGCAGGCCAACTGCGCGTCGCTGACGTCAATCGCGAGCACGTGTCCCGGCGACTGCGCCAGCAGGGCCAGTGTATTGTCGCCCGCCGAGGCAATCGAGAGGCAGCTATCCCCCGGCTGGACCGCCAGCCCGGCCAGCAGCGCGTCGGCGTCCTCCCAGCACTGCGCGTAGCGGATGGTGGAGAAGTCGGCGCGGGCTGTGATGGAGGAAGACGGCTGGCGACTAAAGTCGCGCCTAGGGACCTCACTCGCGCTCGGCCGCAAAGCCTGCCTTCGCAGGCTGGCAGAGTTCTGCCCTGGCGTATTACCTGTGACGGCGAGAGCAGATGTCAGGTCTGGGAATGTCTGGAGGCCGCGCAGGCGGCCTTTGCGGCGGGACGCCATTCGGCGCGGCTTCAGCCGCCAGCCGAGGTCATTGGACATGGCTCGCCTCCCTCTGTGACAAGACGGGCGGCGCATTCACGGCTGGCTCGTCGAGGCGCGTGACGACGCCGGATGTGCCGTTGACCTCGATCATGTCGCCCGTTGTGAGCCATGTGGTGACGCCTGCAACCGAGACGACCGCCGGAATGCCCAACTCGCGCGCGACGATGGCCGAATGCGAGAGAACGCTGCCGCGCTCGACGATGACCCCCGCCGCGCCCGCGAAGAGCAGAATCCAGCCGGGATCAGTGCGTTCGGCCACCAGAATCTCGCCTGCGCGCACCTCGGCGGCCTTCGGGTCGGTCACGACGCGCGCCCGTCCGCGCACCACGCCGGGGCAGCAGCCGATGCCGCCACGCTGATCCATTGTGTCGCTGACTGACTGCCCATCGTCGGTGGGAATGAGCCGCGCCGTCAGAGGGCCAACCGCTACCAGCCCGCGTGTCTCGAAGCGGTCGGGTGGTGGCTCAGTGGCACGCCAGCGGGCATATTCCGCCTGACGGACAGCCACCAATCCCTTGAGATCGGTCGTCGTCCCCGTGCCCGTCACGAGGCCAAGCGCCTCCTCGACCTCAAGATAGAAGATGTCGCGCGGATGCTCCAGCAGCCCAAGGGCGTGGAAGCGTCGGCCCAGCTCGACGAAGATGCGCCGCACCCGGCCAAAGACGCGCGTGCGCTCGAAGCGCAGATTCTCACGGTCGCGCACCCGCGCTCGCGCCCGCGCCAGCACAAAGCGGAAGAGCGCCCGCCGCAGGGGATGCCAGGCCAGTCTGCGCCGCACCGTGCGCTCGGCCAGCGCGCGTTTCGACTGGTCGGGCGCATCGCTGGTGGGCTTGGCCAATGATCCGCCATCCTCCGACGCGAAACGCTGGGCGAGATGGCCGATGGCCCGCAGCAGCGGCGTGGGATCGTCGCGCAACGTCGGGCTTTCAAGCTTCAACTCCTCCAGGCAGCGGTCGGCGAACTTCGTCAGATACGCCTGATACTCGTCGGCAAACGCCGGGTGGCGCGCAATCTCGCGCTGGATGGCCTCAGGCGTGCCGGTGCACAGAACGTCGGCCAGTTCTGGCGACGCTGCCGCCAGTATGGCAAGCGCGCGCACCCGCCGCGCAGGCTCGGCGCTGATGATGCCGCCCTGCCCGCTCACGAGGTCGTTCTGCAGCGTGCCTGCCTTGTCGCCACACCAGGCGATGCAGAGCCTGCGCAGCAACCCGTAGAAGAGCATGGCGAAGAGGTCGTTGACCAGCGGCGCGTCCCAATGCGCCAGCAGTTTGCCTTCGAGGTCGCGATAGTGGGCGATCAGCTCGTCCGGGCGCATCGCCTCCAGCGGAATCGCGCCGGGCGCCAGCGCCGCATCCAGCCGGGCGTAGAAGCGCTCGATGTCGCGTGGCAGCCGTCGTTCGTGGCGCGCCAGACTGGCCACCGCACGCGCCAGCTTCAGCGCGTCCCTCAGGCGCATCCGGCCACCATTCGCGGAGAGGCGCGCAGCCAGCGCGGGCGGTAGCTCCTCTTTGACGCCCATCATCTGCTCCATAAAGCGGCGGTTGGAACTGAAGCCGGGGGCCAGCGCCAGCAGGTCGTACCAGCTAAAGAGGCTGTAGTAGATGCGCCCGCGCACCAGCCCAATCATGCGGCGGAAGGTGTCGGCGTGCGCGGCGATTTCCGCCGCGGAGACGCCGAGCAGACGGCACAACTCGCGGTAGACCTCCTCATAGGCATGGCGCGCGAAGGAGAACGTGAGCGGAGTCGTGACGCCGCCGTAGCTTTCGGCGATGTTGCTGTTGTCCCAGAGAGCGTACGCGCCGTCAGGGTCGCGCAGCGTGGCCAGCGTCGTGATGGGCCGCGACTGCAAGAGAAAGAGCCTGCCGCCCGCAAGCGCCCACTCGATATCCTGCGGAACACCAAAGTGCCGTTCGCAGCGCCGAGCCAGATCCGCAATCGCGTGAAGCTGGTCGTCATTCAATAGTGGCCGCAGCTCAGTTTGACCGATGCGCTCGATGGCGCCGAGGCGATCCACCGTTGCGGTCTCGCCTTCATTCGCGCCGGAGACGAGCGCCTCGCCCAGCCCGGCAATCGCGCTGACCACGGCGACGCCACGCCGTCCGGTGGCGGGGTCAGCGCTGAAAACGACGCCTGACATATCCGCGGCCACCATCCGCTGGATGAGCACGGCGGGCGCGGGCGGAACGGCATCCAGCCCATGCGTGCAGCGATAGGCCAGGATGCGCGCGCTGAAGCCCGACCGCCAGACATCGGCCACCCGCGCAGCCACATCCGGCGGCGCGACGTTCAGGTAGGAGGAGAGCTGCCCTGCGAAGGAGTGCGCGCCGCCATCCTCGTCGCTGGCGGATGAGCGTACCGCCAGTGGCTGCCCATCAGGTGCGAGAGCGGCCACGGCCTGGGCTAATTCAGCGGCCACGACATTGCCCGGCGTCAGATGCGCCAGTGCGGCGGTGACGGCGGCCTCGTCACCCGACGCACAGGCGGCAGCCAGGCGTTCGCGGTCGGCGGCGTCGAGGCTATCGGCGAACGCGTCGGGGTCGAGCGCGAACCAGTCGGGCGCCAGAAAGCCCGCCTGCTGGAGGCTCGCCAGCGCGGCAGCCTTCCCGCCGATTTGCTGGCGGGTGGCATCTGCTGCTGGCTGGATGATGTAGCGCATCGCGTTACCTCCGAATATCAGGCGAACGTCAGGCGCAGCGCCAGTGGAATCGCGCCGAGGCTGAGGTAGAGCGTCAGCGTCCAGAGGCCGGAGACTAGCTCGATGGACTTGCCGCTGCCCGGCACAGGCCGCCGCAGGAAGCGCAACCCCATCACGACCGCCAGCGCGGCCACCGCCACGTAGGCGACAATCTCCCACGGCGTCTCGATCTGGAAGGTGGCCAGCGCCGCCGCCATTGCCGTAATGGTCAGCGCGACCACCCAGACGAGCACGGCGCGTTGGCGTCCCCAGAGCGCCGTGTATGTTTCCACACCATATTCTTCGTCTTCAGGCGCGCGAATCTTGCGCCCAACTTCGAGGATGAAGCCGTTCGCGAAGCTGACGAAGAGCAGAATGCCCAGGCCGAGCGGTGGCGCGACATTGGCGACGCGCCAGTCGCAGGCGGTGCCGTAGAGATCGATCAGCGGCAGAATCAGCATATGGCTCCACATGTAGGTGGATGGATGCGCCTTGAGCCAGTCGCGCACGAAGAACTCGCGGCACATCAGCCCCAGGTACGCCCACGTCAGCAGCAGGAACGGCAGCAACGCCGGGGAGAGCCAGAGCGCCAGCAGCGTCTGCGCGACGCCCGCCGCCACCGCGACGATGGCCAGCTCGCGCAACGTGATGAGGCCGCGCGGCACCGGGCGATAGGGGCGATAGCGGGCGTCTTCGTCGGCGTCTTTGAACTCGTCGGCGATCCGCATCTCCAGGAAGAAGAGCAGCGCCGTGCCGAAGGCAACCACAATCGCCTTGAGTGACGGCAGCGCCACGACGCCGCGCGCCAGCATCGAGAAGGTGAGCGTGCAGAAGCTGAACGCGGCGATCAGCGGGACATGCGTCGCCAGCGGGAAGCGCTCGCGCTGATAGATCCACATCCGCGCCGGAAACGATGGACGTTGCTTCGCGCGTAATGTGGTAGCCGCAACGTCGTTATTCGCCTGATTCGCTTGAATGGGCGCGTCGTTAGGCATTGCCGCCACCTTCCTGATTTTCCGACCGGTAACGGACGTCGCGCGCCAGCTTGCGATGCGCGCTCGCGAACTGGCCCGCGCAGAGCGCGCCGATCAGCGAAAGCTCGCCCGCGAGGCAGAGTCCGGCGCAGACCTCCGCCAGCGCGGCGGCGTGTCCTGGCCCGGCGAGGCCCATCAGTTCCAGGCAGGCGCGCTGCCCCGGCAGGCTTGTTCCGCCGCCGACCGTGCCGACGATGATGCTGGGCAGCGTCACCGCGGCGTAGAGGTCGCCCGCCGCGGTCACCTCCATCCGCGTGACGCCGACTGCCGACTCCGCGACGCAGGCGACATCCTGCCCAGTGGCGAGGTAGAGCGCGGCCAGCCCGTTGGCATAGTGGCCCTGCGCGCCGAGCGTGCCGCTGAGGACGCCGCCGAGCGCGCCCATGCGGAAGTAGTCGGCCATGCGTTCGGGTGTTGTGCGCAAACGCCGCCGTACCAGGTCCGCCGGAATCGTCGCCTCCGCGCTGACCCGCCGCCCGCGCACGCCCACGAACGAGCGGGCGCTGGCCTTCTTGTCGCCGGAGTAGTTCGCCTCCAGGAACCAGTAGTCCGGCTGGACGGGCGTCTCGGCGAGAATGTGGGAGCAGATGGCCTCGGTCGCCAGCGTCACCATATTCTGCCCGGCAGCGTCGCCCGTCGTGAAGTCGAGGTGCAGATAGACGTGGTTGCCCTCGATCACCGCGCGCATCTCTTTCAGCCGCCCATGACTGGTGGTGGCGGCGACGCAGCCATTGAAGACGAGCCGCTGCGCCAATGCCCACTCGGCGAATCGCGCCGCCTCGCGCAGACTGGCGAAGGCGAATCCCGGCGAGCGCCCGATGCCCTCGGCCAGCACCAGCGCCGTGCAACCGCCCGCCTCGGAGATCAGCTGCGCGCCCCGGCTGTAGGACGCGACCAGCGCCGCCTCGGTCGTCGCCAGCGGCAGGTAGTAGTCGCCATGGGCGTGCGCGCCCTCGATGCGGAGCGACCCCGCCAGCCCAACCGGTGTCCGTAGCACGCCGATGCAGTTCTCGATGCTGCCGCGATACTGTCCCAGCGCGTCGAGCGTCGGGGCGTCGAGCAGCGCCTCACGGCTTTCGCGCGAGATGGAGAGCAGGCGCCAGCGGCGCTCCACGGCGGTGGGCGAGAGCTGCGTACTCAGCGCAACCGTGGGCGCGGGCCGACGTGGTATAGGCACGGGACGCGCGCCCCTGTCGCGAGCGGCGTGGTGAAGTGTGCGGCGAGCGATGGCCATATCCTCTCCTTATCCGGCGATTCGGTCGGCATGCGCTGCCGCTGGTCGAACGTTATGGTGAGACGCATTGGCGAAAAATGCTGTGAGCAGGCTCACATAGGCCTCGGTCTCCTGGTGGAATGCCTGCGCATGTGGAACATTTGGCGCGCGCCAGGTCACCACATGCGCCCCCAGCCCAGCCTCGGCGGCGAGCGCCAGGTTCGTCAGGCTCGACGCTGGATTCATCGCGTCGGCGCCACCCTGAATCAACAGCAGCGGGCGCGGCGCTATCGCGGCAACCGCCTCCACCGGACGCACCGCGGCGACATCCACGTGATAGAGGATGCGGGCGGCGCGCAGAATGCCGGGGGTGAAGAAGCGCGGCAACTTGCTGCGCAGGGGTAGCTCGCGCTCGATGGTCGGCGCCATCTCGGCATAGGCGGAGTCTGCCACCACGGCGCGGATCGCTGGCTCGGTCGCGGCGGCGTAGAGCAGCGCGCTGCCGCCCATCGAGATGCCGTAGCCGCCGATCCATTCGGGCCGGGGCAGCTCAGGATAGGGGAGCGCGCCATCGCGCAGGAAATCGACCGCGCCGAGGATATCGCTTTGTTCGGAGTAGCCGAGCGTGAAGGGGGCAATCTGCGACTCGCCGTGGCCGCGCAGATCGAACGCCAGCACGGCGAATCCGGCGCGGGCCAGCGCGCAGCAGAGGGCGAGCAGGCCAATGGCGGGGTCAGTGCGGTTCTGCCACGCGCCATGGACGGCGATGATAGTGTGTTCGAGCGTCTTCTGGCCTCCCGCGCCAATGCCCGGAATCAGCCAGCCGCGCAGCAGTATGCCATCGTCGCGGCTGAGGAAGGAGACATCATGGAAGTCCAGCCCGAAGTCGGCGGGCGTCTGCTCGATGGCAAGTGGTTTGGAGAAGGCGAGCCTGCGGGCGGCATAGGCGCAGACGCCGAGATACGCGGCAAGCCCCACCCCGGTCGCGCCGAGCGCCCACAACGCGGCGCGGCGCGCGGTTCGCCCTCGCTGATGTTTGCGTTCGAGCATGACGTTGTGTCCCTCCTTGATGTGAAGTGTACGCAAGCTAGAGGAGAAACGTCACAAACAACCCGCAGAACGACCCGCAGAAGGCGTCGTATTTTCCGTATCGAAAGGAGGAGGTGGCCGTTAAAATCGCGCCCAAAGCTCGTGATGCACGTCGACATTTCGAAGTGACGTCTACATTCTAGCCGTAGCACCATCCATACCATGTTCACAGCGCTCTATCGCGATTGCAGAATTGCCACTTTACAAGCTCGCCTGCTGAGTGTACACTTGCGTCACGGCGAGCGACCGACTCTCCACTCCATCGCGTCACAAGGTTTGCCGTTGTAACAGTGCTAGCCGTGTCGTGGAACTCAAGAGATGTTCGTGCATTTAGGAAGGGATTGCCAATGGGCATCGCGAACTCGCGTCTCGTACTGTGGACGTCGACACATGTGATACGCCTCGCCATTCTGTTCCTTGCTTTGAGTTCGCTAGCGGCTCTGTGGGCAGGATCGCCTGGTACCCCTATTGTTCACGCGGATGGAATAAGTTCGCCACCTCCGGGAACCGTGGTTCACGCCGCCTCCTGCGAACAAGCGCCACCGCAATCAGTCAAGGATCGCGCAACCTACACACCTGCTGAGTTGGCGCGCTATGGTTTGCCACCTCGAACCGCGGACGAACCGTTTGATAAATGGGCCAAGATAGTGCGCGCCGCCGGAAAGCGAGTATGCGATTATACTGTAGGAACTGGTCACTGGGGTTACTTTTATAACTCCATTTGGGGTGGATATGTCGCGGATGAGTCTTCCCCTGGTCAAAATTACACCGAAGCTGACATGGACTATTATGTACCCTGTATTACAGGTACACCACCTAGCCCAGCGGGTTCGGCAGTTATGGGTGCATGGATCGGCCTTGGAGGAAATACCGGCGTACCTCTCGTGCAAGCGGGTACGGTAGACTTTCAGAACTGGGATCCTATTCATGGCTATCAAAACCTGTACCAAGCATTTGTCGAAAACACAGGTACAGACGTACAAAATCCAGATCCTCCTCGCTACTTCTTCACCATGAGTTGCCCCACGCACATTTATGTCAAGGTCTGGGGTGGCGATTGCATGTACGTCCTAGACATTAACAATGGGGTAAATACAGGCGATCAATGTTACGGCGTATCTGCGGACAACCAGTCTGCTGAGGCTATTGTCGAGCGGAATAAGAATGTTGTTGACTATCCCTACTTCACAGATTTTTCCAGTGCCACGTTTCATGGAGTCGGCATCACTGACAACAGCAGCTACAAAGCAATGAACCAAGTTCCGCACGACTACACCGAGCCACGCGACTGTTTGGCCGCGCATGGGAGCTGTAGTCGGACGTCCTTAACAGGGTGGGGAAATCCATTGGAAACTGTGGGATCAATTCAAAATGATCCGAATGACGTTCCCTACGACCAGTACACTGTCACTTGGAAGCTCTATAGCTGACTACCCCAGCGGCAACAAACCCAGTGTTGCGATCTGAAAACAATAGTAGGCATGGCGCGAAAGGGTTGCTTCGCATGAGGTATCATCGACTTGCCACGTGGTCACGATGGGTTCTGATTTGGGTGAGCGTGTCTGTCTTGGCGACCACTTTGCTCAGTGCCTGTGGTGTTTCCTCCGTCGGTACACCTATAGCAACCAAAGTGCGCGACACCGCAACCGCGACACCGCTTCCGCTGCCAACCTCGCTGATAGTGCTCCGCTACAGCCCGGAAGACAATCGTGTCGCGCCATTCCAACAGACCAGCCAGGATGCCACAAAGATCCAACAGCTTTACCATGCGCTGAATGCACTGCCCTTTAAGGTTTCTGGTATTAGCTGTCCACAATATGCTCAGGGCTTAGGCTACGAACTCTCCTTCATGGATGGCAACACTCTTGTGCTCCAAGTGATGCTCCAGACATGTTACGGCGTGAGTATCTCGACCTCGTCGGACTGTCGCCAGTGGACGCCGGACTTGACAGCGCAGATTGCGGAGACACTTGGTGTGCCTGCCTCAATGTTGGGACCAGCAGAAAAATTGCTAAATACTGCCGGGCCGAACGGCCCTTTTGCGCAGCCTGCTCCAACCCCGCCTATACTCAAAACCTGTTTCTAGCTGAGCACGCACGCTAACCGCATGGTAAGCGTGTAGCAGACCCCACTGCTTTCCCTATCCCCGACTCAGAGCCAGAGATAGGGAGCCACCAAACGTGCATGCGGCTAGAGCGTGTAGTCGCCCTTGTGGGCCTCCTCCAGGTAGCGCGCCAGCAGGGTTGAGGCGGCGTCCAGATCGCCCAGGTCTACCATCTCGTTGACCGTGTGGACGTAGCGCGTGGGAACCGAGATCGTCATGGCCGCCGCCCCGCCGCGCACCCGCTGCATCGCGCCCGCATCGGTGCCCCCGCGCGCGAGCACCTCCATCTGGTGCGGGATATCGTGCCGCTCGGCCACCTCGATCATATGCTGCACCAGCTTGTAGTTACTGATGGTCGAGGAGTCGAAGACCTTGATCGCCGCGCCGTCGCCCAGCCGCGTCACCGCGTCGGATTCCGGCATGCCGGGGATATCGAGCGCCAGCGTCACATCGAGCGCGATGGCGACATCCGGCTCCACGGTGTAGGCCGAGACACCCGCGCCGCGCAGTCCAACTTCTTCCTGGACTGTCGCCACCGCCAGCACGTTGGCCTTGTGCGCGCCGAGCTTGCGCATCGCCTCGATCATCGTGAAGACGCCCGCACGGTCGTCCATCGCCTTGGCCGTCACGCGATTGCCCAGCTGCTCCAGCGTCCGGTCCATCGTCACGAAGTCGCCGATGCGCACCTGCTCGCGGACCACATCGGCGGGAAGCCCCAGATCGATGTAGAGCTCTTCGAGCTTGGCTGCCTCGGGCTTGCCCTCCAGCAGATGAATCGGCTTGCTCTGCGGCATGAAGACACCATGCAGCGAACCCGCCTCGCGCGTATGCGCCAGCACGCGCTGCGCCACCAGCACGCGCGGATCGAAGCCGCCGAGCGGCTGCACCCGCAGCCAGCCGTCCTTCTCGATGTAGCGCACGATAAAGCCGATCTCGTCCATGTGCGCCGCCAGCATCACGCGCCGGTCGCTGCTGCCCTTCTTCAGCGCGATGACGTTGCCGAGCGGATCAACGGTCAGCTCATCCACCAGCGGCTTGAGCTGCTCGATGACCAGCGCGCGCACCCGTTCCTCGCGCCCCGCGACGCCCGGCGTCTCGCTCAGCGCCTTGAGCAGCGCCACATTCACTGATGACTTGCGATTACTGTCGTGTTTTGCCATCCATCTCCCTCTTTTTCCAGAATGATGCAATTCTCTGGGGCCAGTATTTTCCGATTATAGCACCCTCTTCGCCCGCAAAGTCCATCCAGGCCTATGCTGATAGCATAGTGGCGTCAGATAGCACGACGCTTGACCAGGCCTTAAATACACGCCTATACTCAGCAAACAGGCGCATCTTGATGAGTCAACGACGACCGAAAGGATACCTCAATATGGCATCGGGCGCGCGGAAGATTGTGGCGCTGGGCGGCGATGGCATCGGCCCGGAGGTGACGGGCGAGGCCGTGCGGGTGCTGCGCGCGGTGGAGCGCCGCTTTGGGCTTACGCTGGAGATACGCGAGGCGCTGGCGGGCCAGGCGGCGGTGGATGCCGAGGGCGTCGCCATCACCGAGGAGACGATGGCCCTCTGCCGCGAGAGCGACGCGATCCTCTTCGGCGCGGTCGGTGGCGGCGCGGCCAGCCGTCCCGATGTGCCTAATCAGCCGATGTATGCCCTCTTCCGCCTGCGCAAAGACCTCGAACTCTTCGCCAATCTGCGCCCGGTGCGGCCATTGGCCGCCCTCGCCGGAGCGTCCTCCATCAAGCGCGCGGTGCTGCGAGGGGTTGATCTGCTGGTCGTGCGCGAGCTGACCGGTGGCATCTATTACGGCCAGCCCAGTGCGATCACCGAAGGAGAAGGCGGCGCGTCGGCGGTGGATACGATGGCCTACACCGAGGCGGAGATCGAGAGGATTCTGCGCTATGCCTTCACGCTGGCACGTGGCCGCCGCAAGCAGCTTACCTCGGTGGACAAGGCGAATGTGCTCAGCTGCTCGCTGCTCTGGCGGCGTGTCGCCGACCGAGTGGCGAAGGACTACCCCGATGTCACACTGCGCCACATGCTGGTGGATGCCTGTTCGATGGCATTGATTCGCCAGCCGAGCGAGTTCGACGTGGTTGTCACCGAAAATATGTTTGGCGATATCCTGACCGATGAGGCGTCCATGCTGGCTGGCTCGCTGGGTATGCTGCCCTCCGCCAGCCTGGGCACGCGGCGCACCGCCTCCGGCCAGTTCGGCCTCTACGAGCCAATTCATGGCACCGCGCCCGATATCGCCGGGCAGGGCAAGGCCAATCCGCTGGCGGCGATTCTCAGCGCGGCGATGCTGCTGCGCTATTCGCTGGGACGGGAGCGGGCGGCGCGGGCAGTCGAGCGCGCGGTGCAACGGGCGGTGGCCGCGGGCTATCGCACCGCCGATATCGCCGGAGTCGGCGGCGCCAGCGGCACGGTCGTCTCCACGCGCGAGATGGGCGAGCAGGTGGCGCGGCTGGTCGCGGGCGAGGGCTAGCGTGTTACAGGTGTTGCATCCAATAGGCGAGGGCCACTCCGAGTTCGGAGAGCAGGAATATACCGACGAGCCACAGGCAGCCGAGGAGCAGGCCAGCGAGCGCCAACCAGCGTGATTTCCGTAAAAGCGGCTGCTGTATCGCGCGATAGAGTCCTATGCTGCCAGCGATGATGCCCGCCACAGGCAGCAGCGTGAAGCCGCATTGGAGTAGGGTGTACACCTGTTCGGGCAACGCCTCACCCGACGCGCCCGGTGCATTGCTCACACTGTTGCCGAGCATCATGGTGATAATCGTCAGCGGCCAGAGAATCGCACAGACGAGGCTGAGAATCGCCGCGCCATTGTGGCTGCTGGGCGCGCGATATTCAGCGTGGTATTCGTGATGGGTCGGCTGCATCGTGGCGACTCCGCCTCCATAGCGGCTGGCGGTTGAAACCGCGCCTAAGCGCCTCACGGTGTTCGGCGGCAAAGCCTGCCTTCGCAGGCTCAAGAGAATGCGAACAGATCTAGACAGACGCAGATACGCGCTCTGCAGGCCGCGCAGGCGACCTTTGCGGCGTAGCCCCTAGGCGCGACTTCAGTCGCCAGCCGCCTCGCGAACGCCCTCACCCCATCCTCGCGCGAGGATCTGGCCCCATCGCGTCAAGCTGGCGCGCTAGCTCCGCCCGCTGCGCGATCAGCCCCTCGCGCTGCGCCGCCATCGAGGACGAGCCGTTCGCCGCGTTCAGCCGCGCCAGCCGCTCGTCCAGGCGGGCAATCTGCTCGCGTAAGAGCGAGACGCGCAACTCCCACCGCATGATGTTTCGCTCGCGTCCGCCTGGCATAACCCCTCCGACAGCGCGCCTGCCTTCCACCGGCCCGACGCACTCTAGCCGCGCGCGTTGATGAGCGAGTTAAGCGTTGTGACCAACTGCTCATCCTGGTACGGCTTGACGAGATAGGCGTCCGCGCCAAGCTGGTCCGCCCGCTGCTTGTGCTTGGTGGCCGCACGCGAGGTCAGCACGATCAGCGGCAGATTGCGATAGGTATCCTGGCTGCGGATCGTAGCGATCAGCTCATAGCCGTCCATGCGCGGCATCTCGATATCCAGCAGGACGGCGGCGGGCCGCTCGCGTCCGATGATCTCCAGCGCCTCCACGCCGTCGCGCGCAGTCTGCACCGCCCAGCCCGCATTCTTGAGCATGCCGCTCACGACACGGCGCACGCTTGGGCTGTCATCCACCACCAGGATGTAGGAGTGGGGCTGCCCCGCCACCACCGGATGGCCGGTCGTGCGCTGTGGGATAACGAAGGCGCGCTGCGCGGGTTGCGAGGGCGATCCCGTGAAGTGTTGCGACGCCGGGCCACCGGGCTGTGATGCGCGATCCCATGGCGCTGGCGGGAGTGGCTCGGTGGGCAGATGCGACGAGGTCACCTGTGGCTGCGGGGCGGGCGCCGATGCGGGCCGTTGTGGCGGCTCCGGAGACTCGGCGCGACGCGAGCTCCCCGGCTCGGCCAGCGTGAAACCGCCGCGTGGCTGCTGCGAAAGCAGCTCATGCAACTCGAGAATCAGCACAATCTGGCCGTTGCCCAACACCGTCGCCCCGGCCACTCCGCGCACATCACGTAGATGCGGGCCAAGCGGCTTCGAGACGATTTCCTGCTGGTTGACGATGCTATCGATCAGCAGCGCAATGCGATGCTTGCCCGCATTGACCAGCAGCACCGAGGAACGCTCATCCACCACGCCGACCGGAACCTTCAGGTAATTGCCCAGGTGCGCCAGCGGATAGCGCTCGCCACGCATCTCGATGGCGGGCACCGCGCCCGGCACCCGGCGATAGTAGTCGAGCCGACCAATCTGCTCAACCACCGCCATCGGGATGGCCAGTATCTGGTCGCCGACCTTGACCATCACCGCGCGGGCGATCTGGAGGCTGATGGGGAACTTCATCGTGAAGGTCGTCCCCTGGCCCAGCACCGTATCAACTTCCACCGAGCCGCGCAACCGTGTGACGACATCGTTCACCACGTCCAGGCCAACCCCGCGCCCGCTCTCCTCGGTGACGCTCTCGGCGGTGGAGTAGCCGGGGCGGAAGATGAAGTCAATCGCCTCTTTCTCAGAGATGGGCGTATAGGCGTCGATCAGGCCGCGCGCGACCGCCGCCGCTCGCACCTTTTCGGGATCGATGCCCGCGCCGTCATCGCTGACCGAGATGATGACCTGGCTGCCTTCATAGGCCGCCTTGACGAGAATGCGTCCCGCGCGCTGTTTGCCGTTGGCTTCGCGCTCCTCCGGCGCCTCGATGCCGTGGTTGACGGCGTTGCGCACCAGATGCAGCAGCGGACCCTCTACCTCTTCGAAGACTTTGCGATCAACCTCGGTCTCCACCCCCTCGACGAAGAACTCGACCTCTTTGCGCGCACGAAGCGCCGAGCCACGCACCGCGCGATAGAGACGCGGCGTGAGCGATTGCAGCGGTACCAGGCGCGCCTTGAGCAGCCGATCCTGGAAGTCGGAGCTGAGGCGATTCTCGCGCGCGAAGGTCGTCTGCGCCTCGCGAATCAGCGTCTCCATCTCGTGGCTCAGGCTCATCGCATCGGTGACGCCCTCACTCAATCCGCGCGAGAGACGGTGGAAATCGGTATAGCGGTCAAGTTCTAGCGGGTCGAACTCGTTGCCAAACGCGGGCATTCTCCCCTTATTGCCGCCGAACCCATTGCCCGCCACTTGCCCGCGCATGGCCATCCCGTTCGCTGGTCCAGGGCCGGGGCGCGCCATAGGCATGGGACCCTGACCATTCGCCAGCATCGTCGTCTCGAAGCCCGTTTCGAGCTCGCCGCCGATATCGCGCAGGCGCTCGCTGACCTGCGTTGTCTCACCAACAAGCTGGCCCAGACGCTCGATGCGTTCTTCCAGCACGGAGCGATTGATGAGCAGCTCGCCAAAGAGATTCACCAGATCATCCAGCTTGCTCAACTGCAAGCGGACGCTCAGGTCGCTGGAGGGCCGCTTCGGCGCAACGTCCGGGCGGTCGTCTGGCTCGGTCAGGTCAACCAAGCCGGATCTGGCGCCTGGATGCGACGAGAAGAGATCGTCGGAAATCGGAATTCCGGTCAGGGCGCTATAGCGCTCGATAAGCTCGCGCACCTTCGCGGGCTGCGCCTCGGCGGGAATCGCACCCGCGACCAGTTGGTCGAGCATCTCAGAGGTATCGAGAATCAGGCTGTGGACGTTGGGCGTGAATGCCATCTGCCCGTCCGCCAGCCGCTCTAGCAAGTCCTCAGAGACGTGCGACAGTTCCTGAATGAGCCGGAATCCCATCATGCCCGCCGCGCCCTTGAGCGTGTGCATCGCGCGGCGGATCGAGCGAATCACCTCCACATCACCCGGGCGGTGTTCCAGCTCCTCGATGCCCCGAGTGATCGTCTGCAAGTGCTCCAGCGCCTCTTCGCGGAAGACCTCCTGCGCCTCGGGCGATTGCTCGCTGGTGACCTGTCGCTGGCGACGCACATTCTCGCTGGCGAATGGCAGGCGCGACAACACCCGCACGCCGCCATCCTGTATCGTCACCGCGCTGGAACCCAGATTAGGTTGAAGCTCGGCAAGCAATTCGCGGCGAATCGCGATCTCCAACTCGTGGCGCAGACGCTGCTCCTCGCTCTGGCGCACCTCGGAGGCAATTTCGTCGCGCACGTCATCCTCAAGCTCGCGCCGCAGCTCCTCGCGCACCGAGCGCTCAATCTCCACGCGCGCGCCCGGCGAGAGCGCCTGCTGTTCGCCTCCACCACCCGGCGCCCAGGTGATCTGGGCCACGGTGGCGCTGAAGCCCGCCTCTGGCGAGCCACCCATCGTGCTAATCGCGCCGGAAATGTTGCCGAGTCCGCGAATCGCGTCGCGCAACTCGTTGAGCGTTTCGTCGATCTGCTCCTGCGTCACCGTCAGGTTGCGGCTGGAGTTGTGAATCAGCGTGACGAGGCGCTTTAACCGAGCGGTTGTCACCCAGATGACCGAGAGCGGCAGGTATTGGCGCACGCCATCCGGGCTGCTGGGCAGATCGAGTCCCATTTGCTGGCCAGCCCAGACCTCCAGGCGGGCCAGAGCATCCTGTGAGCCATCCAGGAACGAGCTTAGCTCGGTGCGCTCTTCGTCCATCGTCTGCGCGGCCTGGCGCAACTGTGCGACCACGTCACGTAGCTGGCCAACCTGGCGACGAACGGCCTCTTCGTCGGTGTAGAGCTCGTCCACAACCGACCCTTCCATCCCGCCACCCTGCGTGGCGGGCAGATTGGAGGCGGAGGGCGCTGGGGTAGAGGAGGCGGAGGGGGAAGGCGCAATGAACGGTGACTGTATCGGCATGGTGGCTGGCTGCGAGATATCCCACGCGGGCTGTGAAGGCTGGGCGGGTTGCGCGGGACGCGACGGATCGGACGGAAACGATGTCGCGCCCGGCCGTGAGGGCTGACTGCCCGGTGGGTTGGACGGCGTGGATGGCGCGGCGGGCATGGCCTGCATGGCGCGGGTTCCTAGCTCCGCGATGTCGGCTCCAGGCGTAGATGTTCCGGGCATAGATGACGATGACCCTGGAATGACGGCTGGCGGCGCTCCGGTGGGCCTGTCGGCGAAATCCTCTGGTGGTGGCTGCTGCTGTCCGTTCGCGTTGGATGCGGCGAAGGCCGCCATCCACTCTGGCGCTTGAAGACCTGGCGAGGTCTGGATGCCGCCGGAAGCCCCAGGCGCTGGAGCGCCGCCGTTGAACCCCGGCTGGCTGCGAAGGCCCGGCCCGCTTGCCTCAAAGCCACTGGCGCTATTGGGGATTGTCCCACGCCAGGCGGAGCGGTCGGCGTCGTCTTCAGCGACCACTGGCCCGTCATCGGCTCCCGTGCGAATATGCTCGACCAGTCGCGAGAGCCGCCCATGCGAGCGACGCAGCAGCGCAATCGTGGCGCCGGTCAGGGGCGCGCCGCGCTCCATCGCCTCGCTGAGGATTTCCTCCATCCCCTGGGCCACACGCGCCAGCGCCGGGAAGTCCATCATCGCGGCGGAGCCACCAATCGTGTGCGCGCGCCGATACGTTTCTTCCAGCGCTTCGGTATCACCGGGCGATTGTTGCAGGCGATCCAGGTTAGCCTCGATCTCCGGCAAATACGCAGTAACCTCATCCAGGAAACTATCGAGGATGGTTGATTTGTCGAAGTTGTCCGTCATGCGCTACGTATCGCTTCCGACTATCACGCTGCCTGTCCACAATTCGGCGCGCGTTCAACACGCTATCCCGGTGAGCCACTCGCTGTCAAGAGGACATCAATACGATTGGCCACCCGTCTGATCAGGCGGCGGGAACTGGTCATTCGTGTTGTCCGGCCATCCCGGATAGCCTCCACGCTGTCCGTTACCGGGCGCCCCGTAGTTCATGCCGTTGCCCATGCCATTGCCATTACCCATGCCGTTGCCCATACCATTACCCATACCGGTCTGGCCAGCAAGGCCGTTTGTCATGCCGGGAACCGCTGGGTAGTCGTAGCTCGTGTTATAGCCGTCATAGCCATCGTAGCCAGGGGCATACTCGCCGTAGCCTGGATAGCCATCCATGCCACTACCCATACCACCCATATTGCTATAGGCCCCGATGGGCGCCGAAGGCCCAGGTGGCAGCGCGGGCAGCGGCTGCGGTCCATTCACCCAGTCTTGCAGCCCGGTGTCGGTTGTCGTAGGCTGATAGCCCGTCGCCTGGAGTCCGGCCTCCTCCGAGATCCTGTCGGGCAGGCGGAAGGTGGCCACTGAGCCGCGTAGCTGTTCCGCCAGCTCGGCGAGATAGCTCATGTTGTTGGCGGCGTCCTGGGTGGCGATGGTGGTCTGGCGCGTAATTTCGGCGATCTGGTTCATCGCGTAGGCCACGGCCTCGGCGGTCTGCTTGCGCTCGGATGCCGCCAGCGCGATGCCCTGAATCATCTGCGCCTGATTCTCCACGGCGCCATAGATGTTTTGCAGTGAATGTCCCGCTTCGTCGGCGAGCTGCGTGCCTTTCACCACCTGCTGGGTGCTGTCTTCCATGGCCACGACCGCGTCGTAGGTATCGCCCTGAATCGCTTTCACGATGTTGGCGATCTTCTTGGTGGCCTCGGTTACGCGCACGGCCAGCTCGCGGATCTCTTCGGCCACCACCGCGAAGCCACGCCCATGCTCACCGGCCATCGCCGACTGAATGGCGGCATTGAGGGCGAGCAGATTGGTCTGATCGGCGATATCTTCGATCAGGCGGACAATCTCACCGACCTCCTGGGAGCGCTCGCCCAGGCGCTTGATCTTCTTGGCGGTTTCCTGCACGTTCTCGCGGATACGCGCCATACCATCAATCGTCTGGACCACGGCATCCTGGCCAGCCTCCGCGCTTTGCTGCGCGCCACGCGCCGCGTCGGCGGCCTGAAGCGCGTTGTTGGCGGAAAGTTGCACGAAGTCGGCCAGACGCGCCACCGCCTCCGAAGTATGCACAATCTGTTCTGACTGCGCCTCCGAGGCCTGCGAGACCTCCGCCGAACGATCCAGCAGGCGACGTGTGGCGGTGGTCACCTGCACGGCGGTGGCCTGCACACGGCCCACCACCTTGGCCAGCTCCTCGATCATGTAGTTGAAGGAGTCCGCGAGAACGCCCAGTGTATCCGGTGTCACCTCAGCCTGCACGCGCAGGTCGCCATCGCCAACCGCGCTGACTTCCTGCAAGAGCTTCTCAATCTGCGCCTGTAGGCGCGCGGCGTCTGGCGCATCGGCGAGCGCCTTCGAGATACCTACGCCGGGCGCTGGCACGCCATCCAGCAGGGCATTGACCGACGCCGCCAGCAACGAATACTCGTCGTCACCAACCACGACCGCGCGCGCATCGCGCTGGCCAGCGCTGGCCTGGCGGCATACTTCCGCGATTTCCAGAACGCGCCCGCGCATCAATCCACGCATGCGTAGCGCGGCAAAAGCCACGATGAGCACGGTCAGCACCGCGACAATCAGCGTCACCGCCCAGAGCAGCGTTTCGGAGCCAGACCCATTCGCGCTGGTAATCTGGTTGATGCAATAAAATCCCAGGCCAAGGATAGCAATGGCCGGGACGAGCGTTGCGATGCTCACGAGCAGATTCAGTTGTCCGCTGACCGATGCTCCCGTACGGGAATTGGGGTCCATAGAGAATGAGACCTCCTGTCACGAGTATTCCGCGGCTGACGCGCAGACTCACGAGATCACCCAGAACCGGGCGTGCATCTGATACGTCGTATGCGTCGGGCACAACAACGGATGAGTCCGCAAACGCTGGGAACCATTGGGTATCAGGTAGACCCCGTGGCCCAGACGGCATCGTACTGGCATGCGCCGCATGCGCTCAATGCGAAACAGCAGGCCTCGCGCGCATAGGCGCGCATATTTGGAGAGGCCGCGAATCATCCGCAGTTTACCACATCTCCCCGCGCGGCCAAAGTAGCATATGACCATAGACGAGTTGTGAATGTACCATCCGCGGATGATGTCGTTTCAGCGCCATCTAGAGCCATTCCGTGCGTCTGGTATAGCCCGCGTCATCAGGTGCGCGAACGCGCGTCACACCTCGTAGCGGTAGTGATGAACCGCGTCGCTGAAGAGCAGGCGCTCTGGATCGAGCATGACCACCGTGCGGTCTTCCAGGTGGAAGCTGCCCTCGGCGTAGGGCTGGAGCCACGGCGGAATGGTGGGATCATCCATGGCCACCGTGTTGTCGGTGGGGCGCATCTCGGTCACGAAGTCAACCAGGAAACCAATCGTCATATCCTTCAGCGTGAGGACCAGGAGGCGGTTACGTGTTGAGAGTGGCTCAGGAGTCAGGCCGAAAAACGCGCGCAGATCCACCACTGAGACGATGGATCCCCAGACCTGCACCACCCCAAGCACCCACGGCGCGGTGTTGGGTATGGGGGTGATCTCGGTAATGCGCTCGATGCCCTGCACAGCGTCCGCGGGGAGGGCGCATTCGACCGTACCCAGGAGGAAGAGGATCAACTGCGGCACTCGCTCGGCGGCTGGGTCCACGCCGATCATGCCGGCCAGGTCGTTGAGTTGTTCGGGGTTGGGGATGCCCGCCCGTCGCGCCAGCTCCACCAGCGCATCGGGCGTCATTGCCGAGTTGCCCGTGCCCGCGGTTCGCAACGCTTGCAACGCCTGCTGCAGCATCTCGTTCATCTGCCCGCGGCGTGGATCAGGTAGGCTGGAATCGGTCATGCGCCAAAGCCTGTGAGGTTGCGCACGCTGGAGAGCAGCTCCTCTTTATCGAAGGGCTTGGTCAGATAGATATCCGCGCCCTGCTGCAAGCCCCAGCGCTTATCGAGCGGCGTGTTTTTCTGGCTGATGAGAATGACCGGAATGTGGCGGCTCTGCTCCATCTGTTTGAGCTTGCGGCAGACCTGGAAACCGTTCTGCTTTGGCAGCACGACATCGAGCAGGACGCACTGCGGCCGCTCGCTGATGACTTTTTCCAGCGCCTCGTCGCCGTCCACCGCCGTAATCACATCGAACCCGCCCTCGCGGAGCGGCGTCGCGATAAGCGTCAGATCAGTCCAACTATCATCCACCACCAGGATCTTCGGTGCGAGCATCATGAGAACTCCCTCGTGCCTGTCAGTCGCCCACTGCCGGATGGCCACGCCTCATCGATCCACCACGATGCTACCCATACTCACGTCACGGGTACACGTGCGGTTGCTCTGCTGCATTACGAGCGGTGATCGCATGATATCCATCGTGCCACTCGCTCGCTCAGGCGTCTGCCCTTGGAAGAAACCCCTCCAATAATTATGCCAGATTTACGCCAAATCATCATATCAGAATGACATTACACCTGGCGGCGTAGCCGCCCCTGCATCCGCATCTCACGTCGCGCCGCCCGCTCGCGCGCCGCTGGAGAATCCAGATAGCGCTTGACAGTCTGGGCGAGCTCGATGGAATCAAAGGGCTTCGTCATGTATTCGGTCGAACCGGCGAGCTTGCCACGCATCTTATCAAACAGGCCGTCTTTGCCGCTCAGCATGATGATGGGAAGGTCACGATAGGCCATATTTTTGCGAATGACCTGACAGATATTATACCCATCCATCCGCGGCAGCATAATATCCAGTAGAATCAGGTCAGGCTGCTCATCGGCGACTGCCGCCAGCGCTGTCAATCCATCACCGGCCGTTACGACGCGAATGCGCTCACGTTGCAGTGTGAGCTGAACAATCTTGCGTACTGTGGGACTATCGTCCACTACCAGTACCACTGGCTCACTCACCCCGCACACTCCTTTTCACCATGCTGACTATGCGCCGCATTCGCCGACCAAGACAAACTGACACCGAATGGGCCAGTTCAAAGATACCAGATAACGTCTCGTCCTGCTACTTCAGATCCCCATGACTTTTAGATCATGCTCACATTTTCATCACATCTCGTACACACTACGTTCACATCGGCGCCTGGGTTATGTCCAGTCTATGCGAGATTTAGGCGCGCATTGCCGCATGGTTGCTGGCAATGGGGCGCATCTCGTCGTTGATCTCCTGCAAGAAGGACTTCCACAATTCGTCCAGCTGTGCGCCGAGTCGCGATGAGCCGGTCTCGTCCTCGATCACCGCGCCAAAGACGTGGCACATGAAGTGATACAGCAGCCAGACCGCATCGTGATAGCAATCCAGCAGCTCCTGGCCACGAACAACGCGTTCGAGAATCTCGACCTCGTGGTAGACCAGCACCCCATGCTCGAAGCGAATAATCTCGTCCATGCGGGGACACTGCCGTTGCATATCCGCCAGCACTGGAGCGAAGCGTTGCTCCAGGTAGCGGTTGATCTCGGCCTCGGGAAGCTGACCCCGTCCGCGGAGCGCGCGCGCAAAGTCGCGGTGGTGCGCCAGCAGCCCGTTGATGCACGAGCCCATCGTGCGCGCCATCGTCAGCATTCGTTGCTCCGCCGAGGCGCGCCCTTTTTGCGCCAGTTGATACTGGCAGCGCGTGATCAACCCGATGAGATTCTGTTCGAGCTCGCCTTCGAGGTGTTCGTCCACCAGCTCGATCAACTGCAATTGGAGGAGCTTTTCTATCGCCGCCGCAACGGTCGTTTCGGGGAGGAGCAATGCATAGGACATCGTGGAGAGGGTAAATTGCCCATTCGCCAGGCAGAGGACATTCACTTCATCTGGGGAGAGGCCAAGCGAGCGAACGTTGCCGCTGAACTGGGGCATCCACCGCGCCGTCGCCTGCCGCGAGAGCCGTATCGGGCCAGCATAGGCGCTTTCGTCGGCGATCCGTAGCGCTTCGAGCAAGATGTGATCGACGCTGAGCGGGCGAACAAACGCGCCGTGTGGCTGAATCGGCGTCGCATAGTGGTTGAACTCGAAGCGGCCACGTTCCCAGCGAATCGCGCGACTGATCGGCTGGATGATCGCAAACTCGATATAACGCTGAGCGGTGTCGGCGGCGATGACCTGGTTCTCGACCATGACCCGCAGCGAGTTGGCGGGATTGTGGTCGGCGCGCTGCTTCAGCATCGACGCCTCTGGCCGCGTCAGGTGCATCAGCAGGCGAAACACCTCGATCATGTCCGGTGGAGTAACGCCGCTCTCCTCCAGGGCAACGATATGCCCATCCTTCAACGCAATCTGGAGCGTTTCTGAGCCGGAACTCACCCGCAAGATGCCAGTTTTACCGCCAAGCGAGAGCATTTTCAACGTGGCTTGCAGTCCGAGCGTTTCAAGATCGCCATCAAGGATTCGCACCGGTTGCTCCATATTGCCCCTCTCGTGCAAACACGTTTGGTGAGCAGTGTGTGCTGCCTCAACCCAATCCTGTCCCGATTGTCGTGTTTCGATAGTCGTCTATAGAAAGTGAGCCTGCTCCGAACCAGCAGTTCAAAAAATCCACCCGATGTGTCCACCAGTACGGTATGCGAAAACTGGGGATGCGTCCAAACATGTGCGGGGTATGCCGGAAACACAGGAGTTCTGCTCACGTGTTCGTCATCGAACGGGACTATTGTACCACAGCTACCGGTACCTTCAAGGGGGGAATATCGAGCAATATCTGACAATTTCGTCAGAATTGCCGAGGTTGACAGGCGAGGCGTGTTTTTTTCGGAGCGCCTGCTCGTGGGCTGGCGAAGAGCCGAAGATGCGCGAATCCCGTGGGTTCACTATGGTATAGGAGGGGCGATCCCAGCCTTGACAGGCCGGAGGAGCACGCACGTGGCGTAAACGCCCGGCAGAGCCATTTATAGCTCGCTTCCTTCTCCCGCACCCATCAAATGAGTAGCCAGGGCTTGATACGTCTGCTCACCTTTCTCCGGCGCGGAGGCCCCTGCCTGAAGGCAGGCGGGTAAGCGCCGTCTCCTTCCTGTTGTGGTATACTGTTTGTGCGCCCAGGCACTCCGGTTCGCCGGAGCGAACGGTTCAATATGGCGCATCGCAGCGCGGCAGTCATGGCCGCATCAAGACTGCACTCGCCGCAGGGCTTCGGCTCTGCAGGGCGGCTGTCATACCGCCTAACGTGGCGCCCCGGTGTCAGTGTGTCGAAAGGGCAGCTACAAGCCCCCGGCTTCAACCGTGGGGTCTATGACTGCAAGCCCGCTAGCGATAGCCTACTTCGGTTGCGGGCAAGCCCGGATCCTGCACCTCGACCGTATAGCGCCAACAATCTGGATGCGTTCCATCGACATCTGTCACCCCATAGATGCGAGCCAGGTCCGCACTGGAGAGCGCCTGCCCCGCGTACTGACGGCGTCCCATTGGATCGGCTGCCAGCGCCACGATCCCGCGCGCCACGTAGGTAGGCGACTCGGAGATGCAGAAGTGCGGCTCGTGCGCGAGCGCATCACGCCAGGTCTCTTCCGTCACGCCAAAATCCTCCAGCATCTGCTCCGAGCGCATCCAGCCGGGGGTGACGGCCACCGCCGTACAACTCTCGTCTTCGAGTTCCGCCGCCAACGCCAGGGCGATCCGCGCGACGTTGGCCTTCACCAGATCGTAGTAGAAGCCGACGTTACGGCGAAAGGCCTTGTTGTACTCCGACGTACCATCGGTCATCTCGACTACGAGCCCATCGCCAGTTCGCAGAAGGAGCGGGAGGGCTTTGGCGCTCGTGATGAGGTGGGTATGCACTCCCATGCGCAGCATGTAGAGTCCGCCCTCAAGGTCATGCTCCCACAGCTTCTTCTCCCATTCGGTATACTTGTGCCCACCGAAGATATCATTGACCAGGATGTCTAACCGCCCGCGCTCCGCCTCGATGCGGGCCACGAGGTTCTCTACCGCGTCCACGTCCAGGTGATCGACGCGGAGCGCCACGCCCTCACCCCCCGTTGCGAGCATCAGCTCGCCGGTCTCCTCGATGGTCTCAAGCCGATCCATATCCGACGGGCCGGTCACGCGGCTGCTGCGCCCTGTAGCGTAGACGAAGGCACCAGCTCGGCAAAGCTCAACGGCGATCGCTCGTCCCGCACCGCGTGTAGCTCCGGCGACCAACGCGACCTTTCCTTGCAGTGGTGGATGTACAACGTGCTCTCCCATGGTCTGCTCTCCCTTCTTGAATCTGGAACTTCTACAACGACATTTTCGCGAATATTTGGGCAATATAGGCTGGCAACTCACCGAACGAGGATGTGAATAAGGATGCCGAGCAGTCCGCCGCCCAGGATGAGCCAGGCCGAATTGAATGTGATGCGCGGCAGCGCCAGCAATGCGACCAGCGCCAGCGCCCACGTGAACACATCGTGCAGCGCGGACTGCGCCAGTTGCAGCGTGACCCCCGCCATCAGCGCCAGCGCGGCGATATTTACGCCATTGAGCACGAGCGCCACCGTGGGCGAGCGGCGCATCCAGCCCGCCAGCCGGTGGATGACTGGGATGAAGAGGAAGGATGGTAGGAAAATGCCGAGCGTCGCGAGCAGCGCGCCCTGCCAGCTGCCGAGCAGGAAGCCGATAAACGTCGCCGTCGTGAAGACCGGGCCAGGCGTCACCTGGCCCACCGCGATGGCGTCGAGCAGCTGGCGGTCGGTCAGCCATCCCAGCCCCTGCACGAGGTCGGTGCGCAGGAAGGCGAGCAGCACGTAGCCGCTGCCATAGAGCACCGAGCCGATTTTGAGGAAAGTGAGAAAAAGCGTCAGCAGGCTGAACGGCGCGCTGGCGCTGCCCGCCACGGTGGCTAGCGTGGCGCCTATCCCGCTGCCCGCGCCGGGCAAGAGTGGTACCAGCAGCGAAGCCACTGTCCGTCGTTCGCGCAGCATGCGCCAGGCGCCAAGCGCGCCGGCATAGACCAGCGCGCCGCCAAAGAGCAACAGCAGGGCGTTGACGCCAAGCAGATAGAGCCCGATGAGCGCCAGCGCCCAGAGGCCAACCAGGACATTGCGCACCACCGTCCGGCCGAGTCCCCAGAGCGCCCGCGCGATGATGGCGATCACCACCGGCAGGATGCCATAGAGCAGCCAGCCCGTCGCGGGCAGCGCACCAAAATGGACATATGCCCATGCCAGCGCCATGACGATGAGCATCGCCGGGCCGATGAAGCAGACGCCCGCGACGATCAGACCGGGCCAGCCCGCGCGCAGGTAGCCCAGGTAGATGGCAAGCTCGGTGGAGTTGGGTCCGGGAATCAGGTTGACGACGCCGATGAGATCGACGAAGTGCTGGTCGCTGATCCACCGTCGGCGCTGCACGAACTCCTGGCGCATCATGGCGATGTGCGCGACCGGCCCGCCAAACGCGGTGAAACCGAGGCGCGAAAACAGCATGGCCAGCTCGCCTAGCCGCTCCCGCTCGCTGGTGGATGACTCTCCATTCGCGTCTGAATGCGCGTCTGCTGGTACCGCGGTATCCCGTTCTTCGGCTGGCCTGGTCACGATGTGCGCTCCCTCGCCTGGCGCCTCTACTTCTCAAGTATAGCAAGCGATACAGTTTCGTAGCGTATCTGGTGACCTATCGCGCGGCAGGGCAGCGAGCTTGCGCGGAAAAACGATGTGGCAGGCATCACCGCAGACACCTGCCAGCATCAGTCACAAAAGAAACACAGAGCGAAGACTAGAGGCAGCAGCAGGCAGCCACGTGGCGCGCGTCCGTCGTCAACTCCTGGTAGAGCGCACGCACATCGTCGCCGATATGCTGCCAGCTAAAGCGCTCTACCGAGGCGCAGGCGTTAGAGGCCAGCCGCGCGCGCAGCCGGGGATCTCGCAGGATCTCATCCAGCCGCTCGGCAAAGGCGCGGGGGTCGCGCCAGCGGACCAGCAGCCCGTTGTGGCCATCCTGCACGATGCTCGTCAGGCCGCCCGCCGCCGAGGCGACGACCGGCGTGCCCGAGGCGAGCGCCTCGACAGCAACCAACCCAAAACTCTCATAGCGCGAGCTGACGACGACCGAATCCGCCGCGTGATAGTAGCGCAGCAGCTCGTGCTGAGGCGCCGCGCCGGGGAAGCGCACCCGCTCGCCCATGCCAAGATCGACCGCGCGCCGCTTGAGGCGCTCAAGCTCAGGGTCGCCCTCGGGATTACCGCCGACAACCATCAGGTGCGCCGGTGTCCGCATGAGCGAGAGGCTCTCCAGCAGTAGGTCCAGCTCCTTGATGGGATCGAGCCGACCGATAGAGAGAAGCGCCGGCTGATCGGCATCGAGTCCGAGCGCCTGGCGGGCGGCGCGGCGTGAAGCGGCGGCTCCTGGCGTAAACAGGTTCAGGTCCACCCCGCACGGAATCACGGCCATGTGGCACTGCGGCAGGCCATAGAGACGCCGCAATTGCTCGCCCTCGCTCTCCGTCGAGACGGTGATCCGGTCAACCGCCGAGGCGATGCGCCCCTCCTGCTCGATGCGGATCGCCGCGAGATGATCGCTGCTGCTCGTGCTGCCATACTGCTGGCCCTTGAGCCGCTCAACGGTATGGAACATCGTGATATGCGGCACGTCCCACGCGCGGGCCAGTGGAAGCGCCGCCACCGCTGAGAGCCAGTAGTGCGTATGCAGCAGGTTGTATGGATGCGGCGAACGCGCGGCGAAACGGCTCACCCGACAGGTAAACTCGCCGACATAGGGGAAAAGCTCTGTGGGCGGAAGGGGAGCGACCGGCCCAGCCTCGATCTGTATCAGCCGGACACGTTCGGCAATCTGCTGAATGGGGGGAAGGTTGGGGTCTGAACGCCGGGTAAAGATATCAACGTCAATGCCACTGCGGCCCAATTCTCGCGCCAGCTCGCGCACGTAGACATTCATGCCGCCCGCGTCACGGGTGCGGCCGAGGGATGCCAGCGGCGAGGTATGCAGACTGAACATGGCGACCCTAAAGCACATTGCCACACCATCCAGTCTTGCCAGCGCGCCGCTGGAACCTTGGTCTGGCGCAGATGCGGGGCCACCTTCCTTCGTCGGCCTGTGCCACCATCCCGCCGGGTATGGCGAGAGCGCACGCGGCCACTCTACACGTATGCATTTGCATTCATTCACCTCTTTGATGTGGCGGGAAATTTGTACGTTGCGCGCCACGCTTCATATTATAGAGTATTAGACCACATTCGTTAAGAATGCGGAGAAATGTGCCATCGAGAGGCAATGGTAGAGAGTTGATGTAGGACGCTAGATATCGTACAATGGCGTCATGAAACAGACCTTGCTTGTCAAGCTGGCTCCAACCCAAGTTCAACATACCGCGCTTCTGCGAACGCTGGAAACCTTCAATGCTGCCTGCAACGCCATTGCGTTTGTAGCTTTTCGTGAGGGCTGCTCTAACAAGCTTGCGCTGCAGCGGCTGGTCTACTATGACATACGTGCGCAGTTTGGGTTATCATCACAGATGACCATTCGTGCCATCAGCAAGGTCAGTGACGCCTACAGACTTAACAAGAACGTTCAACCGCGCTTTCGCCCACATGGCGCGATGGTCTATGACCAGCGCATCTTGAGCCTCCCACGCATTGATTACGCCTCACTTTTGACACTCGATGGTCGGGTGGATGTTCCCTTCCATTTCGGCGTGTATGCTGAGGGATTGCTGCAGCGCACACGTGGGCAAGCGGATTTGCTCTACCGCGATGGAACGTTCTTTCTGGCAATCACTGTGGACACGCCTGAGCCAGTAGCTAGCGAACCAGACGACTTTCTTGGCGTTGATTTGGGTATTATCCAATTGGCGACAACTAGTGATGGCGAGTTCCTGAACCACTCGACTGGCCCTAAACATGCTCATGTGAATCAGGTGCGGGCGAGATATAGTCGCTTCCGCCAAAAACTTCAGAAGAAAGGAACGAAGTCAGCCAAACGCCTCTTGAAGAAGCGGAGAGGTCGGGAGAAGCGCTTTGTCAAGGATGTCAACCATTGCTTGTCGAAGGCGATTGTCAGCACGGCGAAAGGCACAGGGCGCGGCATTGCGTTGGAAGATTTGACGCATATCCGCAGCCGGGTCAACGGTTCCAAGCGCCAGCGGAGAGTGCTGCATGGCTGGAGTTTCTGGCAACTTCGCGCCTTCATTGCCTACAAAGCGCGGCTTAATGGGGTGGGCGTAGTCTATATTAATCCCGCCTATACCAGCCAAACGTGTAGCGCATGTGGACACTGCGAGAAAGCTAATCGCACGTCACAATCCCGATTCCTCTGCCGTTCTTGTGGGTTCTCCGCCCATGCCGACGTGAACGCGGCGATGAACATTCGCGAGAGTGCTCACCGCCGGGCGGCCGTCATTCCGCCAGACGCGGCGGTCCTCGCGGGCTAGCTGCAAGCTTCCGGATTTATTCGGGGGTAGATGACATTATAAATCATGGAGGAAAGTATCGCGCCACCGTGGGCGCAATGGCTATCAGGCTTGACGCGCGGGCGGGCGCAAGCCATAATTTCAGGACGTGCCACAGGCCAACGGGCGCACCTCGCGGGATCATCTCAAGATGGGCACGAAGCGATTTTCCGAGGAAATGGGGAGATGGAGCGCACCACACTGACTGAGCGCCTGCGTCGCGTTGAGACGGAGATCGCAGCTGGCCGTCCCGAGCAGGCGCTGGCGTACTGCCAGGACTTGCAGGCGGCGTATCCCCGCGCGTTGCGGGTGCAGCGAGTGCTCGGCGAGATCTATCTGGCGCTGCACCGGCCGCGCGAGGCGCTGGCCGCGCTCGACCGCACGCTCGCGGGCGATCCCGAAGATGTGCGCGCCTGTTGTGCGCGTGCGCTGGTGCATCAGATGCACGGCGACGACGTCTCCGCGCTGGCGTGGTATCGCCGCGCCTGCGACCTCCGCCCCGAGGACCAGGCGCTCCGCATCACCTACCGCGATCTGGCGCGCCGCCTCCGCGAACCACCCTATCGCCCCTCGCGCGCTGGGCTGGCGCGGCTCTACCTGCGCGGCGACCTCTTCGCCCATGCCATCCGCGAATGGGAGCAGTTGGTCAGCGAAAGCCCCGACATGCTCGATGCGCAGGTCGGTCTGGCCGAAACCCTCTGGCTTGCCGGTCATACCCACGTTGCCGAGGAGCGGTGCCTGCGGATTCTCGCGAATGCGCCATCCTGTGTGAAGGCAATGTTGATCCTGATGGCGCTCGCCCTCGCCGACGGCGATATGGATAGCGCCCGCGCGCATTTGCAGCGGACGCTCCAGCTTGACCCTGATATGGCCATCGCTCAGGTGTTCTTTGCCGACGCGCTTGCGTCGGGCGATCCCGTGCTGACCCCCCTGCTGCGCGCCGACGCTGGCGCCGAGGGCAGTGATGAGACGATGAAGTTGAATCGCCAGACGGCAGGATTCGGGCAGTCCGCGCCAGTCTCTGGGCAGCGCAATCTGAGCCGTCCACTCGTTACCTCCGCGCCCGCCACATCAGGGCCAGCATTCGGCGCGTCCCAACCGACCAGCCAGCCGCTGCCGCCGCCACCACGGCCAGATGTTCCAGTTCCCAGCCAGCCGACACAGGTCACGCGGGCATTCAAAGAGACCGCCTTCATGATCTGGGCGCAAGACGAGGACAGCCAGCCGCGTATCCCGGCGCAGCAAGCCGCTGATGGCAGCGATGCCGATTCCGCGGCGCCGTCGGATCTGCGCGACCTGGATAGCGCGGCGGATGACGACGAGACGCGACGAGCGCTCAACTGGTACAACTGGCTCCAGTCGCAGGGCGCGGTAGCCCTGGGCGCCGCGTCCACACCAGGCGCGCCATTTGTTCCAGCAGCCACAGGACCGACGATTCCGCTGCCCGGTGTCGACGCCCCTGTGGATGCCCCGGTCCCGCCACTGGGTGTCGCCAACGGCCATCCACCCGCCGCAACGGGAGGAGCAGGAGGAGCGGGAGGGCCACGACTCACGATGCCCATACCGCCCGCGCAACAGCCTGACCTGCTCTTCCCGGTTGAGCCGCCTGGCCCACAGCCACAGCAGAGCGAGGATGAAGAGCAGGCGACGATACCGCTACCATCGTCTCAAGCGTTACGCACGATGTTCGCGGAGTTGGGGGGCAATACCTCCTCCCAGCCAGTTGTGGAAGCCGGGACCGCCGCCAACGCGCCCGCCTCTGAGAGACCAGATACGCCGTGGGAACCTGAGGCGACGTACGATGCGTATGTCGAAGCGGACGATGCGCCAGATAGCTCGCGGGACCATATCACCGCGGACGATGATAACAATGACGAAGACGAAGACGATGTCCTGCCACACGAGGCGCAGACACTCGAAGATTTGGAGCGTCAGTTCTCCGCCTCCGGGTTCACGCACATCGAGATGCGTCCTGGTCTGCTGGCGGGGTTAGAGCGCGGACAGCACGCCGAAGATGTTGGTGATGTTGGTGATGCTGGTGATGCTGGTGATGCTGGTGATGTCGCTGCGCCGCCAGAGCCATCGACAGACGATGAACCAGGGCGCGATGAAACGGCAGGCGACGAAACGGCAGGCGGCGATGTGCCGATGAGGGTGCCGGTGGTCAGCGGCCCTGATCCCCGCGACTACCCGGCGCGGCTGACACGCGCGCGCCAGCGGCGAGATGGCGGGCAGCTCGACGAGGCGCTGAATGAGTATCGCGCCATCATCAAGAACGCGCCCGATCTGCTGCCGGACGTGCTGAATGATCTGTACGCCAGTTTGGCCGAATTGCCCGATCATCCCAATCTGCATAGCGTGCTTGGCGATGCGCTAGTCTGCCAGGGTGAATACGAAAAGGCGCTGGAATCCTATAACAAAGCGATGGAGCTGGCCCAGGCGCGTAGCGGACAATCCTAAATGGCGTGTGAGGGTATGAGGGGATAACGTGGAGACAATACTTCAGCGGCTGATGGCAATAGATGGTGTCGCGGGCGCGCTGCTCGTCGGCAAAGATGGGCTGGTCGTGGCCAGCGCGATGGATAGCGACGATGAAGAGATGGTCGGCGCGATGGCCGCCGCCGCGTACGATGCCTCAGGCCGCTACATCGAGCAGTTGAACATGGGCGATATCCGCCATGTGCTCTTCGAGACGACGCGCGGCGTCGTTCAGGTCAGCGACGGCG
>DATBIB010000161.1:0-24467 GCA_036557205.1 Ktedonobacterales bacterium | reverse complement strand
GCAATACGTCGTGGGCGAAGCCGGTCAGCTGCCCGAAGAGCGTGTTGCGAAAGTCATTGATTTGCTGGTCAGTGATGCCAAGCTGATGTTGCAGATCAACCAGAGGTGTGTTGCCATTGCGTCCCGGCGTCAGGAGCAATTGCACGCGCTCTGCAAGCGACCCCGCCTGCTGAATGATGGTATCGATGATGAAACTGAACAGCAGCGCTACCAAGCCAATAAACACGAGATAGACAATGGCAATGGCCAGCGGCCAGGGGATCCAGCGCCGCAGCAGGAAGGCTATCGGGGCAAGCGCGTAGGCGATCAGCGCGGCTATCGCCAGCACCAGCAGCGTGCCGATGATATGGCCCGCCGCCCAGAAGGCGACGGCGAGGATGATGAGCCACCCGACAATGGTCACGGCGATATCGCGCGTGCGCGTCCAATTGATTCCCTGGCCAGTATCCTGTGAACTCTCAACGACGGCCACGCTACGTTTTGGGTCATCCGACATGCTCGACCATCCTCTTCTACTGTGTCGCGCCACACATTCCGAGATAGCTGAAAGGTCAGATATGAAGCGGCCCCAAGGCTTATTTATGGTATAATGAACAAGATACGTTCCACCCTGACACTCGTTACATGGAGGGTCAATCGAACCCGGCTTTTCTGCGCATTGAGAATGTGCTTTCGCCGGTCGTTGGAACAGTGCGGTGTATCCATTTTACCGCCTCCGCGGAAGAATAGATGACTAAAGTGCGCTAAAGCAAAAGCAGTGGATAATCCATCTGTTGTTGGGAGGTCAGTTAGTTCTATGGAGCTTGGTATTGTCAAGCCAGTAGGTATCGTCGAACAGATGACGGGCGCCTATCTGGACTATTCGATGAGCGTCATCGTCAGTCGCGCGCTCCCCGATGTGCGTGATGGCCTGAAGCCGGTGCATCGCCGCGTACTCTACGCGATGGAGCAGATGGGTCTTCAGTCGAATAAATCGTTTCGTAAATGCGCCGGTATCGTCGGCGAAGTGTTGAAAGAATACCATCCCCACGGCGATGTCGCCGTCTACGATACGCTCGTCCGCATGGCGCAGCCCTGGAATATGCGCTACCCGCTGGTCATGGGGCAGGGAAATTTCGGCTGTTTTACGGGCGACACAAGAATCTCGTTGCTCGATGGAACAGAGAAGAGCTTCGCCGAGCTTGCCCATTTGCCGCCCGATGAGCGGTTCCAGGTCTATTCCGTAGACGCTCAAGGCAATATCGTCGTCGGCGAGGGCCACAACGCGCGCATAACCCGCAAGCAAGCTGAACTGGTCCAGGTCACGCTGGACAATGGCAAAGTTATCCGCTGCACACCTGATCACCGGTTTATGCTGCGTGATGGCTCGTACAAACAAGCACAGCACCTTACGCCAGACGACAGTCTGATGCCGGGCTACTTTGATGAGTCTGGGACTCCAATATCATTGAGAATCCCTGAAAATCTGGTATCGACGGGCGCGCACTACAACCACCGCATCGTCTCCGTTCGCCATCTGGCCGAGCGCGAAGATGTCTACGACATTACAGTAGACGAGCATCACAACTTCTTGCTCTCAGGTGGTGTATTTGTCCATAATTCAGTAGACGATGATCCCGCAGCAGCCATGCGGTATACTGAAGCGAAGATGGCGGCCATCTCCAATGAGCTGCTGGCCGATATCGACCGCGACACCGTCGACTTCAAGCCCAACTACGATGGCCACAGCGAAGAGCCAACCGTGCTGCCAGCGCGGCTGCCCAATCTGCTGCTCAACGGCGCGGCGGGCATCGCCGTCGGTATGGCCACCAACATCCCGCCGCACAACCTGCGCGAGATTTGCGACGGCATCGTCCACCTGATTGACCACACCGACGCCACCACCGAGGATCTCAGCCACATCATTCGCGGGCCAGACTTCCCGACTGGCGGCATCATCCAGGGGCGCGAGGGCATTCGCAGCGCCTATACCACTGGTCGGGGCCGTATCATCGTCCGGGCGAAGGTGCATACCGAGGAGAACGAGCGCGGACGCATCGCCATCATCGTCACCGAGCTGCCCTATCAGGTCAACAAAGCCGAGCTGGTCCGCAAGATCAGCGAACTGGCGCGCGACAAGAAGATCGACGGTATTACCGGCGTCACCGACGAATCCGACCGCCAGGGCATCCGCGTCGTCATCGAGCTACGCCGCGACGCGCGCCATCTCTCGGTGCTCAACCAGCTCTTCAAATTCACCGCGATGCAGACCACCTTTGGCGCGAACGTGCTGGCGCTGGTGGATAACCAGCCGCGCACCCTGACGCTCAAGCAGATTCTGCAGCACTATATCAGCTATCGCGAGCAGGTCATCACCCGGCGCGCGAAATTCGATCTGGCCAAGGCCGAGGCGCGCAAGCACATTCTCGAAGGTCTGACGACCGCGCTGGATAACCTGGACGCCGTCATCGAGACGATCCGCCGGTCACAGAACCGCGAGACCGCGTCGAGTAACCTCCAGACGCGCTTCAAGCTCAGCGAGGAGCAGGCGAAGGCCATCCTCGATATGCAGCTTGGACGCCTGGCCGCGCTCGAACGCCGCCGCATCCTGGACGAGTTGACCGAGGTCAAGAAGACCATCTCGCGCCTGGAGAAGATTCTTGGCAATATCGCCGAGGTGCGCGCGCTCATCAAAGAGGATCTGGCCGACCTGAAGGAGAAGTATGGCGACCCGCGGCGCACCGAGATCGTCGATACCGAGGCCGCCGACTTCACCGAAGAAGACCTCATCCCCAATGATGAAGTCGTCGTCATGCTGACGCAGAACGGCTACGTCAAGCGCATGGGCACCGGCCAGTATCGCGCGCAACGGCGTGGCGGGCGCGGCAGCCGTGGCATGACGACGCACGAAGACGACGCTGTGGGCCATCTGCTGGCCGTACGCGCGCACGATTCGCTGCTCTTCTTCACCAACCGCGGGCGAGTCTTCCAGCTGAAGGCCTATGGCCTGCCCGATGTGGGGCGCACGGCCAAGGGCGAGCATATACGCAACCTGATCGGCATCGATCAGAATGAGACCGTCACCGCCGTCGTCAGCGTGCCGAAGTTCATCGCGCGCGACTACATGGTGATGGCGACCCGGCGCGGCGAGGTGAAGAAGACCAGCCTCGACGAGTTCGCCGTCGTACGCAGCCTCGGCCTGATCGCGATGGACCTGGAGCCGGGCGACGAGTTGATCGGCGCGCGACTGGTCGGCGCGGATGATCAGGTGTTGCTGGCGACCGAGCACGGGCAGGCGATCCGCTTCGAGGTGCAGGAGCTGCGGTCGGCGTCGCGGATGAGCGGCGGTGTGCGTGGCATCCGTCTCGACGAGAGCGATAATGTCGTCTCGCTCTGCGCCCTCATCCCAGACTCCGAGCTGCTCGTCGTCACGACCAAAGGCTACGGCAAGCGCACGCCGATCAACGAATATCCGACGCATGGACGCGGCGGCGGCGGCATCATCACCGCCCGCCTGACCGACAAGACCGGCGTGCTGGCATCGGCGCGCGTCCTCACCGAAGAGGACCGCGACCTGATGATTGTCTCTGCCGAGGGTACGGTCATCCGCACCGACTGGCATACCGTGGCCCAGAGCGGCCGCCCCACCCAAGGCGTGCGCTTGATGAACATGAGTGAGGGAGATCGGGTCGTCGCCATCACGACGATGAAGGGTGACGAGGACGAGGTCATGCCACTCTCGATGTGGGATGGCAACGGCGGCGAGGACGGCGAGGACGCTGATACCAGCGGGAAATAGCCATCCGCTGGCCCTGATTCCCCTTCCCTGCTCAATGGTGAAGGGGAATCGCTTTTTTTGCTCACTTTTCCCTTTGCGGCCAGCGTAAGCTGTGAGATATACTCACTCTGAACTTGTCGCGTTCGTGTTGGGTGTTGTTATACAGAAGGGCTGAACGTTTCCATGATTCGGCATGAGGTCATCCTGCGCATCAAGCCGGAAATCACCCGCGAGGTGATTGATCGCACGCTGGGTGAGGTACGTGAACTGCTCATGAGCATCTCCGGGGTAGAGCGCGTGCTCTACGGCGTGAACAACGCGCCCGCGTATCGTCATGCGATGCTGGTGGTTGAGGTGTCGGACGAGATGGCCCTCCATCGCTTCACGCGCCATCCACAACACCGCCGCGCCGTGCAGCAAGTGAGCCGCATGGCGGAGTCCTCGGCGGTAGGCAGCTACCTGGTCGGGTCGGAGCATCAAACTAGCTGAGATTCATCGTTATCCAGGCGATAAATGCATGACGAGAGCCGTGGCCAGGCGCCGCGGCTCTTTTCGTTGCACGGCGCGCGAAACATGCGATTTCCATAGCGCGTGGCAGGAGAGGTCGCGCGGCTCATCACTGGCATATCATATGGGTTCGTGACGATCCGTGATATCCTGGGGCTGGGGCTGGGCCTGAGTAGGCAGCGGAGCCGTTACCCGATCCATCTCGCGTCGCCTTGCGTCTGCCCACTTCCGCTCGTCCCGCGCCTCGGGGCGATGGCGTATCTCGGTGCGGCGGCGCGCCTCGGCCTCCACATAGCTCATGATCGCTTCGTGGCTGATGACGCCGACGACACGCCCATGTCGTGCGACCGGCAACTGGTTCATGTCCCGGCCAGAGACCAGTGGCAGTACGGAGTTCAGACTCTCCTCGGGGGCAACGGCCCGCAGCCGCGCCAGCGGCATCATGACATTGCCAACCGGCATCGCTTCCCAGTGACTGCGGGGGATGCGCTCCACATCCGCCAGCGTAATCAGCCCAATCACCTGCTCTCGTTGCACCACCGGAACCGTACGCACCCCCGGCGGCAGAAAGTTTTCGACCAACTCCCGCAGCGACATGGTCGGAGGCGCGCTCAACGATATGGGCCGCATCGCGTCGGCAACCCGCGCATTGCGGAGCATCTTGTCCAGCGCCATCGAGGCGTCGGCGCTCCGCGCGGCGGTCAGCAGGAACCAGCCGATGAAACCGAGCCAGACTCCGCTAAAGCGATTTCCCTGTGCGATCTGTATGATGCCCCAGAAGATGAAGAGAATCGCGATGACCTGCCCAAGACGTGCGGCCCAATGCGTGGACCGGCGCAGGTCGCCCGTCACCCGCCAGATGATCGAGCGCAGCACACGGCCGCCATCCAGCGGGAAGCCGGGAATGAGATTGAGCAGCCCCAGCAACACATTGGCGATTGCTACATAGGTCAGGATCACTGCCGGAAGCGCGCTGTAGCCAGATACCAGAAATGCCACGAGCCAGGATGCGGTTCCGATGATCAGGCTGATGACTGGCCCGACAGCCGCTACCAGAAACTCCGTGCCCGCGCTCTGGGGCGCGCTGTCGAGGTCGGAGACACCACCGAAGATATACAGCGTGATGCCGCGAACCGACAGCCCACAGGCGCGCGCCACCAGGATATGCGCCAGCTCGTGCGCCAGCACCGAGACAAAGAGCAGGATTGCCGCGCTAAATCCGAGGATATAGTACATACCCGGCGCGAGTCCCTGAATAGCCGACGGGAACCATCCGGCGGCCAGCGAGATAGTCGCCAGAACGAGGATGATGAGCCAGCCGTAGTTGATATCTATGCGCATCCCGGCGACCGAGCCAACATGAATTGAGCCGTGCATCAAACCGCCCTCCCCGTCACCACAGATAACCACGACCAGGATCGCATAGTGCGCGCTTCCAGACAGAAGGGCCATAGAGTGCGCTCATCCGCTGGCGGTGTACTATACTCGGCCCATGCCGAGACAGCCTAACAATACGACGCCTCAGACGACGCAGGCGACTCATCAGCCAGCGCTCACCCGGCGCGATCTCTTGCGCGCGGGGCTGGGCGTGGCGGGCGCGAGCCTGCTGGCAGGCTGTGGCCTCAGCACCGCACATTCCGAGCCATCAAAGCCTACACCAACCTCAACCATCGTGCCGTCGCCAACGCCAGATACACGGCCGGTGAGTGTGGTCATCACGGGCGATATCATGATGGCGCGAGCCGTGGGCGCCCGCATCAAATCCGGCGCCAGCGACAGCCTCTTCCCCTTCGCCGACACCGCGGACGTGCTCAAGAGCCACGACCTGCGCATCGGCAACCTGGAGTGCGTCGTCTCGACGCTCGGCAGTCCCCAGCCCAAGACGTATACCTTCGAGGCGCCGCTCCAGGCATTTGAGCGGCTGCGCGCGGCAGGCTTCCAGATTGTCTCAGTGGCGAACAACCACAGCGGCGACTATGGCAAGGCCGCCTTCAGCGACATGCTGGCCCACCTGCCCACGTATGGTATCACGCCCGTCGGCGGCGGAGCGAATCGCACCGAGGCGCACCGACTGGTGACCCAACGCATACACAGTACGACTATTGGCATCCTGGCCTATTGTGAGATCGAGCCGTTCAGCTTTGCCGCGACCGCAACCACGCCTGGCCATGCCTGGCTGGACGCCACCGCCATGAAACAGGACATCGCCGCCGCGCGCTCACAGGTAGATTTCCTTCTCGTCTTTACGCACTGGGGCGTTGAGTATGTGCTTCAGGAAAATGCCCATCAGCAGTACATGGCGCGGCTTGCCGTCGACGCGGGCGCGGACCTCGTCGTCGGGGCGCATCCCCATGTCATCGAACCCTACGAGATGTACCATGGGAAGCCCATCATCTATAGCCTCGGCAACTTCGTCTTCGACGAGATGCCAGATGTTACCGCGCTCGGTAACGTGCTCTCCTTCACCGTACAAGGCTCCCGCCTGCTCGACTGGAAGCTGCGCGGCGCCCGCATCGTGTTTGCCACGGGCGCCCCAGTGTGGAATAGCTGACCTGGCTACGAGATAAGCCACCTAGCGCCTGATAGCCAACCGTAGCGTCCACGTACAGAGGAAAAACGGAACATGCCCGGCAGAAAATCCACCGGGCTAAACAGCATGGGCTGCTTACTCGTGCGCGATTAGTTCTAGTTCGTGAAGATACGGAAGATGTTGCGGCCCTTGCCGTCATCGTCGTTCTGCTGCTGCTGACCACCCTGGCCGTTTTGATTCCAGCCCTGGCCGCCGCTCACACTAGGCACCGGCGCGGTGGGGCTTTCCTCGGCGTAACCGCCACGGGGCGCGTTGCCGCCACTGCGATTCCAGTCAGGCGCGTTGCTGGCAGCGTTGCCGTTCGCGCCACGCGCCGGGCCGCCAGACGGCGTCGGAGCTGAACCAGAGGTCGCGAGGCGCTCGTGATCGATCCAGTCGTACGCGCCGCCGAGCGCGTGCTCACACCAGGTCGAGTAGTCCTTCGGGGCGAGGCCCGTGCGCTCGAAGTGGTCCAGCCGACGCATGGTCAGCATCAGCCAGTCTTCGCCCTGCTCAACCATCCGGTCGAGCAGATCCATCCCGGTCACGCCACTGCGCTGCAACCGCTCGATGGCGGCAAGCTCATTGGGTGAGGGGCGGAACCCAGCCTCTTTCGCGTCATTTTCCCGCAATTCCGAGCGCAGGCCAGCCGTCGTCCGGTCCAGTTCGCTCGTGACGCGCTCCACATACCAGGACATGTAGCTTTCTGAGACCTGCTGCATCGCCTGGAGCGGGATTTGCTCATAAATCTTGGTAACCGCTGTTGGATCGGAAGCCATTGTTTCCACAACCTTCGCTTCTCAGCCTAATCATCATCCCGCTGACGTTGCCACCAGCCAGACACTGAATCGCTGGTGGACTGCGCCGACCCCGTGGAGGAGGCTCCGCCAGGCGCTTTGGCCTCGCGCGCGCGCGAAAGTTCGCGCATCTGCTCCATCGGGTCACTGGGCATCTGGTCCGCCCGCGCCAGCAAACTCGCAACGACTTCCTCATTCCCGGCAGAAGGCGCGGCCGCCGGAGTGGCGGCGCTCGCCGGAGCGCGCTTGGCGCTAGAGGCAGCCGCTGGAGCGCTAACCGCGGGCCGACGTTGGTCCGGGTCTGAATCCAGTGCTGGCATCGCAGCCTTGATGACGTCAATGTTGCTGAGCTTGTTGCCCGAGCTGGTGTAGCTCAACAGCGCCGTGACGATTGGATTGTCCAGGTCTGGCAAGGAGGTACTTTTCGCGGGCGCCATTTTCTGGACGCGCGCGCGCTCCTGCTCCAGCGTGTTAATCTGATCACGCAGGCGCCGACCGATCTCCTGATGATGCAGCCATTGCTTGTACTTGCCCATGCTGTCTTCCCCGCTCGATCTGTTCGATCTGTTGGGAGCATGCCGGGCGCATTGCCCGATCTGCTCGACGTGCTGTGACCGGATCGGGCCATGCCCGCGACGCCTGCCACCACACATGCACACGGAACTGCAATCTGCCGACGTTATCGCCGACAAGAAGTGCATGTCCGGCCACCCCGGACCGCGCCAGTATATCATAGCGTGCGGACTACAACAACAATTTGGCCCGGAGTGCCACCCGTTCAGGCTATAGCACAGGCTCACCCGGCGCATCGTAACGATGGGGCCGAGAAATCATGTCGAGGTTCAACGCGCCGCAACGCGCCTAACGTGGGGAAGAACCTGCTCGCTACAGAACCGTATGATACGCTGCTGGTCCGCCTGCTCATCGCATAGAGCACATAGAGCACATACAGCACATAGAGCACAGGTCACATGGCCCATGCTCTATGTACAAGCAAAGCAGCATCCCTGCTACGGTAGGTATCCTGCCCTACCCATCTCACCAATGTATCGCCTCTTGCGTCCTTCGGGTGAGACGCTATGCATATGTGCACATTTCGTGCCACTACCGTGGACGTGCTCCTTCGGTGAGATGTAGCGCTCTCCTTTTGGTCAGTCTTATTGCTCTCCCTTCGCCACAAAGTGCGGCTTCGTGAGGCTTTAACGAGACGCTGAGCCGCTCAATGGCCAGAGGCAGGATGCACAAGCGCGATAGCCAGCCGTACCGTCCAAAGATGAGCGCCGTGACCCGATAGTCCAACATTCACGCTGTGCGCGTGTTCGCGGCGTCCTGCAGGCCCAACTCCACGACGGCCTGCTGGCGCATGATGAACTTCTGGATCTTGCCCGTGACGGTCATCGGGAAAGCATCCACAAACTTCCAGTATTTGGGAATCTTGAAGGTCGCAATCTGCCCACGGCAATATTCCTGCAACTCCTCCGGCGTCGCCGTCTGGCCCTCCTTGAGCTTGACCCAGGCCATCAGTTCCTCGCCATACTTCACGTCAGGCACGCCGAAAACCTGCACGTCGCTCACCTTCGGATGGCTGTAGAGGAACTCCTCGACCTCCCGCGGGTAGATATTCTCGCCGCCGCGAATCACCATATCTTTGAGGCGCCCGACGATGTTCACATAGCCGTCGTCGTCCATGGTAGCCAGGTCGCCGGTGTGCATCCAGCGCGCCGCATCAATCGCCGCGCGCGTCGCCTCCTCGTTATTCCAGTAGCCGAGCATCACGCTATAGCCGCGCGTTAGCAGCTCGCCCGGCTCGCCACGCGGCACAACCGCCCCATTCGCTGGGTCAACCACCTTGACCTCGACGAACGGGTGAATCTGGCCCACCGTCGCGACGCGCTTCTCGATGGTGTCATCCAGGTGGGTCTGGAAGGAGACGGGGCTGGTCTCGGTCATGCCATAGCAAATCTCGACCTCGCTCATGTGCATCTTGCTCATCACCTGGCGCATGACCTCGACGGGGCAGGGCGATCCCGCCATGACGCCCGTGCGCAGCGCGCTGTAGTCATACCGGTCGAAGTCAGGGTGCGCCAGCTCGGCGATGAACATCGTTGGCACACCGTAGAGCGAGGTACAATGCTCCGCCTCGACCGCCTCCAGCGTCGCCTGTGGGTCAAATGTCTCGGCGGGATAGACGATTGCGGCGCCGTGCGTCATGGTGCCCAGGTTGCCCATCACACAGCCGAAACAATGGTAGAGCGGCACTGGCGCGCAGAGCCGGTCGTTCTCGGTGAACCCTTGCAGGTGGGCGACAAAGTAGCCGTTGTTGAGGATATTGTGGTGCGAGAGCGTGGCGCCCTTCGGGTTGCCGGTGGTGCCTGAGGTGTACTGGATGTTCGCGGGATCGTCGAACTCCTGCTGCGCCTGGCGCTCAGCCAACTGCTCCGGCGCGATCTCAGCGGCCCGGTCCATAGCCTCACCCCAGACCCACATGCCCGGCGTGCGCTCCGTGCCCAGACGAATGACGTGGCGCAGGTGCGGCAGCTTGTGGCTGTCGAGCTGGCCCAGCGCGCACCGCTCTAATTCGGGCGCGAGCGTCTGCATCATCTCGATGTAGCTGGTGGCGCGGAAGTTCGGGGCGAGCACCAGCGTATTGCAGCCAGACTGGTTCAGGGCGTATTCCAGCTCATGGAGGCGATAGCCCGGATTGACGTTGACCAGTATCGCGCCGATCTTGGCCGTGGCATACTGCGTGATCGTCCACTCGGCGTAGGTCGGCGACCAGATGCCGACGCGATCACCTTTCTCGATGCCGAGCGCCATCAGTCCCCGTGCGAAGCGATTCACCTCATCCTGGAGCTGGCGCCAGGTATAGCGCAGGCCCTGGTGACGCGAAATGAGCGCGTCGCGGTCGGAGTAAAGCGCAACGGTGCGGTCCAGCGCGTCACCGATGGTCATGCCGAGTAACGGTGTGTCGCTTGTACCGCTGACGTAGCTCCAGCGGACCGCGCTACGGTCAACGATATGGGGACGTTGCTCGCTCGTTGTCTGCGTCATCGTGTCTACCTCCGATGCCATCACGCGTCACTCAGATCTGTAGTAACAATGGGGATTCTACGCCCTATGAGTCTGGATTCCTTCTCTACAGCAAACCGTGGACATCGGGTTAATTACCAGTCTGGGGTATCAGGAAGTAACTTCATCCGTTCGGTTGATTGGGCGATTTGCTCATCGTCGAAGCCGAGCGCTTGAAAAAAGCCTGAGTCATCTGCTGCGAAACCCGTCGGCAGCTGCTCGGTGACGAGTGATTCCAGCAGCGCCTCGGGCGTAGTATCTCGCCACTGAGCAACCTTCTTCAAGACTTCATAGGCATGATCAGAAAGTTGAATCACCATGTCGCCCTCCTCATTCCCCAGTATATTATGGATTTTGATAGATTTCATGTCCACCAATGCGCCGCCACTCTATTTCTGTTTCGCCCGCGGAATTCACAAACAGGCGACAAGTTGCCCGAAACCTGCCACTTCGATCCCAGCGAAACTCGTACACATTGTAACCACCCATTTTGTGGAAGATCGATGAAGGCGGACGACCTCCGGCAAGCAGCGGTTCAATGACATACCGCCGCACCGCATCCAGAAAGGCTTGCTGCTACTCAGGTGACAATTGCCTGAATTCATGCATGAACACCGGAAGCCACGAATAGTGGGGCACAGCAGGTAACTCCTCAACAACCGCGATATGTTGCCAACGGGAGGCTGCGTTGCAATAATATCATGAGAAACACTAGGAAACGAGACGCCGGGCATGGTCAGTCTTCGCCGAGGCGCAGCGCATTGCCCAGCCCAATAGTTGCCGCATAGCGCGCCGCGATGGCCAGTGCCATCATGAATGTCACGACCAGCGCGCCATAAAAGACGCCAATGGCAGTCCAGTTGGCCGCCAGCACATAGCCGGGAACACCCACCGCGGCCAGGTCAACGGCAGTATCGCTGAACGTCAGATACGGTGTGGTCGCCGTAGTCAGGATCAACCCGAGGAGCGTTCCGCCGACAAGCCCGAAGAGGTAGACCACCACCTGCTCGCTGAGCAACAGCCCCGTCAACTGCCGGTTGGCCATGCCGAGCGTGCGGAGGATAGCAAACTGCGTGGTGCGCTGGCGCGCCGCCATAATCGCCTGCGCCAGACCCCCCAGCACCGCCAGCAGCGCGGCGGTGACCGCCCCGATCAGCAGCAGCCCGCGCATCCCGCCCGTGACTGGATTATCCTGGGCTTGCTGCAGATCCTGCTGGTAGCTCTCAACCGTGTTGAGCGAGAGGTTATACTGCTCGCGGTCGAGCGCCTGCCGCGTCGTCGCGCTCATGCCTGGGCTGGTGCGCACCCAGAACTCATTGGAGCCAATGAGCGCGGCGGAATCCGAGCGCGCCGCGATGGTCGTATCGAGATCGTCCAGATCGACGACGACGAACCCGCCGGGCGCGCGAGTGGGGTAGAGGGTGGGAAACTCCTGCACGATGGCGCTCACCACGAACGTGGGAGAGTCCGACTCAATATCGGGAAGATCAAGTTGGAAGCGCTCGCCGATGTGCAACCGCAATTGCTGGGCAAAGGTGGCGCTGACCAATGCCCGCACCGGACTGGCGCTCGTGCCAATCGTCGCCGGATCAGCCGCGGGAGCAGCCGCCAATTGGCGCATCAGCGCGGGCAGCGATTGCGACGCATAGTCGGCGCGCCAGGCGTGGGGGTTGGCCGCCCCCGCGAATGTTGGCGCATCAACCCCCAGCAACTCGGCTGGCTGCGCCCCCAAATCGAGCGACGTTCTCCCGGCTGTGCGATAGAGCGGCGTGGCGGCTATGACGCCGGGCAGCTTCTTGAGCTGCGCCAGATACGAGTCTGTGTTCTTGACGGCGATGGGCAGGGTGGTCATCAAACGAAAGTCGGCTCCCGCCGCATAGGCAGTACGATCCTGGACGTTCCGCGCCAGGGAGGCGTCGAACGTGAGAGCGAATAGCCCCAGACCTATTGCCAGCACCAGCAGCAGGATCATGCGCGCATAGCGGGTGGGAGATCGTTCGATTTGGGCGAAGGCGAGCAGCGCCGTGAGGCCGCGCCCGCGACTGGCGAAGCGCGACCCCAGACGGGCGGCGAGCGGAACCAGCCGGAGCAGCAGCAGCCCACCCGCCAGGAGCAGCAGCGCGGGCGTAAGGAGCAAGAGCGGGCTATTAGCCTGGCCACCGAGCTCCAGCCGCGCGCTCGTGGCGCCAAACTGGCTCAGATCGAGGTAGCCGACGAGACAGAGCAGCGCCAGACCAACATCGAGGTAGGCGCGGCGCCAGAACGGCTGCCGCGATGGCCGCGCCATTTCCCGCCGAAAGGCCAGCACATCTAACCGCGCGGTGCGCAGGGCGGAGATAGAAACCACCGCAATCGCCAGCAGCGCGCCGACGAGCGCGGGAAGAATGACCAGCGAAGGCGTGGCCACACGCGTGACATAGCCAATGAGAGAGTCCCTGGCGTCTGCCGTCCCGCCGCCACTGCCCGCCGCGGCCCCCGGCAGGAACAGTCGAATCACAAAAAGCGCCAGCGTCACCGCCAGAAACGGGCTGGCAATCGCGGCGAGCAGCCCCAGCATCGCGCTCTGTGTGGTGAAGATGCCAAGCAGCTGGATGCCGCTGATACCGCGACTCTTCAGGGTCGCGATCTGCGGGCTCTGCTGCTCGATAAGGAGCGCCGCCATCGCCGCCACGAAGAGCAGCGCCACGCCAACAATCTGCGCGGCGATCACGTAGAGCGGAAGCAGAATCAGGCTCAGTTGCTGCTGAGCGCTCTGGATGATCTGATCGAGGCCACCCACCGTTTGTATGCTGCCTCGTCTGCTGCCGGAGTTACCGGGGTTACCCTGGAGTTGAACGGTTACCTGGTTGCGGAAGGCAATCACACCGCTGGCGACATTGGCCATGTTGTCCGTAGTAATGCGGTTCGGGTTGGCATAGTAGACCCACGTCTGCGTCATGCTGACCCCATCGTAGGGCTGATTGTGCGCCAGGGCTGAGAAGAAACTATCAGGAGTCGTGAGAATGGGATAGATAGGCGGCACATATGAGAGCGCATCCTGTAATGCTGAGGGGTTGTCGAAGCTGAGGCCATTCCAGAAGGGGTCATGGGCGTTGACTGGCTCAAAGATACCAGTGATTGTGCCTTTGACGACGGTGCGAACCGGATTCCGGCCAAAAAACTGGCTCGTCTGCGCCGAGAGCATGACCGGCCCACCCACGGAGACATGCCAATCGTCGGCCATTTCCTGGGTGATCATCACCTGAATCGGCTGGCCCGCATCTGCCGCTGATGGCGTCTGTGGAGGAACTCCCTGGAGGATATGCAGATAGGGCCGCAGCGCCGCAAAGTCGAAGCCTTGCAGATGCGCCTGAGCCGTGTTGTTGAAGCCACCGAACGCATGCGCCCCAGCCCGGTCCAGACTGAGCAGCCCGCTGGTGAGGTAGATGGTTGGCTGGGGAGCGCTGAAAGGCGCCAGGTAACTATCAGCCAGGAGCTGCACCCCGCGAGAGACCTGGTTGTTGAGCGCCCAGTCAACGGTCGGGGTGCTCATGATGACCTGCATGTTGCTCTGCAGCGAATCGGCGCGGGCCATCGCGTTTTGCAGCTGGATGTTTGGGACAATGGTATTGTAGAGAGGCACGGTGCTGATGAGCACGTTGGCTACCAGGATGCCAATGGCGACGACGAGCAGCAGCCAGCGCGTATGTGACGCCCGCAGCAGCGCCAGCCGCACGGCGGAGAAGACACCCGCCCGTCCTGTGCGCCAGGCTGCGTCGGACGATCCAGCCGCCGACACGCCGCTCCACAGATCGCTCGACGCACTGCCCGCCCGGCCACCTCGCGGAGCCTCATCTAGACGCACACGCACTCCAGTTCACTGCCGTGGCGGCGTATGCCCATTCCGCTCCGGCAGACCGGCGGGCCAGAGCTCGATGTGATCACCCGCCAGGTGAACGCGCGCGCGCCCACCAAAGGGGATGGCTTCGAGCAGCGGCCGGGGGATTTGCAGACGGCCCACGCCATCGATGATGACCGTCTCCTCGGCTTCCTCCGCATGCACCACCTCGGTGCTGGTGCGCCCATCACGGATAGCCACCGAACGATCCATCGCCGACGCCACCATCTGATCGTGTGTCACGATCACCGTGGTGAGATCCAGCTCAGCGTTGAGCTGGCGGAGTAGCAACAAGACCTCACGCGCGGTCACGCTATCAAGCTCTCCGGTCGGCTCGTCGGCCAGCAACAGTTGCGGCTCGTTGGCCAGCGCCACCGCCAGCGCGCCACGCTGCTGCTCGCCACCAGAGAGGCGGTCGGGACGATAGCTCATGCGGTCGCCCAGGCCCACCAGCTCCAGCAGGCGACGCGCGCGCTTGCGACGCAGGCCAGAAGGGTAGCCCGCCAGCACCATGGGGGCCAGCACATTATCGAGCAGCGTCAGGTCACTGAAGAGATTGCGGCTGGTCTGCTGCCAGACATGGCCAACAATGCGGCGACGATAGTAGATGCGCTCGCGTCCGCTCAAGCGGGAGAGGTCAATCCCCGCGACGGAGCAGCGGCCCGCGCTTGGCTCGTCGAGCCCGCCGAGAATGTTGAGCAGGGTGCTCTTGCCCGCGCCCGATGGCCCGACCAGCGCCAGCATTTCGCCGCGCGGCACATGCAGATCTAGCCCCTGAAGCGCAACCACTTCCAGGTCCGCCGACTTGTAGATTTTGACGAGATTCGCACTCTCGACGAGTAGCTCCGCCACGACTCTCTATCCCTTCTGGCCTGTCAGTCTCCGGGTAGCCCACGATAATCCAGACGACCGGTTAATCTTCACCCAGACGCAACGCCTTCCCCAGACCGATGGTTGCCGAATAGCGGGCAGTGATTGCCAGCGCCAGCACGAACGCCACGACCAGCGCGCCAAAGAACAGCCCGATGGCTGGCCAGTTCGCGATCAGCACGTATGGAGGCACGCCAATCTTTGTGGGATCGACGGTCGAATCGCTAAACGTCAGGTACGGCCAGGTCGCCGTCGTCAGGATAAGGCCCAGCGCGGCGCCACCGAGCAGCCCGAAGAGATAGACGACGGTCTGCTCGCCAAGCAAGAGCCGCGTCAACTGGTTGTTGGCCATACCAAGCGTGCGGAAGATGGCAAATTGCGTCGTGCGCTGGCGAGCGGACATCACCGCCTGCGCCAGACTGCCGACGACAGCCAGCAGCACCGCCGTAAACGCGCCAATCAGCAACAGGCCGCTCATACCGCCATTGGTCGGGTTGGACTCCGCCAGACGCAGATCGTCGCGCAGGCTGTCAAGGGAATTGATCGAGAGATCATTGCTCTGGCGGTCGAGGTCATGCATCAGGGCGGTATGCTGGGTCGTGTTGCTGGTGGTACGCAGCCAGAACTCGTTTGGCCCGATCAGCGCGCTTGGCTCCGCATTCGCGGCGATGACGGACTCCAGATCGCTCAGATCGAGCACGATGAAGCCCCCCGGCGCGCCGTTGGGATAAAGCGTCGGGAAATCATGCACGATGGCCCCAACGGTGAACGGGATCGTGCTGAAGGGGATATCAGAAATCCCAAGCTGGAACTTGGCTCCGACCTTCAGCCGCAGCTGCTGGGCCAGCGTATCGCTCACAATGGCCCAGGTATAGGACAGTCGGCCACCTCGATGCGCCTGCAACTGCGACATCAGTGCGGGCAGCGATTGCGAGGCGTAGTCGGAGCGCCATGAGACCGGGTTGGCGACGCTCGCGAATGTCGTCGAGTCAACCCCCAGCATATCGACCGCGAGATTGCCAACATTCGGCGACGTGCTGCTATTGGTGCGATAAAGCGCCGTCGCATTGGTGACGCCGGGCATCGTCTTGAGATGCGCGACGTACGATCCCGCGTCTTTCCTGTCGATCGCCGGGTTGAGCATCAGGCGAACATCCGCGCCCGCCGCGTAGGTCGTGCGGTCATGGACATTCTGCTTCAGCGAAGCGTCGAAGGTGAGGGCGAATACCCCCAGCCCCACAGCAAGCACCAGCAGCAGTATCATCCGCGAGTAGCGGCTGGGCGTGCGTTCGATCTGCGCGAAGGCAAGCATCGAGACGATGCCGCGCCCGCGGCTGGTGAGACGCGCGCCCAGGCCAGCGGCCAGCGGAAACAGGCGCAAGAGCAGCGATCCGCCGGAGAGCAGCAGCAGTGCTGGTGTGATGAGCAACAGTGGGCTGTTGGCCTGGCTTCCGAGATCCAGTCTCGTCTGCGTGCCGCCAAACTGCCCCAGCTCGAGATAGCCGACGAGGCAGAGCAGCGCCAGTCCCACATCGAGGTAGGTGCGGCGCCAGAACGGCTGCCGCGATGGCCGCGCCATCTCGCGGCGGAAAGCCAGCACATCCAGCCGCGCCGCCTGCCACGCCGAGAAGGTGACGACCGCGACGCCAAGCACGCCGCCAACGATGGCAGGCAGAATAACCAGCTGCGGTGAGGCGATGCTGGTGATGTAGGACGCGCCAACTCCCGTTCCAGACGATGTGGCGCCAGGTAGAAAATAGCGAATGAGCGCCAACGCCAGCGCCACCGCCAGGAATGGCCCTGCGATCACCGCCAGCAGGCCAAGCAGCGCGCTCTGGGTGCTAAAGATGCCGAGCAGCTGCACGCCGCTCGTGCCACGGCTCTTGAGCGTCGCGATTTCCTGGCTCTGATATTCGATGAGCAGCCCCGCCATCGCGGCGACGAAAAGCAGCGCCAGGCCAACAATCTGCGCCGCAATCACGTAGAGTGGCAGCGCAATCAGGCTCAACTGCTGCTCGACACTCTGGATAATCTGGTCAAGTCCGCCTAACGTCACGACATTGGCGACACTGGTGGTCCCCTGTATATCGGAGGTTAAGTACGTGCGAAAGGTGATCACGTCGTTGACGATGGCGTCCATATTGCTGGTGGTGATTTTGCTGACATCGGCGTAGTAGATCCAGTTCTGGGTCATCCCGGCGCCAGTGAAGGCGCTGAACGCCTGGAAAAAGCTATCGTTCGTCGTGAGGATTGGATAGACGGTTGGCGCGCTGTCGCCGCGCTCGGCGGCAAAGCTCAAACCGTTCCAAAAGGGATCGGTGACATTGATCGGCTCGAATATGCCGACGATAGCGCCAGTGCGAATGATGGAAGAGTCGCCCAGCGCGGCGACCGTCACCGTCTGACCCACCGTAAGATGCCAATCGTCCGCCATCTCCTTGGTGACGATCACTTGAATGGGTTGGCCAGCGGCCGCGGTCTGTGGAGGGCCACCCGCGACGAATTGTACATGCGGGCTCATCGTGTCGTAGTCAAACGCCTGCATCCGCGCCTCGGCGATGTTGCCGACCGAGCCAAACTTATGAGCGCCTGCCTGCTTCAGATTCATCAGACCACTTGAAAGGTATGTGGTGGGATGGGGCGTACTGAACGGCGTGAGATACCCCTTGGCCTCATTCTGGACCGACAGGTCGAGCTGCTGGTTGAGCTGCTGGCTGATATTGTCGCTACGGATGCTGATCTGCATGTTGCGCGCCAACGAGTCGGCGGAGGCCAGCGTATTCTGAAGCTGCACGTCTGAGACGAGGGTATTGTAGAGCGGCACGGTGCAGATGAGGACGTCCGCCACAAGGATGCCGAGCGCGACCACCAGCAGCAGCCAGCGGGTATGCGCCGCCCGCAACAGCGCCAATCGCGCGGCGGAGAAGAATCCCGCGCGCCGCGCCTGCCAGGCTACGCCAGGTGGCAATGCCGATGGCGACTCGGTCTGCTGGCCACTACGCGAAGCCTCATCCAGACGCATGTACCACTCCTTGTCTTGCAACTATACCTGGAGCTCGACGCGGCCTCCCGCGCCCATGAGCGCCATGACCAACCGGCGCGCCGCACCTTCCCGCTTGTTTCAGGTGTCTCCGAGCGAGCATGATACCAGTCCAGGGTAGAGACGCGCAAGCAGCGCCCACTTTTCAGCGTACGTCCAGCGTACGTCCAGCGTACGTCTCTCGTGCCTAATGTTCAGTGTACCGCGCCGCAAGGTCTCGCGTCGGGGAAATGGGAGCGTTGTCTGGTCCGGGGACAGCCGGGATAGCGCGGTACAGCTTGATCGACCACCGACCATCGCACATAGGCGTAGCGCCACCAGACGGCGCAAGCCCCCTTCCCAGAGTTGGGAGTGGGGCTTGAAGGATTCGAAGCGAGATAACGAGAGGCGCCAGAGACGCTATCCAGCGAGGATGGGGGAATGGCCGCTGAGCTGCCAGGCTTTTCTGAGCAGCTTCAACGCTTTATCACCCTGACCGCGCCGTTCGAGGAACTCGCTATAGCGGGCATAGGCGTCGCTTCTGGCCTGGATGGCATCGGTGCCGTCGAGCAGATCTGTCGCCTGCTTGAAGTTCTTCTCAGCCGCCGAAAAATTGTCCTGCGCCTCCTCGACATCCGCCAGCATCAGCAACGATTCGGCGAGGTCCACGGCATCGTCCAGCTCATGCGAGAGCGCCAGGGCGTGGTTGGCCGCCGCCGCCGCCTCTTCAATACGATGCTGCTTGACATAGACCCCCGCGAGGCCGCGCTCGGCTTCGGCAAGTCCCCGCGTATTCTCCTCCCGCTCGGCGATCCGATGGGCATCCTCAAGGTTTTCGAGGGCGTCATCCAGTTGCCCGGACTGTGCAAAGGCGCGCCCGAGGCGATTATGCACCTCGCCCATGATCCGAATATTATCGGCCACCTTGTAGCTCTCCATACTCTGAGTCGCCGCAAGCCGCGCCCGCGGGAAGTCGCGCGCGGCGAGGTACGAATCGCAGAGCGTGGCATAGAGCGCGCCGAGCCGTGATGGGTTGATGACACTTTCACCGGCCTCAGCCGCCTGCTTGAGAATATCAATCGCCGTCGCGAAGTCGCCCAGGGCTCGGTACTGGCTGCCAATGTTGTAGAGAACGACGAAGCGGAACACCGGATCTTCGATCACGCCGCGGTCGATAGCCTCTTTGCAGCTCTTGTAGGCGTCCAGCGCCAGCTGATATTTATGCATGAGGCCGAACGCATTCGCAAGCTCCAATCGGAGCCGTTCGACCAGTTCCTGATTGTTCGCTTTTTCGGCCAGCGGGATCGCTTCGAGGACGGCGGAACGCGCCTCTTCGGGACGCCGCAGCTCAAGGTAGCAGTAGGCCTTGCGCCAGAGCATCTCCGCATGCTGAAGCGGCGTGAGCCGCGAGGTCGGCAGGCTCTGGAGCGATTCGAGCGCATCCTGTGGATGTCCCTGGCGCGCGAGAATGCGGGCAAAGAGGAGCCGCGCGTCCATCTCATCGCGTTCTTCTGTCGCTGCACTTCGTTCCACTGGCGCTGTGTGTGGGATTTCGATATCGCCATCGTCACGCAATAGGTCAGACAAAGGGACGCGCAGACGCTCAGAGAGCTTTTCGAGCGCACCAAGACTCGGTCTGATCTGGCCTCGCTCAACAGCCGAAATATACGAAACGCTGAAACGTTGCTGTGCGACTTCCGACTGAGTCAAGTTCCGCGCGAGTCGTGCTTTGCGCAGACGTTGGCCCAACCGCACTGCTGCTGCATCGGCTGGCATACCGCTCATTCTCCTTACATACCTATTTATCGCACTTGTGATGCGACAAGGGGTTTGCGCCTCCTGCGCAAGCCCTCTGGAGTCCAAAGGTGACAGAAGGCGTGGGCTTCGCCTTCATAGGCGCATATTGGTAAGCAGAGACAGCAGCGATGGATGGATAAACGACTTTGTAAGCCGATTACCTGGCCTGCTACCACTCCATCGAGACGCAACGCAATGGCGAATATACTCCATTTTGCCGCGCGCTCAGTGAATGGACTTCACGAGCAATGGAATCATAACATAGATTATGCATGCGTGTCAACAGCCAAATTACACACTTACACAATCATTCATGCTCGAAACACAACGAGATGGCGGATCGCATTTCAAGAACCGCTACGCGACAGCCTCAATCACTATTGTCGCGATGAATGTCGCGATTCTTGTGTCTTTTGGTTGTAGCTTCGGCCCCTAGCGGCGTAGTTGGCGGAATACCCTGGCCCCTGGATTGCCCACCGCGCATTCTCATTGTTTGCCTCAGACGCGATCACCATCCCTGTGCAACCCACCACGGCACAGCTTGTGTTTCAACAAGTGGAAATGCCTCGCGAGCACGTTACATTCACGCTACCCCGACCAGGCTTCCTACGCTCAGCTAATTAGACGACGCTGGCACTGTGGCTATGGCAGGCTGATAGACATCGTCACATGCCGCTCACGCCATGGAACCAGCTTGAATTAAGCTCGGCGCCCGCGACCTCACTCATCAACCAGGCGCCATCGAGACATCTCTGCAGTCAAACGTTGATGACGTCCGCACATTGCGTCCCGTGTGTCTCAATTCCATCATGAGGCGTACGGCGCTCTGTCGCCTGTTTGCATGCATACAATACTGCATTCCAGTGGAAACCCACGTACGTTCGCCTATCAGTCTCACGACGCGCGCTATATCTTTTCCAGACGCGCGAAATTGAGGTCGAGGGTCTTCTTGCCCACCTGATCGAACAACACGTCGGCGGTCTGTACGCCATTGTCGTCGGTGATGTTGAGCACCAGCCCGCGCCCAAAGAGGCGATGAATGACACGGTCGCCCTCCTGAAGCTGCTGGGCGGGCGGTTCGTCAGACTGGTCCGCGGGTGCGGTGTCATCCTGAGGGGCGGCTGAACGCGTGGGCTGCGGCTGGCCAAACGCGGAGGGCGCTGGCGCTGATGACGCTGATTCCCGTCCAGTGGCCGATCCATTGGCGCCGCCGCGTGCACTGGAACGCGAGCCGCCGACCTCGCTACGGGTGCGCTGACGAGAGAATGTCACCAGCTGGGCCGGTATCTCTTCGAGGAAGCGTGATGGCTCCTGCATCAACGCGTTGCCGCCGAAGAACGAGCGCCTGAACGCCCGCACGAGATAGAGCTGATGCATCGCCCGCGTAATGCCGACGTAGGCCAGCCGCCGCTCCTCCTCCAGCTCGCGCTGGCTCTCCATCGAGCGCGCGTGGGGCAGGATACCTTCCTCCAGACCCACGACGAAGACGACGGGAAACTCCAGTCCCTTCGCGGCGTGCAGTGTAATCAGCGTGACGGCGTCGTGGCGCTGCTCTTCGGTGGCCAGCGAGCCGTTTTCGCCCGTCTGCACGGTATCAGATCCGCCGACCAGGGCGACGTTTTCGAGGAAGAGTGGCAGTGCGGTCTCGGGGTCCATCTCGGCAAAATCGCTGGCGACGCGGCGTAGCTCCTGGACGTTGTTCCAGCGGTCGTCGCCCTCGTCGGTGCCATCACGTAGGTCCTGGGCATAACCCGTCTGCAGGACGATCTGGTCGATCACCTCTGGCAGCGGGCTCTCGTGCGCTACGATGCGCAGGCGGTCCATCAGCGCGGCGAAACCGGCCAGGGCACGCTTGCTGCCGGTCGTCAGGGTGGGGTGCTCCTCGACGCGATGCAGGGCATCGAGCGGCGACAGCCCCTGCTGTTCGGCCCACATCAGCAGCTCGTTCAGGGTCTTCGGCCCAATCTTGCGCGCCGGGACGTTGATGATGCGCTGGAGCGAGGCGGTATCCGCGGGATTGAGCAGCAGACGCAGATACGCCAGCATGTCCTTGATCTCTTTGCGCTCGTAGAATTTCTTGCTGCCGACGACGACGTAGCGCAGGCCGCTGCGGATGAATTGCTCTTCAAGGGCGCGAGATTGGGCATTCGTGCGGTACATGACGGCGCAGTCGCGTAATTCACAGACGCCGCGCGCCACCAGCCGCCGAATCTCGTTGACGACGAACGCCGCCTCATCCTCTTCGTTATACGCCTCGTGCACGGTGATCTTGTCGCCGCCGCCGCGCTGGGTCCAGAGCTGCTTCTCGCGGCGGCTGACATTGCGCTTCACGACACCTTGCGCGGCATCGAGGATGTTCTGGGTCGAGCGATAGTTCTGTTCGAGGACGATCACGCGCATCGTCGGGAAGTCCCGCTGGAAATCGCGCACCACCTCCGGGTTGGCCCCGCGCCAGCCATAAATTGACTGATCATCGTCGCCGACCGCGCAGATATTCGTGTGGCCGGGCGTCTCCGCCGTGCCGCCAGCCAGCAGCCGCACCAGCTCATACTGCGCCGGATTGGTATCCTGGAACTCGTCCACATGAACGTAGCGATAGCGGCGCTGGTAGTCGCTCAGGATGTCTGGATTCTGCTCCCACAGCCGCCAGGTCAGCAGTATCAGATCGTCGAAATCCACGGCGTTGTTGCTGCGTAACTCGTCGTCATAGCGGGCGAAGACCCGGGCGGCGATCTCTTCAGGATAGCGGTTGACACTCTTGGCGAACTCGGCGGGCGAGAGCAATTCGTTCTTGGCGCGTGAGATGATGCTGTGGACCATCCGCGGATTGAACTGCTTCGGGTCGAACTGCATATCGAGCAGGATGCGCTTGACCAACGCAATCTGATCGTCGTCGTCGTAGATGACAAAATACCGGTTCAGGCCAATAGCGCTCCGCTCGACCTCACGCCGCAAAACCCGCGCGCAGATGGCATGGAACGTGCCCACCGCCACATCCCGCGCCGACGAGCCGATCAGCTTCTCCAGCCGCTCCTTCATCTCGGCGGCGGCCTTGTTGGTGAACGTCACGGCGAGGATATTCCACGGCAGCACGCCTAATTCGGTGACAAGCCAGGCGATCCGGTGGGTGATTACCCTGGTTTTTCCACTCCCGGGGCCGGCAAAGACCAGCAGCGGCCCTTCGGTGGTGGTGACGGCGTCGCGCTGGGGCTGATTCAACCCGGAGAGCAAGTCAATCCGCCCATCGGCGTCTGACGTGGGAGAGGTCATTTGGCATCTATCCTCAAACGGCAACGGCCATAAAAAAGATCATCTGTACAACCGTTCTATTGTACCGCACAAGCGCCTGCCAGGCGACGAATCCTGACCATTCGCTTGTTCACTTTGTGGCCCGCTATCCGTGGCGCGGCAGATTTCGCAGGGGCGCAAGCAGCGTCGCAGGTTCATCTTCCTTCAGGCCGAGCGTCCGCTGCAGCCAGAGCAGCGCGCGGGCAACGGCGTCGAGTTGATGGGATCGCTCCTGGGGAGAGACGGGCTGCCTGGCCAGCAGATTGAGCACCGTCAGGCAGAAACCCATCGGCATCACATCGGTCGCCAGCCGCAGCCTTGCCTCCAACGTCGCATCGCCCAGATCGCGCATGCCCGCGAGGTAGTCGGGCAGGAAACTGGCATACTGCTCTTTGGTCAACGAACCCGCCAGTGTCGCCAGCACCGCCGCGCGCCCAACCTCGAGCGCAGGGTCGCCCAGGCCAAAGCCATCCCACTCCATCAGCATCATGCGCGTGCCGTCGTGGATCAGACTGGATGGCGCTGGATTGCCATGGCATGGCCGCCGTACCACCCCGCGCCACTGCTCGCGCTGCACGTCGATGTGGATACTCACCACCGCGGCCATCCGCTTGAGTGAATCGAGCAGCGGACGATAGACCGGCGCCGCATAGGCGGTCTGGCAGGCCAGCCACGATGCCTGCGTGCGCTGCCACCAGGTCGCGGCGTCGGGACTCATACTGGAGACAACGTCCACCCGATCAGGCGGCAGGTGGTGCAGAGTCAGCAGGAGAAAGAGCCACCACTTCGCATCGTCGGTACTCAGCGGTCCGCTGCCCGGAGAGCGCCCATGCGGCACGGCATAGACGACCACCGGCGCGCCCAGCGCCTTGCCGCTTTCGTCCGCCAGCAGCAGCGCTGGCCCCAGCCCCATCTCG
>DATBIB010000160.1:0-5275 GCA_036557205.1 Ktedonobacterales bacterium | reverse complement strand
AACGGCTCCTGCTCCTGCTCCTGCTCCTGGCTCTCGGCCAACTCGTTTGCCAGCGCCTGCTGCCCCCTTCCTTCTTCCTTCTTCCTTTTCCTCCTCTACCACAACGCTTCCCTGGTCCATAATATTTGCCAGTCCGCTTAGGTAGCCAAAGAACCTGCCAGTACGCCACTGCATCCACAACCAGTTGGGTGGAATGGCCGCAGATGACGATAGCAACGTACTGGCAGGCTCAGCGTGCGCTTATCGCGCTTCCTCGTAGAACTCGATACGAGGCTGCCCCTCTACACCCGCCTGGCGCAGGGCGTCGAGCAGCTGTGGATTGGCGAAGAACGCCTCGGCTGCTTGCATGGTGGCGAAGCGGTGGAGCACCAGGACGTTATTGGGATCGCCTTTCGCCTGGTACACGCTCTCGGCGATCACGCCGCCTTCTCTTTGCAGTGGACCGACCTCGTCGTAGACCTTGCGCCAGGATTGATAGTCTTTGACATGATGCAGAACGACTGTTGTGGCCATCGCTTCTTTCCCTTTCCAGATCCGGTGTGAGTGCACGGGTGGGTGTTACGGAAGCTCTGTGGCCCATGACACGGCGGTGCGACGGGGGGATTGCCGTCAATGGATCGTGCTGGCGGACCACTGAGGACAAGTGTACAGATGGAGGAGCGCGACCGCATCACGCGAACTCGCGATATTTCTGTCCTGGCTGGGGAGGCGTTTCCCCTAGGGAACTCTCCTCAGCGCCAGGCTAGACCAGGTGATTTTCTAGCGCGACACGGGTGGCGGCGCTGCGCGAGGTCACTCCCAGCTTGCCGTAGATCGAGCGCAGATGCGTATCGACGGTGCGAGGACTGATAACGAGCTGTTCGGCCATCTGGGCGTACGTAAGCCCCTGCGTCACGAGTCGCAGTACCTCACGCTCGCGCGAGGTCAGCCCGAAGTCATCCGTCAACTGCGCCTTCTTTTTCCTCGTCGGCGCCGCCTCAATCGGTTCCGGTGTATTGGCGTCGTCGGGTGCGCTGAATGCTCGCGCCTCAGCCAGAATCTGCTCGTGCGGCGCTCCCATCCCCTCCGCCCATAGCGTGGCAAAAGCGCTCTCACCCAATTGGGAGCGCAGATGCACGCTCACGCGACCGATCTCGGCGCGCTCGGTTGGCGCTGGTCGCGAGCCAGCGGCATCACGCAGGCGATGAGCGGCCGCCAGCAGTCGCACAGCGCCCGTCGCATTCCCTGTGATGTTCGCCACGCGCGCCAGCCCCTCGAAAGCCTGAGCGATCCCCTTGAGATCACCCATCGCTTCGCGTATCGCCAGGCTCTCCTGGCAGGCTGCGACGGCCTGGGGGAGCTGCCGCTGGGCGCTTGCCACCCACGCCAGCACCATCAACGTGTGAGCGCATCCGCCCTTATCGCCGAGCGCGCGGCGAATGGCCAGACTCTCTGTGCAGAGCGCATATGCCCGCGCGTACTCCTGCCGGGCCAACAGGATGATCGCGAGATTGGTCAGCGAGCCAGCCAGACCCTGCGTATTGTTCGTCAGTTGATACATGGCGACGCTCTCCTGAGAGGCCGCTTCGGCACGGCCAGCTTCACCCAGGTAGAGCAGCGCAAGGGATAGCTCGCCGAGCGCCATGGCGGTCGCGCGATGGTCGTTCTCGTCGCGGAGGGCGGCAAGCGCTTCCTCATACGTGCGCGCGGCGGCATCATAATCGCCCGTCTCGCTCTTCACATTCGCCAGCGTCAACAACCCGAAGCCTACTCTGCGGCGCTCTCCCAGGGCTGTAGAGTACTCGATGCAGACCTCGCAGAGGTCACGCGCGCGGCCATAGTCAGCCTGAAAATTCGCGAGCACGCCAGCGCCGAGGGCAGCCTCAGCCCGGCTGGGCGTTATGCCATCTGTGGCGGCGAGCGCCTCTTCCAGCCAGCGTCGTCCCTCACTCAGATAGCCGCGAAAGAGCCAGAAACGCCAGATTGGCGCCGCCAGCTCCAGCGCGAGTTCGCCGTCATGGCGTGAAAGCGACCAGCGGAGCGCCGCGCGAATATCATCATGCGTCGCCTCCAGGCGATCCAGCCAGCCAGATGGGTCAGGGCTGACCAGCGCCGTTGCAGCCCGCTCAACCAGCGCCAGACACCACAAGCGGCGCCGTGCGCGCAGCATCTCTTCCTCTTGGAGGTCTACCACCAGGCTCCAGGCATATTGCCGCACGACCTCCTGCAGCCGGTAATGCGTTCCACCAGACCCTTCGAGTCGCAGCACGAGCGACTTTTCGATCAGGCGCGCGAGCAGGTCGAGTGGGTCGGCTGATGGGCTGATAGCGCCTGCGGTGACATGTTCTGCTGCCGAGAGATCCCAGCTTGCGGCGAAGACGGAGAGACAGCGCAAAAACATCCGCTCGTCAGATGTCAGGAGGTTATAGCTCCAGTCCAGTGAGGCGCGCAACGTCTGCTGGTGTGGTGACGCCTTCCGGCTGCCACTGGTGAGCAGCCTGGTCGCGTCATCCAGGCGTTCGTCAATTTCCGCCAGCGAGAGCACGCGCATGCGCGCCGCTGCCAGCTCGATAGCCAGAGGGATACCATCCAGGCGGAGGCAGATATGCGCGAGGGGCAATAGGTCGTCCTGGGCTGGCGCGAATGTGGGTCGCACGGCGATGGCGCGTGTCACGAATAGCTGGATAGATTCGTATTCCAGCAGCCCGTCGAGGGGCGGCAAAAGAAAGGCGTCGGGCAGGGCAAGCCCGGCTACGGGCCAGATCATCTCTCCGGCCACATTCAGAGACTCACGACTGGTGACGAGCATACGCGCCAGCGGACACGATTGCAGTACATGCTCTGTCAAATCCGCGCAGGAGGCGATGAGATGCTCGCAGTTGTCGAAGATAAGCAGAATGGAACGTGCGCGCAACCCCTCGCAGAGCGTCTGGATGAGTGGGATACCAGGCTGCTCGGCGATGCCCAGCGACGCGGCCACCGTCTGCGCTACGAGCGCGGGGTCGGCGAGTGGCGCAAGGTCCACCCAATAGATGGCATCATAACTGGCATCATAACTGGCATCATAACTGGCATCATAGCTGACATCATAGCTGACATCATAGCTGACATCGCTATCTGTGGCAGCCAGCTCGCGCGCCACCTGTAATGCCAGGCGTGTCTTGCCGCAGCCACCTGGCCCTACCAGGGTTACCAGTCGCGACCCAGCCATCAGGTCGCGCACGGCGGCCTGGTCGCGTTCGCGTCCGATGAAGCTCGTCAGAGGCACGGGCAGATCGATCATGCGCTACGCCGCTCCTCACCTCATGCGGATATTACCGCGCCCGTCAACCGATGGGTATCTCCCCCTCAGTCTAAACCGATGCCGTTCACGACCGCAAGATAGAACGCATCCCTCTCTACCGCGCCAGGAAGCCGACGATGACCCGCGCCAGGTCTTCGCCGCGGTCCTCCTGCAGAAAATGGCCCGCGCCGCTGATCGTCGTGTGGGGCTGGCCCTGCGTGCCGGGCACGGTCTCCTGGAAGTAGCGCGCGCCGCCACGAGTGATCGGGTCGCGGTCACTGAACGTGCAGAGGAACGGCTTCTGCCAGCGACGGAGCATCTCCCACGCCGCGCGATTGGCCAGGGCGGCGGGAGCATCCGGCGAGGTAGGCACGATCATTGGGAACTGGCGCGCGCCCGCCAGGTAGCGTTCGTCAGGGAATGGCGCATCGTAGGCGGCGACCACTGCGTCCGGCAGCTCGCTCGTGCAGCCACCCTTCACAATCTCGCCCGCGCGAAACTCGGGCGTCTCCTGCGAGAGCTGCTGCCAGCGGAGGAAGGCGCGCCCTGGCGGAATGTCGCCCGTCGGCAGGAAGGTGTTCGCCGCGATGATCCGGGCGAAACGCGCCTCGTTTTCCGCCGCCAGCCGCAGGCCAATCAGCCCGCCCCAGTCCTGACCGAAGAGCGTCACGTCGCGCAGATCCAGCCCGGTGAGCAGCCCGGTCATCCAGTCCACGTGTCGCTGATAGGTGTAGTCCTCACGCGCCGCGGGCTTATCAGAGCGCCCAAAGCCGACGAGATCGGGCGCGATGACCCGGTGGCCCGCGGCGGTGAGAATTGGGATCATCTTGCGGTAGAGGAAGGACCACGATGGCTCGCCATGCATCAGCAGCACTGGCGCGGCGTCCGCTGGCCCTTCATCGAGATAGTGGATGCGGACGCCATCGACTTCGATATAGTGCGGCGCGAATGGATAGGCTGGCAGATTGGCGAAGCGCTCATCGGGCGTGCGCAGAATCTCCACGGTCATCCCTCCCCAGCTGATGCCATCTCGATGGGATACCCAACTCCTGGGCGCCATTCGATTTGGGTGCAGCATACAACAGTCGGGCAGGCGACCGCACAGGTAACCCCCTCTCCCACAGGAGAGGGGGCAGGGGTGAGGTCTCAGGGGCGAATGTTCTGGTTCTGGTTGAACAGGTTAGTCGGGTCATACTGGCGCTTGACGGCTACCAGGCGGTCGTAGTTATCGCGGTAGGTCGCGCGGATACGCTCCTCGCCCTCATCCATCAGGAAGTTGACGTATGCTCCGCCCGCCGAGAGCGGATGTAGCGCCTCCCAGTAGTCGCGCACCCACTGTTTGCAGCGTGGCGTGTCCGCCGGGTTTTCGTACATCGCCGCGATGACATGGACGAAGTTGGCGTCGCGATAGCTATATGCTGTCTCTGTCCGCCCTACCTGCCGCGCCTTCCCACTGGTGGGATAGATGTGCATGGTTGACGATCCCACAGGCACCTCAGGGCCGAATCTGGCATGCGCGTCGATTGCCGTGTCGCTCAGGTCGTTGATAAAGTCGGCCTTCCAGTAGTTCTGAAGCTTGCCGACCGGCACGGTGAAATCGAACATACTGTTGAGCATCGGCAGAGGGAGTGGCCCGGCGGCATCCAGCACTGGTCCGAGGTCGCGCAGTGGCTTGAGAAGCCCCTCCGCCTGTTCCTGTGGACCTGTGTAGCAGACGACGATGCCGCAGACGCGCTGGTTGCGTAGCGCCTCTGGGAAGGCAGGCACATCGGGAACGATGAAGAAAGCGAAGAACGCATTGAAGTCGTCGCGCGCGGAGGCCATGACTTCGCGGAAGAGCAGCAACGCCTCGCGGCACTTCTCGATGGGGTAGAGGATCGGGCCGCCGATAACCGTATCCACTGGGTGCAGTTGCAACGTGAGCGAGGTGACTACACCAAAGTTGCCGCCGCCGCCACGAAGCGCCCAGAAGAGATCAGGGTTGTGGTCGGGGCTGGCGGTTATCAGTGTGCC
>DATBIB010000159.1:0-5540 GCA_036557205.1 Ktedonobacterales bacterium | reverse complement strand
AGAATTCGACGACAACCATAGCAGCATCCAGTACCGCTACGATGTCTCGCTGCCGAAGCTGCTGGCCGCGCTCGACCACGAGTAAGCGCGGGCGACGCGGGTGACGCAGGACAGCGCTGGCACAGTATACTTACGATAGGCGGCGGCGTATGCTCCTGCCCTGCCGATGGCATATGTGGGATGACTAGCCAGAGTGAGGAGAACGCGCATGTCTCTTTCCAGCACCATGCACGATGACATCGAAGAAATCCTGATCTCCGAGCCGGTGCTTCAGGCGCGTATCGCCGCGCTGGCCTCGGCGATCCAGGAAGATTACGCCGGTCGCCAGGTCTTGCTGGTGGGGATTCTCCGTGGCGCGATGATGTTCATGGCCGATCTGGCGCGCCATCTCGATATGCCGCTGGAGATGGACTTCATGGCGATCAGCAGCTATGGCAGCGCGACGGAATCCAGCGGTGTGGTGCGCATTCTTAAAGACCTGGACACCTCCATCGAGGGGCGACATCTCCTCATCGTCGAAGATATCATCGATAGCGGGCTGACCCTGAAGTATCTGACCGAGAATCTGGCCCGCCGCAATCCCGCGAGTATCGCCATCTGCGCCCTGCTGGATAAAGTGAAGGCGCATGGCGACGATATCATTCAGCCGCAATACACTGGCTTCAACATCCCCAGCCGCTTCGTAGTCGGCTATGGCCTGGACTACGCGCAGAAGTACCGCAACCTGCCATATATCGGCGTGCTCAAGCCCAGCGTGTATACGGAGTAAGGCGGGCGGTTTTCAATCCTCGGCAAGAATTAGCGCAATCACACGCGCGAGATCGTCTCTGACACGGGCGGGAAGGCATCGCCGTAGCGCCTCGTCGGGCGCCAGCCACTCGTAGCGGTCATGCTCCAAATCGGCGATGATCGTCGCGTCATCTGGCACCTCTGCCCAATAAACGCGCCAGTCGGGACCGCCACACGATGTAGCGTGAAGGGGTAGCACAAGGCCAGTCTCCTCCAGCAGTTCGCGCCGGGCGCAGTCATCCACTGGTTCGCCGGGCAAACGCGATCCCGCTGGCGTTGTCCATGCCCAGTCGCCCTCGTAGTCTGGCCCATTGTGGCGGCGGTGCAGCATGAGAAACTGTAGAGTCACGCCAATACGCCGAAAGACAACAATGCTACAGCCATGAGGCGGCTCCTGACTTACTGGCAGTCCATCCCATGTTGTATGCGGGCGCTTGCCACCGAATCCCTGTGACACGATCACGCCTTTCTTATGCCGCCACCACCCACAGCGCATAGGCCACGCGCGCCGGAATCGTCAGTTGCGAGCCGTCGGCCAGCGCGAGCGCCGCGTCGCTCTCATCGGGCCGAGGAGGACCGCTGACCAGCGCGAGCTGCGTGCCGGGGACGATGCCGCGGTCATGCAGATAGTGGATGATCGCCTCCTCGTCCTCGACCACCTCCGAGACCAACAGCAGCCGCATGGGCTGTCCCGGCTCGGCAAGCAGCAGGCGGATCGCGTCGTGGTCCTTCAGATAGTTGCGCGCGTCGGGGACCGAGCCGGGGATTGGGTTGCCGTGAGGGCAGGTGGTGGGCTGGCCGAGCGAGGCGACCACGCGCTCCTCGACGGCGCCAGAGATATAGTGCTCCAGCCGACAAGCCTCCTCGTGCACCTGATGCCACTGCATGCCGAGCATATCCACCAGAAAGCGCTCAGTCAGCCGATGGCGGCGCAAGACACCCTCGGCATGCTCCACCCCTTTGGCGGTCAGCGTCACCTGGCGTTTGCTATCCATCTCGACGTAGCCGTCGCGTACCATGCGCTTGAGCGTCTCCGTCACCGTCGGCGGCGCGACCCCGAACTTTTCCGCCAGCCGCGCCCCGATGACGACATCGCCCTCCATGCCCATGTTATAGATCGTTTCGAGGTATTGCTCGACCACCTCAGACGCCTTGGCGTCATGCGCAACCGTTTCACTCACATTGTCGCTCCTGCCCGTCTCGCATGTGATAACCGCATTATCACATATTCCTGGCAATGAGCATACGAGCGGTAGTTACGAGCGGCGTACTACCCCAGCCCGTGCTCGCGCGCCCAGAGCGCGGCCTGTGTGCGGTCGCGCAGCGCCAGCTTGCCCAGGATGTTTGAGACGTGGTTCTTGACGGTGCCTTCGGTGATGAAGAGCGCCTCGCCAATCTCGCGATTGCTCGCGCCGCGGGCGATGTAGCCCAGAATCTCGCGCTCGCGATCCGTCAGTTCCTCGCCAACCGGCAGCGCGGAGGTGGCGCCAGACGCGCCGGATTGTTGTGCGGTGGCGGCGGCATTTGGCTGGGCCAGGTGCGCCACCAGCTTCGCCGCGACCGACGGTTGCAACGGCGAGCCGCCCGCATAGACCACGCGAATCGCGTCGAGCAGCTCGGCGGCTGAGGAGTCCTTCAGCAGATAGCCCTTGGCTCCGGCGCGAATCCCCCGGAACACGTATTCCTGGTCGTCGAAGGTCGTCAGGATGAGCACGCGCACGTCGGGCCAGCGCTCGCCAATCTGCTCGGTCGCCTGCACGCCATCCATCACCGGCATGCGGATATCCATCAGCACGACATCGGGCTGCGCGCCGCCGCGTTCCAGATCGGCGATGCGCGTCAACGCCTCCTCACCATTGCCCGCAACCCCGACGACAGCGATGCCGTTTTCCAGCTCCAGCAGCCGCTGAAAGCTCTGGCGCAGGAGCATCTGGTCATCCACAATCAGCACGCGGATCACCCCACTCATATCGTGTTGCCCGGATTGCCCTGGCGTCCCGGTAGTCATTGGCCCGCCTCCACCTTTGGATCACCGCTGGCAACAAGCGTGCCCGGCGTCGTCCCTGCTGGCATGACTGATGGCGTCGTGTCCGAAGGCGTAGCGAAGGGCGCTGTCGGCAACCTGACCTCTACGCGCCAGCCAGCCCCAGGCTCCGGCCCAGCCATAACGCTGCCGCCCACCAGCGCGATACGCTCGCGAATGCCCTGCAAGCCGAAGCCCGACGGAGTCTCCCGCGCGCCGCCCGCGGGATGTGGGCCGTTGTCGAGCACGGTCAGCTCCACCTGTCCGCTATCTGGCGTGCCATCGCCATTGCTATCCACCTCGCCAGCGACGCGCAGCCGCACCAGCACCTTCGTCGCATGAGCGTGCTTGCGGATGTTGGTGAGCGCCTCCTGCACACAGCGATAGAGCGTCACACGCACCTCGGGCGCAAGCCGGTCGATATCGTCTTCCGCGTCGAGGATGATCTCCGTCTCTGGCAGCACCGACTCGAACTCGCGCACCAGCCGCGCCAGCGCCTCGCAGAGCGTCAGCCGCGCCAGATCGGTTGGGCGGAGCGCGCTCACCGACCGGCGCACCTCCGCCAGACATTCCGCCGCGGCCCGTCGCGCCTCCACCAGCTCTTCGTGCAGGCGCGGATCGTGATGCTCTTCAAGCTTGAGCGCCGTCTCGAGCTGGACGGCGAGGATGGTCAGGTAGTGGCCAAGTGTGTCGTGAATCTCGCGCGCCATGCGGTTGCGCTCGCGCGTGACCGCCAACTCCTCCACCTGATCGGCGTGCGCCTGAAGCTGCGCCTGCGCAGCTTCCAGCTCGGCCACCAGCGCCTCGGCCCGTTCGCGCTGCACGCGTTGCTGGCGCATGAAGAACGGGAAGGTGAACGCATAGAGAAACGCGGGCGCAAGCGTCAACTGGTTTTGCAGGACAACTATCGGCGGGAGTCCAAGTGAGGCGATCAGGACCAGCAGCATCGTGCCGAGCGCGATGATTCCTCCAAAGAGGAGTCCTGGCCGCGTTGGATACACCAGGATGTAAATGGCAATCGTCACCACCGGCAGCAGCCAGTCGAGCTCCATCCCCACGAGGACGAGCGCGACTGCCCAGAAGGTTGCCACCGCCAGCCCGAGCATCAGAAGATGCACCTGGTTCATTGTGAAGTTACTGCTATAACTGGTCAGGAGCGCGAAACAGGCAAACCAGAGGATGTTGGCGGCGGTGAAGGCAAGAAAGTTGCCCATTGTCAGCGGATGCGTGGTAAGCAGCGTAAACACATAACCGGCCAGGGCGGTAATGTAGCCCAGTGAATTGACGAAAGCGCCAGGGTTCACGGTGCCCTCGTCTTGCAGAAGGGGACTCAGACCAGGCAAAATGCGTGTCACTCGCCGTAGCATGCTGACCTCCGGAGCGCGGCGGTGTGATGGTACGCCACATCGCGCTCTGGCATCATTATAGCCGCCCGCAACCGTGCCGACATGTGCCGCACGTCATGTCGCGCATTGGCGCGGGCATGCCCTGGGTCACGGTGCTCAGACGCCGCTCAGTTGAGGAATAGCGCCATGTAGTCTTCGTCGAAGTAGTGGTCGCCGATCTTGAGCGCCCGTGGCTCTCGTCCGAACGGCTCGAAGCCCATGGCGAGATAGAGGTTCCGCGCGGGGGTATTGGCCACATTGACGGCAAGCAGCAACTGCTCGATGCCCGGTGTTGCGCGCGCATGCGCAATCGCGGCTTCGAGCAGTATCCGGCCCATGCCGCGGCCACGAGCCTCCGGCGCGACGTACATGCTGATGATATCCGCCTTATGCTCGCTTTTGACGCCATCCTGACGTCGCAGCCGCACCATGCCAGCCAGCCTGCCCGCATCGTCGAAGCCGCCAAAGGCGGTCATGCCGTCGCCCTGGAGTCGCGCAACTGTCTGCTCCAGCGGTCGCGCGTTCTCTTCCTCCCAGGATGATCCGAAGGCCGTCGGCTCCTCACGCAGCGCGCGCAAGCGCAGTGCCCGAAATTCCTCGGCATCATCCGCCGTCACTATGCGTATCTCCAACAAAGTTGCTCCCATCGCAATGGTCATAACGTCCTTCGTCCGCATCAGTATGCGCCAACCTCAGCCGCACTGTCCACCTGGCTGTCCACCTGCGCGCTACTCGCCGATCAGCGACATGAATTCGGCGCGTGTGGCCGCGCCGCGCTGAAAGACGCCGCGCATGGCGCTGGTGACGGTCAGGCTACCCGGCTTGCGGATTCCTCTCATTGTCATACAGAGGTGGTCTGCTTTTACGACGATGCCGACGCCCGCGGGTTCGAGCGCCGACATGATCGCGTCGGCAAGCTGGCTGGAGAGGCGTTCCTGGAGCTGGGGACGGCGGGCGAGAATTTCGAGGGCGCGGGCCAGCTTCGAGAGGCCGACGACGCGCCCGTTGGGGATATAGCCAACATGCGCGACGCCATGGAACGGCAGAAAGTGGTGCTCGCACATGCTGTAGAAGGGGATATCCTTGACGATGACCATCTCCTGATGGCCCTCCTCAAAGCCCACGCGCAACACATCCTCTGGATCCTGATGCAGCCCGGCAAACACCTCGGCGTACATATCAGCCACCCGGCGCGGCGTCTCGCGCAGCCCCTCGCGCTCGGGGTCTTCGCCGAGCGCCACGATAATCTCGCGTACGGCGCGGCGCATGCGGGGGATATCAAACGGTTTTATCTCAGCCTCACGTTCGGGAACTGCCATCTTCTTGCTCCATCCATGTCTACC
>DATBIB010000158.1:0-24349 GCA_036557205.1 Ktedonobacterales bacterium | reverse complement strand
AACGTGCTCGGCGAAATTGGCAAGGGCTATAAAATTGCCTTCAATATCCTGAACATCGGTCGGCTGAAGCTGGGGCTTGGCAGCGCTGGCGGCGCGCGCTCGTGTCTCGACATGGCTGCCGCCTATGCCAACGAGCGCAAGGCGTTTGGGCGTCCGCTTGCGGGCTTCGGCATGATTAAGAAGAAGCTGGCCAACATGGCCGCTGATACCTACGCGGCGGAGACGCTTGCGCTGCGCACGGTAGGTCTGGTGGAAGACGCGCGTGTGGCGGCGGGCGAGGACCGACAAGCGCAGTTGGCCGCTATCGAGGAGTACGCAATCGAGTGCTCCATCGCCAAGGTATTTGGCACGGAGGCGCTGGCGCGCTGCGCCGATGAGGGTGTCCAGGTCTTCGGCGGCTACGGCTTCATGGACGAGTACCCAATCTCGCACGTCTATCGCGACAACCGCATCAATCGCATCTTCGAGGGGACGAATGAGGTCAACCGACTGGTGACGGCGGGGACGCTCTTCCGCCGGGCGATGGCGAACAAGATCGACATCTTCTCGGTCTTCCCGGATGTCGAGGCGCACGTTTCGAGCGGGCAGGCAGCCGACTTCGCCGACGCGCAGACGCCCGATGTGCTGCGCGAGAGCGTCAATCTGGTGGAGCGGGCCAAACGCGCCGCGATCTACTCGGTGATGAAGGGCGCGATGAAGTTCATGTCGACGATGGAGGAGGAGCAGGAGTTCCTCGAATTCGCCGCCAACCAGATGATCGCGCTCTATGCGATGGATAGCGCTGTCGGGCGCGCGCTCGAAGCGGTGCAGGCGGGCGGCGTGGACGCGCACACGCATGCGCTGCTGGCGCAGATGGCCGTGCTGCGGCTGTTGCCAGAGGCGCGGGCTGCGATGGAAGGCGCGCTAACGATGACCTTCGAGGGCGACGAGCGCCGCAACGAGTTGGCGAAGGTGCGCCGTTATCTGGGCGATCCCTCGGTGGACATCGTGCCGCTGCAACGCGAGCTGGCGGGCATCGTCACCGAGAAGGGCGCGTACCCGCTGTAGGTGGCGGACCTCTCCCCCTAACCCCCTCCCCTCGCAGGGGAGAGGGAACCAGATCCAGAGCGCGTCTGGCTTCTGGCTCCCCTCTCTCTTCGGGGGAGAGGGCAGGGATTTCGCGAAAGGCGAGATGGAAGGGAGCATCCCAATGGATGCGGCGGCGATTGACCAGTCACTCTTCGAGCAGGTGCCCTTTGCTCAGCACGTCGGCGCGCACGTCTCCTCGGTGGATGTCGAGTCGGCGGAGGCGATTCTGCCCGCCGCGCAAGAGCGGCTGAACCATGTTGGGACCGTCCACGCGGTGGCGCAGTTCGGGCTAGGAGAGGTGGCGTCGGGCGGGCTGGTGCTCGCGGCCTTCAGCGACCTGATGGCCGAAGGCTACGCGCCGATAGCGGCCGCCGCCTCGATCAGCTATGTGCGCCCAGGGCGGGGCGATTTGCGCGCCGTCTCGCAGTTCTCGCGCGCCGATCAGGATGTGGTCCGCGCGCAGGTGGCCGACGCGGGCAAGGCGCGCTTTACCATCCCCATTGAGTTGTTCGATAGCACTGGTCAGACGATATCCGAGATGACGGTCGAGTGGGTTTTGCTGAAGCCGAGGGGTTGAGGCGGGCGGTTGAAACCGCGCCTGACGGGCCTCGCTGCGCTCTGCCAACCCGCCGTCGCGGGTTGGCAGAGCCTGAATAAGCATTACCTTGATCTGGAGCTTGCGAAGGCAGGCTTTGCGGATGCGCAGAGCGCATCCCGTAGGCGCGGCTTCAGCCGCCAGCCGTCTTACACGATAGATAGAGAGGATTATGATGCCAGAGGCAGTCATAGTGAGCGCCGTGCGTACCCCGATTGGGCGCGCGGGCAAGGGCGCTCTGCGTACGGTGCGCGCCGACGATCTCGCTGCCGTCGCGCTGCGAGGCGCGGCTGAGCGTGTTCCCAACCTGGATACCTCGCTGCTGGAGGATGTGATACTCGGCTGCGCCTTCCCCGAAGGGGAGCAGGGGATGAATCTGGCGAGGATTGCCACCGCGCTGGCGGGCCTGCCTATCGACGCGGGCGGCACGACCGTCAACCGCTTCTGCGCCAGCAGCTTGCAGGCGGTCAACATGGCGGCGCAGAGTATTATGCTGGGCCAGGGTGACCTTATTATCGCGGGCGGCGTCGAGAGCATGTCGCGCGTGCCGATGGGCGGCTTCAATCCCAGCTTCAACCCCAAGCTCATCAACAACGAGCAGGGTATCGAGTTATGCGGCATGCCGGGCAAGATGAGCAGTGCGTTCAACCAGTCGTACATCCCAATGGGCATCACCGCCGAGAACCTGGCGAAGCAGTATAACATCAGCCGAGAGGACCAGGACAGATTCGCGCTCCGCAGCCATCAGCGCGCGCTGGCGGCGATTGATAGCGGCATCTTCGCCCGCGAGATCGTCCCGGTGCAGTTGCCAGACGGCACGATGTTCACGACCGATGAGGGGCCGCGCCGCGAGACCTCGATGGAGGCGCTGGCGGCGCTGCAACCCGCGTTCATCGCTGGCGGCAGTGTTACGGCGGGCAACAGCAGCCCGCTCAACGATGGCGCATCAGGCGTCGTGCTGATGTCGGCGGAGAAGGCGCGCGAACTGGGCATCCCGGCGAAGGCGCGCGTCATCTCGATGGCGGTCGCGGGCGTCGCACCTGAGATTATGGGCATAGGCCCGGTCAAGGCGGTGACGAAGGCGTTGAAGCGCGCCAACCTCCAACTGGGCGATATCGACGTGATCGAGTTGAACGAGGCGTTCGCGGCGCAGTCGCTGGCGGTCATCCGTGAGCTGGGCATCGACGAGGAGAAGCTGAACCCGCATGGTGGCGCGATTGCGCTGGGGCATCCGCTGGGCTGCACTGGCGCGCGGCTGATCGCGACGCTGCTCAACGACCTGGAGACGCTAGACAAGCGGCTGGGGATGGCGACGCTCTGTGTCGGTGGCGGCCAGGGTGTCGCCACGATCATCGAGCGGCTGTAGGTATTTGGCTCCAGCCCTCTCCCCCTATCCCCCTCCCCTGAAGTGGGAGGGGGAACCAGAGAGAGGCAGAGGTTGGTGGTAGGCGGCATAGAAACCCCTCCCCGGACCTCTCCCGGCCTTTAGCCACCCTCCCCGCGTCGGGGAGGGTCTGGGCGACCACTCGGCCTGATGGCGAATGCTCTGGCTCCCCTCCCTTTTAGTGGAGGGGATGGGGGAGAGGGCAGTGCCCAAGCGAACTTGCCATGAAGAGGAACAATCATGAGCTATAACATTCAACGCGCGGCGGTGATTGGCGCAGGCATCATGGGGGCGGGCATCGCCGCGCACCTGGCCAACGCTGGCATCCCTGTGCTGCTGCTGGATATCGTCGCGCCCGACGCGCAGAACAGCACCGACCGCACGGCCCGCAACCGTGTGGCGCAGACGGGATTAGAGCGGGCCATCAAGGCGAAACCGGCCTCGGCCTTCTATACCCAGAAGAGCGTGAAGCTGGTGACGGTAGGCAATACCGAGGACGACCTGGCGAAGCTGGGCGAGGTGGACTGGATTGTCGAGGCGGTCTTCGAGCAGTTGGACATTAAACGTGACCTCTATGCGCGTGTCGAGGCCGTCAGGCGACCTGGGACGATCATCTCGTCGAATACGTCGGGGCTGCCCGCGACGATGCTGCTGGAGGGCCGTAGCGAGGATTTCCGTCGCCACTTCCTGATTACCCACTTCTTCAACCCGGTCCGCTTCATGAAGCTGCTAGAGCTTGTGCCGGGGCCGGATACCGACCCTGAGCTGATGTCGTTCATGGGCGCGTTCTGCACGGACCGGCTCGGCAAGGGCGTCGTCTACTGCAAGGACCGCCCGAACTTCATCGGCAACCGCATCGGCACGTTTGGCTTCATGGCGACCGTTCACCGCATGCTGGATGAGGGCTATCGGATCGAGGAGGTGGATGCGATCCTCGGTCAGCCGATGGGGCGGCCCAAGTCGGCGGCGTTCCGCACCGCGGATCTCGCGGGCATCGATACGCTGGAGCATGTCGCCGATAACCTCTACGAGAACCTGCCCGACGACCCGCAGCGCGAGCTGTTCCGCGTGCCGGAGTTCGTGCGTGAGATGGTGGCGCGCAAATGGCTCGGCGACAAGACCGGCCAGGGCTTCTATAAGCGCGTCAAGGGCGCGGACGTCAAATCCGAGATTCTGGCGATTGACCCGGCGACGCTGGAGTACCGCCCGCAGGAGTCGGCGCATTTCTCCTCGCTCGATACCGTCAAGGGGAATCCTGACCCGCTGGAGCGCATCCGCTCGGTGGTGAATGCGAGCGACCGCGCGGGCAGACTGGCCTGGGAGCTGACCGCCGACACGCTGCTCTACGCGGCGACCGTCGCGCGGGAGATCGCCGACGACATCGTCAACATCGACAACGCGATGCGCTGGGGCTTCAACTGGGACGTTGGCCCGTTCCAGACATGGGACGCGCTGGGCGTGGCAGCGCTGGCAGAGCGGATGACCGCCGAGGAACGGAAGCTGCCTCCGCTGGTCGAAGAGGTGCTGGGCAACGGGACGGGCAGCTTCTACACCCAGTCGCCGACGCGCTCGTACTACGACTTCACCGCGCGGACGTATCAGCCGCTGCCTGCCACGGCGACTCCGCTGACGATGGCATCGCTGAAGAAGAGCAACGGTGTGGTGAAGGAGAACCGCGGCGCGTCGCTGGTAAACCTGGGCGATGGCGTGCTCGGCGTCGAGTTCCATACGAAGATGAACTCGGTGGACGACGATGTGGCCAGCATGATGCGCGCGGCGGTCGAGGAGGCGCAGACGAACTGGCGCGCCATCGTGATCGCCAACGACGCGCCCAACTTCAGCGTTGGGGCGAATGTGGCGCAGGTTATCATGGGGGCGAAGATGCGCCAGTGGGCGCTGATGGAGAAGGCGGTCGCCACATTCCAGCAGGCGAACATGACGATCAAGTATAGCCCGGTCCCGGTGGTCGTAGCACCGGTGGGGCAGGTGCTGGGCGGCGGCTGCGAGATCGTGATGCACGGACAGAAGGCGCGCGCTGCGGCGGAGACATATCTGGGGTTGGTCGAGGTCGGCCTGGGGCTGCTGCCCGCTGGCGGCGGCTGCAAGGAGCTGCTGGCGCGCTGGCAGACGCTGACGCCGGAGCGCGGGCCATTCGCGGCATCGCGCCATGTCTTCGAGATTGTGGCGGTAGCAACAGTGGCAACGAGCGCGGCCGATGCGATGTCCTACGGCTTCCTGCGCAAGTCCGACGCGATCACGCTGGACCGCGAGCGGCTGCTGGCCGACGCGAAGGCCGACGCGCTGGCGCTGGCGGAGGCAAAGGACCGGGGCGAGTGGAAACCGCCAGAGCCGCCGACCTTCCGTCTGCCAGGCGAGGGCGGACGGCTGGTGCTGGAGCAGCAGGTGGAGAACCTTCGGCTCCAGGGAAAGGTCTCGGAGCATGACGCAGTGGTGGCGGACAAGCTGGCGTACGTGCTGACGGGTGGCGCCGCCTCGGCGAACGATACGCTGACCGAGCAGGACATCCTCGACCTGGAGCGCGAGGCGTTCGTCAGCCTGGCGGGGATGCCGAAGACGCAGGAGCGCATCGAGACGTTCTTGCGCACCGGGCGGCCGGTGCGGAACTGACGTCGGCAAGCCATCTCCCCTGCTCCCCTTACAAGAGTAGGTTTTTGCCGTAGGAGAGGAACCAGCGAGGCAGGTTCATCGGGGACGCTGTTTGGCCAGTGGTTGCGCCCTCGACTCTATGCCGCCGCGGACACGCTGGGTGCGTAGCGGCATAGAGTCGAGGTCGGAGTTTTACGCAGACGGTGACCGGGACACTCCTGGCAGGTGGGGAGATAGGCTTCGCCCAAGGCCGATCATGCGTCCCTCCCCCTGTCGTGGCGGACGCATGAAGGAAAGTCCACTGGTCGTAGGCGGGAGCTGGGTAGGAGGTGTGGGAAAGAAGCGGTGCAACCTTGACACGCACATTTCTGGCACTGGAGTTGCCCGACATAGTCAGAAGCACGTTGCGGCGGCGGGTCGAGCGGCTGGCGCGGATGATTCCCGAAGTGCGCTGGGTGGACCCGGCGGCTCTCCATGTGACACTGGCGTTTCTCGGCGAGCTGGACGACGCGCAACTGGAGGCGGCCACCGAATCAGCGGCCACCGTCGCGAGCGTCCACGCGCCATTCGCTCTGCGGCTGGAAGGCCTGGGCACGTTCGGCTCCGCGCGCTCGCCACGTGTCATCTGGGTAGGCCTGGCGGGTGAGAAAACCCAGCTGATGGCATTGCAAGCCGCTATGGCCGATGATCTCGCGGCGCGTGGCTTCCCTCGCGAAGAGCGCCCCTTCTCGCCACACCTGACACTGGCGCGCATCAAGAAGCCGCTCACCGACGAAGCGTTCGCGAAGCTGGCGCGCGTGCGGCACGAGCCACCGCCCGACGCTACCTGGCGGGCCGACGCGATATCGGTGATGAAGAGCGAATTGTTGCGCCCCGCCGCCCGCTATACTGCCCTCTCCCGCTGGCCGCTCTCCCTCCCCTAATATGCCGTGGAGATACGCCCGTCACGGCGCGTCCCGCTGCGGGTGGTAGAATGTGCGGGACGCGACTGACGCTTGCCTCTGACGCTTGCCTCGCGTCCCTGACTAGCGTTGCGGACCGAGCGAAGGAGATAAAGTGAGATGGCTGGAGAGAACAGCTTTGATGTGGTCTCGGAATACGACGAGCAGGAATTGGCGAACGCTCTTGATCAGACACGCCGCGAGATCACCACACGCTTTGACCTCAAGGATACCCGCACCGAGCTGACGTACGACGCCAAGAAGAAGACGCTAACCATCCTCACCAATAGCGAGTTCACACTCAAGAACGTGCGCGATGTGTTAGAGTCAAAGATCGTTCGCCGCGGGCTTTCGATCAAGATTCTGAAGCCCGGAAACATCGAACAGGCGGGCGGCAACCGCGTCCGCCAGGTGATCGAGCTGCAGAGCGGCATCTCGCAGGATCTCGCCAAAGAGATTACCAAGCTGATACGCGATAGCTTCCCCAAGGTGAAGGGCCAGATTCAGGGGGACGCAGTGCGTGTCGTCGGCAAGAGCCGCGACGACCTCCAGGCGGTCATCGCAGCCCTGAAGGCGAAGGACTACCCAGTGCCGCTTCAGTTCAATAACTATCGCGGTTAACGCTTCTACGCGCGGGCGGCAAGTGATGCCGGTACGATAGTACCATACGGCGTCAGGCCGCTCGCGCGCCTTGTTTTCCCGGATGCGGTTATCTATGCCCGTCTGTCTGGACATTCGATGAATTGGCCGCTGCTGAGCCATGCTATACTGAGCGCCGGGCGACGTATGCTTCAGGTGTTTCCCGCATGACCCCAGGTCTCCGGCGCTGAAGCTCCCACGAGGTATAGCCGCTTTTCTATCGCCCATTATTCCTGAAATCACTGTATTGGAATGCTCGATGGCGTATGCTGAAACGTAGCTGATTTCGTGCAGTCCGCAGACGCGCGCAACGCGCTTTCTGCCCACCCATGGCCAGACATCATCCAATGCGTGATGCTGGACGGGTAGGAAGCCGTCAGATGGGAAGTTGGAGTATGGGCAGAAGAGGCTCTTCTGGCGATTGGGGCGATATGTCGGGATCGCGCTCGGGGCGTGGCAGGCCAATGGATGATGGCCGTCGGTCCGGCGGGCGTCCGCGCGTGAGTGGCCCACAGGTTGGGGCCGCATTGCGTGAGGCGCAACAGCTCCAGCAGGAAGGGAATCTGGAAGAAGCCGTTCTCGTCTGCGAGGATCTACTTGACGCTGGTGTAGACCGCTCTGATGTACATTACTTTCTCGGCTGGCTCTATCAGGAATCAGACCGCTGGGACGAGGCCGCCGCGCAGTTCGAGCTGCTGCTGGATGACCCGGATTACGCGCTCTCCTGCTTCTATGCTCTCGGCCAGTGCTTCCGCGCGATGGGCAACCTGGAAGAGGCCGCCCGCTACTTCGATGCGGCGGTAGACCGGGTGAACCTCGACGCGCTGACGCTAGAGGAAGTGGACCAACTGCTGCAGCTCTGCCAGGAGGCAGCCGAGGCGCACCGCGAGATGAACGACCTCGAAGGCGCTTCGACGGTCTTCTCGGCGCTGCTTGGCTTCCTGCGCAGCCAGGGCTGGCGAGAACAGGTCGCGGAAGTTGAGCGGATGATGCACGAGGTACTGGGGACGACGCCGCAGCCACAGCGACGACGGCGCCCCACCGCTGGAAGTGGCACGCCTGGCAAGATCCCACAGCGCGGCACGGCAGGCGCGCGGCGCGGTATTCCCGACTCTCCGCTGGATGATTTTCCGATGCCCGACGGCATGTCCGCTGGCCCGGCCAGGTCCTCTGGAGCCGACTTCGCGTCGTCGCAGGCTGGTGGGATGAACGGCGGCATGGGCGTTGGCATGGGTACGCTGATGGGCGGGAACGCCAATGTCTATAGCGGTACGCCTGCCTCCAATGGCGACCACCTGGCCCAGTTGATCAACTCGCTGGGCATGGCGGGAAGCGGGCGGGCAAGCCTGATGAGTCTGCCTGAGCCGTTGCGCTCGCAGGTGTCGCAGGCGGTGCGCAGTATCGAGAACTATGTCGCGCATGGGCTGCTCACCGCCGCCGTGGAAGAATGTATGACGGTGATGGAGCTTGCGCCCCAGTACCTGGATGTGCATCTGCTGCTCGGAGAAATTTATGTGCGGCAGGGCAAGTCCGAACAGGCCGTCGCGAAGTACGCGGTGCTGGTCGAGACATATCTGGCGCACGGGCGCATTGACGACGCCATCGCCACTTTCCGGCGCATCTTGCAGCTTGAGCCGAGCAACCTGACCTATCGCGTCAAGCTGATCGAGCTGCTCACACGCCAGGGGCGCTCCGATGAGGCGCTCGTCGAGCGGATTGCCGCCGCCGACGCCTATCTCCGCATGGGCTACGCCGACCGCGCCATCGGCGAATACGAGCAGGCGCTCATGGCACAGCCGAATAACGGCCAGTTGCGCCTGAGCTATGGGCAGGCGCTGATGAAGGCCGGGCGTGTCGCGCAGGCCGTCGGCGAGATTCAGCGGGTTCTTCAGGTCGATCCGACCAATGTGCGGGCACTGGCCACCTGGCAGATGGCGCTAGCCACCGGCTCAGTTGCCTCGCCCGCGATCAGTTCTCCGGGTATGAATTCAAGCCGGGTCTCCGCGATGGAGGTGCTGGGGCGCTTGCTGGCGGCGTTACGTGCCGAGCATTTCGCCAGTTACACCGATATCGCGCGCGACTATCTTCAGGCGTCGGACCTCAGCCCAACGAACCCCGATCTGCGTTATGCGCTCGGTCAGGTGCATCTGGTGACGGGACGCCACCAGGAGGCGCTCGTGTGCTTCCAGCAGATTGCCGCCGCGCCCGGCATGGAGGTGCTGGCGCACTTTGGCGCGGGGCAGGCGCTGATGATGGTGGGCGATCCTCAGAACGCGGCGGCGGCCGTGCGCGAGTTGGAAGAGGCGTCGGCGCTGACACGGCGTATGCCGCCCGATCCCGCCGTCTGGATGGCGCGCCCGCGTCTGGAGGGCGAAGAGAAGCTCAACCCCGAGATGGAGGTGGCCCTGCTGCTCGCGCGCGCCTACCAGCTTTCGGGTCAGTCGCCGCAGGGGAATGCGATCTTGCAGACGGTACAGAGCCAGCGCGCCGTCAATGACGAGGTCTATCAGGCGCTGGGACAAATCGCGGCGCGCCAGGGCGATCCCCAGGCCCAGATGCAGGAATATGCCAAGTTGGCGCGGCACTATCACGGCAACCGGCAGTTCGAGAATGCCATTGCCGTGCTGCGCGAGATGGCGAATCTTAACCCTGATGATCCCGCCGTCCATAGCGAGATGGCGGAGATCCAGATTGCGCGCGGGATGCTCGATGAGGGATTGTCAGAATATCGCCAGCTCGGCGACATCCATGTGCGCCACGGCCATTTGCGCGAGGCAGCCTCGGTCTATCAGAAGATGTCTGAGGTTGCGTGGGGCGTGGGCAATCAGGCCGACGGATTGATGCACCTGCGCCAGGCGATTCAATATGCCACCGACGACATGCAGCTGCGCCAGCAGTACGTGCAATACTGCCTGGAGATGAAGAACGTTGCGGACGCCATCGAGCAGCAGGTGGTGGTTGCCCGCTACTACTTTGCCAGCCGCCAGACCAAAGAGGCTGTCGCCGCGCTACAGCAGCTAATCGCGATGGACAAGTCCAACTTTGAGGCATATGACCTGCTTGGCCAGACTTACTACTCCGTCGGCGAGTACGAGCAGGCGGCGCGTGTCTACCGCAATCTCGCCAAGGTAGATCCCTCGAACCAGATGGCGCGTGCGCGCTTGCAGGAACTTCAAGCCGTCCGTTCTCAGATGGGCTAAGACGAGATACAATGCAGTCATGAGCTGTATTGGCACCGCGGGGCACGTGGACCATGGCAAGTCCACCCTGGTCACCGCACTCACCGGCATCGATCCCGACCGCCTCACCGAAGAGAAGACGCGAGGGATGACCATCGACCTTGGCTTCGCCTGGGTGACGCTCCCCAGCGGACGCGAGGCGAGCATCGTGGATGTGCCCGGCCATGAGAGCTTCATCCGCAACATGCTGGCGGGCGTGGGTGGCATCGATGTGGCGCTGCTGGTCATCGCGGCGGACGAGGGCATCATGCCACAGACGGACGAGCACCTTGCCATTCTCGATCTGCTGCGGGTGCGCTCGGGTGTCGTCGCCCTGACGAAGTGCGATCTGGTGGATGACGAATGGCTGGCGCTGGTCCGCGAAGACATCGCCGAGCGGCTCGCTCCTACCACACTGGCAGGCTGCCCAATTATCCCCTGCTCCGCCGTCACCAGACAGGGCCTTTCCGAACTGCTGGCCGCGCTGGATCATGGTGTGGACGCAGCCCCCCCGCGCCACGATCTCGGGCGTCCCCGCCTTCCGGTTGACCGCGTCTTTAGCATGGCTGGCTTCGGCACCGTCGTCACGGGGACGTTGCAGGAAGGTGGACTGTACATCGGCCAGGAGGTACAGGTGCAGCCGCGCGACCTGCGCGCGCGAATCCGCGGCTTGCAGGCCCATCGTCACCCCATCGAGGAGGGAAATCCCGGCGGCAGGCTGGCGGTGAACCTGGTGGGGATTGCTCGTGCGGATCTGCGGCGCGGCGATGTGGTGACGCTGCCAGGAATGTTTCAGCCGACGACCGCGATCGATGTGCGGCTGAACGTGCTCGCATCGGCGCCCCGCATATTGGCGCACAACGCCGAGGTAGAGGTATACCTTGGCGCGGCGGAGGTTCCTGCGCGCGTGGCGCTCTTCGAAGACGATGAGCTGGAGCCAGGCGCGACCGGCTGGGCGCAGATCAGGCTGGCACAGCCACTCGTGGCGGCGCGCGGCGACCGATTTATCGTGCGGGTCCCCTCGCCGAGCCTGACCATTGGCGGCGGGGTTGTAGTCGACCCGCACCCACGGCGCTATCGCCGTCGTAACCCGGCTGTGCTAGGACGGCTGGCGACCTTGGCCGACGGCGCGCCCGACGATATCGTGTTGGCGATGTTACGCGGTCAACCTGGTATCACCGGGTCATCGAGCATGCAGGAAGCTCGACTGGGGAGCTATGGCATGCGCGAGCTGGCGGACCTCGCGCGGCTAGTCAGCATGCCCATAGCTGACGTAGAGGGAGCGATCAGGGCGCTTGTGGCGCACGGGGACGTTGTATCCGCTGGATCGTTCTACGTTGCCGCCGACCAGTGGCAGCGGCTGTCTGATGACGCGCTCCGGCTTGCCACGGACTATCACCAACAATATCCGCTTCGCGCAGGAATGCCCCGCGAGGAGTGGCGCTCCCGCCTCCGCCTGACGCCGCGTGAAGCCACGGAGGCGCTGGCGCGGCTGGTGACTACGGGTACGCTTGCCGAGGCGCATAGTGGCCGTGGCGCCTTCGTCTGCGTGCCTGGGCATGCTCCCCGTCTGACTCCACAGCAGCAGCAGGCAGTGGACGCAGTGCTGGTGCGCTTTCGCGCGGAGCCGTTCGCCCCGCCGACGCGGCCCGAGGTGGAGGATGCGCTGGGGGCAGAGGTTACCGCGCTGTTGATCGAGCAGGGCGTGCTGGTCCGACTCAACGATGCGGTGCTGCTGGAGCGCCCCGCGTACGCCGAAGCGCTTCGACGCGTGGTGGAGCACCTGAGAACCCACGAATCGCTGACAGTGGCCGATGCGCGCGATCTATTGGGGACGACGCGAAAATATATGCTGGCGCTCTTCGAGCATACCGACGAACGCCGCTACACATTGCGGCGCAGCGATGACCGTGTTCTTGGCCCGCAAGCGAACGAGGTGGATGCGCTAGGTCGGCCAATGAGCGAGTGAAGAGCGAGCGCATGTTGACAGCCCAGCTGCGGCTGTGGTATATTCCCACGTGCCGTGCCAATCGCTTGATTGGTGGGCGGGGACCCGTAGTGTAGCGGCCTAACACGCCGGCCTGTCACGCCGGAGACCGCGGGTTCGAATCCCGTCGGGTCCGCCAGTACAACATGTGTGTGACAAGCCTGCTCGCTGTTGGTAGTCGAGCAGGAAGAATCCTGCAAGTTCAGGTCGTGGCTTTACCGCTGCGACCTGATCATCGTTGATGAGGATTTCCTCGAAGAGCAGGCGCGCCAGTCGATTGCGCTGTTCTGGCATCGCCGAGTTCCATGCCATGCGGACGTTTGCCAGGAGTTCGGCTAGGCCGTCAAGGCGAGATACCTGGCCCTGCGCGCGCATGTCCAGTAGCGTGAGGTCGCGTTTCAAGCGTTCACGCTCGACGACATATTGCGACCTCTCGACATCACCCAAGAGATAAAGGTCTCGTAACCGCTCTGCCTGAGCCTCCAGCCGACGGCGCTGATCCACCACGTCATTGCCAGGGTCCGGGCGAGTGGCAACGACATACTCATAGAGTCGAGCTTGATAATTATCAGGGATGATGAAGGTTCCCAAGTATGCGCCAATCTGCTCATCATAGATGGTGAGAGCGGCGCTGCGGGCAGGGCAAGGCTTTCCCTGACGTCGGCCAGAACAGTTCAGCCGAGGTTTGCCCTTCGTCGGCTGGATCTGCATACGGCTCCCACAGTGCGCGCAAACCGCCATGCCCGACAGACTATAGATACCCGCAGTGCGCCGCACAGTCTCCCGCCGATTGAGCGCACGTCGTTCACGCGTCGCTCGCGCAGCATCCCACAATTCTCGTTCGATGACTCCCACGTGCTGCACAGGTGTCGCCGTCGCGGAACGCTCACCAGGCAACTCACCGAGATAGAACCGGTTCAGCAGCATGGCGCGCACAGTGTCTTTCGTGAACAGGTTGCTGCCATGGGTTCCACGTGTGCGATATCCGGCTGCGTTGAGCGCCTGGGCAACGTGTCGATCACTGTGCCCCTCTGCGCTCATTTCAAAGGCCATTTGCAGGCCAGCGAGCGTCGAAGGATCAGCGACAGGGACACCGTGATCGCCTTTTATCATTCCAAATGGGATGGACCCATTATAGAGTCCTTGGGCTTTACGCTCCGCTTTCCCTTTCCGCGTCTCCTGAGCAAGATTATCCGAGTAATATTGAGCAAGCGTAGCCAGCATACCCATGAACATACGTCCCTCGGGCTTCGTGTAATCGACATCCTGAGCAACAGCGACGAACTTCACATTGTGATGAGCGAGGAGCTCAAGATATTCAAACGTCACCCGAATATTGCGTGCGAAACGGTCTAGCTTATGGACCACAACTACATCCAGGAGGCCAGCCTCGGCGTCTTCCATCATCCGTTTAAATGCAGGACGTTTGTTGACAGTATCTCCACGTGCCGACTTCCCTTCGTCGACATACACCTCGGCAAGCGTCCAACCGCGCGTCAGGCAGGCATCCTCGATGATGCGACGTTGAGCGTCGAGCGAGAACCCATCGACTTGTTCGTCACTGCTGACGCGACAGTAAGCCGCCGCTCGCATCTTACGCCTCCTGATCACTGGAATGTCGAATAGCAATTGGGTGGTATTCGCCAGCCAAACGCTCTACGTCTACACGCAGGTAATATCTGGCACGACGATCTGGACCCCGTTGGTGTGCGATCAATTTGCCTTCTTTTGTGAGACTCCAGAGGCGCGTACGTCCAACCTTCAGCACTGCCCTAGCCTCCTGGGCGGTTAGCCACTGGTGTTCACTGCTGCTCATCTATGCGACCTTTCTCTAGGTGCCACCGGCTTTCACTACCCTGTCCTACTGGTGGTTCAATTATAACATATATGTTCATAATTGTTCAAACACGTTCGTGTCGCGGCGGCTACATGTCCACATTCGCGGCTTGCGCGGCGCTGCTACACAGCGACGTAATTATTGCAACACATCAGCGGTCCAGCTTATCTCTCACAGTCCGTTGAGCGTCAATAGCCTTATGCCGGACTAGCAAGCGATCTACACTCCGGACTCGCGCAAGCCCAAGGATATTGGCGATTGCATGGTCGGACCAACCCTGCAAATGAAACCAGTAGGCACAGGCGGCGCGTAGGTCAATTGCTGTGACAATTGGTAGTCCGGCTGATTGGCACGCTGTCCGCAGAATATCGCGCGCTGCACGATAGCTCAACACATGCGCTGACTCGCCGTGAGCCCGGAAGACTGGCCCGGAGAGCGATCCGATTGTCTCTCCCATCGAGTTTGCAAGCTGCTCCATCTCTAAAGCTGCTGGCTTGGCAAGCGGGAGAACGACTTCAGTCGAATTGCGCTGCACACGTATCACGATGCTCATTTTCCCTGGTGGTATCACAGCACGGCTGACTTGATCCCACTCCAGGTGCGTGATCTCTTCCGTTCGAAGGCCAGTGTAACAGCACAGCGCCATGAGCGCACCGTCACGTGCCTTCCGCCAAGGGCGTTTCTTCTCGCCAGCAGCCTGCACGAGCCGCGCGAGATCGTCCACAGTCAATGTCGGTATCCGCCGATGTGAACGACTGACACTGCCCACAACGAGTGTTCCTGCTGCGTGCCATCGAGATGACGACATGCGTGGCAGAAGTTGATCGAGGGTAGCCAGGACTGCCGTGACATCCTGTCGCCGTACCGCACACAGAAATCGGATGAACTGCTGCGCTGCTAGCAGGCGGGCATGCCCGGTTGAACGGCTGATAGGGACTGAAGGTGTGTAGAGTGCCTGAGCTACATGCTGCAGGTCGGCAAAGAGCGCCGCCAAGGTGCGGGCGCCACCAATTGCTAAGCTAGAGCGGAGCAGTCCTCGCAACTGGGATACGTCACGCGCCACGCTGCGCACATGTGCGCCCGATTTGAGGCGTGCTGCCGCAAACTCTGAAAGCAGCGTTTCAGATGCGGCATCCGTCGGTCCTCGTTTGGCTGCATAATTGGGTTCGAAACTAAACAGCGGTACCTGTTGAATCATCGGCAATTTCACTTCGCAGAGGCGGTGAGGTCGGCCCATCCAAAGAAGCCACCTTGCGCCACGTATCAAGGGTGTGCGGATGGATGTAGTGGTCGTCGAGACGTTCGAGCCCTTTCCACCCACCCGCTTGTGCAACAATATGTCGTGGAAATAGGTCAGCAGCGTCCGTTGCGAACGCTCGCCGGATCGCATGTGGAGTGAATGGCGTCACCTTTGTCGCAACGCATGCTGCCCGCAAGGTGGCGTTGATATCGCGATATGTCCAGCGCCCACGTTCGGAGTTGCGCCAGACTGACCCAGGATGCCCCAGATGAACTCGTGCAGCGCACCGTGCGGACAGTGCCCATCGATTGAAGGCGCTTGCGTAGGCTTGGAGATCACTGGTGGCTCTCGCACTCAGCTCAACTTCGCGAGGTTCTCGCTTTCCCTTATCATGTAGAAACACTCGCATGTTGCCGTTCGGTGATAGCCAGCAGTCGCTGCCATCCAGATCGCGCAATGCGTTGACGCGCGCTCCTGTCTCGGCGATGATGCGAAAGAGCGCCTGATTCCTCAGACCGCGATATCCATGCGGGCGGCTAACCTCCTCTAGGATCGCAGCGATGTCTTCAGCCGTCGGTGTATGCCCACCACGCCGTCGCGGTGCTCCACCAGTCAACCGATATCCCGTGCCGACACGGACTGCCACATGTCGCAGTGCATGGTCGAGCACAGTGTGCGGATCGGTCCCGAGTGCTCCGTCAAGCTCTGGTCGCAGGAGAGACGCGCATGAGCGGATTGCTGACCGCCGTTGAGCCAACGTCCATTTCGACAATTGGCGGGTTTCTGTGAGGTCGCGGTCATAAACCAAGGCACGGCCCAAGAGTTCAGGATCCTCAAAGATCTGGAGGATGGTGACCGAGTGAGAACAGATATGCTCTGCGGCTCGGAGAGTGCTCCGTACGGCGTACACGTAGGCTCCAGAGCATCGCCGTGCTGCTCCATGGGCAACAAGCCGTGTCGCATAAAGCGACAACATAGGATCATCCGCGACTTTGTACGAAACTGCCGTTGGACGCCTAGCCGGTGCTCTAGGTCGCGGCTTACGCATAGCCACTCGATAACCGCTAACTTCGTCGAACCCTGGCAAGACCAATTGCTCGATCATGCCCGCAATATCAGTTTCTACCTGGCAGTCCTGCTCAACGCGCGGCGATATGGAGTCGTCCACGGGCTGCGGGAGAGCGACATCGCGGTTGAATGGTGTGGGTCCAGGTAGCCCTTTTGCGCCCGTGGGAGGTCTCTCATGCAGGGTGCGGGCGACAGCAGTGGCGTTCATTTGTCGCCCTCCCACAGCACATTGAGGTTCCTATTTGGCTGCGGCCGCCTCCGTGCAGATGCGCGGCGTGGGCGACGCGATGCATGTATCCTCATTACGGCTTGCTCGCCAGATGCTTTTGTGGCAAGCGTCTGCGCGGCCAATCTAGTCGGCGAAATCCAGCCGTCGATTTGAATGTCCGCGCTTGATGCGGTGGCCGCGATCTCACCTAATAGTCGAGCAAGGATGACTAGGGCGCGGTCCGTTGTCGGGTACCCAGTTAGCTCTTCACACCCGCTCATTCATCGCCCCTTTGCATCCAAATGCTGTTGCTAGTTGAGCAGCCAAGCAGTCAAACGCCCACACACTCATACCCACCAACTCTGGCCACCCTGTGCTGAACAACAGTTCCAAATCGTCCGAAACAAGCGTAAACCCATTCGAACGCGATTGGTTTGTATGACATTTCGTATGACATCATGAGGTGGTCAGAGTGCCGCTACCTGTACAAATATGGATGGCTTCGATTGACAAAAGCCCGATGGATGATGCATTCGCGCGCGACATGCAGCGCGCTTATGCGGCCCGGCTGAATGAGGACCGTGTTTGGCTGCTTCCAGATACGCCACCAGAACCGGAGGTCCTACGCTGGTATGTGGATCGGGGTGATCTGAAAGAGCAAAGCTGTATGCTTCGCTCGGAAGCGTTAAATCATCTGATGATATTTCACGCTGATGAGGCGCGCAGGTTTTATCCGCCAGTGATACCGGGTTTGAGCCCGAAAAATGTCCTACCGGATGGCCTCTATCGCCTCTGGCTAAACGCGAACGCGGATTTGATGGAGGGAAAGCTGGAATTCATATGGCCAATGCCCTTCTATGACGGTGATCGCGTGCGCTATCGCGATGCCACGATTACCTGTGACCCAGGATGTATTCTTCCTGTCACAGCAATAAGGCCAGACGAAGGAGAGTTCGAACTATCGTGGCCACCTCCAGGGATATCACTACCCTCAACCGTGAGTCCGGAATTCGAGAGCAACACGTTCTACGGACAACTCAAGCGAGCGCGCATTGCAACCGAGTATGGCGAAATCGACTGCGTAATTTCCGAGCGTGAGCCAACGATGCGCGCAATGCCGATATGGATGAGATGGCCAGAGCCTTTTAACTTTATGTTTCCTACTGGTGGAGGCATCGATCTCCTCCATCATCGTCAACTCATGCGGACCTGCGTGAAGGAATTGGCCGAGGGACAAATCGAGCGCGCGCTGAGAACGATTGAAATCTGGGTGAATCGTCTATCTGGAGAGACAGAGACAAGACTGGAGAGAGCGTGGTTCTTGCCGAAGCTTTTATGCGATCCTGAAAGAACCTTGTTCGAAGCTGAAGGAAAATTCGATATCGCGTGCGCTACCATTGACGAATTGATATGCACGCAGCGCTTCCGGGAACTCATGCGTGGTCAAACTAAAGTCGTCAGGGTTCAGGGTTGGTTGGGATACTTTTGGTGGGAGCTCTATCAGGATGTCAAAGCACGAGTCAGCGTGAGGCTTTGCAAAGGTTGCGGCCAAGTGATCCGAAAAGGGCACTCTGATAGGCAGTACTGCACGCGCGCTGAGAATCCTCAATGCTTTCGAGAGCGGAATGGGGCGGCTCAAAGGCATACGCGGGCAAAACGCGACGCTCGGACATCGAGTGTTCGTCGTGCTTCGTAGATTCAATCGACTGTCAGTTCTGTTCTGCCAATCGAATGGTGGCGGTCAGCTATTCTCCACGTGCCATGCGAACATCAGTTGCGTTGAGCAACGACCATTTGAGAATGGCCATTCGGAAAAACTGCATATCACGGCTTAGTACATATATATCACTCGCGCCACATGTGACGGTTCAGTGCTATCCTTATAAGGCGAGTAAACGGCTCGGAAGCCATACTCTTTAAACTGCGCGTCCGTGGGCTGCGAAGGGAAATTGCTGGTATCCACCACAACAATGGATCCTTGCTTATTGCCTTTTATTATCACATTGTTGACTATACCTCCAGCTTGGTCTGACCCGTCGGGATTGTCCCATACCAAACTCGTTGGTTTGTAATAGTCAACCTTGTACGTTGCCGTCCGTGCAGTTATTGGGCTGATACCAATTGGCGCATATGTGTACTCCCCGTAGACATCGTAATCCGCCCAATGCCATTTTCCATCGTACCCACGGGTAGGCATCTTATCATGATCGTCAAGGCGATTGACATGGACGCCGAAGTATGCTGCCAACTTCTCCCCAGCCTTATATTCGTCAGAGCGGTGCGACTGTCCAGCATCGTTGTAGCATCCTTTAGGATAGCAGGAATCTAGGTCAAAATCTCCTAAACCCCAGAAGGGCGTGTTGACGGATCTGGGGCGGGGATTCTGTGGAGGTGCAGAGTAAGGGCCGTCGTTATCCTGGACAATTCTATGCCCGCTAGGGTCAGTGGCCGTCTCAGGATTGCCTTTGACATATCCGTACCTGTTGAGGCCGTCGGTCACCGTATCAGCGCTGGTGAACTGGCCAAGTGATGGATCGTAATACCGCGCGCCGTAGTAGTCCAGCCCCGTGTTCGCATCGGCATACTGCCCGGTGAACCCCTTGCTGGTCGGCAGCGTCCCGGTAGAGTAGCGCACGGAGCCATACGGCCCGTAGAGCGTGCTCCCCGTCGCCGTCCCCGTCTGGTTGAGCGCCTCCGACACGCTGCCCAAGCCATCGCTGGCGAGGTAACTGATGCCCGTAGAGCCGGTCGTGGTGTTCTCGCCGAGGGCAATGCCACCGGCGGTGTAGTACTTGACGAGTGTCCCGCTGGGCGTCACCTCCTCCAAGTTGCCAGGGAGGTAATACGTATGTGAGCCACTGCCGCCGCTGACATACTGCTCGACACGGTGGCCTTCGCCGTCGTACAGGAACCACACCTGGCTGGTGATCGGCTGGCCGTTCTGCCCGTTCTGCCAGTACTTGAGCCGCCGCTCGGCGTCATAGGTCAGTGAGGCGCCGGTGGGGCTGCCACCCGCACAGCTGAGGGCGCTCGTTGGCGCGCGGCAGGTCATATTCCCGCTGGCGTCGTAGCTGGCCGTCTCACCACTTGTGCTGCTCGTAGCGGCGTGCAGGTGGCTGCTATCCCCATAGCTCATCTTCCCCAGGGAGCCGCTGGTGATGCGGTTCAAGGGATCGTAGCGATAACGTCATTTCGTCATGGGTTGTGATGTCCACGATTATAGAAGACTATAGCTAACAATACTCCTATCACAAGAAACATCATCAGTCCTGCCGGGATACCCATTAGTAGGCTGAGCGCCAAATCATGCTCGTTTGAAAGCAGATACAGTCCAACAGCGAGGAACTCGCCAATTGCCATCAACGAGGCAATTGCTATGATCGTTCTCTTGTTCATTGTCTTCCCCAGTGAGCATCGGCCACGTGTTGCGGCGACGGAACGAATACTCATGTAAAGTGAAAGCATTTGCCGCAGCTACTTGAGGTGATTGCACCTGATCAACGGCGATCTCAGTGATCGGGGAAATCTGCGCAACCACCTCCTCCATATTGGACACACCAGTCAACGATGTTCATGTCCTTTTGACGCTGCCATTCTGCTTGATCATCCAAGCCAGATCGGATCAACTCATGAGCACCGCTGTCCATGTAGTTGGTAAGAGCTGGGCCGAAGAACGAGGCGGCGAGTGTAAACAGGACACTCGGTACGGGTGCTTCTGCATTGGTAGCGATTTGAAGCGCTACGCTAATGCTCGCTTGCATTAGCCAATTTCCCTGCTTGACAAAGCCTATCGCTGCACGAACGGCCCCCAATACCCCGTTAAGGGCTGAGCCAAAATGCAACATTTGCTGGTAAACATCATGAAACTGAGGAATTAGGTTTTGCACCACTTGACCTAGTAAAGGCAAGAGGCTATTGAAAATGGTTGTACCTAGATCAAGCAATGCCTCAAGTTTCGCTAGGGTTGTGCCGCGAATGATATCAACCGCATCAGCGAAAATGAGCAGCAAATAGCCAGCTATTTGCTTGAGATATGCAGATGTTTGGAGGTCACGAAGCTTATCATCGCGGTATTTATTATTGTCATACGCTCGAGCCTTACATGCGTCGCTGGCCCCGGCGCTATCGGGATTGCATGTCTTACCACTACCACCGCCGTTACCACTGCTGTGGCCGCCTGTGCCACTGCCACCAGACGTCGGTGGTGGCGGAGGAGGAGGCGAACTGCCAGGGCCACCACACACCCCGCCATCGCCCGTAAAGCAGCGATGCCCACTCGGGTCGCTAAAGGTCTCCGGGTTGCCTTTGACATACCCGAACCGGTTCAGGCCATCCGTCACCGTGTCCGCGCTGCTGAACTGCCCGAGCGCTGGGTCATAGTAGCGGGCGCCGTAGTAATCCAATCCCGTCGCGGCATCCGCGTACTGCCCGGTGAACCCTTTGGCGGTTGGCATCGTCCCGCTGGTGTAACGCACGCTGCCATAGGGGCCGTAGAGCACGCTGCCCGTTGCGGTCCCGGTCTGATTGAGCGCCTCAGAGACGCTGCCCAGCCCGTCGTCAGCGAGATAGCTGATGCCGCTGGCGCTGGTCGTCGTGTTCAAGCCGAGATTGAGGCCGTCCGCGCTGTAATACTTGATGAGCGTGCCGCTCGGCGTCACTTCTTCGACATTGCCCGGTAGGTAATACGTATGGTTGCCACTGCCACCGCTGACATATTGCTCGACGCGGTTCCCGGCGCCATCATACAGGAACTACACCTGGCTGGTAATCGGTTGGCCATTCTGCCCGTTCTGCCAGTACTTCACCCGCCGCTCGGCGTCATAGGTCAGTCCGGCGCCAGTCGGACTCCCACCACTACAGGTGAGGGCGCTGGTTGGGGCGCGGCAGGTCATCTCGCCGACGGCATCGTAGCTCGCCGTTTCGCCGGAGGTGCTGCTGGTGGCGGCATGCAGGTGAGCGGCATCACCATAGGTCATCGTCCCCAGCGAACCGCCGGTGATCCGATTCAAGGGATCGTAGCTGTAGGTCGCGGTGTATTGGGCGCTGGTCAGGGTGCCGACGGTGAGCGACCGGCCGCAACAGGGGGTGCCGGTCGAGCCGGCCCAGGTCAGCCGGTTGAGGCTGTCATAGCAGAAGGTCTGCACATCCGTCCCACTCGGTATCGCTCAGGTCGCTTGGATAGGTCATGTTCATGCTGAGCAACTGGAGACTATCCTGCCTTGCCGACACACACAGACGTCACGCTCGCATCGTAAGTAAGTGCGGTACCAGTCGCCCCCGATCAGGTAATGGCGCACCCCGCTACGGGTGCCCGCTACCCAACTTGAGCCGTCCAGTGAAAGCGACTACCAGTCATCGCTTCCCAAGCATTGATCATCGTCCGAAGTCGTGGAAGATTTCGTTTGCATAATTCTTCGTTGTCTGGTGGTGTTCCTGCAGGTGACTCGGCAAGTACCACAATCGGATCTTCGTTTGCCTTCTCGGGAAAGAGGTCAATCTCGGGATCAGCGTCATGGAATCGCTCCCAAAGCGCCCTTGCGTGTTGAATTTCCACCTCATTGTCACGGCGAAAGAGCGAAAGCACACGCAGATCTAATCCACCTTGCCATGCAACTGTGGAGATATGAGTTTGTGCATCTTCCTGGTTAGCGTCCAATCGAGCAGAGAAGCTCAACCTACCGACCAACGGGAGCCAGTGATCCACGACCGCTGCGCTAGCTGTCCGTACAGCCAAGTATAGATCGAAATCACACACAATCAGTGTTACAATGTCGGGTGTTTGCTGCAGCCAACGTTGCAGTTTCTCTAATCGCTCCTCCGGGATTTGCGCTACGAGCGGAGCTACAAACGCACGAATTGACTTCAATGTTGGCTTGTGACCGACGAGAACCGTGGGCGCAAAACGAACATATGGACCAAAACCTGCGAGAACGTGGGCAAGCTGTTCCACTACGAACGCGGGCATTCCCGTCTCAGCGGTAACTCCTACATTGCCAAGAGCCAAATCGCCCAAGTGATCAATGTCAGCGTAATACCAGGTGTCCATGCGCAATTGAAGCAACTCTGGGGTTCTCGCAATTGCCTCTAACCCATGGTTTACGTATTGCGCAGCGTAATACATAGGCTCATCATTGTTCGGCACAGTGTCTTCCTTCCTACAGAAAATCCTCGATGCTATCTCATATCCGTATGGTGCCCCCACTTGAACGTTATGTGCGGCCGTATGCGCTCAGGAAACATAGGACTTCGGCGCAAGGGCGACTACTCAACCGACTACGATTGAGGAGCCTATCAAGATATGGACAAACATCTCTTGTCAACCTGGGTATTGCCACGACAGTGTCATCAGAAAAATGCACTATTCGCAGACGCCGTGCTTGCTGAGCATGTATGAGTTGCTCAGGCTATATCTCCCCTACCATACGCGTCGGGGCCCCAGTTTCCTACATCAGCTACCACCGTATTATTACGCATGAAAATAATCCGATAGGGTCCCTTACTTCCGATCTTCGTTGATCCCCATGTCGTCAGGGCGTTAGAATCCATCCCGTTGAAGACACTGGATTTGTCAACATCCACTACTACGATCGGAGCTTGCGCTTTCTTTCCGTAATCAGCACCCTTCCTACCTATCTCGGCAATAATGTTACCCTCGTTGTCACCAGTAGGCGTGTAGAGCTCCAAGTTTGTGCCATACTTGATGGCCATGCCAACGCCGGGCCATGTGCCAGGGGTTGCTACCATTGTGGCAATACCCATTGTGTAGTCTGGATTCGTGCCACCTCCTGACCCCTTTGCCGGTGACTGTGAGTTCAACATGATTTGAAGCCCAAAGTAATTCTCGAGGCCAATTGCGGCGTCCCATTCTGGGTCGTCCAATCCCCACATATGCCGCGCCTCGTTCCATCTGCGATTGTCAAACGGGGTGTAGTTGAAGGCGGCCGCAGACCAGAGATCACATCCTGTAGGATCTGCTCGGCAAGCTGCAATTTGTTGACGCATGTTAAATTGCTCACCGCCAGTTCTAGTATGCCAGACCCAATCTGCCTCGTTGATTTCGCCGCTGGAAGAACCTCCATCATGGAACCCATCATCAGTCCGATGTCCCGTTGGGTCCGTCGCCGTCTCCGGGTTGCCCTTGACATAGCCATAGCGGTTCAGCCCATCGGCCACCGTATCGGCACTCGTAAACTGCCCCAACTGCGGGTCATAGTAGCGGGCGCCGTAGTAGTCCAGCCCGGTGCTGGCATCACTATACTGGCCGGTGAAGCCTTTGGCGGTGGGCAGCGTTCCAGTGCTATAGCGCACGCCCCCATACGGGCCGTAGAGCACGCCGCCCGTCGCCGTCCCCGTCTGGTTGAGCGCCTCCGACACGCTGCCTAGCCCGTCGCTGACCAGGTAGGAGATGCCTGAGCCGTTGGTCGTGGTGTTTAGGCCAAGGGAGAGGCCGCCTGCTGCGTAGTACTTGACCAGCGTATTACTCGGCGTGACCTCCTCAGCGTTGCCCGGCAAATAGTACGTATGGTTGCCACTCCCGCCGCTGACGTATTGCTCAAC
>DATBIB010000157.1:0-21526 GCA_036557205.1 Ktedonobacterales bacterium | reverse complement strand
TCTGCATTCTGCTGCTGGGGCTGAACGTCTGGCTGGCCATCAGGACGTTCTCGCGCTCCCTGGACGCCGAAACGGATATGCGGGCCGCCAACAACCGCGCAAAGGAGCTACTCTGCGATCTGCTCGACGAGAATGAGCTGCGCCAGCTCAAGGAGTCACGCTATCTGGATGTCGCCAGCCCCAGCTATGCCCAGCGTATCTACCGCATTCCGCTGGAGGAGGGCATGGTGAGCGTCTATGAGAGCGGCGCCCCGGTGCTCCGGCTCTGCGTGCAGCCGATCAGCGCCCTGCCACGGCACGATGTGATCGCGATGCACAAACTCATGATCGAGGGGAATGAGCGCGAGTATCTGGCGCTGGCGAATGCGTTCCCTCCCGCGGCTTCCGGGCCGGGTCCACTCGCCGCCCCAAGAGCGACGAACGGCTAGCGCGACGCTCTCCCGACGGGGAGCGCGAACCTGACTTGGAAAGCACGCCCCTCGTATGATGCGAACCGGGCAGTTCCTGGTTATACCTCGACATGGATGCGTCGGCGCGTTCAACGAGCAGCAAGCGAACAACAGTGGAGGTCCGCCATGACTGCCTGGGATTGGTTCTGGCTGTTTTTCATCTTCATACCCCTTACTATCATCTGGTTTCTGGTGCTGGCGGATGCGGTCAGACGGCCAGACCTCGTCGGATGGCAGAAGGGGCTGTGGGTGGCGCTGATCATCTTCTTCCCCTGGCTCGGCGCGCTGGCCTACCTCATCACCCGGCCCGCCAACCCCATGGCGCCAGCGGCAGCGCCGGGCATGCAGGGGATGCAAGGGATGCAGGGGACACCACAATCAGCCGCGCCACTGGCCGCGCCTCCCCAGGCGCCCGCGCCCACGGGGCCAGCGCCAGGAGCCGCACCCAGTCCTTCTCCTTCGCCCTCGTGAGCCAGCCTTAGCGAAGATAGGCAAGCGCTAGAGACCATCGTTCCGTCAAGAGCATTGCGAGCAGTGGCCGACATAGGCGGCGCGCAGGAAGGGGTTCCCGATGATATTAGGATGCGGATGCCTGTTTGCTCTCCTTGCCGCGAGCTTCCCGCGAGTGGCGCTGCTCTTCATGTGGTTGTTCACGCCCCTGGTCGACCGCGCCTTCAACACGTTCGTCGGGCCGCTGCTTGGCCTCGCTTTTCTACCATTCACGACGATCATGTACGTTCTGGTCTGGCCGGCCGCCTATTGGGGATGGTTCTGGGTCGGGATAGGATTGCTCCTCGATATCATGACCTATGCGGGCGGCGGGTGGCGCAATCGCCGCCAGATTCAGGGCTATCCCGCCGGAGCGGTCTGAAACGGGACGGTGGGGATTGCGCGACTGCTCACCTCCAGGCGAGGTTGGCGCTGACCCAATACAGTGCCCGAAGCTGACCCGCGAAACGCGCCCGCTGCATGAAGGCGCAGGGCACGATTCGAACTACACTGGAGGCGTACATCCATGGCGACCGGGGCATGCGTCAATTGTCGGCGCGGACAGGTCGCATGCGGAAGGAGTGAAAGATGAATCTGGGTCCGGTTCAGCTCTTCGTACTGGGATTACCGAATGAGAATCTGAAAGGGCGCATTGCACAGGAGTTGGAGAAGGCAAGTAAGTCGGGTACCATCCGCGTGCTCGATGCGCTCGCCATACAGAAAGAACAGGATGGCACGGTCGTCTCACTCGGCGCGAGCGACCTCACGACCGAGCAGCGCGCCGAAATGGGCGCCGTCATCGGGGGGCTGCTAGGCTACGGCGCCGCCGGTGATGAAGGCGTGGAGCCTGGCGCGGAAATGGGCGCAGTGGCCTTCGCCGAACATGACTTCGGCCTGTCTGCCGACGATATCAAAAATATCGCCAAAGATATTCCGACAGGGACAACCGGCGTGCTGGTGCTGATCGAGCATCGCTGGGCCGTCCCGTTGAAAGAAGCGTTGCAGTCTACCGGTGGCATGGTGCTGGCGCAGGGCATAGTACGGCCGGAGACCTTGATCGCCATGGGGTCGAGGCTCGCCGCGGCTGATATGGCGGCCACCCAGACCGATACCTCGCAGTCACAGCAGCAGATGCACTAGCGCACGAACCGGCGCGTTGCTCCTGAGCCTATCTGGCTACTCGATGCCTCGATAGACACAGGAGGCGCGCGATGCCTGGCCAGGGTGGATGGACACGGATGAGGTTGAGGTGGTGGTGAGGAATGTCCAGCCCGCCCTGGTCGCTCGTTGCAACGCGCCGAAGGCGCACGTCGCGCTGCTGTTGTTTAGGAATCATCCCCACGATTACCGAAGGCTGGCAACCAACCGCAAGGGGGCATGACCGTGGATGCGCACGATTCATGCGACGGCGTCACAACAGGGACGCGGCGAGCGGCGCGGCATGCCGGGTTGGGCGCTATCGTCATCGTGCTTGCCATCGCTACGCTCATCGGCGGCTGCGCGCTTCCCGGCACCAACCCCGGACAGGGATTAACGACTCCCACGCCAACGACCGCGCCATCGTCCTCATCCGGTGGAGCGTCCGCGCTTCCCCAGGCGCCAGTGAATGTCATCCCCGCGGTTCAACCCTCCGTCGTCGAGATCCAGAGCTCCAGCGCCAATGGTTCGGGCGCGATTGGGTCGGGCGAAATCATCTCCAGCGACGGGAATATCGTTACCAACGACCACGTGGTGCAGGGGTTCACCTCGTTTCAGGTCTTGCTCTCCAGCGGGAAGACCTTACCCGCGAAGCTCGTCGGCGAGGCGGCCGCCGATGATCTGGCCGTGCTGAAGGTCAACGCCACCGGATTGCGCCCGATCAAGCTGGGCAATTCGAGCAAAGTGCAGGTCGGCGAATTCGTTCTCGCGATTGGCGCGCCGCTCGGCCTGCAACAGTCGGCCACGTTTGGCATTGTCAGCGCGCTCAACCGGACGGCCAGCGAAGCGCCCAATGGCCCGGCGGGCGTCTTGACCGGCCTCATCCAGACCAGCGCGCCCATCAATCCGGGCAACTCAGGTGGGGCGCTGGTGAACTTGCAGGAGGAGCTGATTGGCATCCCCACCCTCTCCGCGACCATCCCATCTTCTGGAGCAGCGGCGGAGGGCATCGGCTTCGCGATCCCGGTGAATCGGGTCAAATTCGTCGCCGACCAGCTGGTGAAGTATGGCCGTGTGGTCAACAGTGGCCAGGGCTTTCTCGGTATCTCTGGCGCCGATGTGACCCCAGACCTGGCCTCGGCGAACAACCTGCCCGTCGATTCTGGCGTGCTGGTCACCGGCTTCGTCCCCGACGCCACCGGACACAGCCCGGCGCAGCAGGCTGGCATGCAGCAGGGCGATATCATCGTCGCCGTGAATGGTACCCGGGTCACCGGCAACGGTGATCTAGCTGGCATCCTGCTCTCTCTCCCACCCGGCACGCGAGTCCAGGTGACTGTCCAGCGCGGCTCGTCCCAGCAGACTATGACCGTGACGCTGGGAGAACGGCCCACGAGCGCGACCTGATGGCTAGCCCGAAGGACGAACCACCCTGGATGCGATTCCGCGTGGTGCGGCGCGTCATCAAGGCGATCCAACCCCTGCTCGACTTCTGGACGAAGCTCAACGACGACTGGGTCTTCAACCTCGCAGGGATGCTAGCCTACAACCTGCTGATGTCGCTCTTCCCCATCTTGCTCCTCCTGCTTGCCGCCGTGGGCCTCATCCTGGGCGACCATGCCTCCACCATCTACACGCATATCGAGCAGGTCTTTGCCGAGGCTATCCCCGGCGGGGCAGAGATATTTCAGGCGGTCGCAAACCAGCTGACCTCGAACCTGGGGCCGCTGTTCCTGATTGGCCTGGTCGGGTCGGTGCTGGGCGGATCGAACCTCTTCATGGTCATCGAGAGCTGCTTCGGGATTATCTTCCGCGTGCGGAGCCGCGATCTCATCCCGAAACAATTGATGGCGTTCGGCATGCTGGCGCTCTACCTCGTTCTCGCGCCGCTTATCGCGCTGGCCTTCACACTGCCCTCCACCATCGTGACTCTCGTCGATCCCTACCTGGCGGCCTCCGGTGAGGCGGCGCTCGCGGGCGTGCTGGGAAATATCGTGGCGGTGCTCTCCGCGTTTATCCTGTTCGGCGCCATCTATCTCATCGTGCCCAACCGGCACATTCACATCAGGCAGGTCATTCCGGGGACGCTGCTGGCCACGGTGCTGCTTGTCCCGTACATCAGCCTCTTTCCCCTCTATGCGAACCGCTTCCTGCGGCCAGAAAACTACGGATCCATCGCCGGATTCGCGGTGGTGATCCTCATCTTCTTCTACTACCTCGGCTTCATTCTGCTCCTCGGCGCGGAACTGAATTCGTGGATCGCGGGGCGGCGGCTGGTGGGCGGTGATCTCGCGGCGGTCCTGCAGACGGCGCGCCTGCATGTGGATGCGGCCAATGCGTCCACTGAAAATGCAGCCAGTGAATCCGAAGAGGCGCAGACAGGCACGGAGCCAGGCAGAGAGACCAGCACGGGTATTGAGGACGGCGCACCGGATACGCAGAACAAGGACAAATAGAGTGGAAAGCGTCAGGTCTCCGTCACCGAGCGGGCCGCCGGACTGGGGCTGGCATCAGTGGCGTCAGGCGACGTGGTTTGCTCGGCGGTCATGGCCTCGCCAGGCGGCACGGAGGAAGTCGCGGATGCCGACGACGCCGACGACCGGCGGATCGCTGGCGCCAGCACGCGCACGAAGACGATCTGGATGGCCGCGGCAACAGGCACCGCCAGGATAGCGCCGACGATTCCCAGCAGGTCGAGTCCGATCAGCACCGCGACGATCACCACCAGCGGATTGATCTTCACCGCACGACTCATCACCAACGGCTCTATGACATTGCCCTCGATCTCCTGGATCAAGATAAACAACACGACCACCTGGAGCGCCTTGCCTGGGTCCACCGTGATCAGCGCAACCAGCACTGAGACGGTCCCACTAATCCATGGCCCCAGGTATGGCAGTAGCTCGGTGAACCCAGCCAGGATCCCTAGCAGCAATGCGTAGGGCACCCCCAGCAGCGCAAGGCCGCCGCCGGTCAAGCTCCCAATCAAGAGCATGGCAATCAGCGTGCCGCGAATGTAGCCGCCGAACGCCCGCCCAATCTCGGTGAACACCCGCGACGCATGATCTTGCGAGGCTGGCGGGAAAAGCCCGACGACGAACGGCTTGAACTCGTCCGTAGCCATCAGCCAGAAGAGCGTCATCGTCAGCAGGATCACGGCATTGATGAAGAGGCTGAAGACGCCGGTCAGCAGCCCCAGGGGCACCGCAATCAGCCGGGGGATAAACTGTTGCGCGAGGTTCGCCAGCGATTGGGAAATCGTATCGATGAGGTTCGAGAGCGCGCTCTGGGCGCGCAGTTGCCGCTCCAGATCGTCTGCCTGTTGCTGAAGTTTGGCAAGATACTCAGGCAGATGGGTGGTCAGGTTGTTGATCTGGCTGACGAGCGGGTTCAGCAGCAGCCAGATGAGCACGCCGAAGACCACGATGCCCACCAGGTAGATAAGTAAAACCGCCAGTGGAGCGGGAATCCGAAACTTCCGCAACCAGGCCACCACTGGCCGGATAGCCTCACCAAGAATGATGGCCAACACGAGGGAGATCAATGTCCCCAGCGCTTGTGTGAAGATGAGTACGCCGACCAGGATAGCGACGCCAATAGCCGCCGCTAGCAGGAGGCTGCGCATGGTGATCGTAATGGAGAAACGCCGCCGCGCGGATGGGTCAGCTCTGGGCGGCGCGCCACCCGCGCTACCCGCGCCATCAAGATGGTCGGTCGAATCCATGGCGGATCGCTCCTCTCCGCGTCGGCGCGCTGTTCCGCATATAAAAACAGCTGGGGACACTGCGCCTCGTAAGAGTTGAACCCAACAGGCGTCATCGAACACGACACAAAGGGATAGTCTGTGGGGTTGATTTTCTGCCCGCCTCAGGGCCAGGCGCCCGGCGCGGATTCCGCCCAGGCGCCCGACGCCACGGCACGATGCGTAGCCTCGGAGGAGCCCGCTCCGCGCCGACGTTGCGCCGGGAGTTGGGCCGACACCTAGCCGGGGGACGAGCGGAAGACTGGCCCAGCGGTCACGTCCTGTGAGCGGCGCATTCTCCGGCGCGCAAGCATACCCTATTGGTGGTAGGAGCCAAATGGCGCCTATCTTTTCATGCACAAGAGGGGGACAGGGTGAGTACGGTGTTACCCGAAGCCCGCCAGGCGCTCAGGACGCCGCGCGCGGCCGCGGTTGCTGGCATCATTTTCTCGGTGCTGCTTACGGTCAGCCTGCTCATTATCAGGCTCTCGATCATAGCCAAATCGCGTGACCTCAGCGCCTGGCTCTCTGACTCCTTTCACCAGAACATCGTCGCATTTGCCCTGAATCTCGTTCCCTTTGCCGGCATCGCGTTTCTCTGGTTCATTGGGGTGGTGCGCGACCATTTGGGAGACCGCGAAGACCGCCTTTTCGCAACCGTCTTCCTTGGCAGCGGACTGCTTTTCGTTGCCATGCTCTTCGCGACGGCAGCGGTGGGTGGTGTTCTGACGGCCAACTTCGCGGACGCCGTTCCAGGATCAGCCGGAAACGCCGTCTGGGAGTTCGAGCTCCAGGTAACCAGCTCCTTCCTGACCATCTACGCGATGCGCATGGCTGGCGTCTTCATGATCACGACCGCCACCCTCGCGCTGCGCACCGGATTTTTGCCCAGGTGGTTCGTGTTCTTCGGGTACGTCTGCGCGCTCATCTTGTTGCTGACAATCAACTTCGCGCCCTGGATCGAGTTTCTCCTGCCGCTGTGGGTATTCATGGTGAGCCTGCACATTCTGCGCGTCAATTGGGGTCAGCAGCCCCAGCCGACACCGACAACACCCACAACACCCACAACCAAGCAATCAACCGAGGCCCATGCCTGATGTCGTCTCGAACAGCTACACGGAGGCGCCCTGATGAATCGGTATCCACCCATTGCAGACCACGGATTGATCGGAGACTTGCAGACGGCGGCGCTGGTCAGCACAGATGGCTCGATTGACTTCTACTGCTGTCCGCGCTTCGACTCGCCGAGTATCTTCGCCGAGCTCCTCGACCATGATCGTGGCGGCTATTTCCGTATCGCGGCGGCCGAACGCGACTACGTCACCAGGCAGCTCTATTTTCCCGACTCGGCGATTCTCATCACCCGATTTATGACCGCCAATGGCGTCGGCGAAGTGATCGACTTCATGCCGGTTGATCGCCCGAAGACGGCCACCACGCACCACGAGCTGGTCCGGCGGGTGCGCGTCGTCCGTGGCTCGATGCGATTCTCGCTCGAATGCGCGCCACGCTTCGACTATGGACGCCGCCCGCACGAGCTGGTCATGGCCGAACGCGGGGCCGCCTTCTCTACCCCCGACCTTACGCTGACCTTGCATGTAGACACGTCTCTGGCGGTAGATCCATCCATTCATGTTGCCACTGCCCAGGCGCCCGACCCCATCCACCTGTCACGCAAAGGGGACGACGTACATGCCACGTTTACGCTGCACGCCGGGCAGATCGCAACGGTCGTATTGGAGTCGGGCGGCAGGCACCCGCCAGGGACGACCTCCGCGAAGGCCGTCGACAAGATGCTCCTCCAGACCCGACAGTTCTGGCAGCAATGGCTCAATCGCTCGACCTATAATGGACGCTGGCGCGAGACAATCAGCCGCTCGGCGATGACGCTCAAGCTGATGACCTACGCCCCCTCAGGCGCGCTGGTGGCCGCGGTGACGACGGGGCTGCCCGAGGATATCGGCGGCGAGCGCAACTGGGACTATCGCTACACCTGGGTACGTGACGCCTCGTTCTCGGTCTACGCCTTGCTCGGCCTGGGATATAAGGAGGAGGCGGCTGAATTCCTCCAATGGGTGAATGCCCGGGTCAGCGATCATGTGGATACGCAGAGCGCGACACCGCCACTGAAGATCATGTACCGTGTTGATGGCTCATCGGACCTGCGCGAGGAGAGTCTGGAGCACTTCAAGGGGTATCTGGATTCGCGGCCGGTCCGCATCGGTAACGGGGCTTCGGGCCAACTTCAGCTCGACATCTATGGGGAAATGATGGACAGCCTCTATCTGGCCGACACCCAGGGCCTGCGTATTGCCCACCGGGGATGGACACACCTCACGAACGTGCTCGACTGGCTCTGCGAGCACTGGGACCAGCCAGAAGAGGGCATCTGGGAGACACGCGGCGGGCAGCAGCCCTTCACCTATGGACGACTGATGTCCTGGCTGGCCATGGATCGGGCGATCCGCATCGCCAACAACCACGGTCTGCCCGCGGATCTGCCACGCCTCATCGCCACGCGCGACGCGATCTATCGCCAGATTATGGAGAAGGGATGGAATGCCAAACGCGGCGCGTTCGTCCAGCATTACAACACCGATGTGCTCGACGCCTCGCTGCTGCTCATGCCGCTGGTGGGCTTCATCTCGCCGACCGACCCGATGTGGCTCTCGACGCTGCACGCGATTGACCAGGAGCTCGTTTCCGACAGCCTGGTCTACCGCTACAATCCGAGCGCCTCACCCGATGGGCTGCGTGGCCACGAAGGCACCTTCTCCATCGCGACCTACTGGTACGTGGACGCGCTCGCCCGTTCTGGGCGCCTCGAAGATGCCCGCTTCGTCTTCGAGAAGATGGCCACCTACGGGAATCACCTGGGCCTGTTCTCCGAGCAGATTGGCCTGACCGGCGGGCAGCAGGGGAACTTCCCGCAGGCGTTCACCCACCTGGCGCTCATCAACGCGGCGATGAACCTCAATTACCAGCTAGACCACGGCGCGGGGCGCGTGAGCCTTGAGGAATTGGGGGCGATCCAGGGAGTCATGCAATGACCACCCCGGATATCGAGATTGCGGTCAGCTCGCCCGACCATTTGTTCGATGCCCCCGCGATCAATCCGTTCTCGGAGAACAAGCTGGAGATCCTGGGGATGTCGGGCCTGGAGTACATCACACGCCAGCTACAGGCCCACCGACGCGACCTGAAAAACGCCCGCCTGCTGGTGCGCATGCCACCTGACCAGATCACGCCCGGCCTTGACCGGCGGCTGACGGACGCGGTGCATCGCTATTGCCGCGCGAAGGTCGAAGACAATGAGGTGGAGATTCATCTCATTCGTTTTCGTTCTTCGCTGGGGCTAGCCAGCCTGATGGTCATCGTCGCCGTTATCATTGGCGTCACCTATTTCCTGTTCACCGGCCCACTTTCTGGGGTACCGCAGGTGGTGCAGGTGGTCATCGCGGCCACGATCTCGCTCTTCGCCTGGGTGAGCCTCTGGGACCCGCTGGAAGCCCTGATCTTCAACCCGATTGCGCTGATGCGCGAGAATTTCACCCTGCGCCGGATCAACAACCTGGAACTCGCGGTGGAACCGAATGCGCCGACAATGAGCGCAGATGGAACGGCCACGAGCGCCCACGCGAACAGCGCCGACGCATTGGCGTCGCACGAGTGAGGGCCGGACGCCTGGTTCAAGGCGCTCGCTTCATGTTCTGCCCAGAACCGCCCGCACATCAGCCTCGTCGAAGTCCGCCCAGGTGAGCGTAGCCCCGCTGAGATCAGCCCCCCGCATATTCGCGCCAATCACATTCGCCTGGTCGAAAGGGATCTGAGGCAGCTCAATCTGCTGGAGGTCTGCTCCGACCAGGCCAGCGTTCATGACACCCGCTTTTGATATGCCCTCATCGCAAAGATGTAAGCCACCACCAGAATGCCGACGCACCATGCAAGCGCAGTCCATATGTCATGAGACACAGGCTGCCCAGCCAGTAACGCACGGATGGAGTCCACTATTGCCGTCACTGGCTGGTTTTCGGCAAAGGCCCGGACGACCGGCGGCATCGAGTTGGTTGGCACAAACGCCGAGCTGATAAAGGGCAGGAAGATCAGCGGATACGAAAAGGCGGTTGCGCCGTCTGTCGTTTTCGCGGTCAATCCGGGAATCACCGCGAGCCAGGTTAACGCCAGCGTAAACAACGCGAGTATGCCAGCGACGGCAAGCCATGACAGGATGCCCGCCGACGAACGAAAGCCCATAATCAACGCGACGATAATGATGACCACCACCGAAATCGCGTTGGATACCAGCGAGGTCAGGACGTGTCCCCACAGCATGGTGGAAGGGGCAATCGGCATGGAGCGAAATCGCTCAATGATCCCCCGTTGCACGTCGGTAAACAAACGGAAAGACGTATAGGATACCCCGCTCGCAATAGCAATCAGCAAGATTCCCGGTAACAAGTAATTGACATAATTGCCTGTCCCGGTTTGTATTGCGCCGCCGAACACATACACGAACAGCAACATAAACGCAATGGGCATGATCGTGACCGTGATGATAGTGTCCATACTGCGGAAAATATGGCGCATGGAACGGCCAAGCATTACGCTCAGATCGCTGAAGAAGTGTTTCTGTACCGTGTCCATTTATAGCTCCTCCTTTTTGCCAATGATGGCAAGAAAGATCTCCTCCAATGTCGGTTGTTTTTCCACATACTCCACCTGAGCAGGTGGGAACAGCTTTTTCAGCTCCGCGAGCGTGCCGCTGGCGATAATCTTTCCCTCATGGAGAATGGCAATGTGATCGGCAAGCTGTTCCGCCTCATCCAGATACTGCGTGGTCAAGAAGACGGTTACGCCACCATCGGCAAGCTCCTTCACCACTTTCCACACCTCGATGCGCGCCTCGGGGTCGAGCCCGGTGGTTGGCTCGTCAAGGAAAATGACCTGCGGTTTTCCCACAAGGCTCATGGCGAGGTCAAGCCTGCGGCGCATCCCACCCGAATAGGTAGACACCTTGCGGTTGGCGGCCTCGGCTAGACCGAAGCGGGTCAGCAAATCGTCGGCTACCTGGCGCGGCTGTTTGAGGTGTCGCAGTTTGGCGATCATGATCACGTTTTCTCGCCCGGTCAAAATCTCATCCACGGCGGCAAATTGCCCGGTCAGACTGAGTGATTGCCGCACGTGGTCTGGCTTTGACGCCACATCAAATCCGTTGACGATGGCAGTTCCGCCGTCCTGTTTGAGCAGCGTGGTGAGGATTTTGATGATCGTCGTCTTGCCCGCACCGTTGGAGCCAAGCAGGGCAAAAATGCTGCCCCGCTCCACGGTGAAATTCACGCCTTTCAAGACGTTGAGCTGCTTATATGATTTTTGGAGGTCCGCGACCTGAATTGACGTGTTCTGCACAGCCTTCCCTCCTTATTGAACCGTGACGTTCGATACATCGGCCCCTATGCCTTTGAGAGCGGCATACGTGAGCTTATCCATGATCGCGCCGTCAAGGCGCATGGATTGTATGGCGCGCTTCAGAGACCAGATACCCACTGGGCGGAAAGACACATTCTTGAGAGTCGCGCCCTGAAACGAAACATCCTTCAATGCCGGCACGTCGAACTTGACGCCGATAAAGGTCTGCCCATCCAGTCGCTGTCCGCTCAGGTCGGAATAGTGGAAGTCCACGCCGAGAAAGGTGCAGCCCTCAAAGGTTGTTTTTCGCAGGTCGGTCGTAGCAAGTTTGACATCAGTCAGCTTGACGCCGACGAATTTCGCGCCGACCAACCCCGCCGAGCTGAAGTTGGTGCGCACAAGGATGGCTTCGCGGAAGCTCGCGTCCGCAAGGTCACTTGCGGAAAATTTGCAGTCTGTCAGATTTGCGCGGTCAAAATTGGCTTCACGGACGTCGCTGCCTGAAAACAAGCTCCCAGTGAGGTCTGCGCCCGAAAAGTCAGAGCCGCGTAACGCGCTTCCCTTGAACTGTCCTTGATGCGCGATCACGCCCGCAAAGTCGCTCTGTGACAGATTGCTCCCGCTCAAGTTGATGACCACCTGCCGCTCCAGCGCGCGGGAGAGGTTGGCGACCTCCAGGACGGTTTGCTCAATGTCGCCGATGCTCTCAATGGTCATGGTCAAGGCCGTTTCATCATCCTTGCCCTCGGCTTTGAGTTCACGGAACCGCTCCTGCAAATCGGAGAGCAGATCAGTCTTTAATTCGGCGACGCTCTTTACGCCATCGTACGGAGCAAAAACGCCGTTGACATAGTTGGTCAATTTGTCATTCATAACTACACCCTTCCTTACTGCTTGTGAGCTATTGCTCTCGCCCTGGGGCATGATGACGTGGGGGCGCGGCCCCTGAAAGATACCGGTTGAAACTGGGTGAGGTGTCACAGGAGGCTATCCAGCACGCACTTCGCATACTCCCAGTTGCTTTTGTTGCGAGCGTACGTTGCTTTCCCCTTTGCAGTAATCCTGAAATACTTCCTCCTTCCACCTTGCGATTCATCGCCCCAGTACCATTCGATATCTCCGTCCACCTCAAGCCGCCGGACGCTGGAGTACATGGTGGCTTCCTTTAATTCATATTCACCACCAGAGCGCTCGGCAATCAGCTTGACGATCTCGTAGCCGTAGCGGTCAGCTTCCGATAAGAGCCGTAAAATCATCGTATCGGTATGTCCGCGCAGCAGATCGGAGGTAAGTTTGTTCTCGCTCATAGCATCACCTCGTAGCTGGATTATATGTCATAGTACTATGATTGTCAAGGTAGTGTTTCTATTGTAATACTTTGTTTGATACATCGGCTTGCCGTTCTTTCGTTGCCATCCCAAATAACCAGGAGTTTGCCGGTGATCTTGCGGAGCAAAAGCTGGGGAAAGCGAGCGGACTCTTCGCCGCGGTAGGCATGATCTTGCATCGGCATGAAGCGGCGGACATCGGGGTGGCGGGTGATTATGCGTGAGAGGCACGCGGAGCGCTGGCGTCTGTCCGCGTGGGGTATAGGTGCGCACTGCCAAGCGGCAGTCAGTAGGAAACCGTATCCTGGTCCAAAGTCAGATGGTCTGCGCTCGCCTCTTCCTCGACGGATGGGCGCTCGTGGTCGGTCACAGGCGCGGTCACAGGCGCATGTCCTGTCGTATACGTCTCTTGTCTTCCTCGTAGTCGGTGCCATATCTCGTGCACCGCAACGCCCACGACCACCAGCAGCAGACTCACTCCGGCAACATGAGCATTAATATACGAGAGGCCAATCGCAAGGAGGAAGACCACTGGCGCGATCACATAGCGTTCGAGACGGTGGCGAATGATGCCAGCATCCAGGTTCTTCTCGACGAGGCGGTGATGGTATGTGGCATACCACCAGAGCGCAATGATCCACAGACCTGGCGCCATCAGGCTCAAAGCATAGAACCGCACCGCTGCCCCGAGCGCCCCATACTCGCCGAGGATGTTCGATGGGATAGGTAAGAAGGCTACACTCATCAAGAAGAAAACGTTGAGCCACGCCAGAACACTATCCGCGCGAACAAGATACTCAAACAACCGCTGATGGCTCATCCAGTAGACGCCGACGATGAGAAAGGTCAAAGCATAGGTCAAGACCTGCGGCCACACTTCCCAGAGCTTGCCCGGAAACTCCAGCTCTTGCTCCTGATAGTCTCCGGTGATATGCGGCAAGGCGATTTCAAGCACAAGCAGGGTAATCGCAATAGCGAAGACGCCGTCGCTCAGGAATAGCAGGCGCTCGCGCATCGAACTGCCTGGCGGCCTTTGTTCACTCTGTTCACTCATGGCTGTCTCTACCTACTGGTGTGCGGCATTGGGCGGACCTTCCGCACATTTCGTAGCGAAGAACAATCAATCACTCGCCGTTGCGGGAGCATATTCCGGCTATACGTTTACACGAGAATTTCCGGCTGCCACCATCCAGGAGTGTAGTTCTGAGGGCTGGTTATTACCTCGGTCGGCGGCGCATGTTCCTTCGCCAGTCGCGCGAGAACGCTGTATTTTGCTACTCCATCCTGCCGCATTCCTGGGGTCCTCTCAGCGAGATGAGAGACTAGCCCCACAAATCTACCTTATGTATAGGGTCTGGGAGAGGCGAGTGGGCTATGATTGGCAGGAACACGGGAACGCTGAAAAGCCGCGTAAGGAGATAATCCATGTCAGCAGATATCGCTCAACAGACTCGAAGCACTCAGACCTGGTGGGCTGAGGGCGATACGCCCGTCCGTACCGATTCACAGGTGGCCTATGCTATTGATGCGCACGCCACCTTTCTCACCATGTGTCGCCAGTTCCTGATGGCAGAGAAGTACATCTACATTGCCGCCTGGGGATTAACGCCCCTGATGAAACTGGTGCGCGGGACAGATCAGCGCGCGGGGCCAGATGGCAGCCCCGAACAGGAGGCGCTTCTGGAGGAGTTGCGCGCCGAAGGGCTTGCGCAGGCGGAGATTGACTTCTGGTGCGCGCATGACCTGACCGTCCAGGCGGTGCTTGGCTATGCAGTCCGCAAAGGGGTTGAGGTTAAGGTCCTGATTTGGTCGAGCTCCGAGTTCTTTTCACACTTTGATCCTAAAGCGGCGCAGGAGCAACTCGCGGCGGTCGGCGTTTCCTGCATTTTGGACGATAGCTCCCATGGCATCCGACACCACCCCATCGAGTCGCTGCATCAAAAACTCGCGGTGATAGACGGCACGCGCGCTTTTGTTGGCGGCATCGACATGCTGATCGAGCTCAATGGCGACTTTGACCGCTGGGATACCCACTTCCATCACTACTTTTCGCCACTGCGCAGCAACACGGACAACGCCTCTCCCCATAACTGGCACGATGCCCATGCCCTGATCGAGGGGCCAGCCGCCGCGGATGTAGAACGCAATTTTCGCCAGCGGTGGAATGATGTCGTCCAGCGCAAAGAAGGGGACCAGCAGCTGCTCATTCCCGAACATCCACTGCCGCCTCCCGTGGAGAGCACCAGCGTGATCCAGGTCGCGCGGACGATCCCGGCGTACACCTACAACTTTGCGCCAGCAGACGGCATTCAGGGCATCGCGCAGCTCTACGCCAACGCCCTGAGCAATGCGCAACGGTTTGTCTATCTGGAGAACCAGTATTTCTGGACCCATGCGTACATTTCACCGCTCGGGGTCGGCCTCAGACTCAACTGGAAGGCCGCCGATAGCCCCGACATGGAGCGCAACGTCCGCGAGCTTGCGGCGGCCTTGCAGCGCGGCGCAACCGTCGCCATCGTGTTGCCGGACCATCCAAATGTGGGCCGCTTCTTCACGGACGCGGGGCTGACACGTCTGCGAGAAGAAGCGCCCGATGCGGCGGCGCAGGGACGGATCCAGGCCTTCTGCCTGGCAACTTCGTCAGCGATCGCGGGCGAGCAAGACTACCGCCCTATCTATGTGCATGCCAAAGTCGCCATTGTCGACGATCTCTGGTCCACCGTCGGCTCCGCGAACCTGAACAATCGCGGTATGCGCGACGATACCGAAATGAATGTCGCGACGCTCAATCCCGAACTCGCCCGTGGTCTACGCCTGTTGCTCTGGGCCGAGCACCTCGGACTGCTGCGCGAGGAAAATCTGGTGACGGTAGCCCGTTATCTGGGCCACCAGCGACTGAGTCCGGCGGTGGAAGCAGAGGCAAAAGCGCTATTGCGCTCCCTGGACGAGACCCTGGGAGATCCGCTGGTCGGCCTGCGCTTGATGACCGAGCATGCCCAGGAGAATGTGCGCCGATTTAAAGCCCAGCAACCGCTGGTGGGCCACCTGCTCCCCTATTTGACGGCTGAAGAGGCCAAAGAGCAGGGGGTGCATTTCCACGAAGAGCATGGCTGGGTAGCGAAACATCTTGGATTCAGCTGACCGATCAGGTTGGCCTCGCTTGTCCGGGCGGCATCCAGCGCGCGCCGGTCTGCTCGCGGAAGGCGCTGATCGCGGCGTCGAGCGTCGGGAAGAAGTGGGCCGGATCGAGATGCCCAATCAACTCGTAGCGTTGGAGCTTCTCGCGGACGGGATCCTTGAGCTCGGCAAACACCAGCGAGATATTGTCGGCATTGATCTCCTCGTCCAGCGCGGCCAGCATGTCGGCAGCGGTGGTATCGACATCGGTGATCGAGGCGGCGGCAATCAGAATCCAGCGCAGGTTCAGCTCGGTGGCGGCGAAGTAGCGGATATGGTCGCGGAAGGCGCGGGTGTTGGCGAAGAAGAGTGGGGCATCAAACCGGAAGATGACAAGGCCAGGTAACACCTCGGCATCGAGATGCTGCTGCCGGTCATGGACGCCGGGCATGCCAGGAACGCGGCCCAGCGTCGTTTGATAGGGCCACCAGGCACGGCGAAACACGTTGAGAATCGAAAGCGCGACAGCGAGCGCGATGCCCTGTAAGACGCCGAGAAGCGCCACACCGAGAAACGCCGCAATCGCGAGGAAGAACTCGGTGGGCCGCTGACGCCAGAGCCGCACGAGACCAGGGATGTCGGCCAGCGAGATCGAGGCGGCGATCACCACGGCGGCCAGCGTGGGCTGTGGCAGGTTTCTCAGCAGGCCCGGCACGAAGAGCAGCATCAACACGATCACCGCCGCGCCGACGACACCCGCGACCTGCGACTTCGCGCCCGCGTGCTCGGCGACGGCGGTACGCGACCCGCTGGTGCTGACCGGGAAACCCTGAAAGAAACCGGCGGCGATATTCGCAGCGCCAATGCCAACCATCTCGCCATTGCCGTTGACCTCCTGCCCGGAGCGCGCGGCAAACGCCGATGCGGTCGAGATGGTATCCGTGAGCGCGACCAACGAGATACCAAGAGCGCCGCCAACGAGGAGCGGCAGATCAGTCACGGCGCGCGGCAGCGTCAATGGCGGGAATCCCTGGGGCAGCGGGCCAACGAGCTCGACGCCATGGTCGCCTAGATTCAGAAGCGCCGTCGCGGCAATCGCGACGATGACGGCCACGAGCACGCCGGGCACCCGCGGCAGCCAGCGGTCGAGCGCGAGGACAAGTCCCAGGCTGACCAGACCAATGAGGACTGCGGCGACAACGGCCTTGCCCGCCGCCAGCCCCTGCACGAACGCCACTGCCTCGCGGATGAGGCCATTGGCGTCTACGGAGAATCCGAACAATTTGGGCAGTTGTCCAATGAAGATTGTCAACGCGAGGCCATTCATATAGCCGATCCGTGTCGGCCTGGAGAGAAGGTCGGCGACGAAGCCAAGCTTCGCGATCCCGGCGATCACCATAACGCCGCCAACCAGCAGGGCGAGCAGTGAGGCCAGGGCAACGGCCTCTTCGGGATTGCCATTCGAGCCGACGATGGGCAGGATGGTCGCCGCGATCATAGGGCCGAGCGACGAGTCTGGGCCGAGCACCAGGATGCGTGATGGCCCAAAGACCGCATAGCCGAGCAGGCAGAGAACTGTCGTGTAGAGGCCGGTAATGACGGGTAGACCAGCCAGCTCCGCGTAAGCCATCCCTTGCGGCACCAGCAGGGTGCTCAGCACGATACCCGCCACGATGTCACTGCGCAACCAGGAGCGCTTATAACTCGCGAGCAGGTGTGCGCCAGGAAGCCACTGTGACAGCTTCATGAAAACCCCACTGACGTCGCCAGGCTGTCGCGTTGCCTTGCGACAACAGCTCCACCCGTCATAACCGCTAGGCGCGCAGACTACCCGGCTGCATCCGACTACATCAACAGTACCCCGGAATAGGAGGTTTGCGAAGGGTTACGCTCCGGTCGGCATCGGCGCGCCCGACGGTGGGGCGGATTGTTGCTGTCCCTGTCCCGGAAACAGGCCGAGGTCACGGAGCTTTTTCAAGCGCCAGACGGTGAGCGGATGGGACTGGGTGAGCTGCGCTATCTCTGGCCAGAAGCCACGCACATGCGCCGCCTGGTCCAGCAAGTTCGTAACGTCCACCTGCCGGTAGACATAGCGGCCTGCCGTCAGCAGCACCAGCCCCTCCTCGCCCTGCGGTTCCACAAAAGCGCCGTGTCGATCACTGGAATACTCGCGCGCCCGCGAGAGGAACCCCGGAATGATCGGGATAAGGTTCACGAACGCGAGCGAGAGCTGGTACCACAAGCGGGTGTGGCTGAGCCGGATATGCCCCATCTCGTGGCCGACAATAAACGCCAATCCTTCGCGGTTATTCTGATAGAGATTGGCGAACAACTCGCTGTGCAGGACGACAAAATCAACGCGGTAGGCCGAGGCGGCAAAGGCATTCAACTGGCCATTCCCAGAGGTGACATAGACTTCTGGTACCCGGCGTAGACGAAGCTGCCGAGCGAATGTGTCACGCACAGCCGCAATTTCAGGAAACTGCTGCTCTGAAACCAGGACCGCCGAGCCTCGCGTCGCCGCGCGCGTCAGGTTCCGGTAGATGACGTACGCCAGGGGCAGCAGGATCAGCGCGAACAAGATGGCTATGGCCGTATCGGTGAGCGCCTGGTTATCGAACAGGGACGAATGCGTCCACACCAATACGACAAACTCGATGAGCGCGGCCAGAATGAGCAGGTTGAGCACTAGACAGACGATATACCAGGGGATCTCGGATGGATGGCGAAGGGATGGCTCTTTGGTCATACGGCGCCTCTCATTCGTGTCTGTGATCGAATGCTTGTCTCCGCCCCATGTTGTGAGACAACGTACTCTTCAGTTGGTCATCTCTGCAATCTGTGCCTGCTCGCGCATAGCCTGCTGGACCTCATAGCGCGACCCACGCTTGGCGGGCATGATGGCGCCGATGAGCCAGAGGAACGGCACGAAGATGCCGATGATCCCCAGCAGCCAATGCCCCTTCTGGAAGGTCAGGAAACAGACCGTGAAAATCATGACGAAGTACAACATGATGAACGTCACAGAGAGAATCCAATCAAGCGTTGTCATCGAGTAACGCCTCCTGTTCCGAATCACATCTATCGGTGCGATCCAACGGATGTCTCGGCCACTCCTCCAGGTCTATCCGTAAGGCACACTTGCGCAAAGTTGCCGGGCACAGAATATGACAGGCGGATTCCGCTTGCCCTGCACGAGAGGAGTGTCCTGAAGGGCAGTTTTTCCGCTCACCCGCGGGTGGTTATTTCTCCATAAAGCAGCATATCCTCCTGCTTGCCTGGGCGGCGCGCTGCCCATAGGGCGAGGAAGCGACTCCCCCGAAAAACTTGCCTGAGGGCGAGGTTCCACGCGAAGTTCATTGGGCTATACTGCCACGAACCGCTCTGTCGTTGTTCGCGCTGATGGACTCCCTAGAGATGGAGCACGAGGAGGACATTCGCAATGGACGCCCACATTGATACCTCTCGCCCAGCGCCATCACGGGCGGCGCCATTCGACTGGTCACTCCTGCTGCCGCTCGCGCTTGCCCAGTTCATCGCCAGCTATGCTGCGACGAATATGAACGTGGCGATCAACAGCATCGCGCAGGACTTGAATACCGATGTCCAGGGCGTCCAGACGGCGATCACCCTGTTCACGCTCACCATGGCCGCGTTGATGATCCCCGGCAGCAAGCTGACCGATATCTGGGGACGCAAGCTGTGCTTCCGCCTCGGCCTGGTGGTCTATGGCGTGGGGGCCCTGTTCGCGGCTCTGTCGCAAGCGCTGCCCGGTTTGATCCTCGGCTATTCCCTGGGCCAGGGCATCGGCACGGCGTTGCTCATCCCGCCGGTCTACATCCTGGCAACGGTCTTCTACACCGACGTCAAGTCGCGCGCCCGCGCGTTTGGCGCCATCAGCGCCGCGGGTGGCATCGGCTCGGCGGCAGGTCCACTGATCGGCGGCTTGATCACCAGCGCGGCGACGTGGCGACTGGCGTTTGGCGTGCAGGCCTTGCTGGTGGTGGTCATCCTGTACCTGGCCCGTCGCATCGCCGACGCCGGTGTGCAGGGCGAGCGACCGCGATTCGACTTCGTCGGCGCCATTCTGTCCGCCGCGGGCCTGTTCTTCATCGTCGTCGGCATCCTCCAGGCCGGCACCTACGGCTGGTTCAAATCCACGCAGGATTTTGCCATCGGCTCGACGGTGCTGATTCCAGCCGGCGGCATCTCACCCGTGTGGATCTTCGTGCTGATCGGCGCGCTGCTGCTGGTGTGGTTCTTCCGCCACATTGCCTCGGCCGAGCGCGCAGGCAAGGAGCCGTTGCTGGCAACACGCATGTTCAAGAACCGCGTCAGCAACCTGGGCCTTGCGACCCAGAACATCCAGTGGCTGGTCTTGCTCGGCCTGTCGTTTGTGGTGTCGGTGTACCTGCAGACGGTGCGCGGCTACAGCGCCATCCAGACGGGGCTGATCCTGACGCCCGCCACGATCGGCATCCTGGTGTCGTCGGTGGCCGCTGGCCGCCTCGCGCAGCGGCGCTCGCAAGCCACGCTGATCCGCGCCGGTTTTGTGGTGACGATCGTCGGCGTCGGTCTGCTGTTGCTGCTCGTGCCGGGCACCACCGACGTGCTGCCGTTCGTGCCAGGCCTGCTGCTGGTCGGCCTGGGCGTGGGCGTCATGCTCACGTCGTCGGTCAACGTCGTGCAGTCCAGCTTCCCCGAGGCAGACCAGGGCGAGATCTCAGGACTCTCGCGCAGCGTCTCGAACCTCGGCTCGTCGCTGGGCGTGGCCATCGCTGGCACGGTCATCGTGTCCGACGTGGCAACTGGCAACACGGGCTATGCGCTGGCGATAGTCGTGCTGCTGGTCTTCGCTGTGATCGGCCTGATCGCGGCGATCCTGCTGCCCGCGACGGAGACGCCGACCTCGCAACTCACCTGAGGCCATAGCCCGCTAAACTTCACCCGTCCAGGACGGGTGGACGATCGGGTGAACTTGCACAGACCCCAGCGCAGGAGCGCACCGGGCATGACCCGTCGGGCGTTCCTGGCGCACGCGGCGGCTCTGGGAACTGTCGGCCTGGCGCTCAGCAGCTGCACGGTTCCGATTGCGCCGCGCGCGACCCAGACGGCAAAGGGCGGCGGCACGCTGCGCGTCGGACGCCTGGAAGACATTTCGCTGAACGGTGTGCCGCACCTCCTGGCACCAGCCAATTTCCAGCTCAGCAACCTGGTCTACGACACGCTCATCGTCTACGACCGTCAGCTCGTTCCGCAGCCACGGCTCGCAACCGGCTGGACCTGGTCGCCGGATTACCGCCAGCTGAGCCTGCAGCTCAGACCGGGCGTGAAGTTCCACACCGGCCGGGCGTTCACCAGCGAGGATGCGAAATTCAACCTCGAGCGCCTGCGCGATCCGGCCGTCGGCTCGCAATTCCGCGGCTATGCGAACGCCATGGACATCTCAGCGACAGCGCCTGACAAGCTGGTCATCAGCTACGAACAGCCGATTCGCAGCAGCTTCGACGCCATCACGCTCACGTTCATGGCCGACCCGCAGACGATCGACCAGTCACGAACGGGCCAGAATTTCGTCGGCACGGGACCTTTCGTGTTCGAAGAATGGGTCCAGGGCGATCACCTGCACGTGCGCCGCAACGCCGAGTACTGGCAGCCTGGCAAGCCGTCTCTCGATCGAGTCGAGCTGCGCGTTTTCCAGGACCAGCAGCAGGCGCTGGTCGCGCTCGAAAGCGGAGCCATCGACTGGATGGTGGGGGTCGCGGCCGCGGACGCCCGGCGCTTGCAGTCGGACCCGGGCTACCAGGTACTCCAGAACGCGGCAGGCTCGAGCTACCTGTATCTCGGCCTGGACGTCA
>DATBIB010000156.1:0-1772 GCA_036557205.1 Ktedonobacterales bacterium | reverse complement strand
GAGATAGGTTGAAGGCAGAAGGATCGCTATCGGCGATCAGGTCTGCCCCAGCCTTACCGAGATGATGCGCCAGTGCATCGCGCGGCATGGAGCGCCAGTGATGCTGTCCGGTCGGTAAATTGCTGGTGCGCCGCGCGTCGTGACTGCAAACGATAGACTGCGGAGTAGGGAGCGGCGGCGTGAGCGACTCGGCCCAGCGGCGGCCTTCCTCGCGGGTGGCGCTGATCGTCCTGGCGCTTGTGGTAGTGGTGGCGAGCGTTGGCGCGTTTGCCATCATGCGCCTGCGCCAGCCAGATACTGCGCGACAGCCCATCGCCCAGGCAACACAGACACCCGCCCCGACGTGCGCGGACACAACGCCGTCCTCGACGGCGAATATTCGCGTCAGCAACGACGCCTACAAGGCGCATAGCGAGCCGATGCTCGCGATCAACCCGGCGAATCCGCTCAATCTGGTGGGCGGGTCGAAGTTCTTTACCGACCCGGCGCGCTACCGCTTCCAGATTGGCACGTATACCTCCTTCGACGGCGGCTGCACCTGGACGGATAACGGCGTGCTGCCGGGATTCCCGCCCAGCGAGATCACCTCCGACGTGACGGTCGCCTTCGGGCCGGAGAATCGCGTCTATGTCGCGGTGCTCTATACCGACGACGAGCATGACAGCGGCATCGCCGTCTCCACCTCCACCGATGGCGGCAAGACCTTCGGCAAGGCAGTGCGCGCCTATGATGATCCCACTGGCGCGGTCCTCAGCGACAAGCCATGGATCACGGTCGATATGAGCAGCGGCCCTCATCGCGGCAACGTCTACGTCGTCTGGTCATACGACTATGGCGGCAACTGTGGCTATGATAACGCCTGCAAACAGGAGGTTGGCTTCGCGCGCTCGGTTGATGGCGGCAGAGCATTCTCGGCGGCGCGCCAGGTGGAGGGCGCCGCACCGTTCTGCACGAACCCCGCGCCTGGGCGCTCTCCCGGCGATCATACCTGTGACGGTGCGTTGGGCGCGGTTCCGGCGGTGCTGCCTGATGGCACGCTGGCGGTAGCCTACGACTACATGGATGTCACCAGCAGCGGCAAAATCCCGACGCGCCTCGCGATCATCACCTCGCCCGATGGCGGTGCGACCTGGACGGCGCCCCTGCTGATTGCCACCATCTCCGACATACTCGGCGTCTTTCCCCCAGACCGCTATCGCAATGCCTCGCTGCTCGCCTTCGCCGCCGATGCAGCGCATGGCAGGCTCTATGTCGCCTGGGCGGATAAGCGGACGGGCGACGCCGACATCCTGTTTGCCACGTCGAGCGACCAAGGGCGGACGTGGTCAGCGCCCGCGCGCGTCAACGATGATGCTAGCGGGGACGGCGCCAACCAGTTCCAGCCGCAGCTTGCCGTCGCGCCCAACGGCGTCGTGACCGTCTCGTTCTTCGATACCCGCCGCGATAGCCACCATCATCTGATCGATGTCTACCTTGCGCAGTCGGTGGATGGCGGCGCGAGCTTCCTGCCGAATGTGCGTGTGACCTCGCAGAGCTGGGATCCGACGGTGGACGCGCCCGTGGATGGCAGTGGTCTGCAATTCATCGGCGATTATCAGGGGCTGGCGGCGAGCGACCAGTACGCCATCCCCTTCTGGAACGATACACGCACCGGCAGCCAGGAAATCTTCACGGCGCTGGTCCCGAGCGCCCAGCCGCAAGGCTGACGGATATGCCCGCTCCGATGGATGGCACTCATTTACGATGACTTCTTCGTTCGTCTGCTGAGCACA
>DATBIB010000155.1:0-7728 GCA_036557205.1 Ktedonobacterales bacterium | reverse complement strand
CCCGGATATCGTGCGGCATGTCATGAAACTGCTTGCAAGTCTGCCAGGTCTGCGCGATGCTCCGCTGGTGATTGATCGTACTGGCGTTGGCCGCGCCGTCTATGACCTCTTTCGAGAGGCGGACCATCGCGGCGGCGTCCGGGGTGTCACCATCACGGCAGGCGATACCGTCCAAGCGGAATACTCCAGCTACCGTGTACCCAAGCGCGATCTGGTCGCGGTGCTCCAGGCGCTCTTGCAGAGCCAGCGCCTCAAGATTGCACAGAATCTGCCATTAGGAAGTGTCTTTGCCGCTGAGGCGCTCAACTTCAAGGCCAAGATCAGCCTGAGCGGCCACGATAGTTACGAGGCGGGACCAGCCGCAGAGTGGCGCGATGGCGCACACGATGACCTCGTATTAGCCGTCTCGCTCGCGTGTTGGTATGCCGAGCGCGCGATGGGATCAGGGCCGCGTATTCGCTTCCTCGAATGGGATTAATAGACGTGCGGTGTAAGATGGGTGACAGATTGCAGATCATGGCTAGGATGGCGGTATGACAATCTCGGTAGTCTCGACGGTCGAATCCATAAGCATTCGAGACGCAAAGAAGGCTATCAAGTCATCTCGCGTGGCACGCATGCCAATGGGTCCTCCAAAAGAGAGCGTATGCGGCATTTCCTTGAACCAGCGGCCCACAGCATCAGTAGATACCGCTATGTCAATGGTGTGCATAGCCTCGATGACTTCCGATACGCTCCAGTTCTGTCGCCCGTCTAAGAGCCATCCAAAACCACCATGCGCACGCAGCTTTGCTTCTGCGGTCAGTTCAGACATAAAGCGCCTCTCTTCGGTATGCATGTACTACTGCCGGGAATTTTACCATTATCGGCTTATGGCGTCAATTCCGACATTATCGCTCTATTGCGGTGACTACGGAGCTACAATATGACACGCTAGGAGGGATCGACGATGGCAGGCAGAACCGGGCGCAAGAGCAACGGCGAGGGCAACGTCAGACAACGCGCAAACGGCCTCTGGGAAGCGCGTATCATCCTGGAAGGTGGCAAGAGCAAGTCCTACTACGGCGCAACGAAAGCGGAAGCTCTCAAGAAGCTACGCACCGCCTTGAATGCCCGCGATAGGGGCTTACCTGTGCTTATGGATGAGCGCCAGACACTCGGCCACTACCTGCCATCCTGGCTAGAGAGCAAGAAGCGGTTGGAGCCGAGTACCCGGATTCGCTACCGCATCTTCGTTGAACGTACCCTGATTCCCGAGTTGGGGCGCGTGCAGCTCGCCAAGCTCACACCACAGCATCTCCAACGCCTCTACGCCAAGAAACTCGATGATGGCTGGTCGCCAACAACCGTCAATCACCTACACACCGTGCTGCATGGCGCGCTGGAGCAGGCCGTCAGGTGGGGCTTGATTGCGCGCAATGTCTCTGACCTGGTGGATGCGCCGCGCATCCAGCGCAAGGAGATGCGTTTCTGGACGCCAGAGCAGGCGCGTACCTTCCTGGCCGCTGTCGCGGGTGATCGGTTGGAGGCGCTCTTTCGGCTGGCGCTCGATACCGGCATGCGCGAAGGGGAACTATTCGGGCTACGCTGGCGCGATGTGGACATCGAGGGCGGCGCGCTCTACGTCCAGACAGCGCTCAAAGTGCAGGAAGAAGGCGGGCGGGCGCTGGGCAGGCCAAAGACGGAGTACAGCCGCCGTAAGATCGAATTCGGCGAAGGCACTGCTGATGCGCTCAGGGCGCACCGCAAGCGCCAGAATGAGGAGCGTCTGGCGCTGGGCGCGGCATGGGTAGACCACGATATCGTCTTCGCCAATACTCTCGGCGGCGGACTGGCGCCTAACAACATGACACGTCGCCACTTCCTACCCGCCATCAAACGCGCCGGTGTCCCCATCATTCGCCCGCACGACATGCGCCATACAGCGGCCACGCTGATGCTGCTCGGCGGCGTGCCGGTGAAGGTCGTCTCGGAGCGCTTGGGACACGCAAGCCCGGATATCACTCTGCGCCTCTATGCCCACGTCCTGCCAGGCATGCAGAAAGACGCGGCGGCGGTTATGGATCGACTACTCGGCTAATGGCCATTTTGGAGCATTTTCAATCGCGCATGGGTATGCGCTTGGGTATGGAGGCGATTTCGCGGAATATCACCGTATGGTTGGAGTCGTATAAATCTGGGAATAATGCGGCTTGCTGAGGGTGGCCCCGACAGGAATCGAACCTGCGACACATGGTTTAGGAAACCACTGCTCTATCCCCTGAGCTACGGGGCCGGATGGAGCGGCAAAGCGTTCGGATGCAGTATACCCGACGACGACGGCGCGACGCAAACAGGCGCGCTTGGCCGCGACTGATAGGCTTGCCTGCTCTTTTACCCACGATGGCGTATGGTATACTGAGGCATAATACGCGGCCCCGGGTCGTCTTGCTCTGAATGGACGACGCAGTGGCGGGCCGCGCGGGAAAAGCCGAGCGACATTCTATGAAATGCCCCTACTGCGGATATATCGAGTCGCGCGTGACGGATTCGCGTGATCAGGGCGGCTCTATTCATCGCCGCCGCCGCTGCGAACACTGCCACCAGCGCTTCAGCACCGTCGAGCATGTCGTGCTGCCGGAGCTGATGGTGGTCAAGCGGGACGGACGCCGCGAGCCATTCAAGCGCGAGAAGATCGAGACGGGCCTGCGCCGCGCCTGCCAGAAGCGCCCGATTCCCGTCGGCGAGCTTGAGGCCATCGTCGATGACATCGAGAACGAGCTCTATAAGCTGGGCAAGGCCGAGATCGAGACGCGCATCATCGGCGAGATGCTGATGGAACGGCTGCGCAAGCTCGACGACATCGCCTACCTGCGCTTTGCCAGCGTCTACCGCTCCTACCCAGACATTCAGGCCATGCGCCAGGAGCTAGACCAACTGATTCAAGGCGCGCCCAACGGCAAGAAGGCGACCAAAGCGCCCGCCGACGAATAGGGCTGGCGGTTGAAACCGCGCCTGGCCAGCCTCGCTTGCTGCGCACGCTCCGCCACGAAGTCCGCCTGCGCGGACTCCTCCAGAGCCGCTCGATACGCTACAGCACCAATGCCTGGTAGAATGCACGCTCCGACATTAGCCGCGGTATTCATGCCGCGAACAGACAACTAAAGCCCCCTCTCCCACAAGGAGAGGGGGTTGGGGGTGAGGTCCGCCTACTTCACTTTGCGCACGCTTACCGTCGCCGCGTGGCCGTTGAGCTTCGCCGCTGGAATCTCCTCGGTGTAGACGCCATTGCCCGTGGGCGCGAGCGATGGACCGTCGCTCTGCACCGCCAGCCGCTTCGAGAGCGTCTCCGCCTCAATGTAGTCGCGATACTCGACGGCCACCGCCGCCAGATCGGCGTCGGTCATCAGCCACGTCTCGATGCTGTCTTCGATAGCCAGCCCCGCGTGCTTGCGCACATCCTGCACTAGATGGGTGAGGTCGCGCACCAGCCCCTCCGCCAGCAGCTCCGGCGTCAGCGTCGTCTCGATCACCGCCACCGTGCCGCGCTCCTCCGCCGCAACGTAGCCCTCACGGGCGCCCGCCTCGATCTCCACCTCCTCGGGTAGCAGCGTCACCGGCTGGCCCTCCACATCGAGCACCAGCTTGCCCTCGTCGCGCAGCGCCTCCGCGCCCGCCTGCGGATCAACCGCACGTAGCGCCGCCAGCACCTTCTGCGCCAGCTTGCCATGTTTCGGCCCAAGCGCCTGCATCCGCGGCTTGAGCGCATAGACGAGCATATCGCTCTCGGCTGGCAGCAGCTCCAGCCGTTTCACGTTCAGCTCCTCAAGCACCTGGCCCGCCAGCCGTTGCAGCGCCTCGGACTCCTGCTCGCTGCCGACGCGCGCGTAGAGCACGCCGAGCGGCTGCCGTACGCGAATCTGCGCCTTCTCGCGCGCCGCGCGCCCCAGGTTCACCATCCGCATCACGAGCGCCGTCTCGTCGTGCAGGCGTGGTGAGAACAGCGATTCATCCGCCAGCGGCCAGTCGCAGAGATGCACGCTTTCCGGCGCGGACGCATCCACCGAGCGCACCAGATTCTGGTAGAGCGACTCCGCCAGGAAGGGCGTCAGCGGGGCCAGCAGCTTCATCGTCGTCACCAGGCACTCGTAGAGCGTCAGATAGGCAGCGCGCTTGTCGGCGTCCTCCTCGCTCTTCCAGAAGCGGCGGCGGCTCCGGCGCACATACCAGTTCGAGAGATCCTCGATGAATGCGGCCACCGCCAGCGAGGCCGATTCGGCGTCGTAATCGGCTAGCCGCTCCGTCGCCCGTTGGACCGTCGCCTGTAGCTCGGAGAGCACCCAGCGGTCCAGGTCGCTCCGCTCGGCCACTGGCAGCGCGCGCGTGGTCGGGTCGAACTGGTCGATGTTGGCATAGGTCACGAAGAACGAGTAGACATTCCAGAGCTTATCGAGCGCCGACCGTGCCTGCATCCACAGGTCGCTCAGCCGCGGCGGCTCGCCCTTCGCCCGTGCTTCCGCTGCCTCCTCCTCGCTGGGGATGCGCAGGAAGCGCAGGTCCTGTTCTGGCGCGTGGGTGGCGTAGAGCCAGCGCATGGTATCCGCGCCGACGATGTGAGCCGCCTCGTCGAACGGGATGCTGTTGCCCTTACTCTTGTGCATCTCCTCGCCGTTCTGGTCGAGCAGCGTCGCATAGCCCAGCACCGTCTTATAGGGCGCCGAGTTGTCGAGCACGGCGGCCATCACCAGCATCGAGTAAAACCAGTTGCGGAACTGGCCCGGAAAGCCCTCAGTGATGAAGTCGGCGGGATACCACTCGCGCCAGTAGTCGCGATTGCCGCGATAGTGCAGCGTCGAGAACGGCACGATTCCAGCGTCCAGCCAGGGGTTGCCGACGTCAGGGATACGGCTGGCCAGCCCACCGCACTTCGCGCAGCGCACCTTGACGGCGTCCACCCACGGACGGTGCGGCGTGTGGCCGTCGAACGTCTCCCAACCTTCCACGGCGCGCTTATGCAATTCCTCGCGGCTGCCGATCACCTCGAACTGGTCGCAGTCCTCGCAGACATAGATAGGCAGCGCCAGCCCCCAGTAGCGCTTCTTGGAGATCATCCAGTCTTCCATGTTGCGCAGCCAGTCCAGCTCGCGATCCAGCCCAAAAGCTGGGATCCAGCGGATCTCGCTGGTGATGCGGAGCAGCCGCTCGCGCAGCTCATGCATCGAGATGAACCACTCGACCACCAGCCGGAAGATCAGCTCGGTGCCACAGCGCCAGCAGTGCGGATAGACGTGCTGGTACGACTCGGTCTGGTAGAAGTAGCCCTTCTCGCGCAGATTGTCGAAGATCGGACGCGCCACCATGCCGACGTACATGCCCGTCAGCCAGTCATAGCCGTCCACGTAGACGCCGCTCTCATCCACCGGCGCCAGCACGGCGAGATTCTCCGCCTTCGAGACGGCGAAGTCTTCGCGACCACACCCCGGCGCCATATGAACGATGCCCGTGCCTTCTGCCGCCGTCACCTCGTCCCACGGAACCACGCGATGCTCGGCGTTCGCCGCCTGCCAGGCGGGCAGCTCGTCGAACGGGCCGGTGTAGCGCCAGCCAAGCAGGTCGCGCCCTTGCAGCGTCTCGACAACCTTCGCCGCGCCGTGCTCGTGGCCGCGCAGCTTGTTCAGCTTGCCAACCACGTCGGCGGAGAGGTAGTAGAACTCGCCATCCTGCTCCACTTTGACGTACGGCAGGTTGGGATTGACAGCGCAGGCGACATTCGCGGGCAGCGTCCAGGGCGTCGTCGTCCAGACGAGCAGGTATTCGCCAGGCCGGTCAACGAGCGGGAAGCGCACGTAGACGCTGGTATGCTGCACGGTCCTGCGACCCTCGTTGATCTCCATATCGGAGATGCCGGTCGCGCAGCGCGGACACCATGGCATCACGTCGCGGCCACGATAGATCCAGCCGTTCTGCCAGCAGGTGCGCAGCATGCCCCAGATGGTGTAGTTGTTCTCGTCCGACATCGTGTAGTACGAGTCGTCCCAGCGCATCCACTCGCCCAGCCGGATCGACTGCTCCGCCTGGATCGCCGAGTAGCGCAGCACACGCTCTTTGCACTTCTCCACGAAGCGGTCGATGCCGTACTCCTCGATCTGGCGCTTATTGGTGAAGCCAAGCTCTTTCTCGACCTCCACCTCGACCCACAGTCCCTGGCAGTCGAAACCGTTCTGGTAGCGCTGGCGATAGCCACGCATCGTGTTGAAGCGCTGCCACAGGTCTTTATAGGTGCGCCCCCAGGCGTGATGAACGCCCATCGGGTTGTTGGCGGTGATCGGGCCATCCACGAACGACCAGCGTTTGTCGGCGTGCTCGTTGCGCGTCACATACTTCTTGAGGATGTCGTGCTCATCCCACCACTGCTGCACGTCACGCTCCAGCAGTGGGTAATCCACGCGGGTCGGCGCGGGTACTGGCTGAAATAGCTGCCCATTGGCCGCTGATTTTGCCGCAGTTTTCGCCGCGCCCTTACCAGTTGCGCGGCTGCGTCCATTGGCCGCCCCACCTGCGCTCGTCTTTTTCGTGGCGCCGGTTGCGCCCCCTTGGCGCGGTTGCGTTTTCTTCGGTCCGCTCATGCTCTATCTCCGTCATCTCCATCGGTCAGCGCGATTTCCATGCGCTTGTTTTCTTTGCCCTTATTCTCGGTCCGCAGCACCTTAATGCCGCCCACCTCGCGCGTGCTATGCACATGCGTGCCGCCGTCCGCTTGCAGATCCACACCGACGATCTCGACGATGCGGATCCTGGTAATCTCCGGCGGCAACAGGTTAATCTTGGTGCGTATCAGGTCAGGAATCTGCATCGCCTCATCGCGGGGCAGGTCATAGACCTTGATCGGGTGGTCCGCCGCGACCGCCGCATTGACACTACGCTGGATATCATGCAGGAAGTCCGGGGTCATCGTGCCGAGGGCGAAGTCCATCCGCGCTCGGTCGGGATACATCTGCCCGCCAGTCACCTGCGCGCCGTAGTCGCGGAAGATCAGGCCGCAGAGCAGGTGCAGCGCGGTGTGCGTGCGCATCATGTTATAGCGGAAAAGCCAGTCAATCTCCCCCGTGACCGTCGCGCCGACTGTTGGTGGCTCGCCCGCATCCTCGGCCAGCTCGTGCCAGACAACGCCGTCGCGTTTGCTGATGCCGCTGACGGAAAAGCGCCGCCCCTCGAAGAGCAGCTCGCCACGGTCGGCCATCTGGCCGCCGCCACCGGGATAGAACGTGGTCTGGTCCAGCGCGACCGCGCGGCCATCTGTCGCCATCACGCGCGCCTCGAAGGCGCGTACGTAGCTATCGGTCGCGTAGAGCAATGTCGTTGGAGATTGTATGTCCATCGCTAGTTCCCCGCCTTCCTGGTCCCGGTCAGCCCCTTCATCGTCGCGATGACTGGAACACTCACTCGCGCGCGCAATAAAAAAGGCCCTCACCCCAACGGGGCGAGAGCATCTCTCGCGGTACCACCCGAAATGACTGCTGTGGCCGCTCGTTCGTTAACATAGATGAGCGCGCAGCAATCCGCTTAGTTGGGACACGTGTACATGTCCCCCCGTATGATAACGGACGGGATTCCGGCCACGCCTGCCCTCACATGCGGCGGAGAGTCGGGTGGCGGCTCAGGACTGATTTTCGGGGCGCCAGCGCTATCCGGTCTCACCAGCCCCGGACTCTCTGAGATTACGCTCGGCGCGCCTACTCGTTCCGTCAG
>DATBIB010000154.1:0-30242 GCA_036557205.1 Ktedonobacterales bacterium | reverse complement strand
AGTGGCCGGTCAACCGCGCCATGCAGGGCGAGGATGTCTCGCCAGCGACTGGCGTCGCGGGTCTCTATCTCGTCGGCGATGCGGTCAAGCCGTCCGGCTATCTGATGGTGGAGGGTGTCGCCCAGAGCGTCAACGCGCTGCTCGATACACTCGATGGCTCTACCGTCCCCATGCCCCATACACCGCCGAAGCCGCCGAAACGCCGCGCTTTCCGTTGGCTGGTCGCGCCGCCGCCGCCCCATCCCGGCTCGTAGACAATCGTCTTACTGTGCGCCTGCAACCATAGGCCAAAGGAGCGGCTTGCGTTGACACTGCCGCGACTGGCGCATATCCTGACAGGGCGGCACGGAACACCAACGGCGATGTTCTCGCGACACTAGGACAAGCGGAACGGCTGTTTGGCAGCCATGCCGGGAAGGGACGCGAGATGGAGAGGGCCAGGGAGCGGCATACTATGCGCCAGCGCGCGCAACGACAGCAACGAACCGTCGTGCGGATGGCGCGTGGCACGGAAGAAATGGATACGGCAGCTATGGGCGCTGGGGCTGGTGGTGGGCAGGAGAGCGGCCGTGACGACGCCTGCTACCAGATCGAGGGCGGGATTCCTCTCCGGGGCGAGGTGCGCAATAGTGGCGCGAAGAACGCCGCGACCAAGCTCATGGTCGCCGCGCTGCTGACCGAAGATCGCTGCACGTTGCGCAACATGCCCGCTGGTCTGGGCGATGTCACGATCACCGAAGAGGTGTTGCGCTCGCTCGGCGCGGAGGTCACCTGGCCAGAAGAAGGCACGGCCTCGGTGCGCGCCATTCAGCTCGATAATACCGTGGTGCCACTGGCGCTCGGCCGCAAGAACCGGCTCGCCGTGCTGACGACCGGCCCGCTGCTGCACCGCGCCGGGCACGCCGTCATCCCCGCTCCCGGCGGCGACCGTATTGGCCCGCGTCCGATCAACTTTCACCTGGATGGCTTGCAGCGGATGGGCGCTGCGATGGACTATCGCGATGGCCTCTACCATCTGCATACCGATGGCCTGAAGGGCGCGCCGATCGAGTTGCCTTTCCCCAGCGTCATGGCCACTGAGACGCTCATCATCGCGGCGACGCTGGCTCATGGCGTGACGGTCATCGCCAACGCGGCCATCGAGCCAGAGATTATCGACCTGATCAAGTTCCTGCAAAAGATGGGCGCGATCATCGAGCAGCGCGTGGACCGCACGATTGTTGTCGAAGGCGTCCAGAGGCTGCATGGCGCCGACCACCGCGTGATCTCCGACCGCAACGAGGCGGTCTCGCTGGCCATCGCGGCCTATCTGACGCATGGCAACATCCGCGTCATCGGCGCCGAGCAAGGGATGCTGCTCACTTTTCTCAATACGCTCTATCGCGTCGGGTTAGATTTTACCGTGGATGACGATGGCATTACCTTCTTTGGCAGCGATACGCCACCCCGCTCCATCGCTCTCGAAACCGACGTGCATCCCGGCTTCATGACCGACTGGCAGCAGCCGTTCGCGTTGTTGCTGACGCAGGCCCAGGGGATGTCGGTCATCCACGAGACGATCTACGAAGACCGCTTCGGCTATACGCAGGATCTCAACCGTATGGGCGCCGATACCGGCCTCTTCACTCGCTGCCTGGGCGAGATTCCCTGCCGCTTCCGCGAGAGCGACTTCTACCATAGCTGTGTGATCCGCGGGCCAACGCCGCTCCACGCCGCCGAGCTGACGATGCCCGACATTCGCGCGGGCGCGGCCTATATCCTGGCGGCCCTCTGCGCTCGCGGTACCTCCACGGTCCACGGCATCGAACACATCGAGCGTGGCTACGATCATCTCGACGCCAAGCTCCGCTCCCTCGGCGCGCATATCGAGCGCGTGCCAGTTCAGATCCAGCGATAGCCAGGCGCGCATCCGCAAAAATCTGGATCGCGATGCCTTGTGTTTTTCCATACTTCCCAACTGTGCCCTTGGCATGTATAGTAAGGGGGTATTGTTGGGGGAGGTCATGCCCCTGGCACGTGGCTGCCCCTTGGGGCGCCGCGCGTACCTTATCGCATGCCGTATTCTGGCTGGCCGCACATCGTAGGGTGTGGCGGCGAGCATACATCAATTCATGCGGTATCATCGGCGATTTCAAGCGGCCTCCCGCGATGGCGGCGCTCTGACACAGCGCGTCGGATGCTGGCGCGGATAGGGATGGCACGGGCGGAGTGGAGGAAAACGACATGCCAGATACACCAGACGCAGCGGTTACGTCAGCACAGCGTCCCAAGCAGGCGATCACGGATCTCTATGATGAGCAGCGGCGAACATTCCTCATCCAGTATCCCATCTGGCTCATTCTTGGCCTGAGCCTCTCGGGCGTCGCCATCATCGCGCTCACCGGCTACCTCGGTTACACCAAGTCGGAGCCGTTCAGCCAACCTTGGCTGTTGTTTCTCTGGTTCTGCGCGGTACTCGTGACGCTGCAAATCTCGATCTTTCGGGATGCATCGTTGCGCGCGCGATTGATTGCCACGCTCATCATGAGCCTGCTCGCCATCCTCTTTATCGGCATCACCTATTTCAACCAGTCGCTGCCTGATATTCTGCGACGACTGCTCCAACAGGGGGTGATTCTTCGCACCCTTGCGAATAGTCACTGGACCTACACTGTTGTCAACTTTCTGTTGATTGGCATCTTCTGGCTCGACACGATCCGCCGCTGGATGCGACGTGCCCGTGGCGAATCCCCCAATCCCGGTGTAGATATTGGCTTTCCCTATAGCGGACGGGGCGCGCGCGACAGCGATATGCCCACACTGCAAGAACTCATCTCTGGCGACCTGATCGCCGCCGCCGTGCTGACGCTGCTGCTCTCCTTCATCTTCGAGCCATGGGTCATCGCGCTGTTCATCCACCCACAGGGGGTAGACATCACTGGCTGTACGCTCTCGTGGCCAATTGGCACATGTGTCGGCGGTGGCACGGGGCCAACCAACCCACCGACGCTCAGCTTCATCGATCTCATCCAGACGCTGCTCTACCTGCCGCTGGGTCTGCTGATTCTGGCGCTGACGGCGACGGTCAGCGGTCTGGGCGCGCTGCAAGGCGTGAACGAGCACCACTCGGAAGAGTCGCTCATCATGCAGAAGCCGAACCCCACCGGCACCGGCGCCGCCGCCACAGGTGTGACCGAGACGGTTATCGACACCCTGCGCGCCGCGCTCGACCGCCGCATCCGGCTGATGCTGGCCAATCTGGCGCTGGCGTTCCGCTACATTGGCTGGCCGGTTCTGCTCTTCATCGCCACCTACGGTCTGGCGGAGCTTTCGACCAACAGCCAGTTGTACCTGCACAGCGGCAAGCAACTGCATGATCTGATTTTCGATGTGCTGCCCGCACTCGGCTGGGGACTGGCGGCGGTGATAGGGCTGGTGCTCTCGGCGGCGCTGATGCTCTTCCGCTGGCGGGTGGTGGATAATACCTTCCGCTTCCTGGGGCTGATCGGCTTCATCCTGCTGCTGACGTTCTGGATCTTCTCGCTGACGCTCTGGGCCGTCAACCAGTTGATCTTCAGGATCAACGTCTCCGACCGGATGCCGTTCAGCCCGCCAAGCTGGATGACGTACATCTCGCTGGCGTTGCTCATCATCTTCGGAGCGCAGTACTTCCTGCGGCGCGCGCGCAAGACCCCCAAGCCGCAATAACGATAACGTCCGGGGTGATCCGTGCGGATCCAGGCGGATCGCCCCCTCTGGTTGACGCGCGTTCAGCGATACACAGTTGATACACATCTTAGGAGTTTGCTATGTCGTCAGTTGCACCCGACAGCGGCGCACCACGTACACAATACGCGATCACCGACGTCTACGATGAGAGACGGCGCACGTTTCGCGTGCAGTATCCCATCTGGGTGGTGGTTCTTCTCGGACTTGCGGGTGTCCTTGCCTTTGCGTTGACGGGCTTCCTTGGCTATCAAGATGGCTTCAAAAATGATTCATCTGGGGTCTATTACGTATTCAAGGAGGGGTGGCCGCTTTTTCTCTGGTTCTGCGCGTTAATCATGGCGCTGGAAATCTCGATCCTGCGCAACCCGAAACTGCGCGGCCAACTGGTGGCGGCGCTCCTCGTGACCCTCATCTCGATGGTCATCGTCGCCATCATCTATTTCTTCGGGGGGGGCAAATTCCTCAAGGTGCTCCAGGATTTCCTGCAGCAAGTGCTCAACATTCGGTTTCTGATCAACATTCAGGGGGGCAAGGTTCTCTACGCCCTCATCAACTTTGGAATGATTGCCGTCTTCTGGATCGACACCATCCGTCGCTGGATTCGGAGCGCGCAGGGCAAGCCGGTCAACTCGCGTGTGGATATCGGGCTGGGCGGCACGAAGACTACCACGGGGCCAGCCGATAACCCGACGCTGTCAGAACTGATCTCCGGTGACCTGATCGCGGGCGCGGCGCTGGTGGCGCTGCTGGCGCTGGTCTTCCGCTCGGATCTGCTCACGATCTTCTCGAACGTCCTGGGCATCAATGTGCCAGTTGACAACTGCGCCACAATTTGGCCGTTCGGCGCGTGTACGCCTCCTGGTGGAGGGCTAGCCAATCCGCCGACGCTCACCTTCATCGACACGATTCAGGCGCTGATCTATCTGCCGCTGGGCCTGCTGATTCTGGCGCTCTCGGCGATGCTCAGCGGCTTCGGCGCGGTGGGCGGCGTGACCGAGCAGACGACCGGTCAGACCGATATCAAGCCTGTCACGGATGAGAGCGGCACGGAATCGGTCTCCGAGCAGGTCAGCCTGACGGTCATCAATACGCTGCGGAGCGCAATCAATCGTCGGCTGCGGATCGCGCTCGACAATATGCTCTACTCGCTGCGTAACGCCGTCTGGCCGGTGCTTATCCTGGTCGGCGTGATCGCCGTGGCCTCCTCGGCCCAGTACACTCGCCTCTATCTGCACCTGCAAAGCGACATGATTACGTGCGGTCCGAACACGACTGGCGCCGCGAAAAATCTCTGCAAGCTAACGCTCGACTTCTATGGCTGGCCGTACCAGTACGTCATCTATGCCGGGCTATTTGGCATCCTGGCCGTGGTGACCATTGTCCTCGCGGTGACGATTCTGGTCTTCAAGATTCGCGTCGCGGAAAACACCTTCCGCTTCCTGGGGCTGATCGGTTTCATCCTGCTGCTGACGTTCTGGATTTTCTCGCTGGCGCTGTGGGGCTTTAACGAGCTGCTCAAGCTGACCGGGGCGACCCAGCGCGAGCCATTCCCACCATTCGGCGTGGCGACGAACATCTCGCTGGCCGCGCTGATTATCTGGGGCGCGATTGCGCTCATCCGCCGCATGCGCAATCGTCCTGCCGAAGTGAGCTAACCGCCTCGCAACGCGACCATCCGGGAGTGGCGATGTTTGCCGCTCCCGGCTGCGTTTGGCCGCGATTATTCGCTGCCGGGAGCGGAGGGCGCCGCGTCGTCCTCGCCCAGCGCAGAGAGGCCCAGTGTCGTACGGTCGGCATCGGTCGCGTGGTCTTCCACCAGCGCGTCGAGCGCCTGCGCCATCCGGGGATCGTTCGAGTGTTCCGCCGCGGGGCCGTTCTGCGTGATCCAGGCGAGCAACTGGTGCCGACCCTTGAAGGAGCTGCGCACCTCTTCGAGCGCGAAGCTGCCCGGCAACTTATACTCCCCTGAGGCAGAGGCGGCAGCCTCCTCTTCGGCCCAGTCGTGCGCCTCCGCCGCCAGCACGGACAGTACCTCGTCCATGGCCGCGCGCCAGCCGCGCAGGAATGCGTCTCGCTCCTGTTGTGTCGCCATGCTCGTGCGCCCCTTATCTCAAAATTAGCCGCGTGCCCGAAACCAGTCCCAGCCGTACTGCCATACTAGCACACCGCAGTGGCATCCGCTTCTCTGCCCTCAGGGTAACAGATTGCGCCCATTCGCGCCAGTGTTCCCGCTTCCGACCATCGCCTCCTCGCTGCGTGGGAGCGTTCATGCTGGGAAATGGCCGCATGTGACGCGGGTGAGGTATCCGGGTGAACACCTGAGACATAGATGTGATGAATGTGTAGTACTTTCGCCTTGCAGGGACCAGCGACTACCGGCCCCGACAGCATGCGTGGGTAGCGCATCGATAGACCGGAAGGAGGCGCGCATATGCAAGGCTCCAGCCAGCACATCGATACCGATCATCAGGCGCTCCCTTTCTCGAAGTTGCGCCAGGTGATGGCAGCCGCATATCAGTCCGTCCGACACCGACCCATGATCCACGGCCTCGTCGAAGTTGACGTGACCAGGGCGCGCGCTTTCCTGCGCGAATACAAAGCGACAACCGGGGAGTCACTCTCGTTCACGGCATTCCTCATCGCCTGCCTGGGGAAAGCCGTCGAAGAAGACAAAACAGTGCAGGCATTTCGCAAGGGCGGCAAACGCCTCGTCGTGTTTGACGACGTCGATGTCAATATGCCAGTTGAGCGTGAAGTCGATGGTCAGCATCAGCTCATGATTGTAATCATTCGCGCCGCCAACCGAAAGACCATCCGAGCGATCCATGATGAGATCCGGGCGGCTCAGGCCGCTGATGTCACCAAAGCGCTGACCTGGCTGCGCTTTGTGCCGCGCGTGCTCTTTCGGCCATACATGTGGCTCTTCTGGCGGATCAGCAGCGCCTATCCACGATTTCGGAAGAAGCACCTGGGAACGGTCGGCATCACCGCAATTGGCATGGTTGGCAAAGGCGCCGGGTGGGGTATCCCTTCCCCCAGCCCAACGTCACTCATGGTGACGGTGGGAGGTATTGGCGAGAAACATACGACCGTTGATGGGCAGAGCGCGCCGCGGGAATACCTGTGCCTGACGGTCAGTGTTGATCATGACACCGTTGATGGCGCTCCGGCAGCGCGATTCACCGAGCGATTGGAAGAGCTGATCGAGAGCGGCTACGGCCTTGACGCCACATTGCTCGACGCGCGGCTGGCCAGCGAGCTTCCCGTCGGTTAGCAATCCAGGCGCTCGCCACCCAGCGGCAACACGCCAGCCTATTTTCCAGGCCTATCGTCGCCTTTCAGCGCATCGCCGTCCAGCGCGAACTCGCCCAGGCCAAGCATGGCCAGGTCACGCTGGCTCAATTCGATTACGACAAGCTCTTCCTCATCTTCTGGGATGTCGGGATACTGCGGTGGGTTCTCGCCCTCGCTGGCGGCCACGCGCGGATAGCGCGCCCCTGGCTCCAGTGTCGAGCTCTCGCGCAGCAGCTTCACGCCAAAATGCCACTCATCGCCGAAGTCGAACAGGAAGAGGAATTCTTTCTTGCCCGTCTTCCCAGGGAATGGCACATTACGGATGTGGGTCCGTTTCGCGTCGTGGCTGCGTTTGCCACTGAAGTAGTCTTCGTCGGGGTAAAACGCATACTCGCTGGCGGTGTCCCACGCTTTGCCACTCAGGAAGAACGACCACAGATGCGGATCGTCGAAGCCAAACGCTAGCGGGATAGCATGCCCCAGGTCGCCGAGCGTCTGGTTGGCCGCGATCTCGATCTCGCGCCAGAGCGAGCGCGAATCCGGCGGCGCGAAGTATCCGCCAAGGATACGCGCGCGGAACGTGTAGATAGGCGCTTCAGGAGCGCTACGGGCGCGTGGCATATAGTCCTCGCTTTCCCATTCTCTCTCAAGATCTGATTTCACCTTATGTGCCGCATTGTATTCCATGGAGCGCAACCGCGTATCAGCGCAGGAGGCGTCGCCGGCTCCTGCGCGTTCGGGCACTCATTGCCGCCGCTACCGCTTCCCTCCGATGGATGTAGAATACAACGGAAGAGAGGAGCAGCGGGCAAATGGATGAGAGCCAGCCAGCAGAGCACGACGAGCAGCGGCGCACCGTGCGCATCGAGTGGCGCGGGCGCGACATTGCACTGATGCCGCCTGAGGCGCTCTGGCCGCTGGATGACGCCGCTCTCTATGCGGCGCTCTTCGGCGAAGCAGCGGCGGGGCTGGCTTCGGCGCACGTGAGACGCGATATGCACGCGAAGGTGCTGCGCGCCCGTCCGCTCGACTTTACCTGGCTCAAGGGCGCGCTGGCGGGTTGGGACGTGCTCGTCGCCTTTGACGAGCGGCCCGCGCTGCCCTGGCCGGTGAGTGTCACGCTCTCGCCGCGCCCGTACCAGGAGGATGCGCTGACCGCGTGGCGCGCCGAGGGCTGTCGCGGCGTGGTCGTGTTGCCGACGGGTAGCGGCAAGACGCTGGTGGGCGCGCTGGCGATTGCCGAGGTGGAGCAGGCGACGCTGGTGGTCGTGCCGACCATCGATCTGTTGCGTCAGTGGCGGCGGGCGCTGGCCGAGGCGCTGGGGCGCGCGCCTGAGGATATCGGCGTCTATGGCGGCGGCGCGCATGAGGTCCAGCCGATCACCATCATCACCTACGAGTCCGCCGCGATTCACCCTGAGCTGCTGATGCGCTTTGGGCTGCTGATCTTCGACGAATGCCACCATCTGCCCGCACAGACGTATCGCCAGATTGCCGAGGGCGCGTTTACCCCGCTCCGGCTCGGACTGAGTGCGACACCTGAGCGCGCCGACGAGGAGCATCTCGCCCTTGAACGGCTGATTGGGCCGGAGGTCTATCGCCGCGCGCCCGACGAGCTTGCCGCCGCCCGCTATCTCGCCAGCTACGATGAGCAGCGGCTGACCGTCGCGCTCAGCTCGGGGGACGCCGCCCGTTATGAGGAGGCGCGCGGCGCCTACAACGCCTATCTGCGCGCGCATCACATCGTCATCAGCTCGCCCGCCGACTTCCAGCGCAAGGTGCTCTGGGCCAGCGCCCGCAACCCCGAGGCGCGCGCCGCGATGCTGGCCTGGCGCGAGGCGCGCTCGCTGGCGATGAACGCCCCGGCCAAATTCGCACTGCTCGAAGAGTTGTTCGCCCGCCATGCTGGTGAGCGCGTGCTGGTCTTCAGCGAGTATAACGCGCTGGTCGAAGAGGTGAGCCAGCGTTTCTGCATCCCGCACATCACGCACAAGACGGCGGCGGAGGAGCGTCGGCTGATTCTGGAGCGCTTCCGCGAAGGGCGCTATCTGCGCCTGGTAACGGGCCGTGTGTTGAACGAAGGCGTGGATATTCCCGATTGTGGCGTCGCGATCATCGTCAGCGGCAACGCCACCCGCCGCGAGTATATCCAGCGGCTGGGCCGGGTGTTGCGTCCCAAAGAGACGCGCGCCACGCTTTACGAACTGGTCACCGAAGGCACCACCGAGGAGCGCGTCGCCGACCGCCGACGGACGGGAGTCTGAGGAGACCTCACCCCCAGCCCCTCTCCCACGGGGAGAGGGGAGCCAGACTCGTCCGGCGAGACGAATCCTGGAGGCGCGTCTGGTTCTGGTTCCCCCTCCCTTTTAGGGGAGGGGGTTAGGGGGAGAGGGCAGCTGATTGAGGCAGTCTTAGAGAGAGGATAAGAGCCGATGCGGCTGGCGCTGGCGGATATCAAGAAGACCATCTCGCGGCGGGGAGGCACGGCACGGCTGACGCCGTATCTGCTGCGGCCCGGTGAGCTGGCGCGCGAGATCGAGGCGCTGATCGCGCTCTACGAGGCATGGGTGGGCCGCGAGCGGGCGGACTTTCCTCCGGACCGCGCCGCCGAGTTGATCGGCGATTACCGGCTGGCGCGCTGCCTGACCAACTGTCTCGCCGAAGACTACGAATGGCAGTCGCCACAGTGGCCGGGCGACGCCAGCTCCGACGAGGCTGCCGCGCTGGCCGAGCGCGGGATTGGCTCGCCGACCCATCTGCGCCTCGCGCTCTACGACTGGGTGAACGACCACGCCGGGGGCTATCTGAGCGCCGCCAACCGCGAGTCCGCGCTCGATACCTTCGCCGCCAGCCTGGGACTCCGCCGCGCCACCTTCGATACGCTGCTCACGCTGGATGGCGACGCCCAGGCAATGCTGCGTCGCCTGAGCGAGACGCCGCCAACCGCCGACGGATTAGCCTGTCGTTACAATCAGCGGGCATTCGAGGCGCTGCTGGCCAATGCCGCTAGCGTCGAATGGCTGGTCCCGGCGGATATTGGGCAGGCGGCGGGCGAGCCGCTCGGCACGCTGGTCAAGCGGCTCTGCTTCCTGGCGCGGACGATGGGCGTCCACTACGATCTCAGCTTTGCTGACGACGAGGCGCTGCCAGATGCGCCGCCGCTGGCGCGTGTGGCCGAGGCAGGCATTCCCTACGAGACAGGTGCCGCTGAGGATACGACCGATACGCTGGAGGCCGCCGGGAGGCCCATTCGCGTGCTGCTCTACGGCCCGCAGGAGATCAGCGCCGCGCCCGCCGCCTATGGCGAACGGCTCGCCCGGCTCTGTCGCGCGCTGCTCGGCTACCGGCGCGATCCCGAACGCTCAACCGGGCGCGCCGCGCTGGCGGGAAGCGGTCTGCAAGGAGTCGCGCAGGTCTACCTGCATGGGCGGCCCCTGCCCTTTGTGCTGGATAATAAGCTGCTCAAGCTGCTTGGCGTCGATGGCGCCAATGAGGCGCAGGCCAGCGCGGGCCTCGCCGAACCGCGGGCTACCTATGATAGCGCGCTGGAGGCGCGGTTTGCCAGCGAGTTTGCCGCGCTCGACCGCGCCGACGCGGCCCACGGCTGGCGGCTGGAGCGCGAGCCGGAGCCGCTGCTTGTGGGGGATACGATTCTCGTCCCCGATTTCGCGCTCATCCGCGGTATGCGCCGGGTCTACCTGGAAATCGCGGGCTACTGGCGTCCAGGCTACCGCGAGCGCAAGGCGCGCAAGCTCACGGCGCTGCGCGGGCGGGTGGCCCTGGCGATTGCGGCGCCGGAGTCGGCGCGAGGCGAGCTGGGCATCTTCGAGGGCACTTTTCCTCTGCTCTGGTATACTCGCGACCACATCCGCGCGCACGAGCTGATCGCCCTGCTGGACCGCGCCTACGACGATTCAGCCCGGCGACTGGCAACGCTCGACCTGCCCCGGATCGCCGCCGAGGTGATCTTGCGCGGGCGCATCCCGCCGCGCGAGAGCTACGCGCTGCTGCACAGCTACACCCGCGCCGAGCTGGATATCGCGCTCCAGGCGCTGGCGGGAGAAGATGCCGGGGCCGCGCCGGTCTGGGTAGACGGCCTCGGGCTATGCGATCCCACCTGGCTGGCGGATCTGCTGGCGCGGGTGCATGCGCATGTCGCCAGCGCGCCAGAGGGACGTTTGCCACTGGCCGTACTGGCCAGTCACCTGCGCGAGCACGAGCCGACGCTGGCCGAATTGGACGAGGCGACGGTCGAATCGCTGGCGGCGCGCGCGGGATTGGTGGTGGCGCGGGCGTCCATCTTCGCCGCCGACATCCTCGCGCCTGAGGTGGCTTCCGCACCACACGCAAACGCTGAAAGCAAGGCGCACGCCAGCGAATCGCAATCTCAACAGCCAACACGTCCAATCGCGCAACCGCGCCCCCGTGCGCGGCGTAAACAGCATAGACAAAATGAACAGAACGGACAGGATGGACAGGGCAGAGAGCTAGCGCAATTGAACTTCTTTACCCCCGAGCGCGCGGACGATGAGTGTGGCCCAGAAGCCGCATCCACGCACGAGGATTGATCTTGCCTGAAGGAGGCACGCTGTGGGTGATGACTGGACTCACTGGAACTGGAAGAGGGATTCCGCGCCCAATCGTGACGATGTGGCCGATGAGCTAGAGCGCCAGGCCCGCGAGACGATTCGCGTTTTCCGTGAATCTATGGGCGACCTCGGCACGCGCGTACGTCAGGTGCTGGACCGCGCCTCTGAATTGTGGGATTCGTCGAGCGGGATCGACCCTGATAGCACGGAAATTCGCAATCTCGCCCCGGCCAATGAATTGCGCGCCCGCGAGCTGGCCCGTCGCTGGGTCGCCCGCGATTTTCTGGTTGACCCGGAACTGCCCGATGGCATGCGCACCCGCGCGCTCTACGAGACCGCCGTCTGGAAGGTGGAGCTGAGCGAGCGCGGCGAGACGCGTGCCCTGGCGGAAGGCTCGTCGCCCTGGACCGGTACGCCGCCTCCGCCGCCGTCGCCGATCCTGCCTGCCTGGGAGTATGACTTCCCCGCGACGCCGGAAATCACCTCTGGCGAGCGCCGCGAGCGACTGGTGGGCAGTGAGATGGCGGGCGCGTGCCTGGTCTGCAATGGGACCGGCCACCGTAACTGCTCCGACTGTGATGGCAAAGGGTTCGTCCGCTGCCCGGACTGCAAAGGGCGCGCGCGGGTGACATGCCGCCGCTGTCGCGGTCGCGGGCGCATCGCCGATGCCGCCGCCGAACGGAAAGCGCGCTCCGGCAAGGGCTACTTCCAGGTGCAGGCGGAGCGGCTGGCAACTGACGCCGCAGGGAAGCTGGCGGACTTTTCCGAGCGGCTGCGCCAGGACTATGGCGTGCCGCTGCCACCCTCGGCCCAATGGGCGCCGACCGCGCCAGCCTCCGGCGAGACGATTCCCTGCCCCGACTGTGTCGATGGTACGATTGCCTGCTCATGCAAGACGGGCAAGCGCGTCTGCGCCACCTGCAAGGGGAGTGGCTACTCCGCTTGCCCCGCCTGCGATGGCTCGGCGCGGGTCATCCGCTATCGCGAGGTGGTGCGCCGCTTCGACACACGGGTCATCACTCGGACGGTGATGCCGACCGAGGCGGAGGAGGCTGGCTGGCTCTCGAACGCGATGCTGAAGCGCGCTACTTCGGAAACGGTCTGGGAGGGTGCGCTGGGTGATGTCACGGGCGAGCCGCCGCTTGGCGTGCCGTCGGGCGTCTGGACGGTCGCACGCGCGCTGGCAAATGACGAGACGAGCGATGGTCAGACCGCCGCGCAGTCGGACGAGCCAGACCGGCATGTGATCGCGCGACGCCTGCGGCTGACCTGCGTTCCCGTGACGCACGTCGAATACACCTTCGATGGACGCGAGCTTGATTACACGGCGGTTGGCGCCAGCGGCTCAGAGCGCTTCTGGGCGGAGTCTTTCCCAGCGCGGTGGACCCGTGTGGGGCGCTTCTTCAAGGCCGTCATGCGCGACCTGAACGGCGAGCGCGGACCCAGTGACGAGCGTCGGCGGCTGCCCGATGGCGCGCCCCGCCCATTGGACGACTACCGGGCGGCGCGACACGTGCGCATCCTGCCCGATACCGCCGACCAGCCTGATAGTGGCGCTGACACCGATACCGATACTCACGCCGATGCGAGTGCCGACGCCGACAATTAGCCGCCACGCGCCGACGATGATATCGTTGACAATTGTTAGCGGTTGATAGCGCTTTCGGGTGGCGGCCATCTAATTGGAGCGCCACCCGAAAGGTCGAGCTACCATGACAGCTTTGCGCACCTCGGACCTCGCGCGGGCCGTCGGCGTTCACCCCAACACCGTCCGCCGCTACGTCGAGCGCGGCTGGCTCCCTCCGGTGCAACGTGGCGCCAACGGCTACCGCATCTTTACCCAGCAGCACCTCGATTGCCTGCGCGTCGCCTCCATCGTCTATATCGCCACGTATCCGGGCAGAGCCTTGCGGCCGTCGGCAAGCAAGATTCTCCAGAGCGCGGTGGCGAACGATTGGGGCGCCGCACTGGAACGCGCCCGCGCGCATCTGGCATTGGCGCACTCCGAGCGGGCGCAGGCGGAGACGGCAGCGCGGCTGCTCGAACGGTGGGCGACCGGCGTGGCTGACGATGATGCCCCGGGGCGCCCTCTGCGCATTGGGCAGGTGGCGTCCCTGCTCAACGTGTCCGTGGACATGCTGCGCAACTGGGAGGGCAACGGCCTCCTTATCACTCCCCGCAATGAGCAGAACCGCTACCGCACGTATGGCTCTGCCGAAATCAGCCGCCTGCGCGTGATTCGGATGCTGGGACGGGCGGGCTACAGCCAGATGGCCATGCTGCGCATGCTGCTCCAGCTTGACCGCGGCGAGACGACGAACCTGCGCCACTCGCTGGATACCCCCGCGCCCGATGAAGATGTCTACACCGCCGCGGACCGCTGGCTCACCACCCTGGCCGAACAGGAAGCGGTGGCGCAACGTCTTCTTGCCGTCATCGAGGAAATCCTCAGCGCCAGGAGCAGTCGCCAGACACATTCGGCCTGAGCAACCCTCCCTAGGGCCACCAGGGTTTTACAATGAGGTCGAAATGCCAGTGAAGCGCTAGAAGAGACGCTTCGTTCAGGTGGAGATCGGCTTTCATGGAACCCTGCATCACAATCACCAACGCACGGCTGCACAACCTGAAAAACGTCACGCTGAGTATTCCCAAAGGGAAGCTGGTCGTCCTGACCGGCGTCTCGGGCTCGGGCAAATCTACGCTCGGCTTCGATATCCTGATGAAAGAAGGGCTGCGGCAGTATCTCGAGTCCGTGGGGATGGTGGCGTTCGGCCTCGAAAAGCCGCCGGTCGATGCGATTGTCGGATTATCGCCCACCATCAGCGTCGACCAACACCTGACCAATCACAGCCCGCGCTCGACCGTGGGAACGGCGACCGAGATTTACACCTACCTCCGCGTGCTCTTTGCCCGGCTGGGCCACCGCGTCTGTCCGGCGTGTGGCGACGACGTTCCGCCACTAGACGATGGGTCTCCCATCGACTGGGACAGTGACAGTGACGAAGGCGGCGAGGCTGCTGAAGCGGAGTCGTCGATATCCTGCCCGCACTGTGGCGCAGCGCTGCCAGAGATCGGCATGGCCAACTTCTCGTTCAACAAACCGGCGGGGGCTTGCCCGACCTGCACCGGACTCGGCACGGTGCACCAGGTCAACCTGAACCGCCTCGTGAACGACGAATTGAGCATTCTCGATGGCGCGGTAATCGGATGGAACAGCTTCTACATCCGGTACAACGCGGACATCCTGCAGGCGGCTGGCCGCCACTACGGGTTCGACTTCGATCCTGCCCTGCCTGTGCGCGACTACACGCCTGCCCAGCGCGACCTGCTCTTTTTCGGCGTGGAAAGCCCGCAGTTCCGGCAGCATTTTCCGGGGGTTGAGCCGCCAACAGCCGTCAGCCGGGGACGCTTCGAGGGCATCGCTGGCACGCTGCTGCGGCGCTATGCCGAACACATTCAGGATGCCGATTATCTCCAAAAGCTCGAAGGGGTCCTCGTAACGCAGATCTGCCCCGACTGTGGCGGGACACGCCTGCGCGCCGAGAGCCGTACCGTGACGGTGGTGGGAGAGACCATCATCGCGCTCTCGCAACTGCCGCTGAACGCGCTGGCGAACTGGCTGGACGCGCTGCCCGCGTCGCTGCATGACGAGGAGACGCTCATCGCCAGGCCCATTCTGGACAGCCTGAACGAGCGCGTCAGGCGAGTGCTCGAGGTCGGCGTCGAGTATCTGACGCTTGACCGGGCGGCGCCGTCGCTTTCCGCTGGAGAGGCGCAGCGGCTGCGGATGGCCTCGCTGCTTGGATCGAGCCTGAGCGGGCTGCTCTACGTCTTCGATGAGCCGACGATTGGTCTGCACGCGCGTGATACGCAGCGGTTGATTGGCTTCTTGCGCCGTCTGCGCGACTTGGGGAACACCGTGCTCGTCGTCGAACACGATCTCGACGTGGTTCGCGCGGCGGACTACATAGTGGACTTCGGCCCTGGAGCTGGCAAACACGGCGGCCAGATCGTCGCCACCGGAACGCCCGCCGAAATCGCCCAGTTGCCGGGAACGCTCACTGGCGCGTTTCTCGCTGGCCGGATGAGCGTGCCGCTGCCACACCAGCGTCGAATACCCACTGAAAAAGCGCTCACGGTCTATGGCGCCCGCGAGCACAATCTGCAGAATGTCACGGTACGCCTGCCGCTGGGCCTGCTGATCGCGGTGACGGGGGTCTCTGGCTCCGGCAAATCGTCGCTCGTCTTCGATATCCTCGACAGGGCGGGCCGCCAGCGCTTCTATGGCGCGAGCGAGATGCCTGGGCTGTGTGAAGCGATTGAGGGCTGGGAAAATCTCGACAAGATCGTCACTATCGATCAGGAGCACATCGCCCGCCTGCCGCGCTCCAACGCCGCCACGTACTCCGACGCCTTCACCGCGATCCGCGAGACCTTCGCCGCGACATCCGATGCCCGTCGCCTCAAGCTGACCGCCCGCCATTTCTCGTTCAACGTGCCCGGCGGACGGTGCGAGCGCTGCGAAGGGACGGGAACGCTGGCGGTGAAGATGCACTTCCTGCCCGACGTGGAGGTCACCTGTCCGGCCTGCCGGGGCCGCCGCTTCAAGCTAGAGACGCTGGCGGTCAAGTACCACGATCACGATATCGCTCAAGTGCTTGAGATGACCGTGGAGGAGGCGCTGGCGCTGTTCGGGGACGTCCCAGCCGCCGCCTCGCGCCTGCGCGTCATGGACGACGTTGGCCTGGGGTACCTGCAACTTGGCCAGCCCGCCAGCACGCTTTCCGGCGGCGAGGCCCAGCGTGTGAAGCTCGCCAAAGAACTGGGTCGGCGCGGCGTCGGGCGCACCCTCTACCTGCTCGATGAGCCAACTACCGGGCTTCATCCAGCCGACACGGCGCGGCTGCTGGCGTTGCTTCAACGTCTGGTAGACGCCGGAAACTCGGTGATTGTCGTGGAACATAACCTCGACATCATCAAGGGTGCCGATTGGGTCATCGACCTGGGGCCAGAAGGCGGCGCGGCGGGAGGGCAGCTCATCGCGGAAGGGACGCCGGAGCAGGTGGCGCGCGCCTCCGGCTCCCACACTGGGGCGTGCCTGCGGCGCATCCTGTAGCACAGTTTCCGCCCTACATGGCCAGCTAATGCGGCGTATTGGGAGTAGCGGCATTGGCATCGCTCTCCACCATGGCGTCATCCGCTACAGCAACGGCGCCATCGATGGTCTTTGGCAGCAGGCGAACCAACATCCCTTCCACGACCGCGGTCAGTATCCACGAGAGGGCGGCGAGCGTAACACTCACAAACGCCAGCAGCATCGAGAGGAGGAAAATCGCCGGGGTTGCGAGGTGGACCAGGATCTGCGCCCAGCTTCGCGGAGGGTTAAGAAGAACTTCCGGGTGGGCATTGGAGTACAGGTCCATCACCACCAGCAGCAGGCCCGCCACCGCCAGGTTCACGGCGTAGAGATTGAACGCGAGCTGGCCGGTGAAGGTGGAGAAAAGCCCGGTGGTGAAGGGCAGGAACGCGATGCCGAGCAGGAAAGCGGTGTTGAGAAGAATAAGCGGGTCATCGACGGAGACGATGCGCGTGAAGAGCCGGTGATGCGCCGTACGGTAGGCGGCAACCACGAGGAAGCTGATCACGAAAGTACCAGCTTGCGCGCCAAATTGGCTGCTCGCGAGATACCCTCCCAACCCGTTCAGCGTAACCTTGTGTGGGTCCGGTATGACCAGTTGAAGCACCAGGAGCGTCGCGGCGAAGGCGAAGATGCCATCGCTAAATCCATTGAGGCGACCAGTGTCCAGTCTCGGTGCGCGCCGTTGCTGTGGGCGTGGTTGACGGCTCCTGGCGCGATGCGCTCCTTCAGCGCCGGGAGGCGGCGACGGGGTCTGCGACATGGCATATGTACTCGCTGGTGATAGGGAAGACAACGCCTGTTACCTTATCTGACCATGCCTGCCTGAAATCAGGCATATCAAGTGTGTCTGGCGAGTCTACCACACCCATTTTTCTGTTGCCAGGTGTCGCCGCGCCCTCGTCGTCCCAATCTACGAACGCGCGCCTACTTCCCCATCACCACGAAGATAAATGCGGCGAAGGCAAAGGGGAGCGCCAGGATGAAGAGCATCACCAGCAGCGCGCGCGGGTTGCCGAAGTTGATCGTCCAGCCGAGGCCAAAGCGCCGCTCGACGAAGATCGCTGGATCGTTGGGGTTGGTGTAGATGCCGCCGAGCTTCCAATAGCGGTCATCCATGCGGTCGGTCGTGTTCGCGCTATTGCCGCTGAGCCGCGAGCCGCCCTGGCCCGTCGTGATGCCCAGCCAGATGGCGCCACCCAGCACCACCACGACGACGCCGATCACCACCCACAAGATCCAGTTGGTATTGCTAAAGCCATTCAGCGCCGACTGCGCGACCGCGTAGGCCAGCACGCCCATCATCGCGATCATCAGCGTCTTGATGCCGAACAGATAGCGCAGCATCCGGCGGCGGAACGTCTCATCGGCGGCGGTTGGCTCTGCCTTGGCGCGGACGGTGAGCACGCTCAGGAAGGTGATCAGCGCATAGAGAAAGAGCTGCGTCCAGACCAGCATAAAATATGAGCCGATGCTTTTGGTCGAGAAGGCGTTGGGATTGCCCGCGGCATCGAAGTGCGTCGGGATGATCGCGGGCGCGGCGGCGTAGGTGATCGCCAGATACGAGGCGGTGAGGGCGATCAGCGCCAGTGGCAGCGCCTCCCAGACCAACGGCACATAGTCGGCGTAGCGCCGCGGGCGCAGCCCCGCCGCTGGCGCGGGCGCAGCGGCGGGTGGCAGCGCAATCGCCAGCGCGCGCGAAGAGCGCCACGCCAGCAGGTACGGGATATCGGGTATCAGCACCAGCGCCAGTGGGATGATGGCGATCCACAGGCTGGCCCAGAATCGTGGCGGAGCCAGCAGCCACAGGAGCGCCAGCCCAATCGCCTCGACAACGGCAACCAGCAGCACGCCGAGACGGTAGCGGCGGATGATCGCCTTCCCCTCGGCGGTCTCGCGGGCATTATGCGCGACCGTCACGCCAAAGAGCAGGTCGCGCCGCGTCATTGATGGCATCAGCAGCGAGATCACCGTGATAACGACCAGCACCAGACCCTGTATTCCTACCGCCAGCAGCGTAGCCATAGCAATCGATCCCTCCCCTGACCCTCGGTGTTGCGACGGTCACCAATTCAGTCGGCAAACACCTCAGCCGCCAGCGCGCGCAGGCTCTCCAGCGACATGCCCAGCAGCAGCGCGTCGGTGCGAATGCGTTGTAGCGCCGTGCGGACGCGCTCCACATCGTCGGTCCGTGGCTCGACCACGCGCGCCAGACGCGGATGCACCACCGCCCGCGCGCCATGCCGCAGCAGGATGATCCCCTCGGCCTCCAGCGCGCGATACGCCGCCAGCACGGTGTTGACGTTGATGCCCAGGTCAGCCGCCAGCTGGCGCACCGAAGGCAGCGGCGTCCGTGGCGGCAGCGCTCCCGTTGCCACCAGCTCGCGCACCTGCTCCACGATCTGCTGATATTTCGGCGTCGGACTCGTCTCGTCGAGATGAATCACCGCCGGATCGCGCCGTTCCGCTGCCATCGCGCCCGACTCCCCTACTCATGCATACCCCGCAACTGTTATAGCATGAGTAGAACAGTTTTGACAAGGAGAAACCGATTCCACCGCGCATCCCACTTCCCTGCATTTCCGCGGCTACAATTACGGAAAGAACATAGCCATAGGAGGAAATCACTCATGACCACAATTACCGACGATGACATGCGCCAGATGCTCGCCGCTACCAGGAATTATTCCCTCGTTATCCTGAAGGTCGGCCCACACCGGCATGATGAGGGAGCCGCCAACATCATCTGGGAGCATGGGCACAGAAATTTCGCGCTCCGTGCAGAGGGAGTGCTCTCGATTGTTTGTCCCATTGCCGATGGGAGCGAGGTAGCGGGCGTTGGCATCTTTGATGCGAGCGCCGAAGACGTGCGGAAAATCATGGATGAAGATCCAGCGGTAAAGGCAGGGATATTGACCTACGAGGTACACCCCTGCCGCGGTTTCCCTGGATCAAGCCTGCCAGCATCAGCAGCCGACTAATCGGGCGTACTCGGCTTCGGCGCGGTGCGGATGGCGCGGCTGGTCGTCGCCAGGATCGCCATTGTCAGCGGGAAAACGCTCAGCAGGGCGATGGTGGCCAGCGCGCTAGTGTGCTGGAGCAGGATGCCCATCAGCGCCAGCCCAAGTGGCGGCGTGGCCCGCGCGATAACACGATAGGCGCTATTGACGCGCCCCTGCAACGCGTCAGGAATCAGCACCATACGATAGCTGAACTGCGTAATGTCATAGATGGGGTCGGTGATGGCGAAGAGCAGGCTGACCACCGCCAGCAGCGCGAGGTTATTAATGCCCAGCGCGAACGCGCACCAGAAGAGCACGAAGAGCCAGCCCGTGGCCGCCAGGATTCGTCTGAACGCGAAACGCCTGCGTATTACCTCGGTGAGCAGCGAGCCGATGATGTAGCCGATGCCAATCCCGGCGAAGATCAGCCCAATCACCGCCGACGAGGCATGCTGCCGCTGGGCCAGCACGATCACCAGCAGCGCGCTCGCCTCCGGCGCCACGACGTTGAGCAACCCGCTCAAGAGCGCCAGCGTGCGAATGGCGGGTTGCCGCCAGAGCCAGACCAGTCCCGTCCGTATCTCCCGCGCCATCGGCTCGCGTGGCGCGCTCCGCGTCTCTTGCAGGGGCGTCCGCACGCAGAGCATCGCGATGACCGAGACCGCGTAGGAGACGGCATCGGCGATAAACGGCAGCGCGACATTGATGGCATAGAGCAGGCCGCCGAGGGGTGGCCCCGCCAGCGATGCGGCGCCGTTCATCGTGGATTCTAACGCGGTCGCCCGCGAAAACTGCTCGGCGGGCACAACCCGCGGCAGGCAGGAGACATACGCCAACTCGACGACGACGCCAAGAATCCCCTCGACCAGCGCGATCACATACAACTGCGCAGGCACGAGCGCATGCGCCGCCAGCGCAACCGCCACGCTGCCCAGGCAGAGCGCCCGACCCGTATCGCAGACCACCATCACGACGCGGCGGTTCCAGCGGTCCACCAGCGCTCCGGCGGGCAGCGCCAGCGCGACATAGGGGACGGCTCGCAGCGCGCCCATCAGCCCCGCCTGCGAGGGCGAGTTGGTGAGCAGCAGCATCAGCAGCGGAAAGGCGAGATGCGAGACCTGCGTCCCCGCCTCAGAGACCATCTGGCCGCCAATGATCAGCAAAAAGTCACGATTACGCCAAAGTGGCGCTTGGCGCTGGTGCGGTCCTGGTTGCGGTCTCTCTTCTGGCGTGCGGTCGGTGGCGGCAAGGCTGCGGCTGCTCAAGAATTGCTCCTGTCGCGGTGGATGCTCCGAGAGTATAGCATAGCGCCGTTAGACAGGAGGAATGGATTTCTCCTCAGCTTCTTCGGCTTCGGTGGATTCGGCGGGTGTCGTCGTTGGCGCACGGGAAAATCGCTCCTTGATGATATCTATCAATATGGCGCGGAGCGAGCGGTTTTCCCCGCTGAGCAGCGTCCATGCGCGAGTCAGTGCCACGGCGTAGGTGACGACTAGCACAACGATCAGCGTATAGACGGCATTGAGATTATGCGGCTGCAGAATGAGCCGGACACTGTAGAAGATTTCCAGACCGTAGAGCAGCAACGCGCTGATGGTAAAGAGTAGACTGCGGTTGAAGGTTCGCTGGCCGCGCCGCAGTTTATCCGCTGCATGGAGCATAATGTTGAGTAACGAAACTCCAGCGATGAAGCTGATTCCCCAGCCGACATTGATTTCGGGAATCAGGGCAATCATCGAGACCAGGAAAGCGTTGACCAGCGAGGTGAAGGCGCCGCTCGCCGCCAGCTCGCGCTCCTGCGCCGCCGCTTTGCCAAAGGTGCGCTCCGGCTCGATGGCGATGGCGACGAAGAGCAGGCCAATCAGCGCGCCATCGGCGGTGAGGCTGGCGGCGAAGAATGTCATAAACTCCGGTGGAATCACTCGAGAGGTCCTTTCCACGAAGAAACCGCTGTGATGACTTCAGAAACCAGTGAAAGGATAGCACGACATGCGCCGCGATGTGTTGCCAGCCATCACCATCACGCCCAATCCAGCGCTGAGCGACGAGCCTGTGCATATCCGCCTGGTGGGATTCGCGCCGGGGCAGCGAGTGAAAATCCGCGCCGAGCTGGCCGACGATGCGGGGCAGCGCTGGCGCTCGTGGGCCGAGTTCGAGGCGAGCGAGGCAGGCGCCCTGGATCTGGCGATGGCAGAGCCGCTCGCTGGCAGCTATTCCGGCGCCGACGCGATGGGCCTCTTCTGGAGCATGACACGCGCCGACAATGATGATGGCGCTCCTGCGACGTTCGCCCGAACGACCACGCATCCGCTGACAGTCACATTTTCGGCTGCGGTGGATGGGCAGGAAGTCGCAACAGCCAACCACATCCGACTGGGCATGGCGGCGGGCGTCCGGCGGGTGGAGGCGCGCGAGCGCGGGCTGGTGGGCACACTCTTTCTGTCGCCGGATGATGGACCGCATCCAGGGGTCATCGTGCTTGGCGGATCGAGCGGCGGGATGCGCGAGCCACTGGCCGCTCTGCTGGCCTCACATGGCTGTGCCGCGCTGGCGCTCGCCTATTTTGGCGCCGAAGGGTTGCCGCCACAACTGGCCGACATTCCGCTCGAATACTTCGAGACGGCGCTCGACTGGATGGCGGCGCGCCCCGAGGTATCGGGCGAGCGGTGCGCGCTGCTGGGTACATCACGTGGCGCGGAGCTGGCGCTGCTCCTCGGCGCCACCTTCCCACAGGTGGGCGCGGTGATCGCCTACGCGCCGAGCGGCGTGCTCTGGGGCGCGGTTGGCGCGCCTGGTCCGGCGTGGACGTACCGTGGTGAGCCGTTGCCCGTCGTGCCAGATCGCGTTCCCTCCGAGCTTGATGCCGCGATTTCGGCCCGCGAGCCAATCTCCGCCGCGGAGTGGTATCTGCACAACCTGGCGGACGAGGCGGCGCTGGAACCGGCGACGATTGCCGTCGAGCGCATCGCCGGGCCGGTGCTGCTCATCTCCGGCGAGGATGACCAGATGTGGCCCTCCACGCTGATGGCGGAGCGCATCATGCGGCGGCTGGTGGAACACCGCTTCGCCTGGCCGTATCGTCACCTGTGTTACCCCGATGCGGGCCATCTGCTCGGCCCGCCCTGGCATCCGATGACGGTCAACATCCGCCGTCATCCAACGGTCGGCCTCACCTTCGCCTATGGGGGCACACCCCTCGGTCAATCCCGCGCCAACGCCGACTCGTGGGAACATGTGTTGGCGACGCTGGGAGCAGAATATTGATCCACCTGCGTTTTCATTGAGAGGAGGCTGAAATGACCGATGGTCTATCATCTGGCAATCAACCGCTGCTAGAAGGCTATAGCTTTCACGAGACCGAAAACCCATCTGCCGAAGATGCAATCATCGAGCGGCTTGTCGCATTCAATCTTGCCCATACGTCGCAAGCACCGTCTGCTCCTGAGGAGCGGCGTCCGCTATCGATCTTCGTCCATGCCGCTGATGGACATTTGATTGGCGGCTTGGTCGGCAGGACACATGCCATCCCGTTCTGGTTCGAGGTATCAGTGCTATGGATTGATGAGGTGGACCGTGGTCGTGGGCTGGGTCGCGCGTTAATGGCACGTGCTGAGGGCGAGGCCCGCAGCCGTGGGTGCCGCTATGTGCGCCTTGCTACTTCGCACTTTCAGGCGCCCGATTTCTATGCTGCGCTGGGCTATACCATCTATGGCGCACTGGAAGATTGCCCACCTGGCGAGACGGTATTTTATCTACGCAAGAACCTATAAAATAGCAATTCGGAGAAATGTCAGTAGCTGCGAGAAGGGAGGTCCGAATGGCTGGGCTGCCTGGACAAGAATCCAATGTCAAGATATGGAGGTGGTCAATAACTACGTTGCCCTTCGTTCTACGCCAACGCGGATTCCTGGCCACATGTGCTGCAATGGGTGGGAGCGCGCATGGTATAGCATGGCTTTACCGGCGGATTGCATCGCTATATGATATATCTGCGCCCAGCAGGTATATTGGCGCATGACATAATGTGATTCACCACGCTATGCTTGCGCTGGCGGCGACAAGTGTACGTTAATGTGCAATGTGCGCAATTGACTGGCTGTTAGGTTGGGCTATCCACCAACCGGTCCAGGGACACGGCTCTCTGTGCCGGAGCAGTGTGAAGATCGGAGATAGCAGCGTTGCCACCGGTACTGCATATCCGCCTGCTCGGCGATTTCACCCTCTCCTGCGATGGCGGGCCAGTCGAGGGCATCACCACGCCTCGCCTCCAATCGCTAATCGGCTACCTCGTGCTGCATCGCGATGCCCCACAGCTGCGCCAGCATCTGGCGTTCGTCTTCTGGCCAGATTCGAGCGAGATGCAGGCGCGCAATAACCTGCGCCAACTCATCCACGTGCTGCGGCGCGCGTTGCCGTCTGAGAGCGCCTACCTCGCCAGCGACAACCGCACGCTGCAATGGCGTCGCGAGGCGCCACTACACCTCGACGTTGATGATCTCGATGCCGCGCTCGCCGAAATAGAAGACGTGGACCGCCAGTGGGATGCCAGCGCGCTACATGCCGTCGGACAACGCATCGACGATCTCTATCGGGACGATCTGTTGCCCGGCTGCTATGACGAGTGGGTCGCGCCAGAGCGAGAGCGACTGCGGGCGCGCTTCTTACAGGGGCTTGACCGCCTCATCGCGCTCAATGAGGCGCAACGCAACTACATCGACGCCATCCACCTTGCGCGGCGGGCGCTCCACTTTGACAAGCTCAATGAGGAGGCCTACCGCACGCTGATGCGCCTCTTTGCGCTCAGCGGTGATCGTACGCGGGCGCTCCGGGTCTTTCAGACGTGCGCCACCGTCTTGCGGCGCGAGTTGGGCATCGAGCCGGGCGAGGAGACGCAAGCGCTCTATCAGCAGTTGCTGCGCCCAGCCGCCCGCTCTGACCAGCGCGACCAGCATGACCAGCGGGAGGAATCCCTGCCCGCCACGCCAACGCTCGTGGGACGCCAGCGCGAATGGGAAAAGCTGCGTCAGGCCTGGCACGCGGCGAATGCGCAAGGGCCCGGCTTCGCGGTCATCTCTGGTGAGCCTGGCATCGGCAAGTCGCGTCTCGCCGAGGATCTGGCGCGCTGGGCCAGCTCATTGGGAGCCACCACCGCGACGACACGCTCATACGCGGTAGAGGGCAGGCTCTCACTCGCGCCAGTGGTCGAATGGCTCCGCAGTGCCGCGCTGCGACCGCATATCGCGCGGCTGGCAACGGTCTGGCTGACGGAGGTGGCGCGCATTCTGCCCGAGCTGCTCAGCGAGCACCCAGACCTGCCTCGCTACGAGCCGATGAGCGAGTACGGCCAGCGGCAACGGTTCTTCCAGGCGCTGGCGCTGGCCGTTCTCACCGCCCCGCAACCGCTGCTGCTCGTAATCGATGACTTGCAGTGGTGCGACCAGGATACGCTGGAATGGCTGCACTTTCTGCTGCGATTCGATGTGAACGCGCGCCTGCTCATTATTGGCACCGTGCGCACTGGCGAGCTGTCACCGCAGCACCCGCTCCGCACGCTCCTGCCGCATCTCCGCCACGCCGTCGCCGTGACGGAGATCGCGCTTCCCCCACTAGACGCCGCCGAGACCGCGACGTTAGCCGCCTCGATGACTGAGCGCGAGCTGGATACCGCCTCCGCGATGCGCCTGTTTGGCGAGACCGAAGGCAATCCGCTCTTCGTCGTCGAAGCCGTGCGCGCCGGACTCGACGAGCTGCTCAAGCAGCCGGTCCACTCCGACCGTATGGTCTTCCCGTATGCGCCCGCTTCCCACGATCTGCCTGCTGGCGTCCGCACCATCATTTCCGGTCGTCTCGCGCAGCTTTCTCCGCCCGCCCGCGAGCTAGCCGCGCTGGCGGCGGTGGTGGGCCGGGAGTTCAATTTCGACATTCTAACGCGGGCAAGCCAGAGCGATGAAGAGAGCATCGTGCGCGCGCTGGACGAGCTCTGGGAGCGCCAGATCATGCGTGAGCAGGGCGCCGCCACGTACGATTTCACCCATGATAAATTGCGCGAGGTGGCCTATGCGGAGATCAGCGCGCCGCAACGCCAGCTCTGGCACCGGCGTATCGCACGCGCGCTCGAAACCCTCTACGCCGATGACCTTGACCCCGTCAGCGGACAGATTGCCGCCCATTACGAGCACGGTGGCTCCATCGAGCATGCCATTCCGTATTATCATCGGGCCGCGCTGGTGGCGCAGCATTTGTTTGCCCATGAGGACGCCATCCTGCTGCTGCGGCACTGTCTGACCTTGCTGGAGCAGCGGCCGGGCGGTGCGGCGCGCGATAAGCAGGAGCTGGATCTGCTGCTGCCGCTGGAAGCGCTCTATCGCATCACACAAGGGTGGACGGGGCCGGAGCTCGAACGTGTGGTTGATCGCACGCTTGCCCTCTGTGACCGGATTGGCGACGATACCCAGCGCGCGAAGACGCTCTATGGGCTACAGGCGCTCCTCATCGTGCAGGCCAAGCTCGACCGCGTGCAGCTGCTGGCCGAGGAGCTACACGCGCTCTACGAACATATGCGGCAGGCGGCGCCACCGCTCCTGGATATCATTCTGACCGGCGCGCGGCTGCATCTGGGGCGGCTGAGCGAGGCCAATGACGCCTTTTCCCGCATCCTCGCGACGCATGACGCGCGCCAGCTGCTGGACTTCCAGGAGTCACAGGGCTGGAACTTCGCGGTGCATACACGCGGGTGGCAGTCCCATGCGCTCTGGTGCCTCGGCTATCCCGAGCGTGCCCTGCGCTCCGCGCTCGACGCGATCCAGCTCGCGCATGACCTCGATCAGTTATTCAACGTGGCGCTTGCCACAACCTTTCTTGCGATGCTCTCGCAGATGAGCGCTGACGCCACGACGGCCCGGCAGCGCGCCGAAGAGGCGCTCGCGCTCACTCTGGAGTACAAGTCGCCCTACTATCACGCCTGGTCGGCCATTCTGGCCAGCTATGCCTATGCGCGCGAGCAGCCCGATGAAGCGCATATCGAGGCGCTGCGCGACGCCATCGCGGAATTCACGTCCACTGGCGTCCGGCTGCGCCTCCCCTACTTCCTTTCGCTGCTCGCCGATATCTATGGGCTGGCGGATCGCCCAGAAGAGGGGCTGAAGGCCATCGAGGACGCGCTGCTACAGTCGCGCAATAGCAGCGAGCGCTGGTGGGATGCCGAGCTGCACCGGCAACGTGGCGTGTTGATGCTCGCCGCGGGCCACGACGAGCAGGATGCGCTGGCGGCGCTGGCGCGCGCGGCGGAAATCGCCCATGGCCAGCAAGCCTGGATGCTTGAGTTGCGCGCGCTCGTCACCATGGCTCGCGCCTGCGCCTCCGGGCAGCGGATGGAGGAGACGCGCCGCTCGCTAGAAGCGCTCTACGCCCAGTTCACCGAAGGTTTCGATAACCCAGACCTTCAGGCAGCCAGCGCGCTCCTCGATGAATGGAAAATAACGCTCCACTAACGATATGCCACGCTGTGTGATGCCCAAGGTGTGACGCGCTTCACTGGGCATCCCCCGCGCCAGACGATTTGCTAACGCTCCCGTGGCTATCCTTGTCGCATGCGCTCCCGCTCACGCGCCACCTGTGATGGGCGCGGTCGAACGTGCGGGAGGGACAAGGAGCTACGAGTGATCGCACAAAACAGTGCAACGGCGCTAGACAAAGCTACGGTCGAGGAGTTCAGGGCGCAACTGCGCGGGAGGCTGATCCAGCCGGGAGACGAGGCCTATGAAGAGGCGCGCAAAGTCTACAACAGCATGATTGACCGGCGTCCCGGCCTGATCGCGCGGTGTGTGGATGCAGCGGATGTCATCGCCTCCGTCAATTTCGCCCGCGAGCAGCGCCTGCTCCTGGCGATCCGGGGCGGCGGACACAACGGGCCAGGTCTGGCTACCTGTGACGATGGCCTGGTCATCGACCTCTCGGAGATGAAAGGCGTCCATGTCGATCCCAAACAGCGGACAGTGCGTGTCGCTGGCGGCGCGACCTGGGGCGAGGTGGATCACGCGACCCATGCCTTCGGGCTGGCGACCCCAAGCGGCTTCATCTCCACCACGGGCGTTGGCGGCCTGACGCTGGGCGGCGGCATCGGCTACCTCGCGCGCACCTATGGGCTGAGCCTGGACAACCTGCTCAGCGTCGATATGGTGCTGGCGGATGGCAGCTATGTGACTGCCAGCGCGGACGACCATCCTGATCTGTTCTGGGCGGTGCGCGGCGGCGGCGGCAACTTCGGCGTGGTGACATCCTTTGTCTTCCGCCTGCACGAGATCAGCACCGTCTACGGCGGCCCGATCTTCTGGCCGCTCGACCAGGCGAAGGAGTTGCTTGCGTTCTGGCGCGACTACATCACCAACGCGCCCCGCGACATCAACGGCTGGTTCGGCTTTGTGACGGTGCCGCCGGTGCCGCTCTTCCCGGAGCAGTTCCACCTCAAGAAGATGTGCGTCATCGTCTGGTGCTATACCGGGCCGCTCGATCAGGCCGAGAAGCGCTTTGCCCCCATCCGTGCCTTTGGCACGCCCGCGATTGACGCGGCGGGGCCGATTCCCTGGCCGGTGTTGCAGAGCCTCTTCGATGGGCTGTATCCACCAGGGTTGCAGTGGTACTGGAAGGCCGACTTCTTCAACGATTTGAGCGACCAGGCCATCGAGCTGCACACGAAGTACGCCGAGCAACTGCCGACGATGCACTCGACCATGCATCTCTACCCGATCAATGGCGCGGTGCATGACGTAGGCAAGGACGATACGGCATTCAACTTCCGTAGCGCCAAATTCGCCGAGGTGATGGTTGGCGTCGATCCAGACCCCGCCAACAACGAGCGCATGATCGCCTGGGCGCGCAACTACTGGACGGCGCTACATCCCTACTCAGCCGGTGGCGGCTATATCAACATGATTATGGATGAGGGACAGGAGCTGGTGCGGGCCGCCTATGGCGAGAACTACAACCGCCTCGCCCAGATCAAAGCGAAATACGACCCGGACAACCTGTTCCGGGTGAACCAGAACATCATTCCGGCGCAGTAGCGCCTCGGGGCAGAACCAACCAGTGTTGTTGACACAACAGCCGGGGCCTGATATTCTCGCCCCGGCTGTTGGAGTTTTGCTGCCCACGTCCGCCACCTCGCTCCGAGCCTGTGGCTCGCGTGGTAGCGCTGGGGAACGTGGGCGCGCTTTGAGAGGAAACCATGCAGGATCAAGTAATTCCAGTCATTCAGACGCCTCCCACGCGGGAGGCTTCGTCAAATCTGGCGCCAAACGATTTCCGCGTGCTGGGCCATGACCTCGTTGATCGTATCGCCGATTTCCTGGCTCGATTGCCTTCGCTGCCAGTGACACCAGGGGAGTCGCCAGCGACCTTGCGCGCGTTGCTGCCCACTGGCGGTCTCCCGGTGCGCGGCGCTGAGCCGGGCGCGCTGCTTGCCACTACGGCGGAGATGCTTTTCGCGCACTCGCTCTTCAATGGGCATTCACGCTTCTTCGGCTACGTCACCTCGTCGCCCGCGCCACTCGGTATGCTCGCCGACCTGCTGGCGGCGGCGGTGAACCCGAACCTCGGCCTCTTCACGCTGGGGCCGATGGCCACCGAGATCGAGGCGCAGGCGGTCCGCTGGGTCGCCGAGTTGATAGGCTATCCGACGGACTGCGGCGGACTGTTCGTAAGCGGCGGGAACATGGCCAACTTCGTCGGTCTGCTCGCTGCGCGGACGCATGCGCTGGGCCAGGACGTGCGTCGCCAGGGTATGACCGTGGGCGAGGGGCGGCTGCGCGTCTATGCCTCCAGCGAGACGCACACCTGGCTGCAAAAGACCACCGACCTCTGCGGACTCGGCTCGGACGCTATCAGTTGGATTCCCGCTGACAGCACGGGACGCATCACCGTGGACGCTGTACGCGAGCGCATCGCGGCGGACCGCGCGCAGGGCCACGTCCCCTTCTGTGTGGTAGGTACCGCCGGAACCGTCGCCACGGGAGCGGTTGACCCGCTGCTGGACCTGGCGGAGCTCTGCCGCGAGCAGGATCTATGGTTCCACGTGGATGGCGCGTACGGAGGCTTCGCAGCCGCGCTGGCAGACGGAGATCATGGAGTCAGCGTACCCGACGACCTGCGCGGCATCGCTCTGGCCGACTCGGTCGCGATTGATCCGCACAAGTGGCTGTATAGCCCGCTGGAGGCTGGCTGCGTCCTCGTGCGCCGCCCCGACGACCTGCTTGCGACATTCAGCGCGCACCCAAGTTACTACCATTCGGCAGAGGAAGCGGATGACCAGCCGCCGTTGAACTACCACGAATACGGGCCGCAAAACTCGCGCGGCTTCCGGGCATTGAAGGTCTGGCTTGGTCTGCGCCAGACCGGGCGCGTTGGCGTGGCGCGGCAAATCGCGGACGACATTGCGCTGGCCGAGACGCTTGCCCGGCGCATTGCGGAGACCCCAGAGTTGGCATTGTTCACGCGGCAGCTCAGTATCGCCACTTT
>DATBIB010000153.1:0-13655 GCA_036557205.1 Ktedonobacterales bacterium | reverse complement strand
GGGGGAGCACATGCCAAAAATTGACGCATCGCGGCTGAATCTGGAAGAGACCGTGGTTCAGGTCGCTCGCGTGGCGAAAGTGGTGAAGGGCGGACGTCGCTTCAGCTTCCGCGCGCTGGTGGTGGTCGGAGATCGCTCCGGTCATGTTGGAGTGGGTCTGGGCAAGGCTGGTGAGGTACCAGAGGCCATTCGCAAGGGCGTCGAAGACGCCAAAAAGCATCTGATTACGGTGCCGCTACAGGGCACCACGATCCCGTACCTCTCGCGTGGCCTCTTTGCCGCGTCGGAGGTGATGCTCAAACCGGCCGCCGCTGGTACCGGGGTGATCGCCGGTGGCGCGGTGCGCGCGGTGGTTGAGGCGGCGGGCATCCGCGATATCCTCACCAAGTCGCTTGGCAGCTCGACCTCGCTCAATACCGTGATGGCCACAATGAACGGCCTGCGGTCGCTGGCATCCTTCGAGTCGGAGGCGGCGCGGCGCGGGCGCTCGGTCGCGGAATTGGTGGGCGCGCGCCAGGCGCAGCGCATCTCTGAAGAGGTCGCGGCTGCCGCGACGTACACCCCACCAGTACGCGAGGAGCGCGAGGAGCGTGGCGGTGATCGTCGCCGTGGCGGACGTGGTGACGGTGGCGCGGGCGGTGGTGGTGATCGCGGTGGCCCTGGCCGTGGCGGTCCCGGCCGTGGCGGCCCCAGCCGAGGCGGCAATCGCCCCGGTGGCGGTGGCCCGCGTCGCTAGGTAGGCGAGGTCGCCCGTGTGGTTCTCGCGAGGTCGCGCCGTCAGAACTGCCAGCGGATGGCTGGTACGCTGACGAGCGCGTGTGGAGCAAAAGATATGGCAAAGCTTCGAATAACATATACCAAGAGCGCCATCGGATATCCCGAGCGGCAGAAGCGCACTATCGAGGCGCTGGGGCTGCGCAAGCTGCACCAGGCGGTCGAGCATGAGGATTCGCCGGTCATCCGTGGCATGGTGAATAAAGTCTCGCATCTGGTGCGGGTGGAAGAGGTATCAGCATGAGACTCGACGAACTGCGGTCTCCCGCTGGGGCGCGCCATCGGCGCAAGCGTGTCGGTCGCGGGCATGGCTCCGGCCATGTGAAGACCTCTGGCCGCGGCCAGAAGGGCCAGAAAGCGCGTACCGGCGCGAGCATCCCGGCGCATTTCGAGGGCGGCCAGACACGGTTTGCGACCCGCATGCCGTACCTGGGTGGGTTCAAGAACCCGTTCCGCAAGGAATATATTGTCGTCAACTTGAGCGACCTCAAGGTCTTCGGGGCGGGCGAGCAGGTCAACACCGAGACGCTGGCGGCGCACGGGCTAATTCGGGCGTCCCACACCAAGGGTATGCTCAAGGTGCTAGGCAACGGCAAGGTCAGTCACCCGCTCAACGTCTCCGCGCACAAGGTGTCAGAGTCGGCGCGCGCGGCGATTGAGCAGGCCGGTGGCAGTGTCACGCTGATCGCGATGCGCGAGACCGTGAAGACCCGGCGCTCCGGCAAAGAGCCACCCAAGGCGTAGGTGTAGGTGGGGGACTCGCAGCCAGCGCGCCTGCGGACCTCACCCGGCCTTCGGCCACCCTCCCCTACAAGGGGAGGGCCAGGGCGACCAATGCGGTCTCCGGCTACCACTCTGGCTCCCCTCTCCTCGTAGGAGAGAGGCTGGGGGTGAGGTCTGCAAACCTGACCCCTTGATGGCCGAGAGATGGACTCTCGCACTGTCGAACACTCTCTGAGCCGCCAGCTTAACTATTTGCCCGGCTCAGGTGACATCGGCGCAGCGGTCGTGTACAATACATACGCCTATGTACATACGCCTATGTGCGCCGGAATGGAATGTTCTGGCAATCGGTATCATTTCGATACTCGTCTACGTATAGTAACTACAGCAGACCTGAGAGAATCCCTGGACAGGCCTGACACGACCCAGCATTACCGACGACCCGCTTTCTGGAGGCGAGCATGTTGAACCGCCTGCGCAGCATCTGGACTATCCCGGATCTGAGGAACAAGATCCTCTTTACGATAGCCATGCTGCTGGTATTCCGCCTTGTGGCCTATGTGCCTGTGCCTGGCATCGATCCTTCCGCGCTGAGCAACGCCAATAGCTCGAACACTGGCGACCTGAAGCAATTCTTTGGCCTGCTCGACGTATTTACCGGCGGTTCGCTCTATACCTTCGGCATCGCCTCGATGGGCGTCTATCCTTATATCACCGCCAGCATTGTCGTCCAGCTCTTGCAGGGCATCATTCCGAAGCTTGGCGCGATGCAGCGCGAGGGCGAGGCGGGACGTAACCGGCTGGCGCAGATTACGCGCTATATCACCGTGCCGCTGGCGCTGCTCCAGGCATTTGGCCAGATGGCGCTGCTGGTGCAGCTGGGCGCGATTCAGCCGTCGCAGTTCAACCTCTTCAACGGCGGCTCATTCGTCCCGACGCTCTCAGCGCTCGTCAGCCTGACGGCGGGAACGATGTTCCTGGTCTGGATTGGCGAGCTTATCACCGAGAATGGCATCGGCAACGGTATCTCGCTGATTATCTTCGCCAACATCATGGTGCGCATCCCGCAGCAAATCGGGTCGCAGCTTATCAGCAACAGCGGTGGCGCTGGTAGCGGCCTGAGCACTGGTGGCGCTATTGGCATCCTGTTCGTCGTGGCGCTTGGGCTGGCCATGACCTTCGTGATGGTGATGGTCTATCTGGCGCAGCGGCGTATCCCGGTCCAGTATCCCTCGAAGCGGCGCGTCTTCGCGATGGAGCGCTCCGGACAGGAGACGACCTACATCCCCATGCAGGTTAACAGCGCCGGTATGATTCCGATCATCTTCGCCAGCTCGATGTTGCTGCTGCCGGTGATTATCGCGAATTTCATGCAGACCAGCACCAATACCGGGCTGCATAATTTCTTCACAACCATCCGCACCTGGCTCGATACGACCAATTGGTGGTACTGGGTGATCTTTGGCGTCATGGTTGGGCTGTTCACCTTCTTCTATGCCACCGTCCTCTGGGAGCAGCAGAACCTGGCGGAGAACTTGCAGAAGCAGGGAGCCTTTATAACGGGCATCCGACCAGGGCGGAATACCAACGAGTATCTAACCAGGGTGATGCACCGCCTGACGTTTGGAGGCGCGATCTTCCTGGGGATTGTGGCGGTGGCGCCCGCGCTGATTAGCACCAACCAGAACAATTTACCCTTCCAGGCGGCGTCGCTGCTGATTATCGTCGGCGTGGCGCTGGATACGATCAAACAGCTTGAGGCGCAGATGGTGATGCGTAATTACTCAGGCTTCCTGAGTTAACCATCGGTCTGTAAAAAGTCGTGAGGCGCGCGAGTTGTCCGGTGGGGCAGTCTCGCGCGCTTCTGCCGTGGAGATAGACTGGCCCAGATGAGCAGGTAAAGCTCGATGGACATCCACCGCAATGGGGCGGCGGATATACCCCGATCGACTTTCAGATCGGACGTACACGGAGGCGCTATCGATGAATCTCATACTCCTTGGCGCGCAGGGCAGTGGCAAGGGCACCCAGAGCGCGCTACTCGCGCAACGGTTCGGCCTGGACCCGTGTGCCAGTGGCGATCTACTCCGCGAGGCAATGGCGCAGGGTACGCCAGCCGGCCAGCAGGCGCGTCCCTACTACGAGCGTGGCGATCTGGTGCCAGACGAGTTGATGGTGGGCATGATTCTCGAACGCCTGCGGGGCCTGAGCGACGCGAGAGGCATTATTCTGGATGGCTTCCCGCGCAACCACGTGCAGGCAGATGTTCTGGACGCGCGCCTGGCGGAGATGGGGCTGTCTATCGCCAGGGCGATCTATCTGGAGGTGCCGCGCACGCTGCTGCTGGAACGTCTGAGCGGACGTTATATCTGCCGCGCGCATGGGCACGTCTACAATATCAAGACCAACCCACCGAAGACGCCGGGCATCTGTGACATCGACGGCAGCGAGCTCTATCAGCGCAGCGACGACACGGGCGAGAAGATTCAGCACCGACTGGATATTTTCTTTTCGGAGACGTTGCAATTGACCGACTATTACGCGCGCCAGAACAAGCTGGTGACGGTCGATGGCACGCAATCCATCGCCGATGTCAACCGCGCTATTCTGACGAAGCTGGGTGCGGCGTAAGGACAGGCAACAAATCCACGGAGAAGAGCAGCGTGCCAATCAACTATTACAGCCGAACAGAGATTGCGGGCATCCGCCGCGCGGGCCAGGTGGTCATGGCGATTCTGGACGAGCTGCGGCAGGCCGTGCGGCCGGGGATCACCACCGCGGCGCTCGATGCGCTCGCCGTTCGCGCGCTGAAGCGGCACGAGGCGACCTCCAACTTCAAGGGCTACGCGCCCATCAAGGGCATCAGGCCGTTTCCTGGTGTCATCTGCTCGTCGGTCAACGAGGCGATTGTCCACGGGATTCCCGGCCCGTACGCGCTACGGGAGGGTGATATCCTCTCGATTGACTTTGGCGCGGTGGTGGATGGCTGGCACGGCGACTCGGCTATTACTGTGCCGGTCGGCGCGATCTCGCCCGAGGCGCGGCGCCTGCTGGATGTGACGGAAGAGGCGCTCCGTCGGGGCATCGTCGCCGCGCAGAGCGGCAATCGGGTGATGGACATCAGCCGCGCCATCCAGACGTATGTGGAGGGCGAGGGCTTCTCGCTGATTCGCCAGTACACCGGCCACGGCATTGGGCGCGCGCTGCACGAGGATCCGACGGTGCTCAACTATGTCGATCCGAAGAGCGCGAACCCGCTGCTCCGGCCAGGCATGGTGATGTGCATCGAGCCGATGGTGAGCGCGGGCAGGCCCGGCACGCGCGAGCTGGCCGACCGCTGGACCGTCGTGACCGCCGATGGCAGCCTCGCGGCGCACTTCGAGCATACCGTGGCGATTACGGCGGATGGGCCAGATGTCTTGACGGCGAGCAGTGTCGCTCCCGTGGCGTCGGCAGGTCAGTCGTGATCGGCATGGTGGTCATACCATGATAGGCCATTGTATCGGTGTTTTTGGCATGCTGCCCCTTGCGAGAGCAGGAGGCATATGCTATACTTGGAAGTTGGCTGCGGCTTTTTGCTTCCCTGCATATTCCTGACTTCTCCTTGCGCGTCAGCGGAGGCGGTTTCGGGCTATGCCAGGAGCGTCGCCTGATGGCTTGCCAGTTGGCTGGAGGCCCGCGAAGCGCGGCAAAGACAGGCGATAGCAGCAGAGAAAGGATGTTATGCCCAAGCGTGATGCCATTGTGGTTGAGGGTGTCGTGACCGAGGCTCTGCCCAATGCAATGTTTCGCGTATCGCTGGATGGCGGTCGCATGGTGCTGGCGCACCTTTCGGGCAAAGTTCGCCTGAATTTTGTGCGTGTGGTGCCGGGAGATCGGGTGCAGGTGGAGCTTTCCCCCTATGACCTGAGCAAAGGCCGCATCACCTGGCGTGATCGCCGCTAGCAGCGACGTAGCAGCGACGTAGCAGAGGATCGGAGCGATCGGCGCCTGTGGCGTCGGCCAATATTGTCGGCGCAAAGTGCGAGGCGTATCGCGGAGATACCTGGATGATGGGGAGCAGTCGCGACTGGCGATGCGAAGATGCTGATCGCATTGCGCGCGATTGCCCGCCAGGCGCGGGTATCTCCGCTGGCGACTAAGCGGCGAAGTACTACCGCGTGAGACGGCGCGTGTTGCACATGCGTCCAACTAGTAGAGGGGTATCGTCGCAGTCCTCACCGCGGGCATGGCAGACGGGTATAGCGTAAATATACATTCCTGTGACCAGAAGGCTGGATAGCCTGGGTGGCAGCGATTGGCAGTGGTTGGTGGAGGGTTCGCATGAAGGTTCAGGCATCGGTGAAGCCTCGCTGCGATGGCTGCAAGGTCATCCGGCGGCGGCGCGTGGTGATGGTGATCTGTAGCAAAGATCCCAAGCACAAGCAGCGCCAGGGTTAGGTTAGAGCAAATCAGGGCCGCGCCCGGCACGACGGGCTGGCCTATCGCCTGGATACTCGTCGGAGTACCCAGGCCGCGGCGTTTTCAGTAGCGTTCACGAGACAGCGAGGAGGATCTGGCGCATGGCCAGAATCGCCGGGGTAGATATTCCCCGCGACAAGCGTGTGGAAGTCGCGCTCACGTATATCTTCGGCATCGGCGCGACGACCAGCAAGCAGGTGTTGACGTCGACCCGCGTCAATCCCGATACGCGCGTGAAAGACCTGACCGAAGAAGAGGTCGCGCGGCTGCGTGAATTCATCGACCGAAACTACAAGGTCGAGGGCGACCTCCGGCGTGAGGTCGATATGAACATCAAGCGGCTGATCGAGATCGGCTGCTACCGTGGGATTCGGCATCGCCGCAACCTGCCGGTGCATGGCCAGCGCACGCGCACCAACGCGCGCACGCGCCGGGGTCCGCGCAAGACGGTGGCTGGGCGCAAGAAGGCCGCGAAGAAGTAGACAGGTGTTGGCCTGTCTTCTGGACGGCCACTATCTCAGGAGGAAGCATCCAGCATGGCGGAAAAGACGCCCAAGCGACCCGTCGGACGTCAGCGGCGGCGCGAGCGAAAGTCAGTGCCGCGCGGCAAGGCGTACATCCAGGCGACATTCAATAATACGATGGTCACCATTACCGATCCCAACGGGAACGCGCTCTCATGGAGCAGCGCCGGGGCATCGAACTTCAAGGGGTCGCGCAAGAGCACTCCCTACGCCGCGCAGGTCACCGCGGAAAGCGCCGCGCGCAAGGCGATGGAGCATGGCGTGCGCCAGATCGAGGTCTACGTGCGCGGGCCGGGCGCTGGTCGCGAGGCGGCGATTCGCTCGTTGCAGGCCGCTGGCCTTCAGGTCGTCTCGATCACCGATGTCACGCCGATCCCGCACAATGGCTGTCGGCCACCGAAGCGGCGGCGCGTCTAATCTCTAGCTGCGTCAGGCGCTCAACTGATGCTGGATGATTTCTCTGGCGGCTGGCGCAGATGCGCCGCCGCATGATAGCACGAAAGATGCGCGTCAAGCGACCTGGAGTGCGTGTTCGTGAGGCCCGCCTTCGTCCTGGCGGTTCCAGACTGGCTCGCAAGTTTGCGTAGTCAGTCGCGCGGGGAACGTGTGTAGCCCATCGCTTCCCCTGTTAGCCTCTCGTTGCACGCCGCGCGAGGAAACGCGCGATGGCGCCTTTTGGATGAATCGGCTGTTTGTTCGCGCCTGCTGACGCTGCGGCTGGTGTCGCGGGCGGCGGGACAGTGACGGCAAGACTCCGAAAGCGCGCAACATACGCTCTGGCAGCGGGCCAGGGCGCGGACAACGATGAACAATCATGAGCAATCATGAACAACGCCGGGCATCAGAGTGATGTCTGGCGCCGGTTGTTCTTTTGAGAGGCACTCCAGACCCAGGCTATCGCCTGAGGAGGACGAACGGACTACTATGGCTCGATATACTGGCCCTGTCTGCCGCCTGTGTCGGCGTGAGGGCGTCAAACTGTTTCTGAAGGGTGAGCGCTGCGTGGGGCCGAAGTGCGCCATCGAGCGACGCAACACGCGCCCCGGCCAGCACGGCCAGGCCCGCGGACGCAAGCCGTCTGGCTATGCGCTCCAGTTGCGCGAGAAGCAAAAGGTCCGCCGCACGTATGGCGTGCTGGAGCGGCAGTTCCAGCGCTACTTTGACATCGCGGCGCGCCGCCCCGGCAAGACCAGCGATAATCTGCTGCAAATGCTTGAAATGCGTCTCGATAATGTTGTCTATCGTATGGGCTTCGCCGATTCACGCGCCCAGGCCCGCCAGATCGTCACGCATGGTCATTTTCAGGTCAACGGGCGCAAGTCCGATATCCCGTCGATGATCCTGCGCCCCGAGATGGAAGTGGCCGTGCGTGAGGGCAGCAAAAACCTGGAATATTTTAAGACGCGCGCCCTGATGCTGGCGCAGAAGAGTGTCCCGCCGTGGCTGCGTCTGGATACCAATGCGCTCTCGGGCCGCATTCTCGCGCTGCCGTCCCGGCAGGAGTTGACCCTGCCCTTCGATGAGGCGCTGGTCGTCGAGTACTATCAGCGATAGAGGAGGGGATCCCCTTGCTAGATATTGCTGTGCCTCACATCAAATCTACAGAAACCGAACAGAATTTTGCCAGCTACGATATCGAGCCGCTGGAGGCCGGGTACGGTCATACCCTGGGCAACGCGCTGCGTCGTGTGCTGCTCTCGTCACTGCCGGGAGCAGCCATCACCGCGATCAAGATCGAGGGGGCGCAGCACGAGTTCCAGGATGTTCCGGGCGTCCGCGAGGATGTCACCGATATCGTGCTCAATGTCAAGAAGATTCGCCTGCGCTCGCTGGCGGACCAGCCGGTGACGATGCGTGTCGAGGTGAGCGGCGAGCGAGTCGTGACGGCGGCGGACATCCAGGCGCCCAGCACGATTGAGATCGTCAACCCGGATGTCTATATCTGCACGCTGGATGGCTCCGATGCCCATCTGGAGATGGAGCTGGTCGTCGAGAACGGCAAGAGCTACGTGCCCGCCGAGACCAAAGAGGGCCAGCCTATCGGGCAGATCCCGGTGGACGCCATCTTCACACCAGTGCAGCGGGTCAACTACATCGTCGAGAACACCCGCGTTGGCCAGATGACCAACTACGACCGCATCACGCTTCAGGTCTGGACCGACGGCACGATCACGCCGGATGAGGCGCTACGGCAGGCGTCCACCATTCTGGTGCGGCACTTCCAGTTGATCGCCGATTATATCCAGCCGTCGCCGCGCGGGCCGATTGATGTTGACAGCGGCTATGGCTATTCGCCCGATGTGCCTGGCATTGCGCCCGACGCGCGCGCGATTCCGATTCCGCCGCGCATCTACGACATGCCCATCGAGGAGCTTGACCTGACGGTGCGGGCCTATAACTGCCTCAAACGCAGTGGCATCACCAAGGTCGGCCAGATCCTCACGATGACCGAGGAAGACCTGCTCGCCGTCCGCAACTTCGGCGAGAAGAGCCTCAACGAGCTGAAGGATAGCCTGAAGCAGCGCGGTCTCTTGCCCAACCAGGCGCAATTGGAGCGGTACAACGAGAACAACTTCAACGGCGCGCATAGGTATGGCGACGACAATCTGGATGAGGATTTCGACGTATAGCGCAGTGCGCGCCTTGATGACGGCGACCTGGTTCGGCCAGATCGCCGCCTGACTTTGCAGGGAGTAATAGTGTGAGACATCGGATGGCGGGCAACCGCATCAATATGCCGGAACCGCGGCGGCGCGCGGCGGTTCGGAGTATGGTGGATGGGCTGTTCATCTGGGAGCACATCAACACCACCGACGCCAGGGCAAAGGTGGCGCAGGGCGAGGCCGAGCGGTTGATCGCCATCGCCATTCGTGGCCACAAGCGCGCCTGGGAGCATCTAAACGCCGTTGTGCCGGATAGCGAGACGGCGGAGCGGGTGCTGGCGCTGGCTCGCCGCGCGCGCTTCTCGCTCGACGAGTCGGTGCCGAGCAACGAGGAACGCGCCCAGACGGGCAAGTATCCGCTCAGCCCGGACGCGCGCAAGCGCAAAGAGGATCGGCTGGCCGCGCTCAAGAAAGAGATGCTCGGCATCATCAAAGATCACGACGATGCGGAGGCCGCGCTGACCGCCGCCCGCGAGGCGATGGCCATCGAGTTGCACGCGCGTCGCATGATTCTCAAGCGGCTGCCGCGCGAGACGACGGTCAAGAAGATTTTCGAGCAGTTCGTGCCGCAGTATTCGGGACGCCAGGGCGGCTACACCCGCATCACCAAGCTGGGCACGCGGCGTGGTGACGCTGCGCTGATTGTCCGACTCGAACTGGTCTAGTTCATCCTAGCCCTGGTCTGGAGGTCTGCCATCGCATGCGGCTGGCTGCGCTCGTTGCCTATGACGGCACGGACTTCAAGGGGTTCCAGCGCCAGGCGGCCGAACGCGGGCGCACGGTGCAGGGCTGTCTGGAGGCCGCGCTGGCGCGGCTGACCGGCGTCGCAGTCCCAATCGAGGGCGCGGGCCGCACCGATAGTGGTGTCCATGCCAACGGGCAGGTGATTACCTTCTCGTCGGACACCAGCCATCGCGAGACCACCTGGCTTCGGGCGCTCAATGCGCTGCTGCCAGCGGATATCGCGGTGCGGGCGGTGCAGCGGGTGGATGACGGCGTGCATGCGCGCAAGAGCGCGCTGGCGCGGAGTTATCGCTATCGCATTTTGTGCGATCCGGTGCGCGCGCCGCTACGCGAGCGGTACGCCTGGCGCGTGCAGCGACGGCTGGATGTCGCGGCGATGCAGGCGGCGGCGGGGCGATTGCTCGGCGAGCACGACTTTGGCGCGTTCGGCTCCAGCCCGCGCGATAGCCGCGCCGATGGCTATCGTGGGCACACGGTGCGGACTCTGCTCCAGGCGGAGTGCGATTGGCGCGAGCCGGAGGGTGATACGCCGCTGGATGAGGTGGAGTGTCGCTTGACGGCAAATGCGTTTTTGACGGGTATGGTCCGAAGGCTGGTCGGCACGCTGGCGCTGATTGGCGACGGGCGGTTATCTGTGGATGACTTCCAGCGGATACTGGAGGCACGCGCGAAGGCGCATCCGGGGATTCTCGCGCCCGCGCAGGGACTTTGCCTGACGGGCGTTCACTACCCTGCGGGCCTGATCGACTGGGACGGCGCCGAGGTTGACACTGAGGCGATGTCGCCGGAAGATGCGGGCGCGTAGCTGGTGGGAGCACAGATGGTTGTGCGAATGGAGAGTAAAGCAGTATGAATCCGAAGACGTATAGCGCCAAACTCGATGATCTCGATCCGCGCTGGTATGTGATTGACGCCGAGAACAAGGTGCTGGGGCGGCTGGCGACCGAGATCGCGATGGCCTTGCGCGGCAAGCTCAAGCCGACTTATACCCCACACATGAACGGCGGCGATTTCGTCATCGTCGTCAACGCCGCGAAGGTCGCTGTGACCCGTGGCCGCGAGGACAAGAAGGTCTACTATCGCCACTCCGGCTATCCCGGCGGCCTGAAGGAAGAGACGCTGCGCCAGGCGCTCGCGAAGCATCCTGAGCGCGTCATCGAGCGCGCGGTGAAGGGGATGCTGCCCCACAACCATCTCGGCGCTGATATGCTGCGTCGGTTGAAGGTCTATGGCGGCGCGGAGCACCCCCACGCGGCCCAGCAGCCCAAGCCCTGGGCGCGCCCGACGGCGGAGGCGATTCTCACGGAGCAGGCCGCGGCTGAGACTACGGCTGAGGCTGAAGAGGCAACGGCGAAGAAGTAGCCACGAGCTATAGCTGGCAATCATCTGGAGGAAAGACACCTTGGCAGAGAATCTTGGGCCGTACTTCTACGGCACGGGGCGGCGCAAGACCGCCGTGGCGCGCGTGCGCCTGCACCCGAACGGCGACGGGCGCATCATCGTCAATGGCCGCGACGCAGGCGAGTATTTTGGCCGCGAGGTGCTGATGATGCAGGTACGCGCTCCGATGCGTCTGTTGGACCTCAACGGCAACCAGTACACCATCTCGGTGAAGGTCGTGGGCGGCGGCGTGAGCGGCCAGGCTGGCGCGGTGCGTCATGGGCTGGCGCGCGCGCTGGTGCGGCTGGACGAGGCGAACAAGCCCGCGATGCGCAAAGCGGGTTTCCTGACGCGCGACCCGCGCATGAAGGAACGCAAGAAGTACGGCCTCAAGCGCGCCCGCAAGGCCCCGCAGTACACCAAGCGGTAATTCGCGCCTGGGCGCAGACAGAGCGATACCCCCTGCCATACTCGGAGGGGGTATTTGTGTTGCTATAGTTCTGTGTCCAATTGGCTAATGGGCAGGTCGTACGGCGAAGGCGATCAATCCGAGCACAAGCGCCACGACCAGGAGAAACGCCCCTCGCATGATTCCGCTTCCGTCCACGATGTGGCGCGAATCCCCATTATCTACGGAGCGCACCGCGAAGATCGAGAGCAGGACATACGCCAGGCCAAAGAAGGCTAACACTCCCGCGATAATAAGAATCACTCGAGCAATCATGCAGTCCTCCTCTCAGTCATTCCAGGCAAACCCAACGTAGGCAACCGCGAGTCCAATGGCGCCAACAAATATTGCGAACAGGAGGACAATGCCGACTTCTGTCCCGACAGACGGGTCGGTGTTAATTACCCTGACGGCGACATCAAGCAGGAGGAGCACAAAGCCAGCAAACACGAGTATGAAACTGAACAGCATAATGATGAGGCCAAAGAGCAGCCGCTTCATGCTTCTGGTATTCAACCACATCTCCTTCCAAACGCAGGCTACTTGCACCGACCGGCGCCATTGTAGCACTTACATCAACCGAACGACCGCTCTCGGCGCACGCACGGATTAATAGTGAAGTGTCTTGAGTGAAAGCATACGTCGTGCGACCTGGTGCGGAGAGCTGGTAAGAAAAATGCTCCCGACCGGTGACGGCCAGGAGCAGATGGTATTACAAATATACGTTGGAGGAGCTATCTGGCGCGGCGGCCCTCGAAGCGCCCCAGCAGACGCGGCCAGAAGTAGGCGGCCAGCGCGCCAAGGATGAGCGCTACCGAGCCGGTGATAGTCAGGGCGTTCGAGTCGAACCAGTTCTTGTTGTGGAAGACGTTGACCGCCAACAACTGGAAGAGCCAGAGCGCCAGCGCGAAGCCGCCAATCACCGCGAAGCCGATGGCGGCAATCGTCGTCAGGCGCGCCTGGGAGTCGCTCGGCAGGATGGACCCCTGGAGCGTGCGCACCGAGAAGAACGAGAAGAAGCCGACCATCGCCAGCAGCAGCGCCGTGACAATCCAATTGCCGACCGCAGGAATGTTCCCGATGCCAAAGAGGATCAGGATGGCAATCACGACAAGGATACCGACCAGCACGTACGGCGCGCGCGTACCGAAGGGGCTGAGCGCCATATTGACGCCCGCCAGCGCCGGGGCCGCCCAGAGCAGCCGCCCATTGAGCCGCTGCGCCGTCAGATACTCACCGTAGGATCGCCGCCACTGGCGCTTCTTGAAGTAGATGCGCCCGCGCAGACTATGCGTATTGGCGCTGTTGAGCGTCGGATTCTGCCGCTCGGCGGAGTCGAGCGCGTCGATGGCATCGTCGTAGCGTCGCACGTCGACCAGCGCGTTCGCCTTGATGACCTCCGCCTGGGCTAGCGCGCCCGGGCCAAGCGTCGTCCGGCCATAGCGAATCGCCGAGTCGGTCGCCCCTACCGCGCCCGCCGGGTCTTTATCGCTCATCAGGATGACGGCGCGCATCAGGTGCGCGTTGGGCGAGCGTGGATCGAGGCGGCAGGCCTCTTCGATCTCGGCGCGGGCCGTCTTGAAGTCACGTTTGGAGGCCATCACCTCCGCCAACTGCACATGCGCGTTGGCGTTGCGCGGGGCCAGTTGGATCGCCCGGCGCGCCGTCTCCTCCGCCTCGGGCGGGATACGGAAGCCGCTCTGCTGGGTCAGCGCGGCGGAAAGCGAGAGCAACGCATCGACATTCTTGGGCTGCTCTCGCACCACCCTGCGGATCTCGCCCAGCGCCTCGGTGTTGCGCCGCAGTTGCAGTAAAATCTGCCCCAGCAACAGGCGCGCCGAGGCATCGTCCGGGCGGCGTTCCAGCTGCTTGCGCGTCAGCCGCTCGGCCTCCACCGCGTCGCCGTTGGCCAGCGCCAGCTTGGCCTTGCCCAGCGGA
>DATBIB010000152.1:0-15615 GCA_036557205.1 Ktedonobacterales bacterium | reverse complement strand
CCAGTTGGTGCGCAACATGCATCGCTGGGCCGCCCACCTGATGGTGGTGACCGTCACGCTGCACATGATTCGCGTCTTCTACCACGGCGCCTACAAGCCCCCGCGCGAGTTCAACTGGGTCATCGGCGTCGTGCTCTTCCTATCTACCTTGTTCCTCAGCTTCTCAGGTTACCTGCTGCCCTGGGACCAGATTGGCTACTGGGCGATCACCGTCGGCTCGAACATGGTGAGTTATGCGCCGTTGCTGGGCGCGCAGGCGCACAACATCCTGACCGGGCAGCCGGTGGGGGTGGGCCAGCCGACGCTCATCCGATTCTATGTCCTGCATGTCCTGTTTACGCCACTTGTGGCTGCAATTCTGATGGCCGTTCACTTCTGGCGCATCCGCAAGGATGGGGGAGAGGCGGGGCCGCCGCCGCCCTCCAAGCGCGAGATCGAGGCAGCGCGCGCTGAACGTACCGTGGCCAGCATGTCTCGGTAAGTGCCGATCCAGTCGCATCACTCCAGCGCCCCGTGGACCATCTCGCCGCCGACCAGCGTCGCCGCCACCTCGGCCCCCGCTAGACGCTCCGCTGGCAACGTAAAGGGGTTCTCGGCCAGCACCACCAGATCGGCCAGCTTGCCAGGGGCGAGCGACCCCTGGCACCCTTCCTGGCCGCCCGCGTAGGCCGCACCCAGGGTGTATGCATAGAGCGCCTCTTGCAGCGTCAGCGCCTGCTCGGGCAGCCACGGCGTCAGTTCCGGGCGCTTATCGTCGCGGCGGACGATGGCCGCGTGCAGGATGCGAAGCGGGTCGGCGGTATCCACTGGCACATCCGAGCCAAGCGCCAGCGGAATGCCCAGCTGGCGCATCGTCTGGTAGGCATAGGCGCGTTTGTGGCGGGCGCCCCAGAAGCGTTCGGCGGAGAAGCGGTCCACCACCGCGTGGAACGGCTGCACCGAGCCGACAACACCCAGCCGCGCCATCCGCTGGAGATCTTCGGGCGCGGCAAGCTGCACATGCTCCAGCCGGAATCGCCGCACTGGCGAGCCGCCCGCCTGAGCCGTCTGCCGCAGCGTCGCCTCGATGCCGTTGAGTGCGGTGCGCACCGCGCGGTCGCCGATGGCGTGGATGGCAATGCCGAGATTTCCCCCGGCTGCCTGGCGCACCTCTTCAATCACCTCTGGCTCCGACGTGACCAGCAAGCCCCGATTCTCCGCCTCGCCTTCATAGGGATCGAGCATCGCGGCGGTATGCGAGCCGAGCGCGCCATCCATGAACATCTTGATGCCCGCCACTCGCAGATAGTCATCGCCGAAGCCTGCCTCGATCCCCAGCGCCAGCGCCTCCTGCAGCACGTCACGGCGGATGTAGAGCAGGACCCGTGGCTGGAGCGCGCCCTCGGCATGGAGCCGCTGCATCAGGTGCAGGCTGCGGGCGTCCTCGATGTTGTGAACGCCGGTCACGCCACGCGCGCGCAGTTCGGCCAGCACCCGCCGCAGCTCCGCCAGCCACACGTCATCGTCTATTGGAGCAGCCACGCGCTCGACCAGCGCCACCGCTGACCCCTCGAAGAGCATGCCCGTCGGCTCGCCGTCGCCGTCGCGCTCGATACGTCCGCCCGCGGGATCGGGCGTCTGGCCGGTGATGTTGGCCAGGCGGAGCGCGGAGGAGTTCACCCAGGCGGAGTGAAAATCGTGGCTCTGCAACATCACCGGATGCTCAGGCACGGCGGCGTCGAGCGACGCTTTCGTGGGGAAGCGCTGGCCGGGCCACTCGTTGACATCCCAACTCTGCCCATAGATCCATGCGCCCGGCGGCAGCGTCGCGGCCCGCTCGCGCACCTTGGCGACCGCCGCATCCTCCGATGGGATATGGCGCAGATCGACGTTCAGCCGCGCCTCCGCATAGTAGGCGAGGTGAGTATGCGCGTCGATGAAGCCAGGCAGCGCCGTCCGCCCGCCAAGGTCAATTGTATCGGTCAGCGGCCCAGTCAGCGTGCGTATCTCGGCGTCGTCGCCCACCGCCAGGATGCGCCCGGAGGAGCGATCGATGGCCAGCGCCGTCGCATGCGGGTTGGCTGCGTCCATCGTGTGGATATCGCCATTGAGCAGCAGTAATATCGGGCGGCGTGAGAGTACCATGAGCGCGTCTCCGTTCGGATTGGTCGGGCATGGAAGACCCCTGGCCCGTGGATAGAAGAAGACCGTGACGTTGCGTCACGCTCATTATAGCGTGGGTGTCTGCGTGGCAGGCATCAATCCCGCCTCCCAGAGCGCGCGCGCCGCCGCTTCGTCAGGCAGCGTGGAGCTTGCGACCCGTCCCCCGGCCATGCGTAGCGCGCAGGTGAACGCCGCCGGATCGAATGACTGGCTGTGGGAGATGAGGAAGACCTGCGGGAACTGCTTCGCGATTGGCCCGCGCGTCAGCACATCCACCAGCGCCTGTGAACGCCGGTCGTCGAACGAGCTGAGTGGCTCATCCAGAAAGATGAAGCCGGGCATCGCGCCGAGCTCTTTGGGGAGCGTGGCCAGCGCGAACGCCAGCCGCAGCGCCAGCGAGCACTGGTCGCGCGTGCCGCCGGAGAAGAGATGCTTGCCGACGTAGCGCCCCGCCTGCTCGTCCCAGACGCGAATACGCAGGTCAGCCGAGTTCTCGTCCCCACCGAGCAGTGTCGCATCGCGATAGCGCCCATCCGTCAGGTCAGGCAGCAGCGCGCGCATGTGCATCTCGGTCTCCGGCAGCACGCGCTGGACGATCCGCCGGAACACCTCATCGGCCATCTCAGCCGCCAGTCGGCGCTGACGCTGCTCCCGCGCCAGATCGTCATACGCTTTCTGACACTCCTCGGCGTCCAGCGTATCAGCGTCGAATCCGTATTGCTGGCACAGCGCCTCGACCTCCTGGCGCAGCCGTCCCTCGATGGCGCTGGTATGCGCCAGGGTAGTGGCGAGCGCATTTGGATCGCCAGCGTCTGCCAGAGCTGGCCAATCGGCAACCAGAACCTCCATCGGCTCGTCGCCGGATGCGGCGATGCTAGCCTCCGCCAGCGCAGCTACCAGCCGCTGGCGTTGCTCGTCACGTTGCGCGGTGAGCTCATCCAACTTTGCGCGCGCCTGCCGCTCGATCTCGCCGAGCGTGCCGTACTGCTGTTGCGTCGCGGGAACGTCCAGCCGCGCCATCTCAGCCTGAAGCGACCGCGCCAGCGCCTCATACATCCGCTGCATCTCGGCCACCGACTCCAGCGCGAGGCTATCCGTTTGGACCGCGATGCCCGCCTGGGAGAGCGATTGCGCCAACTCGCGTAGCGCCGTCGCAGCGTTGGCGAGGGCCATCGTCGCCTTTTGCTGCTGAGCGGCGAGCGCTTCAGGCGTCATAGGCGTCTCTTGCCCATCTGAGCCAACGTTTACGCGTCGTAGCGCCTCGAATGTGGCAAGCAGTCCTATCATTTCGCGATCAAGCGCTTCCAGCTTGGCGCGTCCCTCGCCAGCAGCCGACCGGCTTAGCATCGAGCGGGCGGTCAGCGTAATAGCGGCGCCCAGGAGGACAAACAGCGGAACAAGCAACCACTGGAAACGCGGAAGTAGGGCTCCTACGCATACAGCCGCCGTAGCAAAATATGCGACGATAGCCAGCCATCCACTGGAACGTGCGCGTCGCCGCGCCGCCACTATCTGCGAACGCTGTTCTTGTTCGCGCGCCTGGGCTGCTTTGATATCGCTGTTCGCCTGGGCAAGCTGGCTCGTGATAGCCTCGTTGATGGCGTGTTCATGGCGCGCGCGCGTGCTCTCCAAAGCGCTCGCCTCACGCTCGGCCTCACGCAGCAGTTGCGCCGCTTCATCGCTACGGGCGCGCAACATATCTAATGCCGCGATGTGCTGTGAGCTTTCCCGAAGTTGCGCCATCTCGCGCTCCGCCTCGGCCAGTTGCGTCTCCACATCGCGCAGTTGCGCCGCCAGTGAGTCGCGCGCCGCCAGCGCTGTTCCTGCCCTCGCCGCCAGCAGCGCCTGCCGGACGCGCTCCGCCTCGGCTCTGGTCCGCTGGGCCTCCGCGTATTTGCGGGCTACGTCCAGCCGCGTCTGCGCGTGCGTCAGGGCGTCGCTGTCTTTTGTGGCGACCTTGAGATCATGCTCGATGCGCTGAATCGCCTCGATGCCCAGCAGCTTCGCGATGGCCAGCTCGCGGTCAGACCGGCTCAGCGACTCGATGCGGTCGAGCGCCTGCTGCTCCATCAGACACGAGTTGCGCAGCACGTTGCTATCCAGCCCGTTCATCTCGTTAAGGATGCAGTCGTTGACCGCCTTCACCGCCGAAATCGTCTCCACCGGCTGCCCAGGCCGATGAACATGCACGATGGCGTCATGCATGATCCGCTGCGGCCTGCTCGCCAGCGTCCGCGAAATCTCCAGTTCGGTCATTCCTGCCAGAATCGTCAGCTGGACGCGCGCGTGCGTCTCGCCATGCGGTACCAGCGCTTCGAGCGAGGGCGCACCCGAATCTTCGCCAACCAGCGCCTTGCCATAGAGCGCGAAGTAGATGGCCTCGAACAAGGTGGACTTGCCCGACTCGTTATGCCCCTCGATCAGGAAGCTGCCCTGCCGGGGAAACCACAGATCAATGTTGCGCAGATGCTTGAATGCGTCGATGCGCAGATGGCGCAGGAGAATCATGGGCCGCGCTCCCCCTCCGCCGCGCTGATACGCTCCCGCAGCAGCCGCGCCGCCGCTTCGAGGTCGTCCGCCGCGCCACTGGCCGACTGCCGCCGCGCCGCCACGAGCGCGTCTAGCTCGTCGAGCAGCGAGATCGGGCCGATGCCGGTCGTCGGCGCGAAGTCCCCGGCATCTGGGTCGAACAGATACAGGTCGCGCAGGTCGAGATCGAGCGAGAAGGTGCGCTCCTGCCCCAGCCGAAGAATCTCGCGCACCGGCAGTTCATGATATTGCTCGCGGGTAAGTGGCCCAGCGATGCGTAGCCGCGTAATCGTCTCTGGCGTGCAGCCATCCAGCGCCTGCCTGACCGTTTCGAGCGGCGTCCTGGCGGGCTTTATCCGCGACGCTTCCAGCAGCGTAGCGTTTCTTCCGACAAGCGTGCCGATGACACCCATCCTGAGCGCCCCGTTCTCCGGCCAGAGATTCTCCGTCGAGAGGGTGATGTCCTTCCGTGGCTGCGCCTCCAGATGGATGTGCTGGATATGTTGGGCACCGTCGCGGGTTAGCTCCAGCCAGACGAAGCCCGCGCCTCCCGCATGCGCGCCGAACTCCATCACCTCGGTTGAGCCAGAGACGACCACCTCACGCCCGCCGATGCGCTGATGCGCGTAGCGGTGAATATGCCCGGCGACGACGACGTTGAAGCGGGGATCGAGCGCGTCGAGGCTGGCGAGAGTGACGGTGCGCTCGCCCTCATTGGGCATGCTCAGCCCTTCGATGGCGGCGTGCAGCAGCAGCAGACCGACATCCGCCTGGGCCAGCGCGCCTTTCGGGTCGTCCACCCGCACCTGCGCCAGCGGATCGCTCCCCGGCGGCGCAACGGGGTTATTGGTCAGTCCGGCGACGGCGACGCGCAGGCCGTTGATCTCCAGCAGGTCTGGCCGCAGCACGTCATGCACGCCAAAGTAGCGCAGCCCATCCAGCGCGGCATAGACCCACTGCGGGCCAGCGCCGCCATGCTCGGTCTGCATGCGCGGCGTATCGTGATTGCCGCCAATGGCGACGCAGACGATGCCCGCCTGTCGCAGCCGCGCCAGTTCCCTTGCGACAAATGCCCGGTCGCGATTGGACGGCGTCTGGTGGTCGAAGAGATCGCCGACATGAGCAAAGATGCGCGCGTGATGTGTAATAGCATAGTCTACGGCGGCGGCGAATGCCTGACACAATCGCTCGCGACGCTGTTCGCGCCGTTGCGGTGTCAGTCGGGGCAATCGCGGGGAGAGATGGTTGTCGCCCGTCACGACGACGCCGACGGATGGTACGGATGCTGATGATGACGGTTCCAGGGCTTCGGCTCCTTCGTATCTGGCGACACAAGCCTAGGGATCAAGCATGGGAACAGTGTATGCCGCGTCCTGGCCCGCGTCAACGGACCGCGCGCGTCGCCGGACTATCGAACGAACGACCGGCCCGCCGCAGTGTGACGGAGCGTTCGTGCGCGCCACGCCGGACAGGGACAATGGTTCCCGCGAGAAACGCCTGCGCCCAGGCCAGCTTTGCCTGGGAATCGAGAGTCGCCACCAAGAGCTTCCAGATACGATCCCAGGTGCCGTCGGCCTCCCATTGGGTGAGGCGACGCCAACATGTGACCCCACTCCCATATTCCGCCGGGAGGTCATTCCAACGGCAACCCGTGCGCAGCACGTAGAGGATGCCTTCCAGCGTGCGGCGGTCGTCGGCGCGCGGGCGGCCCTCTTTGCGCACGGCGGGCAAGAGCGGCTGGATGCGCGCCCACTGGTCATCGGTGAGCGCCAGATCGTGCACGAGCCGCTCCTCCTGTTGCTGAACTAACTGAGCGGAAAGCAGCGGCGCTTCCTGGAGAAGCTGGCGGTCTTCGTCATAGTGCTGCACGGTAGATTCCTGGATCAGCACCGCCTCGCCAGGAGTAATCAACGGCTGGTCCCAGGTCTCGCCCGCGAACGCCTTGAGGCTTTCGAGATCGGTCCAGACCGAGACGAGGACGAACTCATCGGGGTATTTTGGCAGTGGGCGCCCAACGTGCAGCGTCACCATGCCCGACTGGGAACGCAAGAGGGGGATACTCACGTCGTTCACCAGCTTCTCGAATGCCTGGCGCGCTCCGGGCTTCAACCGCGCGCGAAAAACGCGAAGAATCATGATACGGTACCTCCAGCGGGATTTCTCTGCCCATATCGTACACCAGCTTACGCGGGTTTTGAAATGGCGGCTTGACCGTACTCGCTCCGCTGGCAATACTTCCTGAACACACGGCGAGTAGCGGCAATAACAGGCGGACATTGCGATGAACCCGATGGATGAACCTGACTTCCAAGTGACCGACCTGCGCACAGGACTGCCAGACGAGCGCGTATACGCGCATGGCGAAGAGCGGCGGCAGCGCAGGCGGCGATTGGGCGTCATCGTAACGATGCTGGCGCTGGTGGCCGTGCTGGTGGCCGCGTTCGTCAGCGTGCCGGGCTTCGGCGCGACGATGCAACAGGCGCTGCATCTGCCAACGCCCGCGCCCTCACCAACACTCGCGCTCGCCGGAGATATCGTCTACTTCGAGCATGGCCTGCCCTGGGGGAAGCTGCTCATGGATGGCAAACTGGTCACCAATGTGGAATCTGAGCAGCCATACACCGGTTTCGAGCAGCTCTATACCTCGCTGCGCATCCCTCACGGGCGACACCAGCTCGAATACAGCGCTCCGCCCTTCCCAACGCTCACATGCTGGATTAGCGTCCCCGCGGCGCGCAGTGACACCTGTCCGCTTATCGATACACGTGGCGCCCAGGATGTGACTCCGCCTTTCCCGGCGGAGCGCGTGCTCAATCTTGGCGGTGATCCCGCCTCGCTCCTGCCGACTCTGCTGGCCTCGTTGCAGTCCACGGCGGCGCGGACCATCGCGGCCCTTGAAAGCAGCGCCACCATCGCGGCGGGCGATACCTATGCCGACGCTACTGGCGTGCTCCAGGTGGCGCCTAGCAGGATGGCTGCGACGCTAAGCTATGCGATGGCAACCGATCCCAAGAGCGACTATACCGTCCCCGGCAGCGCCCATAACTGCGCCATTTTGTGCGATATCCAGCCCGCCTCCTACCTCAGCGACGCGCATGCGCTGTGGGTCGTAGCGGCGCACGTCCGCCCCGCCTGGATGTATACCCTGGCGAACGGTGGCGCCATCCCCTGCAGCGCGGCGCCGCAGGGCATTCTGCCCGATAGCATTGTGCCGCTCAGCGTGACATGGGATGGCGCATGGCATGTGGGCATCGCCGACTCACTGGCCACCAGCCCCATCTGTTTCGTCGCGCTCAACCTCTTCGCCGCGCTGCATCTGGCGGGCGCGCCGCTCTCCAGCGTGAAGCTGATCTCCGCGCCGACGCCTGCCGACGGCTGTCTGGCGGCAGGCGATGCCGTCGATGTGACCGGGGTGGCGCGCATTCCCTTCACGGTGATGTACCGCTTCGGCTTGCTCTTCGCCGTCGACGACGAGGCACACCAACTCCTGCCAACAATGCCTGTCGCCGATGCCCATCTCCGAGCGCTAGCCCGCGCCTGGCAGGAGTGACGTATGTCTTGACCATCATGTCGTTTAACAGGTTGTTCAGGGAATCAGTGCGGCGTGTCTGATGAGTCCGCGTAGGCGGACTTCGTGGCAGAGCGTAGCGAGGCCCTTCAGGCGCGGTTTCAACCGCCAGCCTCCCTACGACACTTTGGCAATTGTCCCCAGCAGCGAACGGGCGATCACGATGCGCTGAATCTGGTTGGCGCCCTCGAAAATCTGGGCAACCTTCACGTCGCGCATGTAGCGCTCCACCGGCCAGTCGCGCACGTAGCCCGCGCCGCCAAGCACCTGCACAGCGTCAGTGGTGACGGCCATCGCGCTATCGGTGGCGAAGCACTTAGCCATCGCGGCATACGGCGTGGCGTGCTCGCCTTCATCCATCTTGAACGCCGCCTGATAGACCAGCAGCCGCGACGCCTCCACCTTCATCGCCATATCCGCCAGCAGAAACTGGATGCCCTCGAACGCGCCAATCGGCTTGCCAAATGCGAGCCGCTCCTGGGCATAGCGGGTGCTGACATCGAGCGCGGCCTGCGCGACACCCGTGGCAATCGCGCCAATGTTGATGCGTCCGCCATCGAGCGATGTCAGCGAAATTTTGAGGCCGTCGCCCTCGCTGCCCAGCAGATGCGACGCGGGCACGCGGCAGTCCTCGAAGATCAGCTCGCCCGTTGGGCTGGAGTGCAGCCCCATCTTGCGCTCCAGCTTGCCGATGGAGAAGCCTGGAGTATCCTTCTCGACGATCAGCGTGCTGATGCCGCGCGCGCCGCCATCAAGATCGGTGCGCGCCATCACCGCGTAGATATCGGCCTGACCGGCGCTGGTTACCCAGAACTTCGTGCCGTTGAGGATGTAGTCGTCGCCGTCGCGCCGCGCCAGACAGCGGATGTTGGCCGCGTCGGAGCCCGCGTGCGCCTCACTCAGCGCGAACGCGCCCAGTAGCTCTCCAGCAGCCATCCCCGGCAGCCAGCGCTGACGCTGCTCATCGTTGCCAAATTTGGCAATCAGCCCGCTGACCATGTTGTGGACGGCGAGCCAGACGCCGGTGGACATATCGGCCTGCGCAATCTGCTCGTAGATCAGCGTGCCTGTCAGCCGCGAGAGCTGCGCGCCGCCGTACTCCTCCGGGATGAGCGTGCCTGCTAGCCCCAGCTCGCCCAGCGCCGGGAACAGCTCGCGCGGAAAGTGGCTCTCCTCGTCCCATTCCTCGGCGTGCGGGGCGATCTCCTGCTGGGCAAACTTGCGCACCAGATCGCGAATTTCCTGTTGCTCGTCATCGAGACGTAAGAACATCGGCGTTCTCCATCCTTTCACAGCTCACAGCAATGCACAGCGCGGACGCGACAGTGCGTCCGTCACGATTGATCGTATATATCCACCGTGATTGTGGCATGCGAGACGCCGCGAGGGCAACCATGGCGGATCGTGCTACAGCAGTTCACGCAACTCCTGTGTCAGCGCGTCGGCCATCTCCGGCCTGCCGTGGAACTGCGCGGGCGTGTTTTGCAGCAAGGCGATGCGCCACTGGCCCGCACGGTTGACTGCCACCATCGTCTGCATCGCATTGACAGAATAAAACAGGCGTTTACTCCGCCTCAAGCCACACTGTTATTCTATACGGTAACGGTAATGGTGAGGCGTGTGGGATTGAGCCAGAAGTTCCATGCTTTGCCATGTATTCATGTATTCATGTATGTGATAAAATGGGTACATGGAGAACACATCGAAAGGCGAACGACGTATCTCAATCCGCTTCCCGTTGGACATATTGGCTGTGATACGCTCGCTCGCTAAGAAGCATGAGCGCTCCTTTAACGGAGAGGTTGTCTGGGCATTACGCGAGTATGCCGAGCGACACAAAGGCGAACAATAACCATGTTCGAGGGTCTACGCAAAGCCTACAAGTACAAGTTAAAGCCAACACCTGCGCAAGAGCGGGTGATGGATGAAATCTTGTGGCAATGTCGTAGGCTTTACAACACCGCACTAGAGCAGCGCATCACGCTCTGGAAGCAGCGCGGTGTCACCCGCTCACAGTATGAGCAAGAGGCCGAACTGAAAGACCTCCGCGCCGACATGGCCACCTATGCGGCCATTCACAGCCACGTCTTGCAGGATGTATTGGCACGCCTGAACAAGACCTATCAGGCGTTCTTCCGGCGCATCCGTGCGGGCCAGACGCCTGGCTTTCCCCGCTTTCAAGGGCGCAATCGCTACCACTCCTTCACCTTCAAGGAGTATGGTAACGGCGCGCGGCTCGACAATGGCATTCTCGTCTTGTCGAAGATTGGCCGCATGGCAGTGCGTTGGAGTCGTCCTGAAGGTCCCTGGGAAGGCACACCCAAGACCGTCACAATCAGCCACGAGGCCGACGGCTGGTATGTCTCCTTCTCGTGTGCGGATGTGCCAGTAGAAGTGTTGCCGCTCATCGGGCGCGAGACAGGAATTGATCTTGGTATCGAGTCGTTTGCTACCCTAGCCGATGGCACGATGATTCACAACCCGCGCTGCTACCGCAAGGCTGAGCAACGCTTGAAGACTGCACAGCGCAAGGTATCACGTCGCAAGAAGGGCAGCCAGCGCCGTCGGAAAGCGGCCAAACTGCTCGACAAAGCGCATCAGAAGGTGAAGCGCCAACGGGCCGACTTTCATCACAAAACTGCGCTCACGCTAGTTCAGACCAACGACACGATCTATCACGAAGACTTGCAGACAGCCAACATGCTCAAGAATCATCACCTCGCCAAGTCCATTGCGGACGCCGGGTGGTCGCAATTCCTGAGCATCCTCGCAGCCAAAGCAGCATACGCTGGGCGACGAGTCGTAGCCGTGCCGCCTGCCTACACCAGTCAGACGTGCTCTGGCTGCGGCGTCATGGTCTCGAAAGGCTTGTCTGTCCGCTGGCATTCCTGCCCGGATTGCGGCACGAGCCTGCATCGTGACCACAACGCCGCCAAGAATATAGAAAGGGCCGGGCAGGCCCTTCAGGGAGAGGTGGCGTAGGCCGCCCCGGAGAACTGAGAATCCGTCGGGCTTGAGCCCCGGTAGAGTGTCAACGCCGGATTGATATCCGATTGCCCCGACAGTATCATCCCGACGACCGCGCGCAGCAACGCGACATCGTGCGCGAGCAACCGGATGTCGCGAATCTTGCTGACGTAGCTCGCGGTGACGTGGTCGGCGAATATCTGGCCGAGCGTTGTGGCGATCTCATCGCGTCCGCCCATCGGGCTGCCATCGAAGCCGATACTCTGCCCCTCGTCGTCGAAGAGCGCGGCGAAGGCGCTGGCGTCACGCCGATTCCAGCTATCCAGCAACTGCCGATAGAGCGCGGCAATAGGCGCATCGCCGGATGTTTCGGGTGTATGTGGCTGCGATGAAGTCATGTCCAGATCCTCCTGCTGCCAGTATAGAACATGCATTCAACCGCTTGACACAACCAGGCATACAAAAAGCCCCCTCTCCGATCTGGAGAAGGGGCCAGGTGTTCTAAATTGCCACCGCTTAGAGGGTCTCGACTGGACCCTCGCCGCTGGTGGGCTGATCGGGCTGGTCGCCCGGCTGCTCCGGCTGCTGTGACTGTGAGGGCTGGTCACTGGGCCGCTGGCTGATGAACGTCAGTAGCTCACCGCGCGTGCGCTCGACGATGCCACGCAGCTCCTTCAGCCGCTCGGGGTTGCGGGCGCTAATCATGACCGCCTGACGCACCAGCCTTGCCACATCGCGGCTCTCGTGGGCGAGCGCGCGCAGTTCCGGGCCGGTCTCCCAGCCGAAGGGCCCCCATGGTCCACGTCGCGGGTCGCCCCAGTCGCCCCAGTCACCGCGGCGTCCGCGCTCAGGACGTTCCGGGCGCTCCGGCCGCTCGGGGCGTTCGTGATGCCCATGATGCCCGTGCGGGCCGAAGCCTGGGCCACCAAACGGGCCGGGGCCAAAGCCGGGACCGCCGAACGGGAAGCCGCTAGAACGCTCCTGATACTCAGAAAGCGCCTGCCGACCAGCGTCGGTAATCGTATAGACTTTCTTGCCCTCGACAACTTCCACGCTGACCCAACTGCGATCTTCGAGCAGCTGGAGCGTGGGATAGATCGCGCCCGCGCTGGGGCTATAGAACCCGCCGGAGCGATCTTCCAAATCCTTAATCATCTCGTACCCGTGCTTAGGATGCTCCTGCAACAGGCCGAGTAGCGCATACTTGAGGTCGCCACGCCCGAACATGCGGGCGCCACCTCCAAATCCAAATGGTCCTCGTCGCATCATGTGGTGCAATGGCCTTCCAAAAAACGGCCCACCGAAGAATGGTCTGCCAAACGGCCCGCGAAATGGCGGGCGGAACGGTCGTGGTCCCCAGTGATAGCCAATATGTTCCATCTGTTCGTCAATCGTGGGGCGATCCGACCATTCCCAATCGCCGTCTGGCCCATCAGAGCCGCCCCAGGCAAACGCCGGGCGATCGTGTGATCCAAACATGTTGCTCTCCATACCTTTCATCGCATCACTTCATCGCATCACTCGCGTGAATCACCGCACTGAATTCGCTATTGCTCCTTACGCCAGTGCCGCGTATCGCTCGTCCTGGTTTAAGATATATCTTATTGTATCGAATATGTCAAGGGGCGCTGTCAAAACTCGAAGAAATGCCTCTGAAGCGCTGTCTGAAGCCAGGTATAGTGTGCGACGCCGAGATGAAAAGGCGATTGGAATGCGCCGTCTTGCGGTGGGATTTCCAGTGCGTTATGGTTCGAAGCGGTAGCCAACGCTCCATACCGTGACGATGCGATCACCAACAGGGCCGAGCTTCTTGCGTAGGCGGGTAATATGGGCGTCGACAACGCGGTCAATCCGGTCGAAATCATCGGTCCAGAGCTGGCTGAGCAGGAATGAGCGACTGAACGCACGGTTGGGGTAGGTGACGAAGAGCAGCAGGAGATCGAACTCTTTCGGGGTCAGATCGAGAGGCGCATCGTCGAGGGTGGCGCTACGAGCGGTCGGGTCAACACGCAGCGGTCCGTGGGCGATGCTACCTTCCGCTGGCGGTACGCTCTCTGACCCTGAGTATGGGAGCGCCGTCCGCGCGTCGAACGCGATCCGGCGGAGCATGGCCCGCACCCGCGCCAGCAACTCCTGCATACTGAACGGCTTCACGACATAGTCATCCGCGCCGACCTCCAGACCCAGCACGCGATCTACCTCGCTGGCGCGCGCCGTCAGCATCAGGATAGGCATCAGATGCTTCTGGCGGATACGGCGGCAGACCGCGAGACCATCCAGACCGGGCAACATCCAGTCGAGAATGACCAGTTGCGGCTGCTGGCTCTCGACCAGCGCGAGCGCGGAAGGGCCATCGAACGCCTGAGCGACGGTATGCCCCTCGGCCTCGAGGTCGGCCCGCAGGATGTCAGAGAGCGCGACCTCGTCCTCGACGATCAGAATGCGGGCCATCGCCGCTCCTTCCCAAACAGCCTTACCAATGTCTCCATCACACTCATTCGGGTATTTCCCGAACCGTCGGCAGGGTGACGGTGAAACGGCTACCGCCCGCGGGGATGCTTTCGGCCCGCACGCTGCCCCCCATCGCCTGGATAAGATCGCGCGTGATCGAGAGGCCGAGGCCGAAGCCACCAGAATGGCGCGCACGCGAGGCGTCGGTGCGGTAGAACCGCTCGAAGACACACGGCAGGTCATCCTCCGCGATGCCGATGCCTGTGTCCGTCACGGCAATCGTCAAGGTATCCGGCTCGTCGCCCAGTGTGGCGTCGAGCGAGACGATGCCACCGGCGGGTGTATAGGTGATGGCGTTTCGCGCCAAATTCAGGATGACCTGGGCCAGCCGCTCGCGATCGGCCAGCGCCCTGGGCAGATTATCGGCAATCTGGCGCACCAGCGTGACCTGCCGCTCATGGGCGGCCAGCGGCTCCAGCGCCTGAAAGACCTCTTCGATGACAGCGCCAGCATCCACTGGCTGAACAGTCAACTGCAATCCATCGCTATCGGCGCGGGCCAGCATCAGCAGGTCGTCCACCAGCAAGCTCAGGCGCTCGATCTCATGTTGGGTAGTGGCCAGATAGGCGCGCACCTGTTCGGGCAGCTGCTCGCCTTGCAAAATCAGCACCGAATCGATGTGAGCGCGAATCGTCGCGACAGGCGTGCGCAATTCGTGCGACGCATCCAGAATGAGCTGGCGGCGGTCCTTCTCGGCCTCATCCGCACGCGCTCTGGCGGCCACGGTCGCGGCCCGCGCCTGGGCAAGCTCGATATCTTTGGGATTGATTCCCAGCATGTTCCGGGCATACCAGCCCCAGCCAGCGCCAACGCCATAAAACACGTGCAAGACCACCGCGCACAGGACAACGCCGACAGGAATGAGCAGGAAGGTGAATCCGAGCGCCTGAACACTATAGCCGACGCTGGGAACAACCTGCTGCGAGTACCAGATGGCAAAGTCACCGAAGTAACCGTGTGTCTGCAAGAACGTTCCCACCGCGTACCAGTCAACCGCGAGCGTGGCGAGATAGGTTAGCGGCGCAAACAGGCAGGCGAGCGCAATGGTGAGCAGCGCCGCCGTTAGTGCGAACGCGAACAGGCCGAAGAGAATGCGGCTGGCAAGATAGACCAGGCTCTTCCAGGTGACGGGATTGAGCAGGTGCGCCTTGAAGTGGTCCCAGACCGTCGCGCCGGTGGGCAAAGGTCGCGCCATCGGCGTCAACCGCATGCCGAGCAGCGCCTGCGCCAGACCGCGCTCGACGAGGCTGAGCGGCCACGCAAATGCCAGGAGAAGTATGGGCGCAAACAAGGGAAATGTACCCTGCGAGAACCACATAATCTGCCAGAAGAAAAACAGGTAGAGATAGGCTACCGCAGGCGACAGCAGCAGATACAGCAGCGCGCGGTACCCGTAGCCCCAGCGCAGGATAGCGAAAAATGGCCGCTCTGGCCCATTCGCCTCGATGGATGCTGTCACACTCGCCATGGCTGCCACCTCCCGCCGTCTGTTATGTCGTCGTCATCCTACACCACAAGACACATGCCTTCCACGCAGGCTAGCATAGCAGCAGAGTGTGACGGAAGTATGATTAGCATTTGTAAGAAATGTGACCATAAGGATCAGACTCGGATAAATATCGACAGGTTGTTTTAATTGACAGCTTGCTCTATTCGCGGGTATACTGCCATCATCACTCGGCAGGCATGCTGCAAGGATTTCATGGGATTGCGTCATTGGTCTGCACAAGCTGTCACTCGCCAGTCCAGGATGCGGCAGGGTAGAGCAGGATGGAGGAACGAGATGCGCCTGGTGGAACAGCACCGCATCGACCGCCACGACCCCCGCTTTGTCGCCATTGAAGCCGCCACGTTCGCCAGCAAGAACCTCTACAACGCCGCTCTTTATCGCACACGCC
>DATBIB010000151.1:0-5719 GCA_036557205.1 Ktedonobacterales bacterium | reverse complement strand
TCTATACCCCAACAATCAGGAGGAACACCAATGGCTGGCTATCTTCGTCTGGAACTGCTGCGAACGATCCGCGATCCCAAGTACATCATTCTGGCGGTCCTCTCGCCGATTGGCTTCTACCTGCTCTTCTCGACGCTCTTTGGCGGACAGAGCACCGGCTCGGCTGGTATGACGGTGCAGGCCGCGCTGATGGTCTCGATGGGCCTGTACGGCGCGATGTGGGCGGTCATGTCGGCGACGGGGCCGCGCATCGCCCAGGACCGCACGACGGGCTGGGCGCGCCAGATGCGCCTGCTGCCGATTCGCACAGCCAACAAGCTGGCGGCGCGGCTGATCGCGGCGGTGCTGCTGGCTGGCCCGGCGATTGTGCTGGTGATGCTCACGGCGGTCTTCGCCAAGGGTGTCACGCTCGACGACGCCTGGCGCTGGTCGGTGCTGTTGGCGCTGCTCTGGCTCGGCTCGATCCCCATCGCGCTGCTTGGCATGGCCATCGGCTACGGCATCGGCCCTGAGGTGGCGTTCGGCGTCCTCTATGCGCTCTACCTGGCGCTCTCGGCGCTCGGCGGCCTCTGGATGCCCCTCTCGATCATGCCATCCGGCATGCAGACCGTCGGCAAGCTGTTGCCCTCCTATCGGGCGGCGTCGCTCGGCTGGCGTCTCATCGGCCATCAGCCATTCGACGTGACCGATGTGCTCATTCTGGCGGCATGGGCCATCGTCTTCACCCTGCTCGCGCTCTTCTTCGCCAGCCGTCGGGCGAACTCGCGCTAACCGAATACTCAAAACTCACTCAGCCATCGGCGCATTGTCGCGGACAAGATATCGGCGGCTGGGTGAGTGCGCTATACTGGTAGCATGCTGAAGCATGAGGAGCGTAAGGAGGCCCACCGTGTCCAGACCGTATCCCGAAGAATCATCGGCAAACCAACGGGCCTCGTCGGTGAGGAACAAAGCCGATCCTCTTGCCGCGACCCCCGTTCCCCAGAAGCTGCTCTGGTGGCTCACGTTCGGGTTCGTGGGTACTGTGCTGTTTCCGATCATCTACACAATTGAAGGCGCGGCTCGCCCCGGCTACGATCCCCTGCGGCAAACCATCAGTTCGCTGAGCCTGGGTCCGGGTGGATGGGTGCAGCAGCTCAATTTTGCGCTCTGCGGGGTGAGTGTCCTCTGGATGGCGTTTATCTGGCGCAAGATTCTCGCGGGAGGCGTCTGCGCGACCTGGTATCCCATCCTGCGCGCTATCGAAGGGGTAGGATTGTTCGGTGTGGCGATCTTCACACGAGACCCAGTGCATACGGTATTCCTGGTGGTCATCGTGAACGCCATGTGCTTCGGCCTGTTTGTCATCGCCCGCCGCTTCTGGAAACGCCCGCTCTGGCGCGGATGGGCGGCCTTCTCGGTGGCCTGTGGGCTGCTGTTGCTGGTTTTCATGTCCTTCTTTGGACTTGCGCTGAATCCACACAGCGCGCTCGCTGGCTACGCCGGTCTCTTCGAGCGCCTGGCAACCAATGCCGACACCATCTGGACGCTTGTGTTGCTCATCCGCCTCTGGACGCGCCGGTCAATCGGGATCTGACGCCTAAGCGAGTACTCAAAGGCCAGACTCACGCATGCGTTCGGGGTTTACCAGGACGGCGACGATAGCTGCGGACGGGTCCATGTTCGGGGTCCAACCACCGGGAGACGAACATAAACAGCACCCCGATGGCGGTGGCAATCAGACCATCTGCCAGCCACGCAAGGTCAATTGGCTGATCAGTCTGGGCTGCGAAGGCCTAGGTGGAGGCCATACTGAACAGCCCGCCGGTGATGGTGAACAGCCCGATCAGGAACGTCACAATCGCGCCCACGCCACGCAGTAGCTTCATAGCGCCCGCCCCTTCCCTCAACCAGCGCGGCTGTCTATACCGATATCAGCCGGGCTCTCCCGCCGAAGTGTATCACGCTTTCTGTGCGCTTGTATCGGCGGCGCCCTGGCAGATTGTCGCGGGCTATGCTACAATGCGAGGAGAGATGGCCTAGTGATTCGGCCATATTTTGCGCATTGGATTAGGCCAATTTGAGGCGGCAGGCGTACAGTGTCGTGCGCCACCAGGCGCGATCAGATGCAGGAGGATGGCTTCGTGGAGACCCAGACCGGTACAACGCGCGTCAAGCGCAACTTCCCCGAGATGCTCAAAGGTGGTGTCATCATGGATGTGGTGACGCCCGACCAGGCGAAGATCGCCGAAGAAGCGGGCGCATCCGCCGTGATGGCGCTGGAGCGTGTGCCCGCCGACATCCGCGCGCAGGGTGGCGTCGCGCGCATGAGCGACCCTGAGCTGATTCTGCAGATCAAAGAGGCGGTCACGATTCCGGTGATGGCCAAGTGTCGCATCGGCCACTTCGTCGAGGCGGAGATTCTCCAGGCGCTGGGCGTGGACTGCATCGACGAGTCCGAGGTGCTGACACCCGCCGACGAATCCTTCCACGTCAACAAGCACGAGTTCACCATCCCGTTCGTCTGCGGCGCGCGCGATCTGGGCGAGGCGCTCCGGCGGATTGGCGAAGGCGCGGCGATGATTCGCAGCAAGGGCGAGGCGGGCACTGGCAATATCGTCGAGGCGGTGCGCCACCTGCGCACGATCACCGACGGCATCCGCAAGCTGACGATCATTCCCGAAGAGGAGTTGATGAGCGAGGCCAAGAATCTCGGCGCGCCGTATGAGCTGGTGCGCGAGGTGCGCGGCCTGACGCGATTGCCAGTGGTGCTCTTCTGCGCGGGCGGCATCGCCACCCCGGCGGATGCGGCGCTGGTGATGCGGCTCGGCTGTGACGGAGTCTTCGTCGGCTCCGGCATTTTCAAGTCGGATGATCCTGCCCGCCGCGCCAAGGCTATCGTCAAGGCGACGACCCACTTCGAGGATCCCGCCATTCTGGCCGAGGTCTCGCGCGGGCTGGGCGAGCCGATGCGCGGCCTCGAGCTGAAGTCCATCCCCGCGGAACAGCTGATGGCGGCGCGCGGCTGGTAGGGTGGCAGGCGGTGGCGGGCGGCTGAAGCCGCGCCTATGGGTTGCGCTCTCGCGCAACCGCGAAGCCTGCCTGCGCAGGCTCCAGAGAGACGGCGATGTCTGGTCTGGACCTGCGCGGGGCAGTCGTTTGGCGAGCGCATGGAGCGGTAGCAGTCTACATACCGGTCTTTGTCATGTTGTTCAGGTTATCGGCAAGCTGAGTCTGTGCCTGCCAGGTCTGTGTCTGCCAGCCCGCGCAGGCGGGCTTTGCGGCCATAGCGGAGCGGAGGCCCCTAGGCGCGGCTTCAGCCGCCAGCGCCTCCGAACCATATTGTGAAACACCACTACGCGCCCGCCTCGCGACATACCCATTCGGGCTTCCCCAGGAGTCCCTGGTGGGTGTGGGATGTAGCAGATCAACGATTGGTCGCCACAGCCGGATTCTCCCGGCGTGTGATGGCTGGAGATGCCGCCTGGTCCGATGCGCAACATGGTACACTGGAAGTGCGTATAGCGTTATGAGGAAGCCGAGCCAAAACGTGTAACGCTTCCTCAGCGCTAACTGGTTGAAATGAGCGGGCATCCGATGACACGAATCGGTATTCTGGCGTTCCAGGGTGATTTTCGCGAGCATGCGCTGGCCGTCGGGCGGCTGGGCGCCGAGAGCCGCCTGGTGCGCCTGCCACGTGATCTGGAGGGCGTCGACGCGCTGATCTTGCCCGGCGGCGAGAGCACCGTGATGGGCAAGCTGATGATAGCGTATGATGTAGTAGAGCCGCTCCGTACGCTGCTCGCGCAGGGGATGCCCGCATGGGGCACCTGCGCCGGGATGATCCTGCTCTCGCAAGCGACCGATAACGCGCTCGCCGGGCAGCCGTTGCTCGCCTCGATCAACATGCGCACGCGGCGCAATGCGTTTGGCGCCCAGCGCGAGAGCTTCGAGACGATGCTGACGATTCCGGCGATTGGGCCGGAGCCGTATCACGCGGTCTTCATTCGGGGGCCGGTTGTCGAAGAGGTGGGAGAAGGCGTTGAGGTGCTGGCGCGAATCGATGCGCCGGAACCAAATATCGTCGCGGTGCGTCAGAATCGTCTGTTAGCCACGGCGTTTCATCCGGAGGTGACAGGGGATCTACGCTTTCACGAGTACTTCCTTGGAATGGTGCGTGACGCCCGCGCCGCAACGGTCTAAGCCGTTGCGGTCAGGCGGACCCATCTGAGGTTCCGGTGGCTCTGCGCTGAAGCTGGCTCGCACGAGTGGGCGAAGGCGTCGAAGGGTCACACTGGGGGCAGCAGCAGGCATGATTCGTCCAGTGCTGTATGTTGATTTACCTCGCTTCGTCCACGCGCTCGATCAGCGCGCCCGGGCGCGGCAGGGTGAATTCGCCAATTTTGTGGCCGCCCCTGAGATCGAAGAGGCTCGTAGCGGACTATCCGCTCTCCTTGGCTCCATCCTACCCATAACCCCCAGCGCCTCCACGTGGATCTGCGAGGACCACTGGCGACTGCTCGGTCTGGCCCAGGCGCGCAAGCGTCCCGGCGCACAGGCGTGGGATCTCGCTTATCTCGCCGCGCTGACCAACCCTGGTGGCCAGCCTTCCGCCGTCTCGCAGTACGAAGTGCTCTTCGAGCTGCTGCAGTACGCGCTCAACGCCGCCATTCTCAAAGGGGTGCATCGGTTCTTCGCGCGCATCGAAGATACTCGGCCCGAGATCGAGCTCTTCGGCAAGCTGGGCTTCCAGCGCTACGCGCGCGAGCTGACCTACTGGCTGGAATCTCCCGCCGAGGGGGTCGAGCGGCTGGCCGAGGCGACCCATCGCGCGACCCTGCACACGTCTGAGCGGCCGATGCGCCTGCTCACGCGCTTCCAGCCCGCGCCGCCTCCCGAAGAAGGACCTGATGAGATACGCCCGGATGTGGCGCTCCGGCGCTGGCAGCGGCACGACGCCTGGGGTCTGCTCCGTCTCTACGACGCCTGCACGCCGCGACGGGTGCAACTCGCTGAGGGATTGACCAGTGAGGAACTGGTGCATACACGCGCTGCGGGCGGCCGCACCTGGTTCGTGCCGCTGATCGAGCCGACCTCGGCGGCGTTCGTGCATGACCGTGGCGTGCGCCTGGGTGGGTGGCTGCGGCTGCGCTTTGGGCGCGGCTCCCAGCCCCACATGATCTCTGTGCTTGCGCATCCTGACGATGCCGATGTTTCGCCCGCGTTGCTCCGCTTTGGCCTGCGTGTGCTGGCCCTGGAGGATCAGCGCCCGGTGGTCTGTCAGGTGCGCGAGTATGAATCAGCGGTGGTCGACGCACTGCGCGCCGCCGGATTCGAGCACTGGGGGTCGCACGCGCTGCTAGTTCGCCATCTCACGGCGCGCGGGCTGCGCGAGCAGATGGCTCCGGCATTGGAGTCGCGGGTTGTCTATGGCGTCAAGGGGTTTGGGACGACCCCCTCACGCATGAGCGAAGGTGAAACAACGTACTATGCCAGAGAACACGATTGACGATCTCAACACGCTGTTCGCCGTACTGCCATCCAACCTCCGCAAGACGCTGGCAGAGATGAAAGACCGGGAGCAGATTCTTGAGATTGTCATGGACCTCGGGCGGCTGCCCGAGGCACGATTCCCGGCGCGTGAGGTGGTGCTGAGCAACGATCCCGTCACGGCAGAGGATCTGGCTTATGTCGTAGAGCATATTGGGCAGTTTGGAGGAGACAACCGAGCGGGGATCGA
>DATBIB010000150.1:0-126246 GCA_036557205.1 Ktedonobacterales bacterium | reverse complement strand
CCCATAACAGGGCTGTTCTGATTCTACTTCTACTTCACTGTTGCTGTCAAGCCTCTCGAAACACTGGATACAGAGAAGGGAGCCAGCCCCAAAGCCAGCCCCCTTGAATGCTCAACCTCGACGAGTCTGGAACTATGCCAGGTAGCGCAGTACAAAGCCGCCTACATCGCCCCAGTCACCCATCCGCCCGTGTTACGCAAACGGATTTCCCTGGTGCATCCGGCGTGTTAACGCGCTCGTAACTCGTTCGAGCAAGTTCGCATGTTTGCCGTCCACGGCATCCGCCGTTATGGCAATCATCTCGGCGTCATCGCTGACACCGCCATCGGACCAAAGCTCAACCACGACGCGCCCCATGTAGGTGGCGTTGGACCCGGCACCGCTGATGATTGGTTTCTTCCGGTATGCCGCAAGCGGGTCATCCACAGGGACAATCTCAGCCTCCCAATTTCCTGACGAATCGGACATGCTCGTTCGCTCCTCTCGTCGTTGGCGTCGGCACGTAGAACCTCACCTCAGTCTACAACGACCAGGCTGGATTCCGCATGAAGCCCTTCGCAAGTCGAAGAGCTAGAATCCGTCAAGGACCGACCTTCCTCGACGAGCATCCCGTTGTTCAAAGTCTTCAAGATACCGCTGTGTAACGGCCAAGCTGGTATGTCCCAAGAGCAACTGTAGTTGTTTGATGTTGCCGCCCTGCTTGAGGAAGTTGACCGCAAACGTATGTCTGAACGTGTGGGCGGATACCCGGATTCCCACAAAGAACTCCTCACCAGCGAGGTTACGAAGGCGCTTGATGAGTTGGTCTACACCGTCCGTAGTAAGTGCCTTGCCAGCCCGATGTGAGCGGAAGATTGGGTCTAGAGGCTCGTGGTGTGTTCCTCGCAGATACCGCCTCAGATGACGCACACACGTCTGGCCCATTGGGCCAACTTCCCGCTGCTTGTTCCCCTTGCCGCGCACCCGCAGGAAGTCGCCTTCAAGGTCAAGGTCACACATCCTCAAGCCGCACAGTTCACTGGCCCGTATGCCCGTAGCTAAGAGCATGCAGAGCAGTGCCTTATCACGTAGCTGAATCATTCTAGTGGGTTCAAGGTCAGAGGCAGCCATCAGTCTGTCAAACTGTTCGCGGGAGAGGATACGAATAACCTTGTTCTCAACCTTTGGGTTCGGAATCTTAGCCCGCACTTTCGAGTCAATCAATTCCTCGTCTTCACACCAACTCAGGAACACTTTGACTGTCTCGGCATAGGCTTTCACGGTATAGGTTGAACGAGTACCCCTTCCATTCAGCGAGGGTGTAGTCCTAATCCAGTCAATAAACCTGTGGACAACAATCGGGCGGATGTCTGCTACGGTCTCTAGCCCCTCTGCAAGGAGATAAGCACGGAAAACAGCCAGTTTCTCTTTGTACCAACGCAACGTTGCAGGGGACAGGTTCTTTGCCTTGCAGGCCCACTCATACTCAGCGAGCGCATCAACGAGTTTCACAGTAACAACCTCCGGTGTGTAGCGGATGTTGCTACGTCAGGCCGCAATATTCCCCAACTCTCCACAACCGATGTTTCGTAAACAGCAGGCCGTGGGTTCAAATCCCACCGCTGGCTCCCTCGTTTTTATGGTAAGCGCTTTCTAACTATCCCTTTGGCTTCGAAACACTTCCCAATCACCTCGACTACATGTGAGAGAAACTCGTACATGATTGATGCCCTCAGGCAGGCAATGGAGCAGGTAGCACAGCAGCCTGAGGCCGAGTAGGAGTCCATTGCCCGCGCGATCATAGGGTACGGCAGCGCCCCTCTATTCAGAGCGTGTGGGACCCAGGCATCGGGCGCTGGCGCGCCGCGAAGAGTTACACCCGCGGTGCGAAGCGGGCGGGCGCGAAGGGGGCCAGGTCTGGATACGCGTCCAGGCCGAGGGCGGAAGACTGGCTCAGGGCGGCGTCAGCCACGAGCGCACCGGAGTAGGGGCCGAGCTGCAACCCAGAGGCGCCGTGGCCGGTAGCGACGTAGAGACGCTCGTAGCCGGGGATGCGACCGAGCAGGGGCAGACCGTCCGGGCTGGCCGGCCGGAGGCCGACGCGTACCTCCTGCAAGGTGGCGTCAGCCAGGCCCGGGGCGACGCGCAGCGCCTCATCCAGCGCCTCACGCACGCCTCCCGCCGTCATGCGGGCGTCGAAGCCAGCGTCGCTCTCCCGGGTCGCGCCAGCCACCACGCGATCCTGTGGGAACGTCAGGATGTAGTGCGAGTGGAAGCCGACGACGATGGGCCAGCAGGCCGTCTCGCGGCCTGGCAGCCGGAGGTGCAAGATCTGCCCGCGCTGAGGAAAGACGGGCAGGCGCACTCCCTCTCCCAGCGTCTCGGCGAGCGCGCCCGACCACGCGCCGCCGGCAAGGATGGCAGCACCCGCCGTGAGCGTCTCGCCGTTGACGGTCAGCTCCACACCGCCGCCCGTCTCGCGGAATGCCTCGGCTGAGCCGGTGACGATGCGCGCCCCGTGCCGCACCGCTCCCCGCCGCATAGCGTCGCGCAGCAGGCGTCCGTCCACGCGCGCCGCGTCGCTGGTGTGAATCGCACCCAGGCAGGCGCCGAGCGCGGGGAAGAGCGCACGAGCCTCGTCGCCGCTGAGCATCTGTACCGCGCCGATGCGGGGCACGCCGGACCCGCGGCGCTCCTCGATCAGCCGCAGGAGGACGGGCAGGGCTGTCGCCTCCGCCTCCGTGGTGGCGACGTGCAGGAGGCCCACGGCCTCGAAGCCGGTCTCCGTCTCGCCGTCCTCTGCCAACGCGCCCAACAGGGTATCGTAGTAGGCGACAGCACGGAAGGCCAGCGGGAAGAATGCCGCAGGTGGATTGTAGCTCGTGCCGGGCGAGATGATGCCTGCGCCAGCCGCCGTCGCCTGGCCCGCGTCGGCGCGGTCCACCAGCGTCACGCGCGCCCCAGAGCGCGCCAGCCGGTACGCCGCGCTCGCCCCGACGATGCCGCCGCCAATCACGATCACATCGTCCGCTCCGGTCACTGCATCACCTCTCGTCGTCGCTCGCGCGCATGGTCGGAGCGGACTCTCGCATGTAGGCGTCTATCCAGGCGTCGTCCCCTACCTATCACATACATACCATAGGTGGAATCACGATGCCACGTCTAGAAGCATCGAACGATGAATGGGACAGACCTGTCGGTCAAAAACATCGCTGATCTCGGGAACATGGACGTTAACTTGCCATTTCGTCGCCCACTCCCTATACTGGCAGCTACTGCGAGCGATGCTCCTTTTCAGTGACGGCTGGGACATCGATTGAGAGGAGACGCCCTGTGTTCCGCGCTCTACGCATCTTTGCGCTCGCTGGGCTGCTGGCCCTCATTGTCTTTGTGGCAATTGAATACGCCTTCTCTGTCGGGATATTCCCGCCATTCATGAGCCTGGCGCCGGAGTTCCTGCGAGAAGCCTTCAAGACCACCGGGTTTGCGCTGACCTTCACGTCGGGCGTGGTTGCGGTTGTGGTCTGCCTGCCGCGACGGCAGTACCGCTGGGCTATAGTGTTGATTGCCCTGCTCGTGCTCGCCACCTATCGCCTCTTCTTCGCCGCGCTGTTCCTGAACGCCGCCGCTGGGCTCCGCCTCGGATCTCCGCCTCTGCCGACCCTGCTCATGGATCCTGATTTTGTCCAATACATTCCGGTCCTACTGCTTGCCCTGCTCGTCCTGATCTACAGTTTCCGGCGACCTCCCGTATCCGCCGCGGCTGGAGCTACCTCCACGGCACGGCCTGCTCAGGAGTCGTAGGAGACGTGGCCTTCCCTGGACAAACGTGTCCACGGCACTCAGAGCACCTTCTAACATCTAGAGCATCCAAAGATGACCGCACCGACCAAGAGGCCTGGACTCGGCGCTCAGGACGCTGGCCCATTTGGGTAGCAACATGGCTGCGCTCGGCCCAGCATGAGAGATGATCCACTAGAGTGGGGGGAACTACCACCTGCATGGATGGGAGCCTGTATCCCCGACATCCTGATACTCACCCCGGCATCTCGGAAGGAAACATATGACGAACGACCTGAGCACCCATCTGCAAGCAGGCATCTCGCGCTTCGAGCGCGGTCGCTATCGCGAAGCCCTCCTGGCGGCCAATGCCCTGCTCGCGGCGGCCCCCGAGGAGCCTCATGCGTGGGGGCTGCGGTGCGACGCCCTCACTCGGCTCCTGCGGTTTGATGAGGCCATTGAGGCGGCGACACAGGTGGAGCGTTTCGCCCCAGACAATCCACAACAGCTCGCTACAGCGTTGCGCCACAAGGGCTTCGCGTTGCAGCGACTCAAGCGCTACGCCGAGGCAGTAACTGCATATCGCGCCGCTCTTGACTGCACGCCAGCAGGGCCAGATCAGACCTACGCGTGGACGAACCTGAGCGCTTGCCTCCTGCACCTCAAGCGGACGCCCGAGGCGCTGGTGGCCAGCCAGTGCGCGATTGCGGTCGATGCGACCGATCCACAGGCCTGGCTGTGCCACGCTGGAGCCCTCGAAGCCCTGGGCCGTCGGCGCCAGGCCGTCGACGCTTTGGAGCGCGCGGTCGCCCTCGATCCCTACCATCCAGATGCGGCGCTTGCGTGGGTCGGAGCGTTGCTGTATCTGGGGAGACTCCGCCACGCCTGGCGCGCGTTCAGCGAAGTCCGCGCCCGCTGGGGTGGCATCACCACGCGCCGGAACGAGCGCAGATACGGGCCAGCCAGTCTGTACACGCCGCGACGCTGACCCGCTGATTCTGCTGAGCGCATTGCCTGGCGCTACTATGCGCATTGGTCGCAGAAAACGCCGTAACTGTATCAGTCCCCCGTCACGGACCTGGTGTCTCCGTCGGCGTGGGTGTCGGAGTGTCTGTCGGCGTGGGTGTCGGAGTGTCTGTCGGTGTGGGTGTCGGGGTATCGGTTGGTGTGGGCGTCGGGGTGTCGGTCGGCGTAGCTGTCGCCGTAGGTGACGGTTCCGGCGTGTCCGTCGGGATTTCTGTCGGAGTGGGCGTGCCTGGGCCGACGGTAACCGTCGGGGGCCGAGGGGTCGGTGTGAGTGTGGGCAGTGGGGGGCGGGGTGTGGGCGTTGGCGTACCGAGGCCGGTGGTCACGGTGGGCGTCAGCGCATAGGTGGTTGCGGTGGTTACCATTGCCTGATACGTTGGATCAAACGGGGATGTGGCTGTGGAGTTCCGCGGCGGGTTGAGGCTCGCGCCACCACCGATGGCTCCATTCCTGCTGCCCAGGCTCAGCACGCAGAACACCGAGATCACCAGCAGCGCCGTCGCGAGGATGATGGGCACGCCTGGCCGACGATCGCGCCGCCGACGGCTCGCGTCGGAGTCATCAGCGTCATCAGCGTCATCAGCGTCATCAGCGTCGCCCGGCAATGGTGGGAATCCTCCGCCATTGCCCCCATTGCCTCCCCCATGATCTCGGCCACCAATGGGTCCGCCACTCGCGCGGGTGAGCCGGAGTGTTTCGCCAACCTGGCGCAAGGCGACGCGCATGTCGGCCGCTTTGACATAGCGTTCCATTGGATCGCGAGCCAGCGCCCGCATAACGACGGCGTCGAGTTCGAATGGGATGGCGGGATTGAGCCTGGACGGCGGGACAATGGGATCGGTCAGTATCTGAGCGACGACCGCGGAGGGACTAGCCGCGGCGTGCGGCGGCTGGCCTGTGAGCAGCTCATAGAGCACCGCGCCCAGCGCATAGATATCGGCGCGCTGATCGGCATACTTACCGGTAAACTGTTCAGGCGCCATGTAGTGTGGCGTGGCGATGACCAGCTTCGTGCCCGCGAGCGTAGGCGCCTGACCGCTGTTGTCGAACGTAACCTGGCGAACGATGCCGAAGCCCGTCAGCAACGCCTGGTCATCGTTTAGCAGAATGTTGTCAGGCTTGATATCACGATGGATGAGGCCCAGCCCATGAATCGCGGTGAGCGCTAAATCGATCTGTGCGGCCATGTCAAGCGCCGCGGCGATGCCAACACGCCCCTGTGTTATCAGTACGTCACGGAGAGAAGCGCGGAACTGAGGCGTCACCAGATAGAAGTAAGGTTCTTGCTCATCGAAGGACACGATTGGCGCGATGTTTGGATGGTCAAGCGCGAGGATCTGGACAACCTCGTTCTTGAGGCTCGTTACATAGTCAGGGTCGGCGGCGAGAACAGGAGAAAGGACCGTGATTGCAACCGCGCGATTCGTATCCAGTTCCAGCCCACGGTACACATCGGCCGGGCCGCTGCTCCTGAGCAACTCCTGCACCTGGTACTTGCCAAGCCGTTCACCAGTCAGCGTTCTGTTATCCTCAGTCACATGAGTCTCTCGATTCCTCGCGCCTGGCGCCTTATGCGCTCCGAAGAACGTACTGCAATGCAACCGATGATTATTTAGCAAAGCGCCGCCATTGTAGAAGTTCTCTCGTATTCTGTCAAGGCGAGGGGACCGTGTCGAGTACCCGCGAATGCCGTGATACTATTACACTGATGAGGTTACAATTGTCTTATGAACAAACACATTCTTGCGGCTAGCGCTGGCCTTGTCATCGAGGACGGTATCTGGCGCCTTGGACCCATCATGCGCTATGGGCTTCGGCTCACGGGCAAGCCGAGTCCCAGGGTCTGCTATCTTGGTACCGCTGGCGGCGATGACGCCACCTGGACGAGAGCGTTCTACTCGGCCTGCTTCGGCGAAGACGTGACGCCTGGGCATCTGCAGCTTTTCACCATGCCGAATGTGCGTGATGTGCGCGCGCATCTGCTTGCCCAGGATATGCTCTGGGTTGGTGGCGGGTCCGTCGCCAATCTGCTCGCCGTCTGGCGAGCGCATAGCCTCGACGCGATTCTGCGCGAAGCCTGGGAGCGTGGCGTCGTGCTGGCGGGAGTCAGCGCTGGCTCGATCTGCTGGCACATTGGCGGCACGACCGATTCCTTTGGCGTTGAGCTGCGGCCGGTCACCAATGGCCTTCGGTTTCTCCCGTACTCCAACGGCGTCCACTATGATAGCGAAGAGCGTCGACGCCCGCTTTTCCACCAGCTCATCGCGGATGGCACGCTGCCGACGGGTTACGCCACCGATGACGGGGTGGCGCTGCACTACATCGATGAGACACTCCACAAGGTCATCGCGGAAACGAGCGGCAAATACGCCTACCACGTCGCCAGGACCAGCACAGGTGTCGAAGAGATCAGACTCGAGCCGGAAATCCTCGGCTAGCAGATGGGTTTCGGATGCCGAACGCGCAGCCAGCGATCAGCCGTCCCGACCGGCCCAGCGGAGGACGCGGAGGGCGTGCAGCGTGATCCAGCGGCTCGGCTCACCCTGGCGTTCGCCAAAGTCGACCAGCAGTTTGTCGTGATGAGCATGCTCCAGGGGCCAGCGGCCGTCGGCGCCACGTTTAGACTCGATGATGCTGATTGCCTCGGCGACCCGCTCGTCCGGCGCGACGCCAGCCGCACGCAGGTAGTCTAGCCCGCGAAGGATGTCGTAGTGCCACCCATAGGGGAACGAGAGCTGTAGCCAGTCGCCCTCGCCTTTGTTGGGGACGATGACCTCGCCGGTCGAGAGCCGACGGAAAAGCCTGCGCTTGAGCAGGTACTCCTGCCCGCGGTTGCGTGCGGCAGCGACCGCGGCGTCACCACCGGTGCGCCGCTCGAACTCGAGCAGGCCTTCGAGCACGTTAATCGTCGTGTCGAACGATCCCCGCGTCGAGCCGTTCTCCTGCTCGCAGTTCCAGCCGTCGTCCTCCATCTGCTCGGTCAATAGCCGGTTGGCGATGTTGCGCACCGACCCCTCCACGTCCACACCGAAGTAGGCGCCAAGCGCGACGGCCCGACCGTTGATGCATGGCTCGACCTCGCCCTCGAAGTACGGTTCGTCGTCGTGCTCCCAGCGGCTATTGGCACGGACACGCGCGATGGCGTCGCGGACTACCTCTGCGGTGGGATCGACGCCGAACTGCTGGAGCAACTGGAGCGTGTAGGTCGTCGAGATCCATTCGGGGAATAAGGCGCCACCACTCCATTGGCCATCGGCGCCCTGGGCGGCGAGCAGCCGCGCGCCCCAGCCCTCCCGCGCGACACGCGCGCGCTCAGCCGCGACCTCGTCGGCGGGCGCATCGGTCAGATCGCGCATCGCCTGCCAGCGAATGGCGGGGTCCGAATCCAGCAGCCACTCCAGAACCGTCATAGCTTCCTCCTCACAGCAGCTCTCTTGAGCTTGCCTGCTCTGTTGACGACTTGAACCGGATGGGCCGCCCAGCCTCATCCAAGTTGCCAGATCGCGGACACACGCTCACGAGGAGTGGTGTCCCTAGGCAACCGGCTTCTGTCCCGTTCTCACGCAACGGCAAGAAACCGGCAACGGAAGGGGTCAATCATCGTCTGGTGATAGACTCAGTGCGTATGCCACGGCTAAGCCCGACCGGCGGCGTAGGCAATGCCACCCCAGAGATGCGCGCGGAAAAGTGGCTCGCTATAGCTTTCCGCCGTGTGGCCGAGGGCGGTGAACCACGCGCGCCCGCCATCGTAGGCGTGATACCAGGCGATGGGGTGGTCCGCGCCCATCGTGCCGCCGTGGTAGGTTGTCTCGTCCAGCGTCAGCAGCACATGCACGTGGGGACGGGGATTCGTGGCGAAGTTGTACCACTCGTCGACGCGCGTCCAGCGGTCAGGGAGCATGCGTGTCGACGGGTGCGTGTGGTCGGCGACGACAATCGTGCCCTGCGTCACGCCGGAGTGCTTCTGCCACGGGTCGTTGTGCGCGCCCACCAGACCGCCATACCATGCCCAGTCGTATTCCGTATCGCTGGCGGAGTGCACGCCGACGAATCCACCGCCAGCGCGGATGTAGCGCTCGAAGGCGCCCTGCTGGTCGGCATTGAGCACGTCGCCCGTCGTGAGCAGGAAGATCACCGCGTCATAGTGGGCGAGCAGCTCATCCGTGAAGACTGAGGCATCCTCAGTGAAATCGGCCGTCCAGCCATACTCGGCCACCATCTGGCGAATGGCCACCTGCGCCGCAGGGATCGAGGGATGGCGATACTCCGCCGTCTTCGAGAACACGAGCAGCCGCGCGGGACACGTCGGCGCTGGGGTGGTGGGGCATGGGGCGCGCGTCGGAGCCACCTGTGGCGCGATCTGCTCATCACCACCGCAGGCGCCAAGGAGCAGCAGAATAGGCGCCAGGGTCAGCAGCATCAGGGTCGCGCGCCATCGCTTCCTTGTCATCGTCGTCCAGGCTTCCTATAGTCTGCATACTACAACAACTATGTTGTCCACACAGGCGTAACGTTTTGACGATAGCAGCGGTTCATTCACAAGACATATCATAATCCCTGCATAGGCGAGCTAGAGAAGCGGAAAGAGAGTGCCCGGTGTCGCAGCAGATAGAGGAGAGTCCAAAAACGGACCGCGCGGATGTTGGCCCGTTGGGGACCTTTGGGCCGGAGGTGGCGCAGTTTTTCGTGGTGAGCCTATGGGCCTCCACGTTCATCGTGACCAAGGCTGTGTTTGCCGAGATGTCGCCGCTGGCGTTCGCTTTCGTGCGCTTTGCGCTCATGACAGCCCTGGCGTTCGGTATCCTCGCGCTCCGCAGCCGTGGACGGCTCCCATCTATCCGTCGCGCCGACCTGCTCCGCTTCCTCGTGGCCGGGCTCACGGGCTATACGCTGTACCAGCTTGGTTTCGTGCTCGGGCTGGACAACACGTCGCCATTCTCCAGCTCGCTGCTGATTGCCATGGTGCCATTCTTCACGATGGTGTTTCTCGCGCTGCGTGGCGAGCGTCCACCGCGCCATGCCTGGCTGGGTCTCGCCGTGGGCCTGGTAGGTGTGGTGATCTTCCTGACGGATAAGCTGGGCAGCCCCGGCTCGCTGCTGGGCGACGCGCTCAGCCTCGGGGCGGCGGTCTCGTTCGCGATCTATGGGTTGGTCAATCGACCGCTCGTGCGCGACTACCCGCCCGAAGCATATACCGCCTACGCCCTCCTTGCCGGAACGATCCCGCTGCTGGTCATCTCGACGCCCGCGGCTCTGGCCCAGAACTGGGGCGCGATCTCGGTCTGGGGCTGGGTCGGCATCATCTACATGGTTGTGTTGCCGGTGTATGTGGCGTACATGCTCTGGAACTGGGCGATTGCCCGGCGTGGCGCGGCGGCGGCCACCAGTTTCAGTCTGCTGGTGCCGGTTCTGAGCGGCATCCTCTCGGCGCTGCTCTTTGGCGAAGAGTTCGGGATTGCCAAGCTGCTCGGCGCCGCGTGTGTCCTGGCTGGCCTAGTGGTCATCCGCTACCCGGCGAGACCGGCAAAGATGCTCGAAGCCAATTGAGTTGTCTGGTGACTTCTCGCTAGTGCGCGATGTGCGCTGCTTGACAGGATGGCGCGTGATTGGATAGAATACAGGGCGCGGCGTAGCCAATGTCGCGACCCATGGCGCATTCGTCTAGCGGCCCAGGACGCCGCCCTCTCAAGGCGGAGATCACGGGTTCGAATCCCGTATGCGCTACCAACCCAAAAAGACCTCCCAAGCCACCTACAACACGGCTTGGGAGGTCTAATATTTCCAGGCAATTCTATTTTTCGTCATGGGGTGAGTGATGAGATGGTGCGTCGCTACATTGATGGTGGGAACCTGCGCTGCTACTACATACTCGGCGGTTATCACTTTTTCCGCTATACCGAGGTCGAAGCCTTCATGCGCGAGCGTGACGCTAATCCACTCAAGCGGGGGTCGGTACCGCCCACGTTACATCCACCAGCGATGTACGGTATCGTGCTCACCTAGCCGGGGGTGCGGGCTACCTCGTACAGTCCGCACTTCCTGCTCTGGCATGTTACGCTTGCATTAGAGCTACGTTTGCAAAAGTGATGGCTTGTAGTCAGCATGCAGAACCTGTAGAATATCTCGTGGTTCGGCGTGTAGTCACGGATAATTCTTGTCGAACGCGGTAGCGCGCCGCGCGGTCGACGCAGTCATCGAGCACATGAGGAACGCCTCAACGAGGAGCAGGCAAGAACATCAGGGAGCCGACATGTTGGATGAAGAGACGGGGAAGAAAGGGGGCCATACAGAGCGAAGATGCGGATGTGGCGCCAGCCTCATTTCAATTCAATAGGCACTGTGAGTGGATGGGACGTTATGTGACGTTAGGCGGTGGCAAACGGTTCGAAGCACCGTTGCAGGAGCCTTGAACTATAGCAGGTAAGGTGAACTTCAACCGGAAATCGGTAACCTTATTGTGTTTGTCACGCACTGCAAGAGGAGATGCGCTATGAAACGTGTCACCAACAAGAGTACTGTGCCCGCGGAGGCTATACATGGGCAGTCGGCGCCGATGCCCAAGAAGCAACGGCCCGCGCCCCAGGTGGCCCCGAGCAACCATAGCAACTTCACCTTCAATGTACAGCATAAGGTTCCGAAGAAGATTCTGGCTCCCCAGTCATCTGCGCACCGTCACACCAATTTCGAAACGCGCCACAAGAGCCCAGCGCCTCAGGTTCCACCTCGCGGCGCTGGCGAGTGAACCTCGTTGAGCGCTGAGTTTGGGTGAACGTGCAGGTGCGATGTTGTCTGTCCTAGTCATCGGTCTGGCCGCCTAACGTGTCACTTGATTGTGCCTTCCATCTGGTCAGAAAGTGAGAAAAATGATGACCAATCAAGGCGAGCGTGAATCAATGGCATCCCCGTCCCAAGGCGCCAACGTTCCTGTTTCATCAGGCCACAGAGATCACGAAGTCGCAGCGCTCCGCCAGGAGTTGGAGGCTCTACGCGCAGAGGTGGCCGCGCTGCGGGCCTCCTTGTTGCCGAACGGTTCCTTCGATCAAAAGACATCCTATACGCCTTCGAACACTAGCAGCGCCCTAACGAATATCAACACCGCCAGTGACGCTAGTGACGCCAGTGACGAGCGCGCGGCGAATACAGACATCCGTGTGACGCCAACCAACGCAACGAGTCGGCGCAGTCTGCTCAAATGGGGTGGTCTTGGCGCCGCGGCTGCTGTGGCCGCCGGAAGCGCTACGTTCATGGCGCAGACCGCGCATGCCGCCGATGGCGCCAATTTGGTTCTCGGCGACTCTACCAATACAGCAGAACACGTGACTGCGCTGCACTATGATGGCGCCGAAACCAACCCAATCGCGCTCTCGGTTGATAACAGCACAAGTGTGGATAGCATGGCCATCCAAGGGACAGCAGGAGATTCGTCCGCAAGCTCCTCGTTTGGGGTTTTAGGACTCTCAGGAAACGGCGCTACATCAAATGGCGTCTCTGGCCAGGCCGGAGCTCAGGGCAACGGTGTATTTGGCTACGCTTCTGGCAGTTCTGCCTATGGTGTGGTTGGTGGAACTGACAGTGGCTTTGGAGTCATTGGTGGAAGTGTGACAGGCATCGATCTTGCGGCCGGTGGCACAGGACGCATTCTCCAAGGGACCTCCGGGTTTGTCGGCGCACCCACCACCGGATCATATTTGCTCGGCGAGTCGATCCGCGATGACAAAGGCGACCTGTACATTTGTATCAAAACCGGTTCGCCCGGCACATGGAGAAAAGTTACGGCAGGCATCCCAGGCGTCACTGGCTCTATCAACTTCCTGGCTAACCCAATCCGCCTACTCGATACTCGTTCCTCTTCTGTCTGGTTAGCTGGCTCGACACATACCCTCCAGGTGACTGGCGTCTCCATTGGCGGCATCTCCGTCCCCAGCGGAGCCATTGGGGTCATTGGGAACGTCACGGTCGTTGGGCCAACAGGGGGTGGAGACCTGCGACTGTATCCTGGAGCAACTGTGCCAAGTACCAGTTCGATCAACTTTGCCACCAATCAGATCATTGCCAACGGTGTGACAGTTGGTCTAAACGGCAGCGGTCAATTCAAAATCAAAGTCGATATGCCTGGCGGAACCCACACTAACGTGCTATTTGACGCTAGCGGGTTTATCCTCTAGCATACTCGATCCTCGATCTTTAGGACGCAACTGATCTGCTCCTTCACATGGTCACCGGGACATATGCGAGATTCTTCCGGGAAGCAAGGGGCAGATCTTATGCGCGAGAGTCGATTCAGCAGGAGTAGCTCATCTTGACCCTCCCCTGGCTTCAGCCACGGGGAGGGTCAATCGTACACGTCGCAGTCGCCAACAGCTCCTAACACATGAAGAGCTGCGCACTGAGCTGGCGTGAGTCCGGTCACCCCGGCGATGTTCAGGCGGTCATATGGACGGTCAGCGGACAGGATCGCGTCACACGTCCAGGAACCTGTATTCCAGAGTCGAATCGTCCCGTCTTCACTGGCGCTTGCCAGCAGCGTGCCATCGGGAATAAAGGCGAGAGACCACACGCGATCGGTGTGGCCGCGGAGCACCTTGACCGCATGCCCGTCCGCCGTTGACCAGACACGCACCGTTCGATCATCACCTCCGCTGACCAGTACTGCGCCACTCGGGGCAAAGACTACAGAGCGTATCCAGTCAGAATGCCCTTTCAACTCTCGCTGGCACTCGCCATCGCTCGCGCGCCAGAGCCGGATGATGTGGTCAACCCCGCCACTCACCAGCAGCTCCCCGTTGGGACTATAGGCCAGCGAGCGGATACGCTCGTTAGCTCCCTGTAGCTGTTGTACAGGCTCGCCGCTCGCCATATCCCAGATTCGTCCTATCCCATCATCACTCCCGCTCGCCAGGAAACGACCCTCGGGGTCGAAGGTTACTGTACCCACGGGCCCGGCATGCCCCTCCAGCAAGAAGACACTCGACCAGGTGTCCACACACCAGACTCGGATCGTCTGGTCATCGCTACTACTGGCGAATAGCGCGCCGTCAGGGCTAAAGGCCACTGAGCGCACGCCATCCCGATGGCCGCGCAGTACCGCCTCTACCTCTCCAGTGCTCGCCCGATATATGCGAATTGTCCGGTCCTCGCTGCCGCTGGCGAGCAGTTGCCCGTCAGGGCTAAACGCCACCGATACAACCCGACTGCGATGACCTCGCAACGCGATAGGGAGTTCACCATTTGCACTCTTCTCCCTGGCCGCGCGGCCCAGATCGCGCACCCCATGTAGGCGGACGGTCCGGTCCTCCTGCGCGGTCGCAAGCCGTTGGCCGTCGGGACTGAAGGCCGCCGACCAGATACACATGCTATGCCCCTGCCAGATCGCGCGTTCCTGGCCACTGGTCACCTCCCAAAGCCGAATCGTCTGATCATCGCTCCCACTGGCCAGCAGCCCCTCATCACAGAATGCTACCGTTCGCACGCGATTCGTATGGCCGTAGAGCGTGGCCAGCGACTCATTGCTCGCCACGTCCCAGAGCCGGATCGTCCGGTCCTCACCGCCGCTGGCCAGCAGCCGCCCATCTGGGTCGAAAGCTATCGACAAGATCGGGCCATCATGGCCCTCCAACACGTGGCGAGACTGCCCATCCTCAAGCGCCCACAGACACACGGCCCCATCACTCTTGCCAATCGCCACGATTTGACCATCGGGGCTGAAGGCCAGGCCACGTATCCGTGCCGCTGGTTCGTGGAAGATCGTCCGGCACGCGCCGCTATCCATATCCCACAGGCAAACGATCCCATCATCGCTTCCACTGGCCAGCAGCCGCCCGTCCGGGCTAAACGCCAGGGTACGAATACGCTCGCAATGGACATCCTTGAGCACCTGAAGCTCCTCACCGCTCTCGGGATCCCACAATCGTACGGTACGGTCATCACCAGCGCTGGCCAGTAACCACCCGTCCGGGCTGAAGGCCAGCCCGCGGATGTAGCTGGCGTGACCCCGCAGCATAGCCAAGACCTCTCCGCTCTCGAAGTCCCAGAGTCGGATCGTGGTGTCGTCACTACCACTGGCAAGAATCTGCCCATCAGGGCTGAAGGCGAGGCAGCCGATCCAGCCTTCGTGGCCCCGGTAGGTTCGCCATGGCGTTCCTTGCCTCGCAAGCCAAATACAGATCTCCCCGCTCATCGTGCTGGCGGCTAAGAACTCGCGGTGGGGATGGAGGGCCAGCGCCAGTACACCGCCAAATACCTGGGCGAAAACCGATGTTGTGAGGTCAGACTCCGTCAGGTCAACCTCAGGCAGATCAACATCGCGCAAGTCGGCATGGCGAATGACCAGGTGGGAGAGGTTCGCACCCCGCAGATCGTGTCGCAGATACACGAGCAGATTGAGCGCATTACCGGCGGCAAACCCTGCACGAAGCTGGTGATCCTGGCTCCCTTCAGGCTGGCGCAGATCCGCAAGCAACTGCTCTAAGCGCTGGACGAGGCGCTTCTGGCCCAGCGCGGTACGTAGGCGCTCAGCCAGAGGCTCGAGGACGAATCGTACCTGGCTCTCCCTGATTTGCTCGGCAGCCTGGGCTTTGAGCAAGGGAAAGCGCGCGAAGACTCGATAGCTGCCCGTGACCACCTCCTTGCACATCTCGCTGATGAGCTGTTCGGTAAAATACTCCATGACGATCGGCAGCAGCGTAAAGTGCGAAGAAGAAGACATCTCAACCATGGAGCGCCGCCGCAGGGACTCGAGCGCATCGACGAGATCGCCGCTGACCTCTCCAGCCACCAGGGAGGGTACAAGATCCGCACGCAGCTCCTCGACTGACACTGGCTGACGCTCGATGGCCAGCCAGCAGAGAAGCGCGTGTTCCAGGATTGACAGTGAACTCATTTGCTCGTCCAGAATCCGCCGAATTTCACCGATGGCGGTCGCTCGGCCGACCAGAAAGGCGTGTATGTCACTGCCGAAGACGTCACGGATAGTCCCGGCTGCGACGTTAAGGGCCAGTGGGTTGCCTCGATAATGGCGGATCAAGGCTTCCTGCAGCTCGGCCGGACCCTGCAGATGCTTCTGCTGGAGGAGTCGCTGAGCTCCAGCAATGGGTAGCCCCTGCAGGCGGAGCACTCCCACGCCTGCCCCCATCTTCACATGCGACAGCGCCAGCTGGTCCGGCAGCTGGCGGCTAGTGAGGAGGACGGCGCCCTGATGTACGTCTCGAATGCCAATGAGGTACTTCAACAGCCGTCCATAGCCGGCATAGCGTGCGTGATAATGTCCGGCCGGTCCATCTGGTTCAAACAGAGCATCGAAGTTATCCAAGATGAGCAGGGTGCGCCTGGCTGCTAAGCGCTTGAGGAGTTCGGCGATCTGCTCGTCCTCGGCCTGGGGAGGCAATCCCAAGCGCCCCTGGTCGTCAAGCTGTCGAAGGCAGTCGGTGAGAAGCTCCTCAATGGGAGGGGCATCGCGTAGTGAGCACCAGACAATGCGCGCAAAATGCGCTTGCGATTGTTGCGCAAACGCTGCAGCCAGGGCCGTCTTGCCGATGCCGCCCATTCCAATCAGAGCGACGACTGAACGCCGCTCGGTATTTACCCACCGCTCGAGTTGGCCGAGTTCGCGTTCTCGCCCCCACATTGGCCCGGGGAGCGGAAGTCGCACTGAGGCGGTGGCGCCTGCGGTGGCACTTTGGCCTTCAGCATAAGTGATTTTCATCTTGCGCTGCGCTCGAACCTTCGTACGGTTGCCGATTAGACCACCGACTTGAGGTAGAGATTTGCCGTCATTGTCCGGGGAACCCGGCACGGAAGAGGAATGAACAGCACTAGCTGGCGCACCTGGGATGTTAGTTGTTTGACCTCGACGAGCAGCATCGAGGAGCTTCCGCCTCTCCTCGCTGAGCCCAAGCGCTTTCATAAGACCAGTGAGCGTGCTCTTACGCGGTCTCTGCGTTTCACCGCTCTCCACGCTCTGGATCGTGCGAACGGCCACACCAGATCGCTCAGACAACTCCTCCTGCGTCCATCCAGCTTCGCCTCGATACTGGCTAAGGAGCTGGCCGCAGAGCGATGAACGGCGCCCAAACATGGCATGCCTCCTCACACGAGACAGCAGAGAGCCATCAAGAGGGACGGCATTGAGCGGCGCCCGGCTTTACGCCAAAGACATGGCGTCCCTCACACATCCGCTCCGTTGCTAATTGGTCTTTATCATAGCACGTCACGTGTGCAAGGGGGCACAATTCTGTGCTCGCGCGGGATCGAGCCTCATCTGTAGAAATCGAGTTGCGGGTTTTCTGTATCTGATTTTGCATCTGATTCTGCGTCTGATTCTGCGTTTGATTCTGCGCCTCATTTCTCGTGTACATAGCACTCAGGCCGCGCCATACTACAGCTATCTCGTCAGCGCAGAGCGCACGGTCCACCGGTCGCAGGCGCTCAACCGCCGGTTGCCAGAGCAGTAGGGAACGGTCGAGCGCTCAATGAGATGAGAGATGAGCATTTCAACGAGGAGGACAGCCAAGAACGAGCCACGGAATTGTCAGTGATCGGATAACAGGGTTGGAATGTCTAGTCCAATCGAACCTGAGTGTTTTGAGGCCCAGGTAGGCGCCAGAGTCAGGCGAGTTGATATTAACTCGCGAAAGGAACTGAGTGAGGTATGGGGATCTTGCATGTGCTATCCCAAGCAGGGGATACAAGTATTACGTGGGACGTAGCTGACGCGATGTGTGACGACCTCAAGGAATCTGCGGCAGTGCGTGAGGCCGAGCGCATCTTCGCGCAGGCACGGGCGCAGGGCGCTACTGCGTTTGAACTATCCAAGGGAATCGCGGTGAGGCGGATGGATGAGTTCGATCCGAGTGCTGAGCAGATCATTCTAGTGCCACGTGTTATGGGCGGCTAGGGCGAAAAACCATAAAGGGAGAGGAGGCCATCTACTACCATGTATCCAATGACTTTTTCGGCAGCAACTCAGCACCGGGCGCACATGCTCCTAAAAGGGGCCCTCACGCCCGATGAGTATCGACAACTTGACCGCAATGGGTATCTCGACGTGCGCAGCCAGAGCGACCCGGAAGTATGGTATCGAATTCCTCGGGAGACTGGGTATGTTCGTATCTATCGCCGTGACACACCATTGATGGATCTGTGCTTGCAACCCGCGGAGCCGCTGCCCAAGGACGATGTAATCCTGATGCACAGACTGATGATCCAGTGCGATGAAGAGACTTATCTGGAGACTGCCATTCACTACCCGCCCTGGCCGGTCCAGCTTCCGACGTTGTCGGAGATGGTGCGATGGCTTCGGAACTGCGATCAGGAGGGATAAGCGATAAGCGAAAGGCGAATCTTAAGCGAGGAGAAGCAGAATCGGGCGAGTCTGTCTCTATACCGATTCTGCTTCTCCTCGTCTGGCGACATATGTGACGTGTAGCAAACCCTATCACACCGCAAGTTATGTTCGCGCTGTGGCGGCACTGCAAACCTTGCCAATAGAAGAAGGTCCCGCTCAGTTGTATCGCGCCCGCGGCATCGCGCCGTACATGCATCGTGATACCCTGACAAATCCTGAACCCCCACAAGGACAACTTAACGTCCTCTGGCGTAAAGAACCCCACGACTTCCGCAATCTATCGACGGTTCGACCCGGGCTGGCCGCCGCTCCAGGCAGGGCGTCCACGGCAGGTAGTTGATTCCGTGACATCCCGCGTCAATCCGTAGCGATCTCACCGATGCTGAAATCGGTCCGGTATACTGTTGTACAAGCGGTCTCCGAGATAAGACCGCTCAGTCAAAGATAGCATTGGTTCGCTCATCGGGAGGGCATAGCGCATGGGAGGACACCTCACACGCGGGGACAGCGATCGCGGGAAGCCTGCCAGTGGCGGGGACGCTGAGACTATCTCCAGATATCTGATACAACAACCACTCGCTTCACTCGACGAGCGCCGCGCGATGATTCAGGTCGCGCGCGGCAAGCAACCAGCAGATATCGTCTTCCGCAATGGCCAGGTGGTGAATGTCTTTACGTCGGAGACCTATCCGGCGGATGTTGCCATCTATCACGAGCATATCGCAGGTGTCGGCACGAACGGCGCATATCGCGCTGCGCGGGAAATAGATCTGAAGGGCCAGTATCTGGTTCCGGGGCTGGTCGAGGCCCATACGCACATTGAGGATGCGTACGTGACGCCGGGAGAGTTCGCTCGCGCCCTGGCGATCCATGGCACGACCACCTGTGTCAGCGACCCACATGAGATTGCGAATGTCGCGGGCATCCCCGGTCTACAGTGGCTGCTTGCGACGGCGGAGGGGCTGCCGATCCGCATGCTCTTCACGTTGCCGTCCTGTGTGCCAGCCAGCCCATTCGAGAGCGCCGGAGCTACCCTGCTCGCGGATGACCTGGTTGCGCTGGCGGCAGATCCCCGCATCGCCTCGGTTGGCGAGGTGATGAACTATCCCGGCGTGCTGGACGGCGACCAGATCATGCTTGACATGATTGCGCTGGGGCAGCCCGGCCGGGCCACGTTACGCGGACTGCCGGTGGATGGGCACGGCCCCCAGTTGCAAGGGCTGGATCTCTGCGGCTATGTGGCGGCCGGGGTGCAATCCGACCATGAATCGATTGCGCTGGAGGAGGGCCGCGAGAAGTTGCGGCTGGGGATGTGGCTCTGGATACGCGAAGGCTCCATGCGGAACATGGAAGCGTTGCTGCCGCTCGTTCTGGAGAATCTGCCCGAGCGCGCTGGATTCGTCTCCGACGACCGGACGCCGAGCGACCTGCTGCGCGAAGGTGACCTCGACCATATCATCCGCGAGGCGGTCAAGCGTGGGTTGTCCCCGATATCGGCGATTACAATGGCCACGCTGCATCCAGCCCAGTACTTTGGCTTCGGTGATCGCGGCGCTATCGCCCCAGGGTATCTGGCTGACCTGCTTGTGGTACCCGATCTGGCTGATTTCCGGCCGCGCCAGGTGTATGTCGGTGGCAGACTGGTGGCTGAGAACGGCGCCGCGCTATTCACCCCGCCGCCATTGCCAACAGGCTGGGAGCATGTTGTCGAGCAAACGATACAGCTCCATGACTTTAGCCCCGAACGCCTGCGGCTACACGGCCGGACCGGTACGGCGCGAGTGATTGGCCTGATTCCCGACCAGATCGTGACCGATGACCGCGCGATGGAGGTCGAGGCGGTCGATGGCATCCTCCAGCCTGATCCTGCGCGTGACCTGCTGAAGATTGCGGTGGTCGAGCGCTATGGCCGTGGGCGTGTCGGGGTTGGCCTGCTGCATGGGCTGGGGCTGAAGGCTGGCGCGATGGCGTCATCGGTGGCGCATGACGCGCATAACATTGTCGTGGTGGGAACGAATGACGCGGATATGGTCGCCGCCGTGCGCGAAATCGAGCGGCTTCAGGGTGGTTTAGTTGTCAGCCATAATGGCACGATTGTCGATCAACTGCCACTCCCGCTTGGCGGCCTGATGTCGCCGCTACCCATCGCCGAGGTTGTGGAGGCGCTGGAACGGCTGGATCAGTTAGTAGCCCGCATGGGAGTCCAGATGGCCCATCCGTGGGGATTCCTCTCATTTCTTGCGCTCAGCGTGGTGCCCAAACTCAAAATCACTGACCTGGGCGTGCTCGATGTCGATGCATGGAAGATCGTTCCTGTACAATAAGGACTCATAGACTCATAGCAGGAGGAAACGGTAGGCATGCATACCCGTATGCGATTTGGCGTCTTCGTGCCCCAGGGTTGGCGGATGGATCTCGCTGAGCTTGCCGATCCCGTCGCGCAATATGAGGCGATGACGAACGTAGCCAAAGTGGCCGATCAGCTAGAGGTCTTCGACTCGATCTGGGTCTACGATCACTTCCATACGATCCCACAGCCCACCCTCAACACCACCTTCGAGTGCTGGAGCATCACCGCAGCGCTCGCGCGTGATACCAGCCGGGTGAATATCGGCCAGATGGTGACCTGCAACGGCTACCGCAACCCGGCGCTGCTGGCGAAGATGGCCTCCACGGTGGATGTGCTGAGCCACGGACGGCTCTACTGCGGGCTGGGGGCGGGCTGGTACGAGCACGAGTGGCGGGCGTATGGCTATGGCTTCCCCGAGACGCGCGAACGGATGCGGATGTTCCGCGAGGCGTGCGCGATCATCATGAAGATGTGGACCGAGGACGAGCCCGAGTTCCGTGGCGAGCACTACACCATCGACAAGCCGATCAACGAGCCGAAAGGGGCGCGCAAGGGCAGGGATGGCAAGCCGCACCCCTCGTTCTGGATCGGGGGCAGCGGCGAGCAGGTGACGCTCAAACTCGTCGCGCGCTTCGCCGATGCCTGCAACGTCGGCGGCGGTGATCCCGATGCCACGGAGCGCAAACTGGCGGTGTTGCGCCGGCATTGCGACGAGGTTGGCCGCGACTACGACGCCATCATCAAGTCGACCAGCATCGAAGACATCGTCCTGGTGAGGCGCGGCGAAACGCCTGAGGCGGCGGTGGAGCGCGCCGATAGCGCTACGGGCGTCGGGTTTGTCGGGACGCCAGAGGCGCTGGTGGAGCGGCTACGCGCGCTGGCCGGGCGGGGCATCGACTATGTGATTGTCTCGTTTCCCCGCCTCGCCTACGACCTCGAGCCGCTCTATCGGTTCGCTGATGAGGTGGCGCCTCTCGTCTCCGGTTGAGCGGCTAAGCGCCATGCGAGACGCTATCTACCTTCCATTATTTAAGATTTGCTGTCCGCGTCGCGCGCTGGATTGTCTGGTGCGTGGCGACGGCCAGCGTCACGGCGCCTTGTTCCTCCAGTCCGAGCGGTTGGACTCGGTAGCGGCGGACTCCCTGGCGCGATCTTTGGCGGGAGCGCCGGGCACGATGGCCGGTATGCTGGCTTCGCGAATCAACGTGTTAAAGGCGGCGACATCGCTGTCGATCAACTCGCGCAGGCGCTGAAGCTCGGCGGCGACGCGGGCCGAAAGTTCTTCAAAGACCTGACGCGCCTGCCGGGTTGGCGCCGCCTCGCCACTGGAGACGACGGCGGCCAGCGCGGCCACCCTGGCGTTGAGTTTGATGGGGTGGTCCATCGTGTCAGAGCGGACTTTGGCTTTGACCTGCGTCAACTCGCCCTCCAGGGCAAGCAGCTTGTCGCGTAGCTCCTTGGCAGCGCTGGCAACCTGGTCGTGGATCTCGTGGTCCTTGGTGCGGCTCTCCCACTCCTCCGTCTGTTTGCGGATGCCGCGGATGGCGTTGATGCCATCGTGGACCTCGGAGAGACGGTCGCGGATGGCGATCAAAAGATCGAACTGCTCGCGCAGGTCCGCGTCGCTTGTCGTGATGCGTGGATCCTTGCGGACCTCAAAAGGCTGGGTGTAGGTCTGATCGCCGACCTGGAGGCGCACATGATAGTGGCCAGGCGCGGCGACCGGACCAGCCAGCGCGTCTTCGCCCGCGACATAGCCCTCGATCTTCACCGAGTCGGGATATTTTAGATTCCAGATGAAGCGGTTGCCCCCCGCGCTCTTGGGAACGCGCGGCTCTTTCTTCTCCTCTTTCTTCTCACCTTTTGGTTTCTCAGCTGGCTCTTCGGCGGCGGGTGGCACAGCTTCACCACCTTCGGCGCCCTCGGCGGCGGACGCCCCAACAACCCCTGTGGCGGCAGGCTTCTGCTCCTCGCTGCTGAAGCGCTTGATTTCTTTCTCGTCGGCGTCAAGGAAGGTCAGGGTAATCTCGCCTTCGGGCTTCTCCTTGAGGTAGTACTGGACCAGTAGACCATTGGGTGGATTTTGGCCAGCTTCCAGGTAGATGCGCGTCTTCTCGCCGGTTGGCAGCTCTTTCTCGCGATAGGGGAGAATGAATGGGCCGCTGGAGCCGTAGTTGATGCCAGGCGCGGCGCCGCTGCCGTAGCCGCCAGACTGTGTGTAGCGGATGGCGGGCTGTGGCGCGAAGAGGTGGACAGGCGCCGCACGCACCGCGTCGGTTATCTGGCGCAGCGGACCGATGTCGTCGAGCACCCAGAAGGCGCGGCCATGCGTCGCGGCGATCAGGTCGGCCTCCTTGATGGTGAGGTCGTGGATCGGCACAGCAGGCAGGTTGAGCTGGAGCGGCTGCCAGTGCGCGCCATCGTCAAAGGAGACGTGTGCGCCGGTCTCCGTACCCGCGAAGAGCAGGCCGCGCCGCTCGGGGTCCTCGCGGATGACACGGGTGAAGTCGTTGTCAGCGATGCCGTCGGTAATCTTCGTCCAGGTCGCGCCGTAGTCGTTGGTCTTGTAGAGATAGGGGTGGAAATCGTCGAGCTTGTAGCGATTGGCGGCGACATAGGCGGTGGCGGGGTCGTGCGGGGACGGCTCGATGATGCTGATGAGCGCCCATTCGGGCAGGTCTTTCGGGGTGATGTTCTGCCAGGAGGCGCCACCGTCGCGCGAGAGGTGAATCAGGCCATCGTCAGAGCCAGCCCACAAGACGCCCTTCTCGATTGGTGATTCGGCGAAGGCGAAGATGGTCGCATAGTATTCGGTACCGACGTTGTCGCCAGTGATTGGCCCGCCGGAAGGGCCAAGTGTGCTCGCGTCGTTGCGGGTAAGGTCAGGGCTGATTTCCTCCCAGCTCGCGCCCTCGTCGGTCGAGCGGAAGACGTGGTTGCCGGTGGCGTAGAGCACGCCGGGGTCATGTGGCGAGAGCAGAATCGGGAAGGTCCACTGGAAGCGATACTTGACGTCACTGGCCGGTGAGCCCATCGCGGGTTCGGGCCAGACGGTGATATCGCGCAGCTGTCCAGTGGCATGGTCGTAGCGTGTCAGGTAGCCCTGATAACTGCCAGCATAGATGATGTTGGGATTCCGAGGATCGACGGCGATGTAGCCGCTCTCGCCGCCGCCTATCTCGATCATATCGGCATGCACGATGGCCGATTGATAGGAGCGGCTGGGCACACTGATGGTGCTGTTGTCTTGCTGAGCGCCGTAGATGCGATAGGGCGTCTGGTTGTCGGTGGTGACATGGTAGAACTCACAGGTCGGCTGATTGTAGAGTGAGGTCCATCCCTCGCCGCCGTCGTAGGTGACGGTGGCGCCGCCGTCGTTTCCCAGGATCACGCGCCGCGGGTTGGCAGGATCGATCCACAGGTCGTGGTTGTCGCCGTGGGGCGCCGCCACCAGCTGGAAGGTGCGCCCGCCGTCGATAGAGCGGTAGCAGCGAACATTGAGCGCCCAGACGGTGTTGGGATCCTGCGGATCGGCGATGATGTGCTGGTAGTACCAGGGCCGCCCATGGAGGTCGTGCTCGTCGCAGAGGCGCTCCCAGCTGTCGCCGCCATCATCGGAGCGGTAGACGGCGCTCTCCTTAGATTCGACGATGGCATAGACGCGGTCGGTTTGGGCGGGCGAGACGGCAACGCCGATCTTGCCGACGGGACCAGGGGGTAGGCCCTTGTTCCGGGTAATCTCCTGCCAGGTATCGCCGCCATCGGTGGATTTATAGATGCCGCAGCCCTCGCCGCCACTGATAAGCTGGTAGGGATTGCGGCGGGCAGCCCAGGCGGCGGCATACATAATCCGTGGGTTGTTGGGGTCTATCGAGAGGTCGTGGACGCCGACATTCTCGTTGATGTAGAGGATGCGATCCCAGGACTTGCCGCCATCGGTCGAGCGGAAGAGGCCGCGCTGCTCGTTGGGGCCGTGGGCATGGCCAAGCGCGGCGACGTAGACGATGTTGTGATCGCTCGGGTGGACGCGCACCTTGCCGATATTGCGCGTATCTTCGAGACCGAGATGCGTCCAGGTCTTGCCAGCGTCGGTGGACTTGTAGACGCCGTCGCCATGCGAGACGTTGCCACGAATGGTAGCCTCGCCCATGCCGACGTAGATCACGTTGGGGTCGGAGGGCGCGACGGCGATTCCGCCGACCGAGGCGCGCTTGAAAAAGCCGTCGGAGACGTTCTCCCAAAAGAGGCCGCCGTCGGTGGTCTTCCAGACGCCGCCGCCTGTGGAGCCGAAGTAGAAGGTGTGGCTATGGCTGGGATCGCCAGCGACGGCGACGACGCGCCCCCCGCGATAGGGGCCGATGCAGCGCCACTCTAGCGAAGAGAGGAGGCTGGGAGCGACGGTGCGCTCGTTCTCTGCGTTCTGTTTTTTTTGAGAGCGATTTGACGGTGACTTTGAGGCCGATGACATAGAATCGTTTGCCCTTTCTGATGCCAGTCATTTGTCCGTCATGTGTTAGCCATGGCGTGAAGCGGTGTGCGGTCAACCGGTGGGGAATTGCACGAGTCAGTCCGTTGCTCGTGCGTGATGTGCATCTAACCTACATATACTTGTACCATACCCATACTCTACTCCATCAAATACAAGGGAGCATTCTAGAGGGTTCCTGGATTATGTCATCGTGTGAGCGGTCGATACGCGGATACGACGAACGAGGGCCAGCACGAGCCCGCCGAACATGTGTCGCGAATCACCGAAGATACGAGCGTCAGACGCCGCGTTGCCATGCGGCTGGATGGCGTTCAGGCTTCCTGAGATGGGCGACGCTGATCCTGGCGCATTACGTGCCTAAGAGGCTCGGACGCGCCAGGAGTCTGGCGATCAATGCACGGTGTCATAAGCCATCATAGGCTGTCATAGGCCACTTCGCCATGCAGGATCTCGTCGAGGCCAGCAATCTCCGTTTCTTTGGAGACGCGCACCGGCTCGAATCGGTTGATGAGACGCAGGATGCCGTAGGTCACGACAAATGCGTAGAGTGCGGCAATGGCGACCCCCGCAACCTGAACAGCGAACTGGCGCACGTTGCCTTCGACCAATCCAGCGACCCCATTGATGGCTGCACTGGCGAAAATGCCGGTGAGGATGACGCCAAGACCGCCGCCCACGCCATGCACGCCCCACACGTCGAGCGCATCGTCCCAATTCCGCCGCACACGGAGCTGAATGGCGAAATAGCAGACGACCGCGGCGCACAGGCCAATCACCAGCGCGGCCCAAGGCGGCACAAAGCCAGCGGCAGGCGTGACCGTCGCGAGGCCAGCTACAGCGCCAGTGAGGGCGCCAGTCATACTTGCGCGATGTTCGCGCCACCAGACGAGCGCGAGCCACGCAACCATGCCCGCCGCCGCCGCCGTGTTGGTGTTGACGAAGGCGACCGCCGCCACGCCGTTCGCCGCCAGCGCACTCCCGCCATTAAAGCCGAACCAACCGAACCAGAGCAGGCCAGCGCCCAGCGCAACGAACGGCACATTATGCGGTGTGGCTGAATCCGAGGTATGCAGCGTGCGGGGGCCGATGAAGAAGACGGCGGCGAGCGCCGCCATGCCCGCGCTGAGGTGAACGACGATGCCGCCCGCGAAATCCACCACACCCATCTTGGCGAGGAAGCCCCCACCCCAGACCCAATGGACGAAGGGAATGTAGACGAGGAGGCTCCACAAGACGAGGAAAATCAAGTAGGCCTTAAAGCTGACGCGGTCCGCGAATGCGCCGCTAATCAGCGCAGGGGTAATGATGGCGAACATCACCTGGAAGAGGAAGAAGGCGAGAAAGGGAATGGTCGGCGCATAGACGTGGCTGGGGGCAAGACCGACGCCTGCCAGGCCAGCGTTGCGCAGATCGCCGATGATTCCCAGGGTATCGCCGCTGTAGGCCAGGCTAAAGCCGACCAACACCCAGAGCAGAGTCACGACACCCATGGCGATGAAACTCTGCATCATGATGGTCAAGACGTTTTTGCGACGCACCAATCCACCGTAGAAAAAGGCGAGGCCGGGCGTCATGACGAGGACCAACGCTGCGCTGAGCAGCACAAAACCGGTATCGGCGCCATTGATCGAACCCATAAAAGGACTCTCCTCTGCGAGCATAGGCGGCACACCGTTGTGCCACGATAGGATGGGCCGGGATAGATCGGGATAGGTCGAGCGCAGGTCAGGATAGCGCGGGCGAGTGGACGATTCGAGCGCGTACGTGAGGAAGAAACCGGGTTGCGACGGGACACACCCCCCGGCGTAGTATTTGTCACCAGTATACTGGGGCCGTCAATGGCCTGACGTGTTCGGGCGCCAGGACGTCCTCAACTGTGGTCAGCTATACTGTGTTCAACGGTCGTGCTCCGATATGTGGCTGTTCCAGGTTCATGTTTCTTCGTGCTGGAGGCGCTCTATGTCCACTCCTAGTTCTGGCACGCCCTCGCCCTCGCCAACCCCAGCGCCACGTCGTGGGGCATCGGCGATGCAACGGTGGTTTCTGCGTGCGATGGTGGGTGTCTATCGTCGCACGGGCGGACGCATCGGAGGGCGGGTCGGCCCGACGCCGGTCCTGCTGCTGACGACCACTGGCCGCAAATCGGGCCTGCCGCACACGACGCCTGTCGGTTACTTCGACCAGGGCGATGTGCGCTTCGTGGTGGCCTCGAACGGCGGCGCACCGCGCCATCCTGCCTGGTATTTCAATCTCACCGCACACCCTGAGGTGCGGGTTGAGACTGGTCGCGACGCCTACCGCGCCGTCGCGAGGGTGGCAACGGGAGAGGAGCGCGCGCGGCTGTGGGACTATGTGATGGAGACCGCGACGCCCTATCGCCGCTATCAGCGGGTTGCGCGCGAGATTCCACTCGTGGTGCTCCAGCGTAGCGAACAAACCGACCACCACTGATTGAGGGCGCCTGCTTGTGACTATCCGACCAATCAGGTACAGTGATTTTGACCTGGATCGTGCCATCCTGGTCTGGGTTTGACGTTCGGCAGTGGAGGCAATCTCCGCTGTATGGAACAGGGAGATTGGCGCCGTGGCCTCGCTTCTCATCGAACATGCTCGCCTTGTCGTAACGATGGATGACCCCGATACGCGCATCGCCGATGGCAGCATCTATATCGAGGATAATGTCATTCGCCAGGTGAGCCAGAGTGATATGCTCACGCTGGAGCGCCCTGCCGATGCCACGATCGATGCCAGCGAGATGGTCATTTTGCCGGGGCTGATCAATACGCACCACCACTTCTACCAGACACTGACGCGCAACCTGCCCGCCGCGCAGAATGCCGATCTGTTTACCTGGCTGCGCGTGCACTACCCCATCTGGGCAGGGATGACCCCCGAAGCGATCATGGTCAGCACGCAGGTCGCGATTGCGGAGCTGATGCTCTCTGGCTGCACCACATCCAGCGACCATACCTACCTCTGGCCGAACGGCGCGCGCCTGGACGATCAGATCGAGGCGGCGCGTGAGATGGGTTTCCGCTTCCACGCGGCCCGCGGCTCGATGTCGGTCGGTGAATCACAGGGAGGCTTGCCGCCAGATAGCGTGGTCGAGGACGAGGCCGCTATTCTGCGCGATTCGCAGCGGGTCATCGAGGAGTACCACGACGCGAGCCGCTATAGCATGCTCCGCGTCGTGCTGGCGCCGTGCTCGCCCTTCTCGGTCTCACCAGACCTGATGCGCGAGAGCATTGCGATGGCGCGCGCGTACGGCATCCATTCCCACACGCACCTGGCCGAGACCCGCGACGAAGCGGCCTACTGCGCCGAGACCTTTCACCGCACCCCGGTAGAATTGGCCGAAGACCTTGGCTGGGTGGGCGACGACGTCTGGCACGCGCATATGGTACATCCCTCCGACGACGAGGTGCTGCGACTTGGCGCTACGCAGACGGGCGTCGCTCACTGTCCGACCTCGAATATGCGCCTGGCCTCGGGCATCGCTCCGCTGGGCGCGCTTCGTCGGGCTGGCGCGCGCGTTGGCTTGGGAGTGGATGGCTCGGCCTCCAATGATGGCTCTCATCTGCTGGCTGAGGCGCGCCAGGCGTTGTTGCTCCACCGCGTTCTGGGCGACCCTGCCGCCATCACAGCCCACGAGGCGCTCTGGCTCGCCACGCGCGGTGGCGCCGCGGTGCTGGGCCGTGACGACATTGGTATGCTTGCGCCCGGCATGGCGGCGGACATCATCGGCTATCGGCTCGACACGCTGGCGCTTGCCGGGGGAGCGGTGCACGATCCACTGGCCGCGCTGGTGTTCTGCCAGCCCCCAAACGTGGACCTGAGCATCATCAATGGTCGTGTGCGGGTGCAAGACGGCCACCTGCTCGATCTCGACCAGCAGGCGCTCATCGCGCGCCACAACGCGATTGCGACGGCGTTGGCCAGGGGAGAACTGCGATGACGATAGCGCTGGAACGCCTCAACACGCTTGACCAGTCCGGCTTTGTCGCCGCGCTCGGCGGGATATTCGAGGGGCCGTCCTGGATCGTCACCGAGGCCTGGGTTGACAGGCCATTCAGCGCCATAGACGACCTGTATGACGCGCTCTGCCAGGTGATGTACGCTGCTTCCAATGAGCGGAAGGTGGCGCTCATCCAGGCGCATCCCGACCTCGTTGGCCGCGCCGCGCGCACCGGCACGCTGGGGCCAGCCTCGACCGCCGAACAGGCAGCGGCTGGCCTGAACGAGTTGACGGCTAATGAGATCGCGACGTTCGAGCGTCTCAACGCCGACTACCAGCAGCGGTTCGGCTTTCCCTTTGTCATCTGCGCCCGCGAGAACAAGAAGGAAAGCATCCTCGCCGGTTTCGCCGCCCGTATGCGCAACACGCGCGAACAGGAGATCGCCACCGCGCTGGATGAGATCGCCAAGATTTGCCGACTCCGCCTGCTCGACACGATTCAACCGGATGAGGCGTGACTCTGCTCAATGGTGTAAGTGATGCAGGCCAGTCTCTCCAGTGGGTTACCTTCATGGTGAATCATGCTGCGTGCCGCATGGTTGTCAGCACAACATGATCCACCATGATTTCTACGGGTTTAGAGGATGTAGGCGCTGGCATCGAAGAGGACGTGGGTATGGGTGCTGGCGGGCATATCCACTTTGATGTTGAGTTTGCCGCTGCTATTGAGGCCAACCGTGACGCCGTTGGCAATCGTCCAGCCAGTGGCGAAGTTGATGCTGCTGGTCGCGGGCGCGCTTGCGCCAGGATAGAGCCGCAGATCACCGCCCCCCGAGGGGCTGACGACGGTGACATTGCCCACCACCCCGATGGCGCCACTTGGGACGCTGATGCCACCAACAACCACCCCAGTTATCTGGAGCGCATTGGTTGAGCCAGCGTTCCAGGGCGTTCCAGGGCTGACGCGGGTATCGAGCAGGCGGATCGGGTTGGTCAGGAAGTTGATCGCTCCGCTGACTCCCGGCTTCCCTGCAGCCACTTTGCGCCAGGTTCCCGGGGTACCGCTGGCGATGCAAATGTATAAATCGCCCTTGTGGTCGCGAATCTGTTCGCCGATAGTGTAGGTTCCGGTGGTAGGGGCGCCTGTAGCGCTCGCCGTGTTCTGCAAGATGCGCCCTGAGCCGTTCGCGTGGAAATCAATCCCGAACTGGCCTATTCCCTCCACGCCAACGCCAGTGTCGCTCTGTCCGCTAATACCTGTGCCGTCGTCCAGAGTGCTCGCGAGGAGCCCAACGCCATTGATGCCTGCGAAGATGGTCATGCCCGTGCTGAAGCTACTGCCGGAGGTTTCGATGGAGAAGCCAATAGGAGCGGTCTCAGAGCCATTATAGGTGAGTGTGGTGAGGTGTTCCGCGTTGTTGTTATTGCCCAGGAGAAGACTGCCGCCATCGCTAGCATGGGCAGTCTGACTGGTCAGCACGGCGCCACTGGTCGCTGCGAGAGCGGCGGCGGCCCCCAATCCGCCCCACTTGAGCAGGCTCCGACGACTGGTGGCCGTCGTGGAAGTAGGGCTGAGTGACTCGCTCGTGTCATGCACATCAAGTGCGGTGTCCAGTTCGACTGAATCGACCGAATCGACCGATACTGCCGTCATCGGAGGTGTGATCGCGGCGCGCAAGGTAGCAACCTCCGCGCGCAACGCCTCAAGCTCGCTCTGGTGGGAGGCCCGCAGGCTGGTCATCTCTGCGCGCAGGGTCTCGATCTGGTCCTGGTTCTCGTGGTTGTCAGTAGATGCCGACTGGGGAGTCGCCGTAGGGTAGGTTGAGATTGGATGCGGGGTGCGTTTGGTTGCCATAAATTCACTCCTGCTGCCTGGTAAAATGCCTTGTCTCAGGTGACGAAGGCGATGACGCCGCACTACTCATCTGTGAATGCATGGACGGCGACCTGGCCCGGATTGCCAATGGGTACAGCGGTGGCTCTTGGCGTGGGTCTGTCTCATCGGGTAATCGACAGTGCTTATTCCGGTTCCGGGCGCATTGACGTGCAGGGATACGAGGCAAGATAGCCGAACTTCGAGGTATTAGTGACGGCAACATGACCGATAGCGCCCATAGCATTCGGGGAATAGGGACGCTGTTCGCCGTCACTCCGGTCATCTGTACCAGCCGCAGTATAGCATCAACAAGCAATCCGACGCTGTGATCCAAATCATAGTTTGGCGCAAAGTGCGAGCAAACTGTGAACGGCCATATGAGTGCTGCCATGATGTATCTGGCGTGCTACACTGGTGCCACATCACCATGCGAGAGACATGGCTCTTGTGCGAGCCATAGCGGACTAGCCTGTCACTAGGGAGGCAAGATGGATAGCGATTTTACGCACGAGATTAGCTACGGCAAGCTCCGAGTCCCACTCTATCGCGTCTATGCCAGCCCGCTCTCCGGCGTGCCGCCCATCCCGGAATCCGCCTTCACTGGACGAACGAACATACTCGTCGGGCTGGAGATCGACCTCGAAGTCTTCGGCGAGAGCTTTCTACCTGCCTACACGGAAGGCGATAATTCGCGGGTCGTGGCGACCGACAGCATGAAGAACGTCATCTTGCAGCAGACGCTGACCTACAATGACGCGACGATGGAGGGTCTGCTGGCGCACCTGGGAAGCTACTTCCTCGCGACCTACGACGATATGGAGCGCATACGTCTGACGGCGCGCGAACTCCTCTTCGCGCCTGTGCAGGTTCCCGCGCACGATCAAAGTGGCTTCATCAAGAGCGCGGTGCTGTTTGAGCGGAACCACGGAAGCTACGCCACTGCTACGCTGAGTATGGAACGGGGAGAGCATGGTAGCGTCATCATCACGGACCATCGCTGCGGGCGTAGCGGGCTGGAGCTGCTCAAGGTCACTGGTAGCTCGTTCACCCGCTTCGTGCGCGACGCCAATACGACGCTGCCTGAGCGCGGCGACCGGCCACTCTTCATCGACCTGGATATCTCCTGGCGCTACGCCGACACGGCGGATATGCTGGCGTCCGATCATAGCCGCTACGTTCCCACCGAGCAGATACGCGACCTCGTGCAGACGGTGTTTCATGAGTTCGTCAGCGAGTCCATCCAGCATCTGGCGCATGAGATGGGAACGCGCATCCTCTCGCGCTTTCCGCAGCTCAGCGAGGTATCTTTTGAGGCGCATAACCGCACGCCCGACCCAGTCGCCACATCCGCTACCGACGCCAGGATCAAGGTCTACAGCGCGCCTTTCCCGGCCTATGGGCTGATTCGGTTGACGTTGCGCCGGGGCGCTCAATCAGATGATGGCGGACAACCAGCATAGGAAGAGGCGGCGCAATGGAAGGCTATCTCACCACACATGTCCTTGACCTCACGCGAGGTTGTCCCGCCACCGATGTGCGCGTTGAACTCTGGCGCCTCGATGCATCTGGCGGCAGTCGAGAATTGCTCGTCGCCACGGGCACCAATTCCGATGGCCGCACCGATGAGCCGCTGCTCGCCGGAGCCGACTTCACCGCCGGAAGTTACGAGCTGCTCTTCGACGTGGGCGAATACTTCGCGAGACAGGAGCCGACGCCTGCCTTCCTCGGCCAGGTACCGGTACGCTTCCACGTCGCCGATCCCGCGGCCCACTATCACGTGCCGCTGCTTGTCACGCCCTGGGGCTACAGCACCTATCGGGGCAGCTAGGAGGAACTCGCCATGGCGCCAATGTCATCGATATCCTACGCTGAAGCGGCGCGCCTCGTGCTGCAACGCTGCGACCAGCTTGGCAGCTATAGCGAAGAGCCTGACCGCCGCACTCGCCGCTATGGCTCGGAGGCGATGCGGCAGGCGAACGAGGCGGCGGCGGGCTGGATGCTGGCGGCGGGCATGCAACCGCGGCAGGATGCTATCGGCAATCTCGTGGCGCGCTACGAGGCTGCCACACCCGACGCGAAGACGCTGGTGCTGGGATCGCACCTCGATACCGTGCGCGATGCGGGCAAATATGATGGGCCGCTTGGCGTGTTGGTCGCATTGGCCTGCGTCGAGCGCTTGTTTGCGGCAGGCATGCGTCTGCCCTTCGCAGTGGAGTTGGTCGCCTTTGCGGATGAAGAAGGCCTGCGGTTCCACACGGCGTATCTCGGCAGCAGCGCCTTCACAGGCGCACTCCCGCCCGAAGCGCTCGACCTGACCGACGAGGATGGGGTGACGCTGCGGGAGGCTATCAGTGCATTCGGCGGTGATCCTGAGGCAGCCGTAGCCAGTGGACGCCAGCGCGACGACCTTCTTGGATACTGTGAGGTACACATCGAGCAAGGGCTGCTGCTGGACGCGAATGATCTGCCGATTGGGGTGGTGGACGGCATTCAAGGGCAGACCAGGGCCGCGCTCACGATAACGGGTGTCGCGGGCCACGCCGGAACCGTGCCGATGGACCTGCGACACGACGCGCTCAGCGCCGCCGCCGAGTTCGTCGCCGCTGTCGAGCAACGTGCCCGGAACACACCCAACCTGGTCGCCACTGTGGGTCAGATGAAGGTCGAGCCGGGCGCGAGCAATGTCATTCCTGGGCGCGTAGCGCTCAGCCTGGATGTGCGCCACCTGGACAATCCAGCACGGGAAGCGGCGGTTGCCGACCTGCGCGCGCAGGTCGAGGATATTGCGCAACGCCGCGGTGTCTCGCTCGAATGGCAGGTTGTCTCAGATCAGCCTTCAATCGAGTGCTCACCCCGGCTGACCATGCTGCAAGGGGACGTGGTCGCCGCCGCTGGCCATACCGTGGCAATATTGTCGAGTGGCGCGGGGCATGACGCCGTCATGATGGCGACGCTCACCGACATCGCGATGTTCTTTGTCCGCTGCAAAGAGGGAATCAGCCACTCTCCCGCTGAGTCCGTCGCGCTGGAGGATGTCGCGGTCGCGATTGAGGCGCTGGAGCGCTTCATCCTGCTCCTCGCCGCTGGGGGAGACGCTGCATGAGCGAATTCGATCTGCTGCTGCGCCAGGGCACGCTGGTCTCCAGCGCCGGGGTGCGCCGCGCCGACCTTGGTATCGCCGGTGGGGTGATTGTTGCCGAGGCGCCCGAGCTTGCGGGAAGCGCCGACGAAGAGATCGACTGCGCCGGGCTGCGCGTTTTTCCCGGCGTGATCGATGCCCATGTGCATTTCAACGAGCCTGGGCGCGCCGAGTGGGAAGGCTTTGCGACGGGCACGCGCGCGCTGGCGGCTGGCGGCGCGACGACCTACATCGAGATGCCGCTCAATGCCCACCCACCGACGACCGACGGCGCGAGTTTTCGCCTCAAACTGGCCGCCGCGCAGGCTTCCTCGCTGGTGGACTTCGCCCTCTGGGGTGGGCTGGTTCCTGGCAATCTGGAGCGGCTGGATGAGCTGGCCGAGGCGGGCGTCGTTGGCTTCAAGGCGTTCATGAGCGCGAGTGGCATCGAGGACTTCTCCGCCGTCAACGATCTTACGCTGTATGAGGGCATGGCGCGCGCCGCCCAGCTTGGCCGCATCGTCGCGGTGCATGCGGAGAACGATACAATTACCCGCGATCTCGCCGCCCGCGCAATCGCTGAGGGCCGCACCGGCATCCGCGACTATCTCGCCTCGCGTCCCATCGTGGCCGAGTTGGAGGCTATTGAGCGCGCCATCCTCTTCGCCGAAGAGACCGGCTGCGCCCTGCATGTGGTCCATGTCAGCACCGGGCGTGGGGTTGCGCTGGTGGCGGCGGCGCGCCAGCGTGGCATCGATGTCAGTTGCGAGACGTGCCCCCACTATCTGGTCTTCACCGAGGAGGATGTCGAAGCCATCGGCGCGCTGGCGAAGTGCGCGCCACCGATTCGCTCGGCGGCGGAACGCGACCAGCTCTGGGGCTACCTCGCCGATGGGACGCTGCCGATGGTGGCCTCCGACCATTCGCCCGCGCCCGCAAGCATGAAGAGCGACCCGAACTTCTTCCATGTCTGGGGTGGTATATCGGGCTGCCAGACACTGCTGCAACTCATGCTCACCGAGGGCCATTACGGTCGCGCGCTCACCCTCGCGCTGATCGCACGGGTGACGGCAGAGTACGTCGCCCAGCGCTTCTGCCTCCCTGGGAAGGGGCAGGTCACCATTGGCGCGGACGCCGATCTCGCGCTTGTCGATCTGGGCGCGACGACAACGCTGCTACCAGAAGACCTGTCCTACCGGCATCCTCACAGCCCGTATGTGGGTCGTCAGCTCCAGGGACGCATCGTGCGGACCATCCTGCGTGGCAGGACAGTTTACCGCGATGGTAAGATTGTCTCTAACCCCATTGGTCGTTTGGTGACGCCGACGCGCGAACCCTTCGGCATTTCCGGGATAAATCAATGATGAAGGGGGTGGCTGCGATGTGGCAGACCTACCTGCGTCCAACACGACTCGATGAATCGCTAGAGTTACTTGACCGCTACGGCGATCAGGCGCGCGTCATCGCGGGCGGAACCGACGTGCTGGTCGAGCTCTCGCGCGGCATCAAGCCGACCGAGACGTTGATTGATATTACCGCGCTCGCGGACCTGCTCTATGTTCGCCAGGAGGGTGATAGCATTGCGCTGGGCGCGCTCGCCACGCACAACGACGTGATGGCGTCCGCCGCCTGTGTTGAGCAGGCGCTGCCACTGGCACAGGCCTGTAGCGAGGTGGGCGCGCCGCAGATTCGCACCCGCGCCACGGTCGCGGGCAACCTCATCACCGCCTCGCCAGCCAATGACACCATTACGCCGCTGATGGCGCTCGACGCCTCGGTCGTGCTCGTGAGCCGGGAGGGCGAGCGCGTCATCCCCTTGGAGCGCTTCTATGAAGGCGTGCGCCGCACCGCGCTACGACCGAATGAGCTGTTGCGCGAGATCCGCATTCCAGCGATGAGCGCCAATCAACGCGGCCTGTTCCTCAAGCTGGGGTTGCGGCGCGCTCAGGCGATCTCCGTCATCAATATCGCATTCGTGCTCACATTCGCCGCCGATGGTGACGACACTGTAGAAGATGCGCGCATCACCCTCGGCAGCGTTGCGCCAACCATCGTGCGCGCCTCCACTGTCGAGGAGTATCTACGCGGCAAGCGCCTCGATCCAACCACCTGCGCCGATGCGGGACGTCTGGTGTCCGGCGACGCCGCACCGATTGGCGATGTGCGTGGGTCTGCCGCCTATCGCGTCGCCACCCTCGAATCGCTGGTAAGCGACGGCCTGCGCCAGCTTGCGGCGAAATCTTCTCCCGAACGCAGCGCCTCGTGGTCCGTCCTTCTGGATATTGGCACATCACCCAAACGCGAGACACACACAGGACCACTCATCGGTATCATTGATACGACGATCAATGGCGCCCCACATACGCTGCGGGGAGGCAAGACGCTGCTCAACGCGCTGCGAGAGGACGCCGGGCTGACCGGGGCCAAAGAGGGCTGCGCCGAGGGCGAGTGTGGCGCGTGCACGGTCTGGCTGAACGGGCAGGCGGTGATGTCGTGTCTGGTTGCGGCCGAGCAGGCCCACGGCGGCGAAATCGTGACGATTGAAGGATTGGCGAACGCGGGCGCGCGGCAGGAAGAGGGGCTGCATCCCTTGCAGGCCGCCTTTATCGAGAAGGGCGCGGTGCAGTGCGGCTTCTGCATTCCCGGCATGCTGATGGCCGGGGGCATGCTGCTCAAAGAGCACCCACATCCCGATCTCATCCAGGCGCAGACCGCGTTGAGCGGCAACATCTGCCGCTGCACCGGGTATGCCAAGATTCTCGATGCCGTTATGAGCGCGGGGAAGCAGGAAGGCACGGAGGGAGGCCAACAACCATGACGAGCGATACTTCGTTGATTGGCGCCTCGCTGCCGCGCCCCGATGCGCTCGGCAAGGTGACGGGCGCGGCGCGCTACCCCGCCGATCTTGTCAGACCTGGCATGCTGCACCTCCAGGTGGTCTTTGCGGACCACGTGCATGCGCGCATTCGTTCGCTCGATAGCACGGATGCTCTCAACTATCCTGGTGTCGTGGCGGTGCTTACGGCCGACGACGTGCCGTACAACGCCTACGGCCTCATCGATGCGGACCAGCCCGCGCTCTGCAAGGATATCGTGCGCTTCGAGGGCGACAAGGTTGCTCTGGTTGTCGCGGAGACGAAAGAGGCTGCCGTTGCGGGCGCGCGGCTGGTCCAGGTCGCGTATGAAGATTTGCCCGCGGTGACCGACCCGCGGGCCGCGCTGGCGGCTGGCGCTCCACTGGTCCATCAGGAGTTGGGCAGCAATCTGCTGCTCCATGTGCCGATCCGCAAAGGCGACACGTCGCGCGCACTGGCCGAGGCCGATGTCGTGCTCGCGGGTGAATTCAGCACCTCCTGGCAGGAGCATGCCTATTTGCAGCCCGAGGCGGGTATCGCCTATCTCGATGACCAGGGCCGTGTCGTGATCGAGACGGCCGGGCAGTGGCTCCACGAAGACCGCCGCCAGATCGCCGCGATGCTCCAGTTGCCGCCAGATCAGGTCGTCATGCGCTATGCCGCGATAGGTGGCGCGTTCGGTGGCCGCGAGGATCTCTCGATCCAGCACCTGCTCGCGCTGGCGGCGTGGCGTCTGCGGCGTCCGGTGAGTCTGGTCTGGAGCCGCGAGGAGTCGATTATCGGCCATCACAAGCGCCACCCGATCAGCATCCGCTGCTGGTGGGGCGCCAAACGAGATGGCACGATCACCACGGTCGAGGCCGAGGTCATTGCCGACGGCGGCGCGTACGCCTCCACCAGTGTTGAGGTCACAAAAGTCGCCACGCTCTTCGCAACGGGCTGCTATGAGATCCTCAACATCAGCGTGGATGGCTACGCCGTCTACACCAATAATGTGCCGTGTGGCGCGTTTCGCGGCTTTGGCGCGCCCCAGGCGCATTTCGCGGCGGAGAGCATGGTGGATCGTCTGGCGGAGGCGCTCTACCTCGATCCAGTTGAGATGCGGCGGCGCAATATCTATCGCGAGGGCAGCCTGGAGCCAACCCAGCAGCCGCTGCCGGTCGGCGTGAGCGCGGAGGCTGTGCTCGAACGGTGCGTCCAGGAAGCCACGGAGCGGCTGCACTATGGCGAGCCGCGACCTGCGAGCGAGTCGCCCCATCTGCGCCGGGGCGTCGGCATCGCGTGTGGCTTCAAGAATGTCGGCTATTCCTTTGGCTATCCAGAACAGTCCACGGCGACTGTGGAGCTGCATGGCGTCGCCGAGCTGGAAAGCGCCACTGTGCGCATTGGCGCGGCCGATGTGGGCCAGGGGGCGCATCTTGCCCTGCGGCAGATCGCCGCCGAGACGCTTGGCCTGCCACTGGCCCGCGTGACGATGATCACCGACGATAGCGCTCAGGCGCCGAATGCGGGGAGCGCCTCGGCCTCGCGGATGACTCTGGTCGGCGGCCAGGCCGTTCGCCAGGCCTGCCTCGTGGCGCGCGACCAGTGGACCGAGAGCGAAGCGCCGTTCGCGGTCGCCACTTATCAATTTCATCCATCGGCCACGACCGGACTCGATGCGGAGACCGGCGCTGGCCGCCCAAACTACTGCTATGGCTATGCGGCGCAGGCCGTCGAGGTAGAGGTGAATACCCTCACCGGCCAGGTGCGCGTGCTTTCGATTATCAGCGTGCATGACGTTGGGAAGGCCATCAATCGGCAGCAGGTTGAGGGCCAGATCGAAGGGTGTCTGGCGCAGGCGGTGGGCTATGCGCTGCTGGAGAACTTCCAGGTGCGCGACGGCCACATGCTCACGCCGTCTTTGAGCACGTATCTGCTGCCAACCGTGCTCGATATGCCGCTAGACGTCACGCCCGTTATCCTTGAACTGGCGGACCCAGAGGGGCCGTATGGCGCGCGCGGCGTCGCCGAGATGGCGCTGGTGCCCTTCACCGCAGCCGTGGCCATCGCGATTCACGATGCCACTGGCGTATGGATGAGCCAGCAGCCGATGACCCCAGAGCGCGTGCTGGCGGCGCTCGCCAAAAAGCGTCCGCCTGTGGAGCAGTCGAGCCAATTGGGAGTGTAAAACTATGAGCATGCTTCAAATTACGGTAGGCCCGTTTGCCTACGTCGCGCGCCTCGAAGAGGAGAAAGCGCCAGAGACGTGCGTCGCGTTTCGCAAGCTCTTACCCTACCACCAGAAGATCATTCACGCGCGCTGGAGTGGCGAGGCCTGCTGGATTCCACTGGGCGACTTCAAGCTGGAGGTCGGCTACGAGAATCACACGAGCCATCCCGCGCCAGGGGAGATTCTCTTCTACCCCGGTGGCTACAGCGAGACCGAGATCCTCTTCCCCTATGGCGCATGCTGCTTCTCCAGCAAACTCGGGCAGCTCGCGGGAAATCACTTCCTCACGGTGGTCTCAGGACAGGAGCATCTACGCGAAATGGGCGAGGCGGTCCTCTGGCAGGGAGCGCACGATATCACCTTCGTGAGCGGCGAGTAACCTATGCCGACTCACCGTCTGTAAAAAGGCTGGCGGTGGGGCGCTCAGGAGGTGTGGAGCGACCGCAGGTCAACCCGCTCGTCGGCCAGGTCGGCGTCCGAGACGCGAACGCGCGCGCGAATCAGCTCCTGGCACGCGCGTAGCTCGGAGTCGGCCTCGATTTCGGGGTCGCCGCCACGATTCAGCCCGAACACGGCCTGGATGACACCCTGCGTCAGATAGAAGACCAGGAACTTCCGGCTCTCGAAGGTCCCACGCAGCACGATCTTCTCCCAGGTGCGGGCGAATCCCACGTACTCCAAATTGTGCTCGTACTGGTCCGACCAGAAGCTGTAGATATAGTCGTAGGGCTGGGGCTCGCCCAGCACCGCACGGGCGACGGCGCGGCCCTGGCGTTCGGCGTTGTTGAAGTGCTCCACCCGCAGCCGCCCGAAGACTGGATGCTCAATATTGGCCACGTCGCCCGCCGCGAAGACATCGGGCACGTTCGTCCGGCACTGCGCGTCGACGAGAATGCCGTTGTCGAGGGCAATCCCACTGCCTGCGAGCGCATCCACGTCTGGCGCGATGCCGATGCCCACCACCACCAGATCGCAGTCCAGCCGCGCGCCCGTTCCGGTCAGCACGCGCTCGGCCCGACCGGAGCCCTCGATGCCGGTCACGTGCTCCTCGGTGACCAGTCTCACGCCGTGCTCGCGATGAATCGCCGCCAGCACTGCGGCGACTTCGGGGCCAAGCACTTTGACCAGCGGCGCATTTCCAGGGAGCACGACGGTCACGTCGAGTCCCATCTGCCGGAGCGAGGCAGCAACCTCAGCGCCGATGAACCCCATGCCGACGACGACGGCCCGCGCGCCCGGTTGGGCCGCCTGACGAATCGCGTCACACTCCGCGACCGTGCGGAGCTGGTAGACGCCGGGCAGGGTAGCCCCCGGCGTCTCAAAGCGCTGGTTCTTGCCGCCTGTGCAGAGGATCAGCTTGTCATAGCGCACCGTCTCGCCTCCTGCAAGGTAGAGCTGCTTGAGGCCTGTATCTACGCGCTCCACGCTGACTCCGGTGCGGAACGCGATATCGTGCGCGCCATACCAGTCCGACGGCTTGACAAACCAGGCGCTGAGATCTTCCTCGCCGCGCAGATAGGTCTTCGAAAGCGGCGGTCGGCCAAAGGGGATGCCAGGCTCACTGCCCAGCAGGATGATGCGGCCACGCCATCCCTCGTCGCGCAGCGTCACCGCGGCGTTGCCACCCGCCAGGCCCGCGCCGACAATCACGACGGTCTGCTCACTTCTTGCGTCAGCGTTCACGGCGGCGCTCCTTTCGGGAAAACGAACACGCTGGCATCTGCAACGCGCGAGACTCTCCATCCCTATTCCACGTTGTATGCCACGGATATATGACAGCAAAGAGGGCATCCCCGCACGCCTGTTATCGGGGTTCCTAGACACTCCGGGCAATGAGGTTGTATGCTGTTTGCATTGCACAAGCAAGGGATAAGGATGAGCTTCCATGCCGGAGCAGCGCAGACTCGTTACGATACTCTTCGCCGATGTCACGGGATCAACCGCGCTGGGCGAGGCGCTCGACCCGGAAGATGTGCGCGCGTTGATGGGGCGCTATTTCGCGCATGCGCGCCGCGTGGTGGCCGATCACGGCGGCACGCTGGAGAAGTTCATCGGTGACGCCGTGATGGCCGTCTTCGGGCTGACCCATGCCTGGGGTGACGATCCCGAGCGGGCGCTGGCGGCGGCGCTTGCCTTGCGTGATGCCATTGCCGAAGATAGCGTGCTCGCCCGCTGGCTGACGCTACGTATGGGTGTCAACACGGGTGAGGTCGTCGCCACCGACGACATGAGCCGTGGCGATTTCCTGATCACGGGCGACGCGGTCAACATCACCGCCCGGCTGGAACAAAACGCCGCCCCCGGTGAGATTCTGGTCAGCGAGCGCACCGTCACAGCAGCCCGCGCCGCATTCTCGTTTGGGTCAGTTCGCGAGATCGAGGCGAAAGGCAAGAGCCAGCCGCTGCGGGTCTATCCGCTGCTCAAGCGCCAGGCGCGGCAACCAGCGGTGCGGCCGCCGCTCGTGGGGCGCCGCCAGGATCTGCTCCAGCTCGACGTGCTCAAAATGCGCGCGTTGGAGGAGCGTCAGCCGCAGATACTCACGATCCTCGCCCCCGCGGGCGTCGGCAAGACACGACTGGTGGATGAGTTCCTCGCCCAGATCGATCCCGCCGATGGCTTTCAGACGGCCAGGCTGCACTGCCAGCCCTATGGCCAGACCCTGACGTTCGCGCCGTTACGCGAGCTGGCGCGACAGATGCTGAAGAACGCCGATCTGCAAGAATGCGTCACCAACGAATTCCTGAGGAGCGGGCACAGTGCGGCGGAAGCGAAGACGTTGGCTCACCAGGCGCTACAGCTTCTGGGTGGCGAGCACGATGGCAATAAGGGCGTCGCCGACCGCGAGGGCAGCTTCAACGCCTGGCGGCTGCTGGTGGAAGGAGTTGCGCACGACCAGCCACACATCCTCGTCATCGAGGACCTGCACTGGGCCAGTGATAGCCTCCTCGATCTCGTCGAGCAGGTCATGCGACCGCGCGCGCCCGTTTCGCTGCTCATCGTCGCGCTCAGTCGCCCGGAGCTACTGGACCGGCGGCCGGGTTGGGGCGGCGGCCAGCGCAACACCACACTCATGACGTTGCAACCGCTCAACGACACGCACACGCGCGATCTGGTGGACCGCCTGACTGAGGGCATGTCCGATGAGATGCGCGCCACTATCGCGATGCGGTCGGCGGGCAATCCGTTCTTTGCCGTCGAGCTGACGCGGGCGCTGTCCGAGCGGCAGGCGCGTGGAGATACGACGGCGCTCGAAGCGCTGCCCGACACGGTGCATGCCACGGTGCAGGCGCGTCTCGATCTACTGACGGCCACGGAGCAGGCAGTGGCCCAGGTGGCTGCGGTCGCGGGGGAAAAGTTCACCGCACAGTTGCTGCATGCGGCGCTGCCAGAGCACTCGCCCGAAGCGATAGGGCGGGCGCTGGAAAGTCTGGTGGAGCACGATCTGCTGATCCCGGCCGAGCCTGGCCCCTACGCCTTTCGCCACGCGCTGTTTCGTGAGGTGGCTTATGGCACGCTCGCCCGCGCCGAACGGGTGCGCATGCATGCTGCGCTGGCCGCCGCGCTGGATGCCCAGCCCGATCCAGGCGCGGTGAGCAGCGCCGCCAGTACGCTCGAACTCACCGCCTACCACTATCGCCAGGCAATCACGCTGGCACACCAGTCTGCCGTGCCGCTCGATTTGCCGCTTGACGTAGCCCGCTCGGTGGCCGCGCTCGAACGGGCGGGGGCGCGTGCGGGGCGCTCAGGCGCGTTCACTGAGGCGCGCGAATATCTTGGCGCGGCCATTACCATCACCCCCACGACCCAATACGCCTGGCTCTACGAGCAATTGGGCGACAACGGCGGCTGGGGCGACAACGCCATGAACGCCTACCAGCAGGCGCTCGACCACTGGCGTGCCGACTCCACGCATGATGCGCTGACCGGCGTGCGGCTGATTCGCAAGCTGTTGATCATCGCCTATCGGAGCAACGTTGCCAACCGCCCCACATCCGACGAGGCGGTTGCCCTGCGGAGCGAGGCGGAGCGCCTGCTGGTCGAGGCACACGATGACAACGATGATAATAATGACGATGAACGCTGGCATCTGCGCGTTGCCGATCTCTTCATGACTCAGGTTATCGATGAGGGCGTTGAACCCTCAGTGACCATGGCCGATGGGATGGTGGCGGTCTCATACTTTGAGGCGAAGGGTGATTGGCAATCTTTTAGCGAGGCGCTGGATGGGTGCGCCCTTCTCGCGCTGCGCAATGGCTCCTTCACTGACGTGCTGATGGTCTCGCAGCGACGACTGACCGCGCCAGAGCTGCCCGCAGCCGAACGCGGCGATGCAACGTCCATGGTCGTGCGGTCCTATATCGCGCTCTGCCAGCTTGAAAAGAGCATTCAGACGGTCCGCGACGCCCTGACGCAGGTTGGCCCAGGCAACTCGTTTGACTATCTTTTAGAGACGCTCTCGGGCGCGGCGATTGCGTACTGGCTCACCGGCAAGTGGGCGGAGCTGGACCAGATTCGGGCGCGCCTCGACGCGGCGTATGGCCCGATGGATGCGCGGCCCCGGATGCAGCTCAGCGCTTCCATCGGCACGCTCCAAATCGCGCTCAGCCGCGAAGATACCGTGGGCGTCGAAGAGTCGTTCGCTATCTTCGAGAGATTTCTCGATCCTCAGCACCATCCCAACGATCATATGCTCATCCAGCTTTACCGCACCGGTGATCCTTCACGCATTACCTTGAGCCAGCAGGGCATACAGCGTCTGACCTTTAGCCTCTGGCTCGTCCTGCTCTTCCTCTGCGAGCGCGACGTGCCGGTCCCAGCGGAGATTCTGGCACAGGCGCAAGCTGAGGATGCCAACGAGCAGATGAGCGCATGGCGCTGTGTGACGGATATCGCCACCGCGCTTGAAGCAGACGATATGCCTCTGCTGGCATCGGCGATAGAGGCCGCCGAGGCGCTCGAACTGATCCCCTTCGCCGCACACATGCGGATTGTGCTGGCCCAGCGGACCGGCGACGCCGCCCCACTCGCGGTGGCACGGCCTCTGCTGGAAGAGCTTGGCGACGCCCTGTTTTTGCGGAAACTGGAGGAGGTTGCGACCCATATGTAACATCCTGACTCATCTTGTCATTTTTTTGGCAGTCATTCTTCTATGAAACCTAACTTACAGCAAAACCGTATCATTAGTACTTTTCAGAACATGGGAGTCGGAGGAGTGCGTGTGCATCGAAAACTGAGCGGACGACGATCATGGACTGGCATGACAGTGCGACGGCTTTTTGCTGTTATGGCGCTCGGTTTTCTTGTAGTCGCTTTATCTCCGCTCGCTTCTATCCCCGCTCTTGCGCAACCCTCCGGTAAAACCATACAGGCGGCATCCGCCCCCGCTGGCCATGTCACCATTCTCGTGCTCGATATGTCCGGCTCGATGGGCAGCAACGACCCCAACGGGCTGCGTTGCTCGGCGGCCAACGCCTACATCGATCTAAGCGGGCCGGGCGATTTCGTCGGCGTCGTCGGTCTGGATAACACCGGCCCAACCGGCGGCGCACATAACTTCCCGCTGGCGCAGATATGGGCGCAGCCCGCCGAGATGGCGACGGTTGCCGCGCGCACACAGCTGCACAACACTATCGCCACCAAGTCGCATAACTGCAAGCCCGACTCCTCAACTCCAACGTACGACGCTCTCCAGCGCGCGCTGACGATGCTGACGGAGTCCACCGCGCAGACGCATCTGCCAGGCTCCGTCATTCTGCTGACTGATGGCGTGCCAGCCCCGCAGCAAAACGAGCAGATCAGCTCCATCCAGAGTGACCTCGTGCCGCAGTTCAAGCAACACGATTTCCCGGTGGATACCGTCGCCCTCGGCGCGGACGGCACGCTGCGGTCGTTCCTGAGCGACCTTGCCAACGCGACCGGCGGCGCCTACTATGACGATGGGCATGGCCTGGTGAGTGGCGTCTCGCCGCTGAACATCGCGCCATTTTTCGTGAGTATCTTCGCCCAGCGTAATGGCCGCACGGTGACGCATGACATCCCGCCGACGGCGCTTTCGGGCGGGACAGTCTCGCGCAATTTCTCCATCGGCGCCTTCGTCTCGCACTTCGATGTCGTCGCCGTCAAAGACTCGCCCGCGACGCGCGTCACGCTAACCGCGCCCAATGGCCAGGTCTTGCCGCCAGCCGTCGCCGGGACGTTTATCTCCAGCGACCCGCATTACGTCATCTTCAGCGTGGATCATCCGCAGAGCGGGGCATGGCAGTTGAACGTGACTGGCTCGGGGCGCTTCCTGATGGATAGCCTCAAGCTCTCGACCCTCGGCCTGAGCATCCTCGCGCCCGCCTCCGATACGCCGGAGCCGCTGGGCCAGCCGCTGACGGTGAGCGCGACGCTCAACGACAATGGCACGCCGATCACTGGCAGCCGCTATAGCATGAACGGCACGATTGTCTACAGCGGCGGCGCGGGCAGCTATACGCAGGAGTTTGTGCTGGACGACCACGCCAGCCCGGGTACCTATGCCGCGCAGATTACGATTCCCGCCAGCGCGCCCGCAGGCACCTATAACGTCACCATCAATGCGCGTGAGGTGAGCGATACCATCGCCAGCGCCAATCGCCTGGTACGTATCGAGCTCTTCCCATCGCCGCTGCTCGTCGCCCCCGCCACTGGCAAGCTCACCACCGACACTGTCGCAACGAACGTCACTCAATGGGATCCAGCCCTGCGCGCGATCTATGGCATCCCGTTTGGCGTGCTGACCTGGCTCAGCGGCTGGCCGCTCCAGGGGCATCCGGTGGTGGATGGCGCGCGACTCGACGGCACGGTCCAGCTCGATGGCAAACCCTATCCCAACGCTTCCGTGAGCGGCTCGGCCACGCGCGATGGCTCGAAGTCGGCGATTCCGGTGCGCATCTCGACCGGCGATAACGGGCGCTTCACGGCGGCCTTTACGCCGAACGGCGACGGCCAGTACGCGCTGACGTTCAAGACGCAGGGCAGCTTCAAGGACTCACACGGCGACCTCGGCACGACCACTCGCACGGTGGCGCTCAAGACGCAGCCCGCCTCGCTGGTCCAGGAGGCCATTGCCTGGGCGATCACGCTGTTGTACATCTTCATCCTCGTCCTGATCGTGCTGCTGATCCGCTACGCGCTCTCGCAGAAGCCGTTTGGGCGGCTGGTCTCCAATGACGGCGGCGGCGGCGAGGAGTTCTCCCGCGCGCGTCGCGGCGTCTACGGGCTGCTCCATCCTGGCACGGTGCTCTCGCAGCAGATGGGGCTTGATCCGGGCCTGATCTTCCACTTCCAGCGCGGCAACCGGATCACGGTCGAGGGCAACGGTGGCGGGCGGCGCGCCTACCGGCTTGCTGGTGAGCCCGTTCCCACCAGCCCCGTCTCAGCCGCCGAATCGCTGCTGACGACGAACGAGGGCATGTCCTATACAGTGAGCGCGTCGAGCAGCGATGAGTTCCTGGACGAAGAGGAGGGCGCGCGGCGCGGTCTGTTCGGGCGGCGGTCGCGTGGCGACGACTACGTTGACGACGAGGATCGTGGCAGCCGACGAGCATCGCGCCGCTCGCGAGACGACTACGACGACATGGATGACTACGGCGCCTCGCGCTCGCGCGGCAAGTCACGTAGCCGTTCGCGCAACGATGATTTTGATGACGACTATTCTTCCAGTTCGCGCTCCCGCAAATCGCGACGACGCGATGATGACGATTATTGACAATCACCATGCGCGCTAAGCGCCTCGCTGGCAATCGGTCCGACGGGGCGCAGCCTATAGCATAGTATGTAGACACGTGAAGATGAACAGGGGTGATGACATGGGCATGGGCGACACAGATACGACACTTAACGCGGTGAATATGGCGGAAGACCGACCACGATCAGCGGCGGAGTCGCAGATAGCAGTGCCATCGCTCAATATCTTTCTGGGCAGCACCCCGGCGTATTCCGCCTTGGAGATGATGCGCCAGCTGGTCTATCTCTCGCCCGCCGACCAGCGAAAAGTGGCGCTGGTCTTCCTCGATATCGACTCGCCCCCGGCCGAGATTCAGCAGTTCCGCCAGGAGCACCTGGGCATACTGCGCGAGTTCGACCTGCGTATCTCGGTGGCGCATGGCGTCGTCTATGCGGACCAGTTGCCGCAGCCCATCGCGACCCATACCTACATTCCCACCAAAATCCCTGAGTCATTCGATAACGGCGCGGGAGGCATTCGCAATAATGGCCACGTCGCCGCCGCCACCGACCGCGCCAAGATCGATCAGCTGCTCGAAGAGGCGCTTTCCGCCATTGGCGCGCTGCCGCCGGAGCGTGGGGCGCGTCCGGTAAGTGAGGTGCAGGTGAACATCGTCGCCTTCCTGGGCGGCGGGACCGGCAGCGGTATCCTGGGCGACGTCGCTGTGATGGCGCGACACCGCATCTTACAGCGGAATCTCAAGCACCGGCTGAATATCTTCTGCCTGCTGCCCGAGCACGTCCGTGAGGCGACCACCAACGATGTGAGCTGGCGCAAGAGCAACGCCACCGCGACCCTGATGGAGCTGATCGCGCTCAGTCTGGTGCGCGAGAAGGCGGGTGGCGCGCGCTACACCAAATATATGGCGGAGACGCCCTATGAGGTGCGCGGTGAGACAGTCGCCAACGAGGTCTATCTCTTCGGCAAGACCTCGATGGTCTCGGCGGAGGACGCGGCGCGCATCATTGGCCTAGACCTCTACATGCGTGTCACCAATAACTCAGGCGTCGGCTTCCTCGAACGCTCCAAAGCTGTGGACCGCCGCACGCTAGGCAACTTCGACCGCCAGGGCCTGCCGACGATGTTCGGCACTACCTGCCCGTTGGAGGTCGCCTTCCCCGCCATCGAGACGGCGACCGCCTTTGCGCGATTGACCGCCTCGAAGGTGCTGCCGCTGCTGGCGCGCGACATGAGCGAGGCGCGCGGCCAAGTGAGCGCGAGCGACCTGGATGAAGTGAAAGAGTGGGATCGTGCCTTGCAGCCAGAGGATCCGCCGCCGTTCAGCGATAAGAGCTTCCAGACGGCGGGGCGCGACCGGCTCGATCTGCTGGAGGCGCGGCTGAGCAAGCAGGTGCAGGAGGCAACCGACGAGATTGCCGAGCAGGCGGCGCAGAAGGAAGAGGAAGAAAAGAAGCGCATCTATAGCGCCGCGCTGGAGCCGCTCGGCGTGCAGATTGCCCGGCTGGAGACACGCAAACGTATCTATAGCGCCGCGCTGGCCCGCGTGCAGGATCAGAATGTGCCCAGCAAGGGACGACCCGATCGTCAGCTCCAGCGCAAGCTGCTCCGTCCGCTGCCACTACCCGGCGCCAAAGACCGCAATGTCGCCGCCGTCACCGATGACTTCAACCGCGTCCAGCGGCGCAACGTACGCAATGAGTATCTGACGCGCAAGAAGCGCCTGCTAACCAAGTTGCTCGAATACGTCAATGCCGAATTGCAGCATGTCAAGCGCTTCCAGGGCGATGTCGAGGTCGATCAGTCGGCGCGCGACCTGGAGAAGCTGGCCACCTCGTCTTCGGCGTGGCGCGGCGAGCTAGACAATACCCACATCCATCGCCGCCACATCTTCGACCTGCCCGGTATGCCCGGCATGAATACGGGCGGGCTCTCGTCGCCGCCGGTCGAGCGGCTATACGAGTATATGACCTCGCGCGACCTGCCCTCCTATGCGCAGCGCTTCACCGAGTGGATACAGACGCGCCACGGCGCCGACGCCGCGCTGGCGACGGGCACAGGCAACGAGCTGCGCGACCGGCTGGTCCAATATCTGCGGGACGAGGTCTACCTCAAGCGGCTGGAGGAGATGAACCTCTTCGATCTGCTAGAGGTCTGTTGTGTCGAGTCGGGCGAGCGCTCAGACCATAAGATCGAGAACATCTTGCTGGCCCACCTGCAGCACATCGGCGGCCTGGCCCGCGAGCTGGTGGCCTTCGAGGCGCAGCTCTGGCACGAGGGCAGCGGCATGCTCAGCACCAGCCTCTACATGGGGATGAGTTGGAAGAACGGCTCCCAGCGGCGGATTCTAGACCGCGCGCGCAGTCGCCTCGGCGCGATAGCCAAAGAGGGCGCAAGCCCGATGCTCGCCAGCGCGATTGACCCGCACCGGCTGCAACTGGCCTACGGGCAGCACGCCATCAGCCTGGGCACCATTCCCGATTTCTATCAGGAGGCCAACAGCAGCATGGGCGAGTTCAGACGTCACCAGACGTTCTGGTACGATCAAACCGACCCAAGTAACTATGGGCGAAGCCGTGCCCCGGTCTTTAGCTCCGGCGAGATGGAGCGACTGGTAATGGATCGTACTGCGCTGGGTGATGGCAGGCTTACGCTGCCAGAGCGTATCATCCGACATGTGCAGCGCGGCGCGGGCGACACGCCTACCTGGGCGGCGACGGGCCAGCCAGGCAGCGCCTATACCCCGACCGCGCCCGCCGCTTCATCCAACGGCCAGTATCCGCAGCAACAGCCAACGTATCCACGTGGCGGCGCTGGCGGAACGGGCGGCTATGGCGGTGGCGGAACGGGTGGCTATAACAACGGCGGCGGGTCGGGCTTTTAGCGTTGCCCCCAACCGCCAGCGCTGAAAACCGAAAATAGCTATAGGACGTATATGTGGGTGGCGTGATTCCGTCTCCCTCACAAGACGAAGTATTCTAGAGAAGTAGGTCTAGTCTCGGCCTTGAAAGGCCGGAGTAGTCTGTTCCAGGGGCAAGGTTTGTGGTTGGCGGGTTCGCGGCATGAGAGGCGCTGGCGACTGAAGCCGCGCCTAAGCGCCTTCGGCGGCAAAGCCCGCCTGCGCGGGCTAGCCAGACGTAGACACATCGTACCGCACCGATTACCTGAACAACGTGTTAAATAGCAGAACGCCGCGACACGCGGATTAAGTACGACGATGTAACCTATGGGATACATCAGATCGCTTCTGGAGAGCCTGCGAAGGCAGGCTTCGTGGTTGCGTAGCAACCCATAGGCGCGGCTTCAGCCGCCAGCGCCTTTCGGATGCAGACAAACATAGGCAAGGAGCAGAGCGTGGCGACCTCGACGCCAATTCGCTTTCGACCGACGATCGTCCTCTGTGTGGGCGAGCGTGGCCGCGAGGTGGGCGCGCAACTCTCCATGCTGCTACCGGGGCTGGATGGCGCGCGCCAGGCAGGTATCGCGCTGCTCACGGTCGATGAGGAGCGCAGCGACGATGGCGCGCTGCTGGGCGCGTGGTACGATCCGGGCCTAAGCGCCGTCGCCAGCCAGCCTGGCCCGCTGCCCGACGATACGCCCATCAGCATGGATCGTCGTCCGTTACCGACCCTCGTGACCGAGGGACTGCGCGGCCAGCACTACGAGCACTATGTGCGCTCGATGCCAGAGACACAGGTGCGTCGTGGCGTACTGGACGATGCCGTCGTGGGACATATCCGCGACAACGGCTATAGCGTGCCGCGGGCGATGGCGGTCGTCTGGATCGCCGCCGCCGCCGACTCGCTGCTGCTGCTCGAGGTCGCGCGGGATGTGCGCAAATCGATGCGCAGCGAGAGCGTCGAGTCGTGGGTGCTGCTGGCGCTCACCAACACCTACCCGCATGATCCCGCCGAGCATCTGGCGCAGGAAGAGCGTGTCGCCGATCAGCCCTGGCGTGAGCTGCTGCTGGGCGATGAGACGCCTGCCCAGCCGGGCCAGTTCAGCCCCTCCAAAGGACCACCGCTGGCAACCTACGCTTATTTGTTCGAGACGCACGACGAGAAAGGCCATTTCTGGGAAGGCCCGGATGAGGTCGCCTATGGCGCCGCCGAGGCGATCTTCGTGCTGACCGCGACTGGGATCACCACTACGCGCGAGTATGAGGAGACGCTACGGCAGGCCACGCCCAACATGGTGCGCCAGTCATTCGAGCGGATGAGCAGTGTGGGCACGAGCCGTCTGACCTTCCCGCGCGCGCAGGCTGAGCTCTACTGCGCCAGCCGTCTCGGCGCGACCATCCTCGACGAGTGGGCGCCGGAAAAAGCCACCGATCTCTCCGACCAGGAGCAGCGCCGCGAGGCCGCCGAGGCCCGACGCTACCTGAGCGCCATCAACGCCGAGATGCGCGATAGCGACTCCGTGGTGGCGGCGCTCCGCCGCAATGAGGGCCGCCGTTCGCGCCGCCGCTCCCGCGAGCACCAGCTGCCGCCGGATGAAGCCGCCAGGACGCTGGTCTTCCGTCACTTCACCCCGGCGGTGGTGCGCCGCTATATCACCGCCCGCACTGACGAGCCGACCGCGCTCGAAAACCAGCTTCCGCGCGCCGAAGAGGGATTCGCCGCCTGGCAGGAGGTCGTCAAACCGGCGTGGGAGCGTTACGGCCACGAGACCGAGCGCGCGCTCTCGTCCAAAGCGAACGATCAGGTGCTGGAGGGCGCCATCGGCGTCGAACGCGCCTACGCGTACATGGATGGCTTGAATAAGGCGCTGCTGGCCGAGCAGGAGAATCAGACGCTTGGTCGTGGCGCGCGCAATGCGCGTTACCTCCGCTTTTTGGAGACGCTGGAAGACGAGAGCAAAGGGCCATGGGAGGCCGACATCATCCGCCAGCCTGACGAGCCAGAGCTGACTCGCGAGGGGGCGCTGATCGAGCGGCTGACGGTGCGCTATCGCTGGATGAAGCGCCACCGGCCCGCCATCGCCACCTTCGTCGGCGCCGGACTAGTGTTCATCCCGATGTTGACCCTGTTGCTGAATGCCATTCAGGCGACGCCCAACCGTGGCGGCCTGTTCTCGCTGCCGCTGCTCACGGTCTACTCGGTGGCGCTGGTGGCGCTGGCCTCATGGGGCTATGCCGCCTGGCGGAGACGACAACGCGAGAACGCCCTTGCCGATCTGCGCAAGGTCTATCGCACGATGTACCGTTATCGCTGCGATGAATACGAGGATGAGCTGCGGGCGGAGGCGCTGCGGGGTCTGCGCCAGCGAACCGAGCGCATTCTGGACCGGCTGGCGAACTGGGAACGCTTCATCGGCGAGGTTGCGCGCACCTTGCGCGACGAGGCTGATAGTATCGAGCTTCGGCTCTTCAACGGCGCGGTCGGGCGGCGCGACATTCTGGTGGCGAACCGGCGGCGGCTAAAGCTGGATGGCTACTCACTGCGGCGCTTCGAGGAGGACGTGAGCAAGCTGCGCCAGATTCGACCCGCCGAGGGCGCGCCATGGCACAGCAACCAGCAGGAGCTGCTCGTGCGGCTGCGGAGCGCGCTGCACATGAGCGCCAGCCTGGTGGATTCGCCGGTGCTGGCGCTGCTGCCGCCGATCCGCGAGTACTGCCATGAGATTGTGCGCCCCTATCTGACGGGCGATCTGGTCTATCTGAGCGGCGCCCTCGACGCGTTGCCCGCCGATGCTCCGAACAGCCTTTTCGATACGCTGGTGGACCGCTCAGTGATTCTCTATCAGCCGGAGGACCAGCCACGCGCGGCCTCGGTCTTCATGGCGGCGCGCGAAGAAGATAAGCTCGCCATTCTGCGCACGAGCAAACAGCGCGGGCTGGTGACGCTCGGCCTGGAGGATCGCGAATGGCTGGCGACGCTGCGGCTGCTACCTGGCGGCACGACGCCTACATTCTGGCGCCATCGCACCGTTCACACCCATCCCTCGCTGCCAACGCCTGAGTGGACCTCCGACACCATCAGGGTGCAGCGTGGACGAACACAAGGATAGGTGGCGCGCCGATGATGACCGACCCCTACGGCCAGACGAATCCCCGACCAACCAATGGCGCCACTACGCCTGCGCAGATGCGACCTGTGGGCCATATCACGCCGCGAATGCTGCTGGCCATCGCCGCGATCTACAATCCGGCGCTGCTCATCGGCTATCTGCTCTATATCTATGGGCCAAGTAATAGCTGCGTGCTGGGCGGACTCTGCGGCTTCGGCGATTTCCCCGGCATCATCCAGCTTTTCCTGCTGATCGTCGGCGCTGGCGCGCTCACCGCGGTCGTGTTCGTGCCGCTCTGGTGGCTGCTGGATGAGGCGCGACCGGCCCGCGACATCGTCTCGCGCACCGCCCGTGATATGATGCGCTTCGTCACCATCCGCCCGCTGATGGCCGGTTACGCGATTGTGCTAGCGATGCTGCTCATCATTGGCCTGGTCGTCCAGCGCGTACCGCCGCCGCTCTTCCTGCTGGGCCTCTGGTCGGTGGTGCTCTGTTTCTGGTGCGCCGCCGGATCCGAGTTCACGCCCCCGCCACCAGTCTCACCTCAACCGCCACGCAGCCGCGTCGCCAGCGGCGTCGTCCTCCCGCCCGACCCATTGCCATAGCGCCATAGCCGGGAGTGGATGCTCGATGTCGGCGCGATAGCAAAACGCCGATGTGGAGACGATGAGCGGGTGTGACGATTCGCCTAGCTCGGCGTGAGCGCGAGGACGCGCAACGGGCTGCCTGAGCCACCGACAATCTTGAGCGGCGCGGCGATGACCACGGCCCCGGTGGGCGGCAGCTGGTCCAGGTTGATCAGGCTCGTGATGCCGAATTTGCCCGCGCCGTGCATCGTCGTGTGGTTGGGGAAGGGTGGATCGAAGGTTCCCGCTTGTCCGGCATCCGTCCCCACGGTCTCCACGCCGACGCCCAGCACATCGCGCTCGCGGGCGAGGAACTCCGAGCACTCTTTCGAGAAGGCTGGCGAGTGAGCGCCGTCCTCGCGCACATTCAGGAAGTCCTCACGGCTCGTGCGCGCGCTCCAGCCGGTACGCAGCAGCACCCACGCCCCCGTCGGGATGCGCCCGTGCTCCGCCTCCCACTGCTGGACGTGTTCGGGTGTCAGCAGGAAGTCGAGGTTTTGCTCCACGTCCGCCGTCACGTCGATGACACAGGCAGGGCCGATGAACCGGCGCGGCGGGATGGTATCGGTGGCGTTGTCAGGCAGATCCTTGCCCGTCACCCAATGGATGGGCGCGTCGAAATGGGTGCCGGTGTGCTCGCCCAGGTGCAGGATATTCCAGTACCAGGCCGGGCCGCGCTCGTTATAGCGCGATATCTCGGTGAGGGTCAGCCCCGGCGAGGGCGCGAAGATCGGCGGCAGATCGATCACCGGCGTCTCTGGCCCAAGCGGTGTGGTGAGATCGACGACACGAATCCGCCCGGCGGTGAGTTCCTCCACGAACTGGGATAATACGCTGTTCTGCTGCCCGTCCGCCATGTTCGCCTCCCTTGCTTATCTGTTTCCTCTGCGCGAATCGCAGGCTACTCCTGCCGCCGTAGCGCCTCCAGCGCGCGCATGAACTGGAAGCGGTTCTCCAGCAGCGGCAGATCCATGTGAAACGACTTCGGTCCCACCGCCTCGACCTTGGAGACGATGGTGGTCAGTGTCTCGCCCGCCAGCGCGTCCGCGACGGCCTTCTTCAGCCGCTTGGGTGTGTCTGCCTCCTCCACCTGTGGAATGCCGGATGCCCGCGCGATACCCGCGAGATCGGCGCCCGTCGCCGTGGCGGTGGGGAAGCCGCCGACCGAGAGCAGGCTCTCATTGTCGAAGACGATATGCAGCAGGTTGCCCGGCCGGTAGCGCGCCATCGTGCTCAGCGTGCCCAGGTTCATCAGCAGCGAGCCGTCGCCGTCGAGCACGACCACCTTCTGCCGTGGCAGCGAGAGCGCGATGCCCAGCCCCATCGAGGAGGCCAGCCCCATTGCGTGCTCCAGGTAGAAGAAGGTGGGACGGTGGCCGAGCGTGTAGAGCTCCGCCGCGACTGCGCCCATGATGGTGACCACGATGCGGTCTTCCAGCTCAGGATAAATCGCCTGCAAGGCGTCCACGCGCAGCATAGATGAACTACTCCTCCCACATCAGTTCGCGGGTCAGCAACACCGCGACCGGCGTGAGCGCCGCGTGCGCCAGCGTCTGCGCGTCCCGGAGTCGGCGCTGGATGTCGCGCGGGTCCGCCAGAGTCCAGATAGGGATGCCCAGCGCCCGCAGGATCGGCTCCGTCACCATGCCGCCCTGTGTCTGCCAGGGGTCGCGCTCGCCCATGTGGCCGCGGTAGCTGATGAGCATCAGCAGGGGAATCTTGTAGAGCAGGGCGAGCGAGACGATGGGATTGATCGCCGCCAGGAAGCCATGGTTCTGCATCAGCAGCGCCGAGCTGACACCAGCCAGGTGCGCGCCCGCGGAGACGCCAATCGCCTCCTCCTCCTTGGCGACGCGCACCAGGGTCATCTCGGGGTCTTCCTCGGCCATAAGGATGAGATGAACCAGCCAGGTCTCGGGCAGGGCGGAGACCATCCTGACGTCGCACGCCTTGAGCGCATCATAGATCAGTTGAGAATTGGCCACCGACACAGGCATACGCCGCTCCATCGCTCGCCGTCGCGCCGACCGGTTCGATAGTCCACACTATAGCACACGCGCCGGAAGCAAGCAGCAAGTGGCAGCGCGCTCCCGTCGTGTTGCCAATCTACTCAAGCATCGCCTGTTCCTTTTGTTGCGATTGCTGTTGCTCTGGCCATACCCACTACATCCAGAATGTGAACACCACCATCACTATCACCTGCCACTGCCAGTCGCCCATCGCCGCTAAGGGCGCAACACACAAGACTGTGGTCGTGTGCCCAGTAGGCGATGTCGACCTCACTGCTCGTCTCCCACAGCTTCAATGCACTCTCCTCAAAGGCAGTAAGTGTAAGTTCTCCGTTGGCGCTCAACTTGCAGTCGGTCAGGGTACCCCTGGAGGCCTGCCACTGACCCAAAATACGCCCACTGGCGGTATCCCACCATCCAATCATTTTGTCCTTGGACACGGCGAGCGCGCGTCGGCCGTCTCCACTAAGCGCGCAGTGCTCCAATTGTCCGATTTCGCCCTCAAGTCGGCGCAGTTCCCGGCCGCTGTTGACATCCCAAAGACTGAGGGAGCGCAATCGAGGTGTGGTAGGCATGAGAACCAGTCGCCAATCGGTGGACAGCGCGGCGACTTGGTGCACCGTGAGCCTTTGGGGACCGTGGCGCTGCTGAGACAGTATCCTACCAGTGGTGGTATCCCACTGGCGCACTTCGCCCCCATTAGCGCAGAAGAGCGCAATTCGCCCATCAGCGCTCAGCGCACAGCGGCCCTCAGCGCCTGAGTGACCTTCCAGAACCTTCACAGTCTTACCGGTAGTGGTATCCCATAGCCGAAGCGTCCGATCCACCGAGGCGGAGAGCGCAAGTTGTCCATCTGCGCTTAATGCGCAGCCAGTCACCATCCCAGTGTGACCTTCCCGCGAATGGCCCGCCTTCTTCCCGGTCACGTTCACGTTCGTATTCCAGAGCCTTAATGATCGGTGGGATAGGGGTGATGAGGAGGAGTTGCCGACATCAGGCTCTGAATACGAGAGTGCCATTGTCCCATCCGCGCTGAGCGCGCAGCCAGCTACTCCGCCACTGTGGCCACGCAGTACCTGCAGCGTCCGCCCGGTGTCCACATCCCACACCCGCAGGCTGGCCTCCTCAAAGTTGAACCGCCCAAGCGAACCGAGGAGGGAGATGACCCCGCCGTACTCGCGCAAAGGGGTGCTGAGAGAAGGTCCAGCAGAACCCGTTAGTGCCACTTTCCCATCCGCACTGAGTGCACAGCAAAGCACCAAACCACGATGTCCACGCAACACACGACGCGTCTTTCCTTTTAGCGTATCCCAGACACGCAGGGTTGAGTGGCTGACGATCCCAAGAAGCGAGCCTCCCGAAACAGAAAAGGCTCGCCCTCCGTCCGCACTCAGCGAGCAGCAATCTGCGGATCCGAGAAAGCCCTTGAGAATGTGCCGCGCCTGCCCGCTTCCTCTGCTGTCCGTATCCCAGACACGGAGTGTCCCATCGGCAGAGGCGGAGAGAGCTACTGTCCCATTCTCATTCAGCGCACAGCTCTCGATCCGACCTGTATGGCCAGTTAAGATCTGCAGCAGTTCGCCGTTTGCCGCATTCCAGACGCGCAACGCGCGATCCGCCGACGCGGTGAGTGCGCGCCGACCATCTGCACTGATCGCACAACGGGTTACTCGGTGTTTGTCATCCTCGTGGACCCAGACTGTCTCCCCACGAACTGTATCCCACAACTGCAGCGTTCCCTTCTCAGAAAGAGCGATCGCCAGCCTTCCGTCCCGGCTGAGCGTACAACCCCTGAGCGCGCCACCCTGACAGCGCAGGATGCGCGTGGTCTGGCCGCTAGCCGTATCCCACACCCGCAGCGTTCCATCGTGTGACGCAGAGAGAGCCATCCGCCCGTCTGCGCTCAATGCACAGGCAGTCACGTCAGCGATGTGCCCCTGCAGGATATGTCGCAGCGCCGAATCGGGGAGGTTCAGGGACTGAAAGCGCAATCGCAGCCACGGAGTGGTTCGTACGGGCAGGTGATGCAGCTGCAGGTGGTCGATTGGGCCCATGCGTCCGTTGATCTGATTTACAAGCTCCGCGGGCGCAGCGGCGATGACGAGCGCCCCCTCTCGCACGGCAGCAGCGATTTTGACAACACGCTCGCTGCCGGGCGCCAGCGCCAGGTCGTCCAGCAAGGCAGGAATGCCTTCGACCGCTAGCTTCCCCTCGAGAAAGCGGCCGTCGGTCAGGGTCGTCTCCAGTGGCACACGCGCGTCTGGTCCGGCATGTGCCTGGTGATAGGCAATTTCCGCGAGTTTGCGTGGGTTCCAGACCCTGGTGGTTTCTGCGCTCAGGTAGTACTCTCGCTCGCCAAAGTATGCCGCCAGGTCAACGTGCCGTGCCACTCGGTCGCTGCCATTCAGGTAGCGCCGCTCAGCCTCTTCACGCACCTGCCTGTGATAGAACGTAATTAGTCGTGCTCCATCTGCTTCACGGTCTGTCAGATAATGTTCTACATCGGCGGCGAGGAGCGCCCAGAGCGCCATTGGTAGCGGGAGTTGCGGCTCGATTGGCGGCGCGTTCGGACTCAGCCGATGCAACCCTTCGCGGACGGCCTTGCTACGGGAGAGCAGATCGAGCAATTCGTCCTCGGCCAACCCATGTTTCGCCGCCGCCAGGTCACCCAGCGCATATGCCACCAGTTCGTAACCGTGCCGCGCTGATTGCTCCAACTCCGTGAAGTACGACTGGATGAGCGCTGGAACGGTGGGAGGTAGATGAGTAACTGGATCGAAGGAACGCCAGGCGCGCGCCTGCTCGGCGGCCAGGCGCAGATAGAGCGGTGTTCCGCTGCCAGTTGGCTCGGGTGCGAATCCGTCCAGCACCGCCGTTTCCTGGCCAGGAGTGAGCTTGCGACCTTCGCCAGCCAGCCAGACTCGCAATATCTCCGCACCCTGCGCGCGAGTGAGCGGAGCCAATTGCAACAACTGCTCTAGTGGCAGTCTGGCGCGCAGATCAGCTAACTCCTCGCGGTCAGAGAGGACCGACACCACGATCCGCACATTCGGCGCGAGCTTGGGAGGTAACCAGTCCACACGCTGCCGTGTGGGTTCCAATTGGTCTAGCGCATCAATGATGAGGAACAGCGGGCGCTCGGCGGCTATCTCCAGCGTTCCCAATTGGGTCGCAACCGCTGCCACAAGTTGGGAAAGCTCAACCACTGGCTCGGATTCTGGCAGCCCGTAACGCTCGGCAATCTCACGGCGTAGGCCAGTGAGGAGATCAGCCAGACTACTCGTCCCTGGTGTGACGCCGATGTAGCGAGTAATGATGATGGCATTCGGATGCGCACGTCTGGCATCCTCCACCGCCCGCGCAAGCAAGGTAGATTTGCCCACACCCGATTCTCCGGTTACTACCAGCGGTAGGGGCATCTGCCCAGCCAGATAACTTGCCACTGTCTTCAGCGCATCCTCGCGCCCCACAACCAATGATGCTCGAGACTCCGCAAACTGGCGGTTCGCCTCGGCGCCAGGATCGCGCGCCTGCGCGGCGGACTGCCTCCATGCAAGCGCTTGCTGAATGCGAGGTTTGAGGAGTGCATAGAATTGCTCAGCCAGGGCGTCGTAATGAGCGGATGCCTCACGAAGTTGTGGATCCGTTGGTGCCAAGGATGCTGAACTATGCTGCCGCGCTGCTTCAACTGCTTGTAATCCATTAAATTCACTTTGCGCCTTATAGCGCCAGATATGCGTGTCGTTGAGTCGTTTCTCGGCAGCGGCTTTGAGTGCTTGCAGCTGCGGTTGCTGCTCGGATGGCGGTGTGTCAAGTGTCCGAATGGCGCAGATGGCGGCAGCTGGGTCGCAGTTCGCATCCAGCAGTCCGCGCTGAATCTCCAGGTGTGTCGCCGAAGCCACAAATGGCAACAGTTCCTGTTCTGAAAAGTCCGCGGACTGGGCCGCCCGCGCGAGTGCCTGCCGCAATGACTCTTCTCCCTGTTTCGTGGCTGCTGACCTATCACCCGGGAGCAGCACAAATTCGGGAGGCAAGGCGTTAAGATCCTCTTTGTATGCCTGGGTGAAAGCGGTCTGCTCTGCTGGCGCAAGCTGAGGCAGCAGGCGTGCGACCTGATCGGATGGGATGGACTCTGGCAAAAAGCATGAGCCGTAGCGGTCACCGAGTAGAATGAGAAGATTGAGGTCGGGCGAGAGTCGTTGGCAGCGTGCGATCTCAGCGAGACAGATGGCCAGGGTCTGTTTGTTGTTGCCTGCTTCTTCGCTCACGCCCCAGCGCAGATCAATTGGCTGGAAGCGACACCCTTGGGCCGCACAGAGAGACCGCAACCGCGGAAAGACGGTGCGTTGCAGCACCTCGCGCTCGAAGGCGAATTCGGCGAACGTGGAACTGACGAAGAAGCGAATAAGCGGGCTAACCTCAGGCATTGCGGCACCCCTCGACATGCCTCATCGGCGGAGTTATCACGCCGCGCCGGTAACGGGAATCGTGATTGGACTCCTATGTCAACCAGTATAGCATACAAGCGATAGGTAGCACAATAGGACATAGATAACTTTGACTTGCCTGCGATTCTGGTGAATATCGCGATGGATGAGACGTTTTGCTCCTAACGGGCAACATTGGGCAGGACTGCTCTTCTCAGGCACGATGTGACACAGGCCCTATTTCGCCTGCCATCGAGTAAGTTACCCGCAAAAGATATCGCCGACAGCGTGGCGGCTCTCTGCGCTATTCGCCCAGGTAGGCGGCGCGCACCTGCGCGCTCGTGAGCAACTCCTGGCCGGGGCCGCTCGCGACGATGTGGCCGTTCTCGATCACGTAGCCACGGCTGGCGCGCTCCAGCGCGATCTGCACATCCTGCTCGACCAGCAAAAAGCTGAGGCTCTCCTGCTGATGGATGGTGTCGATGGCGCCAAGCAGGTCGTCCACCACTTTGGGCGCTAGCCCCAGCGACATCTCGTCAATAAGTAGCAGCTCCGGCCGCGACATCAGCCCGCGCCCGATGGCGCACATCTGCTGCTCCCCGCCCGACATCGACCCGGCAAGCTGGGTGCGGCGCTCGGCCAGCGCGGGCAGCAACTGATAGACACGATCCAGATCCTGCCCAATCGCGCCCGCGGAGCCTGCACGGCGTGTATATGCCCCCAGCTTGAGGTTATCTTCGACACTGAGCGCCGCGAAGAGACGCCGCCCCTGCGGCACATGCGCCAGGCCACGGGCCACGATCCGCGCTGCCGAGGTCCGGTCGATCCGCCGCCCATCGAAGATAATCTCGCCCTTCCATGGCCGTAATAAGCCAGAGAGGGTCGCCAGCAGCGTAGACTTGCCCGCGCCGTTGGCCCCAACCAGCGCCACGACCTCGCCGCGCCCGACCGCGAGTGAGACATCCCAGAGCACCTGCGTATCGCCGTAGCCGACATCGATATCGCGCACGTCGAGCACCGTTGCGCCAGGATGATCGAATTGTGCGGTCGTGGTGGGCCGCGAGGAGAGCGCCTGGTCGCCTGTGCTATCGCCTGTGCTCATATCTCGTGCTCCTCCCCAGGTTCATCTGGCGCGTGCATCTGGTCCGCTGGGAGTGGCGCACCACCCACCTGTTGCGCAAGGCGCGTCTGTTGGGCGGCGCGTTCGCGCGCGTAACGCTCGCCCAGATATGCCTCAACCACTCTGGGATCGGAGAGGACCGCGTCTGGCGCGTCTTCGGCGATCTTGCGACCGTGATGCAGTACCAGAATGCGGTCGGAGACGCCAGTGATCGCCCGCATGACATGCTCGACAACCAGCACCGTGACGCCTGACTGGTTGATCTCGCGGATAATCTGCACCGCCTCGCCCACCTCGCGTGGAGTCAGCCCCGCCATCACCTCGTCCAGCAGCAGCAGCTGCGGGCGCATAGCCAACGCGCGCGCCATCTCCAGCCGCTTGCGGTCCGCAACGGTCAATTCATCCCCTTTGAGATGCGTTTTGCCGATAAGTCCCACCCGCGCCAGGACGGCATCGGCCTGTTCCGCCGCCTCCCTGCGGTTACGCACATGGCCACTGAACAACGCGCCGACGATCACGTTATCGCGGATATCCAGCTGGGCGAAGGGCTGGGTGACCTGGAAAGTGCGTGCGATGCCGAGCCGCGCGCGCTTGTGGGGCGAGAGGCGAGTGATATCCTGCCCCTGAAATCGCACGGCCCCCTCACTTGGCGCCAGCGCGCCGCCGATCAGGCTGATGACCGTTGATTTGCCCGCGCCATTGGGGCCGATCATGCCAAGCACCTCGCCTCGGCGCACGCGGAAGCTGAGATTCTCGACCGCGGGCAGGCCACCAAATCGTCTGGTAACCTGCGCCAGCTCCAGGAGAGGAGCCTCCGTCTCGTTCTGCGCGCTTGCGTCCCCGCCCGCGCTAGACGCCGTTGGATAAGATGAAGCGTGTGACACGCCGTACTCCCTGTTTGACTCGCATCGGATAACTCTGTTTCACGCCCGCTGGAGACCGAAGCAGCTCCTGCACGAGCCGGACGAGGCCCTGTGGCAGGAAGATCGTCACGAGAATAATCAGCGCGCCAAGCAGCGGCCCGTGGATGCTGGTGAAGGCAACCGAGGTATACTGGTCGAGATATTCGATGATAATCGCGCCGAGGAGCGGCCCGATGATGGTGCCCGCCCCACCGAGAAAGGTCATCAGAATCATCGCCACCGAGATCGTGACATCGAAGGCGCCACCCTCGCCAACGGGGTCGAACGAGAGCTGCCAGTAGGCGAAGAGGCCGCCCGCAATCGCGGTGGGTATCGCGCTGAGGACAAACGCGCCGACCTTATACCAGTAGGTTGCGATACCCAGCGACTCGGCTGCCTGCTCGTTCTCGCGAATGGCCACCAGCGCGTAGCCGAAGCGCGTGCGCGTGAGCCAGGCCGTTCCGAGCAGCGTCAGCAGCGAGACGACGAGGAAACCATAGAAGAAGAGGGCATTGCTGATCTGGAAGTTGAGGTCGGGCGGGGTCAGCGATATCTCGCCGGCGGGCGCGCCAACGTTCTCCGCCTGGACGATCTCGCCGAGCGCCGCCGCGACGCCGAGGGTGGCGATAGCGAAGTAATGGCCCTTCAGCCGCAACACCGGCAGCCCCAGCAGGAAGGCGAACGCGCCCGCGATGATCGGCGCCAGCGCCAGCCCCAGCCAGTACGGCTTGTTTTGTAGAAGCAGCAATGAGACGGTATACGCGCCGATGCCGAAGAAGGCAACGTTGCCGAACGCGGCGCGACCCGCGAACCCGCCGATGAAGTTCCAGCTCTGCGCCAGCACGCAGTACATCAGGATGAAGGTCCAGAGGCTCAGCACCGACTGATCGCCTGTCAGCGGGATCAGGCCAATGATCGCCAGAATCGCGATACCGATGCCTAACGACCACAGCCACGAGCGGTTCTCACGCGGCGCTGGTATGCCTGCGCGGTCAGCATCTGCCACTGTCTCGCGGTCGGGAGTCTGTCTAGCCTGTCTAGCCACGCGCCCTCCTCACGAGTAGAACGGCCTGCCCAGCACGCCGTTGGGCCGCAGAATCAGCACCAGCACAAGCACCACAAACGCGATGGCGATCTCCAACCCATAGCCGATTTCGGGCCCGTGGCCGAACCCCGGAAACCGCGGCCCGAACACTTCCGCGAGCGCAAAGAGCATGCCGCCAGCAAGCGCGGCCCACGGGGTTCCCAGCCCACCGAGCGCCACGATGACGAACGCGAAGAGGGTGTACTGGCCGGTGAAGATCGGGCTGAACTGGAGCGTCATGGCGAGCATTGCGCCCGCCGCACCCGCCAGCGCCGATCCGATGCCGAAGGTCAGGGCGTAGGTGTTCGCGACGCCGATGCCCATCAGCTGCGCCGCTTCACGGTCCATGCCGACCGCCAGGATAGCGTTGCCGAGCCGGGTGCGCGAGAGGAAGAGGCTGAGCAGCGCGGTGAGTCCTACGGCGATCACCGCGACGGCCACGTTCAGCAGCGGGATATGCGCGCCGAGCAGGTTGACGGCGGCGCTGGAATATGAGGTGTTGATGGACCGATAGCCACCGGTGAACACTGCCTGCATCACGTTCGAGAGCAGTAGGTCCAACCCGAAGGTCAGCATGAATGTCACGAGAATCGGCGCGCGAATGACGCGATTGATAATCACAAACTGGAGAATGTAGCCCACGACGAAGCCAAAGGCCATCGCGACGAGGATGCACAAGAACGGATTGAGATGCAGCAGCGTGTAGGAAAAGTAGGCCGCGTAGGCGCCGATGATAATCAGGGAGCCTTGCGCGAGGTTGACGATGTTCATGATGCCCCAGATGAGCGAGAAGCCCACGCCAATCGCCGCATAGAAGCATCCCAGCAAGATCCAGTTGACTACGTATTGTGCCATGTCCACCCCCAGAACCAGGACCACATCAGGCGAGATGCCGACTCACCCGCGCTGGCGGACCAAACACGGGTGAGCCTGCTATGCCTATCGGAAATCCGGGAACGATGCTCAACGCTGGCCGAACGGCGGCGTGGGATATTGGAAGGAGGCGTTGGCCACGTCGCTTGGGTAGACCGTGACAACCTGCCCCTTCTGAATCTGAATCGTCACCATCGGCTTGCTATCGTTCTCGCCCGAGGCGCTGAACTTGATCGGCCCGTAGAACGTCGTCACATTGAGGCTCTTGAGCGCGTCACGCACCTTCTGAGGGTCAGTGCTTCCGGCGTTCTGCAGGGCGAATTGATAGGCGACACCGCACGCCGCCGATTCCGCCGCCTGATAGGACGGCTCGACGCTGTACTTCGTCTTGTAGATCTGTTCGAAGTTCTGCGCGGTGCCAAAGATATCCTGGCCCTGATACTTCTCCTGCGGCGTCCACTGCGAGCTGCCGATGACATAATTGGCGTCACCGCTCAAGGTGGTGGCGAAGTCTGGCAGGGCCGGGCCGACGGTGAAGGCCCATACCTTGGGGTTGATGCCAAGCTGTTTGGCCTGTTTGATCGTCGTGAGCGCCTCGCCTTCGTGGCCGGAACCGAGAATCAAATCGGGCACACCACCATTCGCGGCAGTCTTGATCTGCGTCAATACGCCCGAGAGGTCGGTGGCGTTGGCGGGGTACGATTGCGTATAGACAACATCCATGCCGCTGCTCTGGGCCAGCGACTTCGCCGCGGTGGCGACCTCCGTCGAGAAGGAGTCGTTGGCGTTGATGATGGCGATGGTCTTGGGCGGGCTGGCGAGCGAGAGCGCCGCCTTGATCATCGCGCCAGCATATTCCGGCGACGGGCTGAGCACGCCGAAGATATAGGGGTTATTCTTGGCGAAGATGGCCTGCGCCGCGCCGTTGCCCTCGACCATCGGCATCTGGTACTGCTGAGCGATGACCTCATCCGTCAGAGTCGCCGCCGAGCCGTATGGGCCAAGCATAAAGTTCACTTTGTCGGAGGTAATCAGCTGCTTGGTGAGCTGGGCGCTCTTCTGCGCGCTACTGCCATCGTCGTAATACTTGATCTTGACCTTGTAGGTCTTGTCGCCGACCTTGATGCCGCCCTTCGCGTTGACCTGGTCGGCCCAGAGATTGTAGCCGTTGAGGGTATCGGTGCCCTCGTGGGAAAGGCTGCCTGTGAGCGAGACTGGCGCGCCAAACACGAGGGTGTCTGAGCCACCACCAGCGCTCGTGCCACCGCAGGCGGCCAGGGTTGCGGGTACGATGAGCGCCAGCAACGCCAGCACCGGAACGGGCGCATGCCAGCGCCTCCGACCCAGACGCGAGGCACGCGCCAGTCCGGTGGTTTTCCTCGCGGCGGTTGCGCGCCGAGAACTGAGAAGGGATGCCAGGGTGCTACGGAACCGAATGATGAAGCCCATGTCATGTCCTCCATCCAGCTGCCTTGCTTCGCCGAAACATGACGCCAGTGGCTTTGGCCCTTATCCAGGGCCATGATAAGCCCGTGTTCGGCGAGAAACCATCGCGCCGATGATTGTGCGGAAATCACACAGGCAACTGGTATACGATAAACTACGTCACAATCCGATATATTCTCTCATAGATCGCGGCGCGATATTCTTTCGGCGTTAGGGGAAATGATAGCGAAAAGCGTGCCAAAACGAAGGGGGCGCTTTGGAGTATGGCGCGTGTCGCTTGCTATGAGTGCATGCAAGTGTGCATGCAAGTGTGCGTGCAAGTGTGCGTGAGGAGCAGTGATATGTCACAGACGGAACTGTACCCGGAGCTACGCGCAGCGTTACGGGAACTATGCGCCCAGTTCCCAACGGAATACTGGCGCGACCTCGATCAACGACGCGTCTATCCAGAAGATTTCGTCGCCGCGCTGACATCCGCTGGCTACCTCGGCGCGCTGATTCCACGGGAGTATGGCGGGTTGGGCATGAGCCTGTGCGAGGCGAGCGTCATCGTCGAGGAGATCAATCGCTCCGGTGGCAACGCCGGACCCTACCACGCGCAGATGTACACGATGGGCACGATCCTGCGCCATGGCTCCGACGCGCAGAAGCAGGCGTACCTGCCAGCAATTGCGCGCGGCGAGCTGCGGCTCCAGGCATTCGGCGTCACCGAGCCGGACGCCGGCACCGACACCGCCAGCATCACGACCACCGCCACACGGGTAGGCGACCGCTACGCCATCAACGGGTGCAAGATCTACATTTCGCGGGTGCGACACTCCGACCTGCTCTTGCTGTTCGCCCGCACGACGCCGCCCGCGCCGGGAGGCAAGCCCACCGATGGCCTCTCGATGTTTCTGGTTGATCTGCGCGCGGCGATTAGTCATGGACTTACGGTGACGCCGATCAACGTCATGATCAACAACGAGACCAATGCGCTGCTCTTCGAGAACGTCGAGATCCCAGCCGAGAACTTGATCGGTGAGGAAGGCAAGGGTTTCCGCTATCTGCTGGATGGGCTGAACGCGGAGCGCATTCTCATCGCCGCCGAGTGCATCGGCGACGGCCGCTGGTTCATCGAGCGGGCGACAACACGGGCGCGCGAGCGGGTGGTGTTTGGTCGTCCAATTGGCCAGAATCAGGGAGTGCAGTTTCCGATTGCGCTGGCGCACGCGCATATCGAGGCGGCGGACCTAATGCGTTTCCGGGCGGCGACGCTCTTCGATGGTGGCGAGCCGTGCGGCGCGGAGGCCAACATGAGCAAGCTGCTGGCGGCAGACGCCTCGTGGGAGGCGGCGAACGTCGCCATGCAGACCTTCGGCGGCTATGGCCTGACGGTGGACTACGACATCGAGCGCAAGTTTCGCGAGACGCGGCTGTATCAGGTGGCGCCCATCTCAACCAATCTGGTGCTCGCCTATCTCGCCGAGCATGAGCTTGGCCTGCCCAGGTCGTACTGAGATCACAGGATCATAGCCAGATTGAGGTGTTCTACGCATGATGCTGCCATTCGAGGGGATCACCGTCGTCGCGCTGGAGCAGGCCGTGGCCGCGCCCTTCGCGACGCGCCAACTCGCCGACCTGGGCGCGCGTGTCATCAAGATCGAGCGCCCGGAAACCGGCGACTTTGCCCGCCATTTTGATGTGACCGTCAACGGATTGTCCAGCCACTTCGTCTGGCTGAATCGCTCCAAAGAAAGCCTGACGCTCGATCTCAAGCAGGAGGCTGCCCGTGCGGTGTTGCGCCGTCTGCTGGCGGAGGCCGACGTCTTCATCCAGAATCTCGCGCCGGGCGCGGCGGGCCGCCTGGGCTTCGACGCTGGCTCGCTGCGGGCGGCACATCCACGGCTGATCGTCTGCGAGATTTCGGGCTACGGGACGACGGGACCGTACCGCGACAAGAAAGCCTACGACCTGCTGGCGCAGTGTGAAACGGGCCTCGTCTCGGTGACTGGCGCGCCCGATGAACCGGCGAAGGCGGGCATCTCGGTTGCCGATATCGCCGCTGGCATGTATGCGTATACCGGTATTCTGACGGCGCTCTACCAGCGCGAGCGTACTGGCGAGGGCGCGGCGCTGGAGGTCTCGCTCTTCGAGGCGCTGGGCGAGTGGATGGGCTATCCGGCGTATTACGCCGCGTATGGTGGAACACCACCACCGCGCACTGGCGCGAGCCACGCCACCATCGCGCCGTATGGCCCTTTCACGGCGGGCGACGGTCGCCGGGTCTATCTGGCGATTCAGAACGAGCGGGAGTGGGTCGCGTTCTGCGAGGTGGTGTTGCAACGCCCTGCTCTGGCGCATGACGCGCGTTTCGCCACCAACCCGGCGCGTGTGGCCCACCGGACGGAGCTGCACGCCGAGATTACCGCCGTCTTCGCCTCGTTCACCAGCGACGCAGTGATCGAGCGACTCGATAAGGCAGGGATCGCCAACGCCCGCATGAACACGATGACCGAGTTCTGGAACCATCCACAGTTGAGGGCGCGCGACCGCTGGCGCGAGGTGAACTCGCCCGCTGGCCCGCTGCGCGCACTGCTGCCGCCGGTCACGGTGGCAGGCACAGAGCCACGCATGGACCCGATCCCGGCGGTTGGGCAGCATACAGACGCCATTTTGCGGAGCCTGGGATACGCCAACGACGAGATCGCGGCGCTACGCGACGCGGGCGCGATTTGACGCGAAAAGGGGTGTGAGTCATGGCGATCAAAGAAGGCTGGCGCGGACGCTTCTTCGAAGACTTCACCGTGGGCGATGTCTATCAGCATCCGCTGGGGCGTACGGTCACCACGACCGATAACATGTGGTTCACGCTGCTCACCCAGAACACCGCCCCGATCCACTTCGACCATCACTACGCGGCCCAGACTGCGTTCGGCAGGCCGCTGGTGGATTCGACCTTCACGCTGGCGCTGGTGACCGGGCAGAGCGTCACCGATATCTCGCAGAACGTCTTCGCCAATCTCGGCTGGGACGACGTGCGGCTCCCACATCCGGTCTTCGAGGGCGACACGATCTACTCGCAGTCGGAGGTGCTGGCGGCGCGCGAGTCCGCCTCACGCCCCGATGTGGGTATCGTGACGGTGCGCACGACCGGCTACAACCAGGATGGTGTCGTCGTCATCACGTTCCAGCGCACGATCATGGTCTACAAGCGCGGCCATGCGCCTGAAATCCCCCGGCTCGGCCCGGTAGGTGGCCAGTGAGCAATTACCCGATTGCTTCTCAAACGCACACCCAGGTGTACCGGCCGCGATGATCGAGGGCGCTGAAACTGGCATCCGAGGCGTGGCGATATGCCAGGCCGATGCTTCATACTGGCGAGGAGGCAGTGACGATAGAGGAGAATACCAGAAAGAGGCGGTACTATGAAGGTGAAGATGATTCTACCCGCGCTGACCGAGGCGCTCAGCCCCTACTTCCGCCCCATCAAGTATTCTCTCTTCCCGCCGCTCGGGCTGGCGACGCTCGCGGGCTATCTGGACCCCGACGACGAGGTGACGCTTCAGGACGAGCATGTGGAGCGGCTCGATCTGAACGACGAGCCGGACCTCGTGGTCATCCAGGTCTATATCACCTCGGCCTCCCGCGCCTACGCGCTCGCCGATCACTATCGCGCCAGGGGCGCCTACGTCGCGCTGGGCGGGCTGCATGTCACCTCGCTGCCACAGGAGGCCGCGCAACATGCGGATAGCATCTTTCTCGGCCCCGGCGAGGATACGTGGCCGACCTTCCTGGCGGACTACCGGGCGGGCCACCCGGCACCGGTCTATACGTCGTCCGTGCGCACGCTGCAGGGGATTCCACGTATCCGCCGCGACCTGATCAAACGCAGCCACTACCTTGTCCCCAACTCCATCGTGGTCTCGCGCGGCTGCCCGCACGTCTGCGATTTCTGCTACAAAGAGGCCTTCTTCCAAGGGGGCAAGTCGTTCTATACGCAGCAGGTGGACGACGCGCTCGGCGAGATCGCGCGGCTGCCCGGGCGGCATCTCTATTTTCTCGACGATCATCTTTTCGGCAATCCACGGTTCGCGGCGAGCCTCTTCAAGGGCATGCGCGGGATGGGGCGGCTGTGGCAGGCGGCGGGCACGGTGCAGTCGGTGCTGCGGCCGGGACTGCTGGAGCAGGCCGCAGCGTCTGGTCTGCGCAGTCTCTTCGTCGGCTTCGAGACGCTCAACCCCTCAAACTTGCGGGAGCAGCGCAAATATCAGAATCTCAATCGCGACTACTCCGCCGCCATCCGGCGCCTGCATGACCTCGGCGTCATGGTCAACGCGAGCTTCGTCTTCGGCATGGATGAGGACGACGAGAGCGTCTTCGACCGGACCGTCGAGTGGGCCATTAGCCAGGGTATCGAGACGGCGACCTTCCATATCTTGACGCCCTATCCCGACACAGCTCTCTACAAACGGATGGAGGCGCAGGGACGACTGCTCCACAGCAACTGGGATCTCTACGATACGCGCCATGTCGTCTATCGCCCGACGAAATTGACGCCCGAAGCGCTGGAGTCTGGCTACTGGCGCGCGTACCGCGACTTCTACCGCTGGGGCGCGATTGTGCGCGGTGCGGCTGCCCACGCGCGTTGGGGCGAGCGTCTGCGCCATGTCGCCTATGCGGGTGGCTGGAAGAAGTGCGAGCCGATGTGGGATCTCATCATTCGCGCCAGGCGCGCCTCGAGCATGCTTCCGGTTCTGGAGACGGTGCTGGCGGCCTTCGGCGCACGACGCCCCCTGCGAGCCGACGCTGCTGAGCCGGAGACGCTGTCGGAGCGTTGCGATCCCTCGCCCGATGTCGCATGAGCCGCTCACCCGGCGGTAGCGGTCGGTTCCACATAGGCCCCGCGCTCAGGGCGGGCTGGGGTCATCAGCGAACAGACGAAGGCGCCGACCACAGCAACCACGCCGAGCGCGATCACCCCGTTCCACCCGAACGCTACCAGCGCAAGCCCTGGCACGAATGATCCAACGCCGCCGCCTACGTAGAAGCCGAGCGTGTAGAGCGCCAGTGCGGTCGCGCGCGCCCGTGCGCCGAGCGGATTGGCCGCATCGCTCACGGAGGCGTTCGCGACGACATGCGCCATCAGACTGCCGCTACAGACGAGCGCCAGGCCAAGCAGGATGAGCGGCAGCATATCGACCAGCGTGCAGGCAAGCCCGACAAACGTGATTGCCAGCGACACCTGGATCGTTGGCCGCCGTCCCACACGGTCTGAGATATTGCCCGCAATGGGTGAGGCAATCGCGCCGAGCAGATAGACGAGGTAAATCAGGCTGGTCAGCGTCGGACTCAGGCGGAAAGGTGGGCCTTCCAGGAGGTAGGGGGCGAACGAGAAGACGGTCAGGAACGGTAGGAAGATCGTGCCGCCGATCAGCGGAGCCCACCAGAGCTTGCGGATGATGATGGCCAGCGATGGCGGGCGGGCGCTGCGCGCGGTCAACAGGGATGTCTCCTGGCGTCGTCGCGACGCGGGCGCTATCGCCAGCGCCAGCGTGCCCAGGATCACCCATCCAGCGACAAGGGCAAGGCCACCGCGCCATCCCAGCGTCTCGACGGTGAGACCGACCATCAGACGGCCAACCAGCCCACCGAGCGTATTCGCGGCGATATAGAATCCGCTGACGCGCCCACGCCAGGCGAGCGGCAGCTCGTTGTGCAGATACGCTAGCCCCGCGATAGTGATTCCCGGAACCGCCAGCCCCTGCGCCGCGCGTATCGCCACCAGCGACCCGAATGTTGGCGCGAGCGGCGCTGCCACACTGAAGGCGCTGAGCAGTATTCCGCTCAGCAGCATCGTACGCCGCGTCCCGACGGCATCCGCAACGCGCCCCGCACCCAGCGAGGCGACGGCCAGAGCAACTGTTACCGCGAGCAGTGTCAGGCCCGCCTCTGCTGGCGAGACGTGGAACTCCGCGCCAATCTGCGGCAGAATCGGCTGCGTGGAGTACATCGCTGTGAACGCGACCGAGGCGCTGAAGCAGATGACAATGAGACTGCGCAGCCGTTGTGCGTCGAGGCGCGTGTCGGGCGCATTGGTGGCGAGGGGGCCGGATGATGGGGACAGGTATGGAGGTATCGCCATGTCATGTCACTCGTCCGCTGGCCCTGGCCCGATTACGTCGTCATAGAGATCGTTGCCGTGAATGTCATTGATGACGACCACCGGGAACGCTTCGAGCCAGAGTCGCACGACCGCCTCCGCGCCCAGATCATCCCACGCGACTGGATCCTGTTTGCGGATGCGCCGGGCAAGCAGCGCGCCCGCGCCGCCAATAGCGCCGAAGTAGACCGCGCCGTGGCGCTTGATCGCCTCAACCACTTCACGCGACCGGCGTCCCTTGCCGATCATGCCGCGCAGTCCCAGCGCCAGCAGCTCGGGGGTGTAGGCATCCATCCGGTAGCTGCTGGTTGGCCCGGCGGAGCCAATTACGTGGCCCGGCTGCGCTGGCGATGGGCCAACGTAATAGATGGTCTCGCCAGCGACCTCGAACGGCAGCGGTTCACCGGCGGCAAGCAGATCGTGCATACGCTGGTGCGCGGCATCGCGGGCGCCAAGCACCGGGCCGGTGAGCGCAACCTGGTCGTCCGCGCGCAACCCGGCGACGGCTGTGGCATCGAGCGGCAGGCGCAGTATCACCCGCGCATGCTCGTTTTGCTGGCCCTGGCTCACAGTCGTTCCTCCTTGCCGATATTGGTCAGGCGCTCGCGCTCGTCAGAGATTGTCTCAGAGATCGAATGTGAGATGCCTGGTCGAGTGGCAGCTCATATTGACGGCCACGGGCAGTCCAGCGATGTGCGTCGCGCCCACCTTGATGCGCAGGCCTAGCAGCGTGGTGCGACCGCCGAAGCCCTGCGGCCCGATGCCCATCGCGTTGATGGCCTCGCCGAGGCGCGTCTCCATTTCCGCCAGATACGGATCAGCGTTGGGCGCATCGAGCGGCTCCAGCAGCGCCTCCTTTGCCAGCTCCGCGACGCGCTCGAAGTCACCGCCGATGCCGACGCCGACGATAAACGGCGGGCATGCCTGCGGCCCAGCGATACGCACGGTCTCCAGGATGAACCGCTCCACCCCGGCCTGTCCGTCAGAGGGTTTGAGCATCGCGAGCCGACTGCGATTTTCGGCGCCGAATCCCTTGGGCAGAATATCTACATGGACCCCCTCGCCAGCCGTCAGGCGATAATGGATGATGGCCGGGGTATTGTCGCGTGTATTGACACGCCGCAGCGGATCGGCGACGACCGAGAAGCGCAGATAGCCCTCGCTGTATCCCCGGCGAATACCATCGTTAATCGCCGCCTCGACCTCGCCATCCACCCAGTGAACATCCTGGCCGAAGGTGAGGTAGACTACCACCATGCCGGTATCCTGGCACATGGGAATGTGCTCCGCCTCCGCAATGGCGGCATTCTCCAGCAGATCAGCGATGACGGCGGACGCCACAGGCTCGGTTTCCTGCTCCTGACCGCGCTCCAGTTGGCGCTTGATATCCAGCGTCATGACCGTGTTGGCGCGGATGACCGCGTCGCGAATGGCGTCAGATAGCCGTGTGACGGATACTTCACGCATAGGCTCTCACTCCTCGCCTTTTGCCTTCTGCCCGCGCGCGAATGCTACCATACGTTCAGGCGTATTTATCACAGCGTGATGTATGCCTGTCTAAAGGCAGTATAGCGCGTTAGAGTACGGAGAGGCGAATTTGGCCCGCGTATGTTGGCGTGACCAGGAGGCATGTTATGGCGACGCAGGACGAAAAACAGGCGTTTATCGACGATATGGCGCGACGGCGTGGCTACGTGCTGGGCTACCACAAGGGCATGGCCGCCGCGGATTTCGACGTGCTGAAGGCCGCCGATGCGCTTATCGGCGCGGTGTATACGACCCAGCGCCGCCTCGACCGCAAAACCAAGGAGCTGATCTTCTGCGCCACACTCACCGTGATGCGCGCTGGCAAAGGACAGCTGCAGAGCCATATCCGCGCCGCGCTACAGCATGGTGCCTCGCCGGAGGAGGTGCTGGAAGCCATCGAGATCGCGCTGCCGGAGGCGGGCGTGGTGGCCTTTCAGGCTGGCTTCGAAGCCTGGCGCGAAATGGTTGGCGTGGAGGGGATCGAGCCGAGCATCGAGGTCTTCGATGGCGGAGATGGTGTGAGCTAGCGTTGAGTCCAGTTGCGGCAAGACAGACCCGGGTCTGGAATCAGCCAGCCCGGGCGCATGTCTGGTGGCTCACGGCCCCGGCTCGATCAGTCGCTCCGCCAGCGCCTCGCGGTGGCCCTGGGCATTCAGATCGAAGGCTGGCGTCGCGGGAGTGGCGTCGTCCTCCTCGACCATAAAATCACACTCTGCGAACGGATTGCCAATTTGCGCCAGCAGGCGCGGCAGATCGCCGGGCAGGACGTAGACATCGAGCAGCTCGAAATCGATGAGCGTCGTGGCGACGATCTCCATCAGCTTCCCAGCCATCTCCGCCTGATAGCCCTCGCGCACGAAGCGTTCGAGCAGCTTGCCGAGGGCGCGCTCGCCCTCATAGCGCCGTCGCCGAATCTCCTCGTTGGAAAATCGCGCGCGGTAGCGCCACCAGCCCGACGGCTCAAGAGACGCCATCGACGCCAGCCGGGCCAGCTCGTCGCCGTCGCCATCACCGGTCGGCAACGTTTCCAGTTCTTCCGGGATGCGTAGATAGCGATAGAAGCAGACCGCATCGCCGAAGTCGGCAAAGAACGTGCACCACTCGCCCAGCGAGACGGAGCGCGCGGACTCGAAGATGACACACGATGTCGGCGATAATTTCTCATCCCATGGCGCTACCGCGCATTCTGGGGTCATGGCGTCCTGCCAGCGCTGCTGATACGTTTGTGCTGTTCCGGTCATGGCCGCACCTTTCATCGAGAAAGTGGCGAGAAACGATGAACTTCCCGCTACGTCATCCGTCTCGCCCGTCTCGTCCATCACATCCGCCATACCCATCGTGCCCTACCCGCTTCCCTATCTCTCGCCGGATTCTTGCTCATGCTTTCTATAGACTAGATGCGTCATCCGCGGACAAAAGCGGAAATGGGGCACAGATCCCTGCGATTTCTCGCGGGAACGATGGTGTGGAGCGGCGTCAGTTACTTGCGGCGGTGGGTATCGGACTGGGGTCGGCGCTCTCGGGGTCGGATGGGCAGACGTAGCGGTAGGCGCAGGCGGCGCAGCGGCGCTCCTCGGGGCGCGGCGCGAAATCTCCGGCGACGATACCCATCGCCGCTTCGTCCAGCTTGTCCAGCTTCGAGCGGCTTTTTCGCATCGGGTCAAGATAACGCTCGGCGGCTTTGCGCGCTTCATCGGTGACATCGTGCCGCTGCTGCGGACCATACGGATCTGCCGAGTTCGCTGAGTCTCCCGAGTTTGCCGACGCACCATCCAGCGTTCCTCCCGTGTAGGCAAGGACGATTCGCACCGGAACGCCAGGATGCTGCTGTTGGTGCGCCAGATAGTAGAGCGGCAGGGTAAGGTCGTCTTTGTGGGCGTCACGGCGTTGCCTCTCAGCGCCATCCCCTCCTCTGGCCGTAGCGTCTACCTAACTCATACGCCACGCGCGGATGGAAGCGGAAACCTCTCTCTGAATCGCCTCATTCGAAGACGCCGCGCGCGACCATACGCACGTCTCCGGTGACGTAGACCGCCGCGATTTCGCCATCACTCCCATCCGCGCCATCCACCCGGACACGCAGTTGACTGGGCCGACCGAGGAAGCGTCCCTGGTTCAGCATAATTTCCTCATTGGGCGATGCCAACCCATGGCGGACGAGATAGGCGCCGACCGGGCCAGCCGCGCTGCCAGTGGCCACATCCTCCACGCGTCCGTCGTTGTCCCAGGTGCGCCCTTCACGTGCGGATACATGCAGCACGTAGACAAACTTCGCGCCGACCGACGCGAGCAGCGCCTCGAATCCAGGCTGCGTAATCGCGGCGCGCTCTAATCCATCCGCGAGTGGAACCAGCAGGTAGGGCAGCCCAGTCGAGACGACCTCCAGCGGCAGACCAGGATAGAGAGTGCTTTCTTCGAGGTTGAGCGCGGCGAGGATCTGACTGGTCATCTCCGCGCCCAGCGTCGCGCCAGATTGCGGGCGGCCCTGATTCATCGTCGCCTCATACCATCCCTCGCGGCGGGTGGTGCTGACCTGCACTGGCCTTACCGGAAGCTCCAGCGTCCACTCGGCGCGTTCATCCGCGTCGCCGACATAGTACAGCCGCTCATGCAGCACGCAGGCCGCGCCGAGCACAGGATGCCCCGCGAATGGCAGCTCCTCTTCCATCGTGAAGACCCGCGCCCCGACGCGATGTATCTCGCTGGTTGGGACAAGGAAAATGGACTCGAACTGGCGCATTTCCCGTGTGATGCGCTGCATCATCTCAGGCGCAAGCCCCTCCGCCTCGGGAAAGACGATTAGCCCGTTACCCGAGAGCGCCTCGTGCGTGAACACATCGACGTGGCGATACTCCAGACCCTGCAACGCTGTCTCCATCGCGCGCCTCGCAATCTCGTATTCGTGTATTCCTGTCGCAACAGTCCAACTATCCGCTTGATGTCTCCCGCTTGAGTATACGCCGCATAGTGCGACAAAGGTCGCAGTCAGCGTGGCTCGTCGGGCGGTAGCGTAGAGAGAAACAATGTCCGTGACGGATACATACGCGAGGAGGACAGTGATGAGCCAGCAGAGCCAGCCCAGCCAGGCAGAATCTGATGTTGAGGATAGAGATGCGGCCACGACAGCGGAGGCTGAGAAGGTGATCGGCGAGATCTACGAGGCGCTGCATAACGTCTACGACCCGGAGCTGGGAATCAACATCGTCGATCTGGGACTGGTCTACCATGTCGATCTGCGCGAAGACGGCTTCGTGACGATCACCATGACGCTGACGACGCCCGGCTGCCCGATGCACGAGTCCATCGGCGAGGGTGTGGGCGCCGCGCTCCAGCCCATCGCGGGCGTGACCGGGGGTACCATTCAGCTTGTCTGGGAGCCGCGCTGGGAGCCTGCGATGATGACCGAGGCGGGCCGCGCCGAGCTGGGCTACTGGTGAGTAGGACTTGTGGTGGAAATGGAATTGGTGAGCGCTTTGTGCGGGCCGATGATGCCCGCGACGTTCGCGGCGGCCAGGATCAGCCCGACGCCAAGAGCCGCCGCGCTCAGTTGGAGCGGGATGACCCAGCCGAGTAGCGCGGTCGTGGCGACGAGCGGCAGCGCCCCGTTCACCAACCAGAAGCTAATCCTCGCCCAGCGCTGATGCACCAGGTCGCGCATCAGCGGCACCTTCTGCCGCCCGACCAGCGCGCCGTAGCGTGACTGCCAGACCAGGAACGGGACGATCTTATACAGATAGCCCAGCGTGCTCTGCCCCAGCCAGCCGACCAGCGCCGCCACCCCCAGCGCGGCGAAGAGCCGCGGCGATCCCCAGCCAGAGAGTGCGGCGACGACACCCAGCGGGATGACCACCGCCAGATAGCTTATCGCCGCGATGCCATGATGCTGGGTCACGTCGAGCACCCGGCGTTTGCGCTGGCGCAACATCCGCGCATAGTCCCAGGCGAAGAGCCAGACGGCGGCGACCAGCAGCAGCCCGCCGAGCAGCGCGAGCGGCAGCCATGCGAGCGCGAGTCCCACCGCCATCCCCACGATACCGCCATTGAGCAACGCGAAGACGCGGCGCCCCTGCGTGTCCGCATGCCCGTGTACCAGCGCGAACATCCGCACCAGCGTATACGAGACGCCCATCAGTGTACAGGTCAGCCAGCCGACAACGCCCAGCGTGATATGGGCCAGCAGCAGCCGACCTGTTCCCGTGCCGAGGAAGCCGAAGGCGAGGTTGAGCGCGGCGGTCAGCCCAAGGCAGACGACGAGGCAGAGATAGATCAGCGAGGCGGAGAGATAGCGCGCCGTCAGCGGATGCGTCGTATGCTCTCTCTCATGCTGCTGGTGCGCGTAGACGAGCGTTGCGCCGAGGATGACGGCGTAGTGCGCGACCGCCAGCGCCACCAGCGAGCCGCCGACAATCAGCAGCGGTATGCGCCAGAACCAGAAGCCCGAGAGCAGCAGCGCGACGCCGACGAGGTAGACGGGATACTGCCAGCGCGCAAACCGCGCCGCCCGCAGCGGGCTGGTGAGGATGACTGGAGTCAGTTGCAGCGAGGCGCCCATGATCGTCATCGTCAGCCAGCCGAGTGTGGCTGTGTGGACGAGCGTCAGCACATGCGGAAATCCCGGCGCGAGGATCGCCTGTGGCATCACCCACGGCAGCAACGCCCCGAAGAGCGCGGCCCCCATGACGCCCGTCACCAGAAATGGCAGCGGCAGCCAGAGCGGCACCCCCCCACGCGCAACGCCGCTCAATCCCTGGATGGCGACGGGAGGCGCGCCCGCGGTGGATGGCTGTGTTGTCGGTATGGGGCGCATGCTGGGTTGCATGGGCGCGTCCTTTCGCCGCTATTCGTGCTGCTACTGCTCGCGGACAAAGCGGACGACCCACTCGTCATCCGCGATGCGCTCGGTGGCGTGCGAGAAGCCGCGCCCGCCCAGCGCCTGATAGAGCGGCGCTGGCTCGAAGGGCGCGATCAACACCAGCGCCTTCCCCGGCGGAACACGCTCCGCTGTCTCCATGATCTGCACGAACGGCTCGCCGCCCTCGGCCAGCACCGGCCGGACATCCAGAATCTCGGCGGCGTCTATCTTCCACGCCGCGGCGTTGGCATTGCTGCTCATAATATGTTCCCTTTTAGCCATCAGGCAATGTGCTCTATGCTCTTCACGGCAAAGATAGCCAGAGTGTACGCTCAGAGTGGGGTCAGGGCTGCGACTTAGGTCGCATCGGGCGCTGGAGATATATCTGCGCCTATCGTGCGTGGGCGAAAGGAGAACGCGATGCCAGTCGAGAGTGAGGAGCTGCGCAAGGCGTCGCTCTTTGCGCCGCTGTCCGCGGATGACATGGCGCGCGTCGCGGCGGTGACGGTCGAGCGCCGCTACGAGCGGGGCGATATCATCATCCTCGAAGGGGATCGTGGTGGCGCGCTCTACTTCGTGCGCAGTGGGCTTATCAAGGTCTTCAAAAGCTCGCCAGGGGGCAAGGAGCAGGTGCTCCGACTGATCGAGGCGGGCCGCACCTTCAACGACGTTCCCGCGCTGGACGCCGGGCCAAACCCCGCGAGCGCGGCGGCGCTGGAGCCGAGCGTCGTCTATACGACAGGTGGCGCTGAGCTGCGGCGATTGATCGCCGAACGGCCGGGGGTCGCGCTGGCAACGGTGCAGGCGCTGGCAGGCGCGTTGCGTCACCTCGTGGCGCTGGTCGAAGACCTCTCCTTCCGCCATGTCACGGCGCGCGTGGCTAAGATTCTGATCGAGCAGGATGCCAGCGCGGGCGCTAGCGGCGCATCGGGCAAGGTGGCCCACCGGCTGACACAGCAGGAAATGGCGGCGATGGCGGGCACGGCGCGCGAGATGGTGGGGCGGGCGCTCAAAGAGCTGGAGGCGACCGGCGCGATCCGCATCCAGCGCGGGCGCATCACTGTGGTCAGCCGCGCGCGCCTCGAAATGTTCGCCTGAGCCATTTTGAGCCATCCAGCCGACAGTGCGCGTGCGAAAAACCCGCTCCTTCGGAGCCACATCGTCGTGGTCGAGGGGGCGGGTATTCGCATAGGACGTGCGGGACGTGCGCGAGTCACTTTTCCTTGTAGTGATCGGCGTTGATCCTGGTGTACTCCTGCCACTGGGGCGGCACGGCGCTTTCCTCGAAGATCGCGGTGACGGGGCACGCTGGCTCGCAGGCGCCACAGTCAATGCACTCGTCGGGATTGATATACAACTGGTCGTAGTGTTCATAGTCGGACTCGCCCGCAGCTGGATGGATGCAGTCCACCGGGCAAACATCCACGCACGAGCCGTCTTTTACGCCGACACATGGCTGGGTGATCACATAGGTCATACAGTGTTCTGAGACTTTCTAGCGGCTCTCGCTGAGGCAAAAGCGGTGGTAGTGGTGTGGCGACTCTCGCAGGCGCAGGGAGCAGCCGCGCTCCGGTACAGGGCAATATGGCCGTCGAAGCTGGGAGGAAGCGGTCCACGCTGAATCAGCGTGACGTGACGGAACGACCTATCGTCCACGCGCGTGTAGTCCCCAGCGGGTACGACTTCGCCTGCTTCGTAGAGTTCGGTTCCACACTCGTCACAATGCATGGCAGTCTCCCTGGCGCCCATCGTCACACCGTCAGCAGTACACCAGAATCCGCAGATATCCGGTAGGTGTCCGTTGCATCGTAAGCATGACACCGCGCGACGCATCCGGCTGTGATAAACGTCGCAATTGCGGGCTATTCATTGCGGAGGACAGCATGAGTGACCGCGCTGATGCGACTCCTTGCAACTCACAGGCCGCTCTCACTCGTATCCGCGGGTAGATAACGAATGCTGCTCGCGCCGAACGACCGTTGAGATTCGCCTGGGGCGACCACTCTTATGTCTGAGGGGAGAGAGATTTCAGTTTGAGCCACTGAAGCCCGATAATAGTCTTAGCGTCCACGATGGCGCCAGAAGCGATCTGGCTGAGCGCATCATCGAGCGACAGGATAACCGTTTTGATGTCTTCGCCTTCGCGATGATTCCCCCCGCCGTCCCCGACTCTGCCCGCGTGCTGCACGGTCCCGTAATATAAGAACAGACGCTCGCTTGATGCTCCAGGGCTTGGGTAGAACGTGTACAGGAGAGTCATTGGCCCGGCTTCATAGCCAGTCTCTTCCAGCAGTTCGCGCCGGATCGTCAGTTCCTGGCCACCGTTCTGGTTGGTCTCTACGATGCCCGCTGGCAGTTCAAGAATCCAGCCTGTTCCGCCCTTGAGGGTTGGATAGCGAAACTGTTCAACCAGCACGACGGAGTCAGTCGCTGGATCGTGGAGTATCGCGGTGGCGCTGTCACCACGCTCGAAACTGATGCGCACCAGTTCGTCGCTCATGCTGCCATCGTAGCGCTCGTAGCGAAGATGCGCTTCTACCAGGCGAAAGATTGCTCGTTGAGCAACCTGCTGCTCGCTGATCAGATCAACACGTCGGCCCATACGATGACACCTTCCCGCGCGCTCCATGTCAGGAGTCTCTTATCGAACAATCACGCCGAATGAGGAGCTACTCCCGCACCTGAAGATACGTACCATACGTGCTATGAGTTTTGCCTCAGACCAGGCGCCTTCCTGGCGTGAGGCGCAATCCTCGGACGCTCTCAGATCGGCCTGGGAGCTATTTCTCAGCCACCAGGTTCGATGCTTTGGCGGCATCGAGCAACGCCTCAAGATCGCCCTGGCGGAACGCAACAATATAGGTCTCGCGGATTCCCTTATGACTGTTCATCTGGCTGACGATGCTCGGCACCATCTCTCGTGCGGAATCCTCGGATGAGGCCCCTCCGTCACCAGTCCCGATCAGCGGAAACAGCATCGACGTAATGTCTTTTCCCTCCCTGAGGAGTTTCAGGTATTTCACAAAACAGCGTTGGATGACGAATGGAATTTCGCTGAGATCCGCCTTGAACCCTCTTTGCCTGCTCGGCCGGACAGTGGCGACATGGAACACATATTTGACGCCAAATTGGCTCAGCCCCGCGGTCTCCGTTTCAAAAACTGCTCCAAGGTCTACCGGTGGCGATACGCCTTCTGCTGCTAGTTTCTCATTGAGTCGTTTCTCAAGCGTATCGTCTATAACTTTATGGGCCGCATCTTTCTCAGCGTCGAGATACCGCAGGGCGCCCGAGAAGTTCTTGTCGAACAGGCGGCCCAGCACCATGTATTCATTCTCTGAATTGATGATAACGTCTGGTGTTACCACGAAGTTCGAGTTTAGAATCTCGGAAATTTCGCCTTGCACCAGAACAATGTGACGGCTCTCGTCGTCGGGCAACTGAAACCGCGCAGCAACTCTAGCGGGTAACTTTTGCTGCAGTGCCTTTTCCTTCAACATCGCATCACGTTCCATACGCGTCGTATCGAGCAGCGCATTGTATTCATGCAATCGCGAGGACATCTCTGCCTTGTTTCCAACGTACTTCAGCAATGCGAACAGAAAGAGTCCATAGCCAAGAATCCCGACCGCGAGCGCGGCGATCAACGCCGGAGCGGACCCAATCTGGCTGGCGATAGGCCAGCTTGCGAGCACAATGGCTATCACAAGTATCGGCAGCATGGCGGCCCCAACATATCGGAGCGCCGACGGTCTTGCCCAAAGAAGCAGTACGCTGCCGATCAGGCCAATAAGAATCGCCGCCGGGGTGACATACGCAAAAACGCCAGAAAGCGCCATGTCGCTGAATCCTCCCTCTATATAGAGTCTGTTGGAGAATGTTGCCCTATCGCAAGGACAATCGACTGAGCGAGGCCAGTGTAGCATAACGTCTACCCACTGTCACTGAGACGCGCGCCGTAGGGTCGCTGGGGAATTCAACATTCAAGAGGCACAAGGCAATAAGAAGATTCGGGCAAGCGATTCACGCCACGAACAGGCGGCAAAGCCTTGCTATACCAGTTGTTCGATGCTATGATAGCTCGCATCCACAAGAGAACGAACAAACTGTTTCGAGTACGAATGCCAGGCTCTGATATCCCGACAGGAAATGGCGCTCGACCGAACATGCGCAACGCATCCTTTCATACCGGTCTGATCATGCATGATTCAGCCAAAGCCCGGAAGTTGCTACGCTCTCACCCGCTCAATCCTGTGACAGGAGCCATAGACATAGCATTGCGCCCTGCTCATAGTCGATACTTGGAGGCACAGTGTGGATAGTAATATCTCCAATCCGCTCAGGATCTTTGTCGCAATGCCATATACCACAATGGGAGAGCATGCGCCCTGGAATAATCCAGAAGAAGTCAAGCGATTATTTTACCAGGGCATCAAGAGCCATGCCGCTGCTTTCTTGAACAGGGACATCGACCTCGTCGTCGAGGAGGATAAAAAGGCAGCAGGCGATATACTGTCATCCATGTACAGAGAGGTCTGGTTTGCCGATGTCTACATCGCTGACCTTACGGGCAGCAATCCAAATGTCTTTCTTGAGCTTGGAGCGCGGTGGGCCTTACGCGACCGCGTCACGATTATCGTTAACCAGGACCAGCCTGACGTCAAGCTTGAGTTCAATGTGCAGTCGGCTCGAGTAGTTTATTATTCAAAAGACTCAGACGCGCTACAGCGTGCCATCGAGGATGTCGTGAAAGAGATTGACACGGGGCTCCGGAAGGATAAGTCTGATAGCCCGGTGCGCAATGCGCTGATGCCTGACGTCGTGAGCATTCCTCGCGCGGAACACGAACGGATGGCGGGATACGAAAAGACCTCGCACAGACTGGCGCGGCAACTGAGCGAGGCCTATATTGGTGCTGGCAGACTTACCCAGAACTCTAAAGACAAGCTGGCCTATTTCCGGCGGGCAACAGAAGCCGATCCGGGCAACGTGAACGCATGGGTCGAACGGTGCCTGGAATTGCGGAATCGGGCATTATACGAGGACGCGGAGGACGAGGAGGGCGCGATTGAAGTAGCGAAACAAGGCGTATCGAAGCTACCAAATGAGGCCGCTTTGCATGCACAGTTGGGAATGGCATATAGCAAGGTGGATAAACATATCGACGATGCGATCATTGAGCTATCGCGCGCCTCAGAGCTGGGTCCACATGACCCGGAAACCTGGAGTAGCCTTGGTGGCGCATACAGACGCAAGGCCTTTGAGTCGCGCGGCGACGGCGGTTTCAATGTGTACTTTGCGATCAAGGCGCGTGAGTCGTATCAGAAAGCGCTCGCGCTGGCGGAGCCGGACCTCTCACCAGGCGCCGCCGCTGCCCGGGCATATGCGGTTGGTAATATCGCTCGCCTCGGCTTCGTCCTCTCACACTTTGATCCCTCTGAGAGGGTCGGGGCGATCCAGGCGCTTCGGCGTTTGCGCAACATCTGCAACGAAGCGCTTCGTAACAATGGCGGTGATTATTACAGCCGTTTCGATCTGGCGGACACCTATCTGCTCAATGGCGAGGTGGACGACGGCCGAAGACTTTATCATGAGGGTATTGACGCGGTACCACAGGAGTATCGGGCGGCGGTCCTCTCAAGCGTCATCGGTCCGCTGCGGCAATATGTGACGATTGGCTTGGGGGATCATAATATGCGTTCGGCGATGCGGGAGATACTCGGAGAACTTGAGCAGGCAGCTGGGTAACCAGCCGCGCACGGTCCGCGCATCATCGGCGCCTGTTTGTTTGTGCGCCGAACTTGCTGAAGCGAGCGTTGTCAAAGCGTGTAGACCGTGCGAATTGGCAGGCCGAGCGCTTTTGCCAAATCCGCAAAGTGCGCCGTGTGGTCGCGAGCATCACGTGGCGCGCCTTCCCAAACCAGTATCGCGGTAACTGTACCGGGACACGCGGCTTTGCCCCCTTTGCCTAGTTGCCTTGACAGGTCGAGCGCTCTCTCCAAAACGAGTTCGGCGACACGATGATACGTCTCATAATTCGAAATGGTCTGGTCATGCTCCGCGACATGCAGCGTGTCCCGCTGGCGCGCGCGGCTCACCAGCTGATCGAAGAGAGATCCCCAATCCCAATCCTCATTTCCGGGTCGGTCGACCACGGACGTTGCTCGGAACTCTTGTGGTGAAAACGGCAACATGACCTCGAACTGAATCCCCAGCTCGTTTGCGGCGTCTAAGGCAAGCAGGTCTGCCCCACATGATGCCGAACATACCAGCGCCTCAGCGCGTAAGTCCCGAAGCAGAGCGCGAATCTGCTCTCGCACCATTGGCGCGTGCGTGAGTGGGAAGCGAGGAATCTGGCTATCCTTAGCGTCGATCCTGCGGCCAGAGAGCGCCACGACCTTCATTGCGTCATCCCCCAGATTCAGAAGCACAACTCATCCGCTCTCAAAGGCCGACGATGACATGACAGGTGTCTCGAACCAAGTGTAGTCGTATCAATGCAGCAATCGTACCACAATGGGACACGTTGGCCCCGCGCCCGTGATGTCCGTGATGTCCGTGATATGACGGGCGATACCGAACAACAGCGCCAGACCCTTATTCGCACCCAGCCGCGCAGTTCTGGAAATACAGTCAAATAGACCATGCGTTGATGAAGTTTACGTGATCGGCTGTCTCGCGATGACGGCACACTGAAGACCCCACTACGGACGCTAATGAAGAGCTGCTCACAGCGTCCGAAGCAGAAGCGCCACCGTCGTCTACCGATAACTTTCCCATCATCCAGGCGGATGGTCTCCGGGGGGTCTTTGCCTGTGCCGCTATTCAGGCGATATAACGTCTCATGTGGAATGTTCATTCGCTCCTCCTGTCGTCAAGACAGATTGAGGGAGGTTTAGCTACTATTTAAGGAATAAGGAGGATGGCCATGGCGCGGTCAGGTGTCACAGTAGCGCAGAAGCGGGTCTATGAGGAGCCAGAGTCTGGCGACGGCATGCGCGTGCTGGTGGATCGGCTCTGGCCGCGTGGCCTCTCGAAAGAACGGGCGCGGGTGGACCTCTGGCTGAAGGAGATCGCGCCGAGCCGAGAGCTGCGTACCTGGTTCGGGCACGATCCAGCGAAGTTCGCGGAGTTTCGCCGCCGCTATGAGGCGGAGCTGGCGGCTGACCCAGGTCGCGCCGCGCTGACCGAGCTACGCACGCTGGCGCGGAAGCAGCACGTCACGCTGGTCTTTGCCGCGCGCGATACCGAACACTGCAACGCCGTCGTCCTGCGCGAGCTGCTTGCCCAGCCAAGCTGACCGCAATCGCGTGAAATGTGCGACAATCCTGCCAGGTGAAATATACCTAAAGGTAGCTTTCAGCCGCGAAACCGTGATGGAAATGTGACTTCCACGTAGATATCCTGCTGGTGGAGGCCCACAGAGCGTTGAGCGCCAGGCCACCGGGAAGGAGCGGAGATGAGCGCGCAGAGCATACCGCCGCATGAGGAGCCCGACGCTCAGGGGCGTCCAATTGGAGCGGCAGACACTGCAAGCGTCAGCGAACCCTCGCCCTTCCCAGCAAGTGACGATGACACGACCCTGGCGCACTATGATGACACGACCCTGTCACGGTATGATGAGGCGGCCCTGACACGCTATCAGGAACTCTTCGCCCAGATGGCGGTCGGCGTAGTCTTCCAGGACGCAGACGGGCGCATCATCGACGCCAATCCCGCGGCGCAGCAATTGCTCGGCCTGACGAGAGAGCAACTGCTGGGACTCACCTCCTTTGACCCACGCTGGCGCGCTATCCAGGTGGATGGCGTCGAAGTTCCTGGCGCGATGCATCCCGCGATGGTGGCCCTGCGTACGGGCCAGGCAGTGCGGAACGTGATTATGGGTGTCTTTACACCCAGCAAGGAGCGCTACCGTTGGCTGCGCGTCAACGCCATCCCCCGGCTGGCCCCTGACAGCGGGCGCCCGGTGGGGGTCTTCGTGACCTTTGACGATATCACCGAGTGGGACTACCTGGAGGAGGGCGCGCGCATCCTGATAACGCGCTATCAGGCGCTGATGGAGCAGGCCGCGGATGCCGTGTTTGTGGCCGACCTCGAAGGCCGCTTCATCGAGGTCAATCCCGCCGCCTGCGCGCTGCTTGGTTATACACGCGAAGAGCTGCTTAGCAAGAGCATCGTAGATGTCATTCTACCTGAGGATGAGCCTGGTCTGGTCGAGTCGCGGGAACAGATGTTGCGCGGCGAGACCCGCCGTGCCGAGCAGATGCTGCGTCGCAAGGATGGCTCACTGGCGCCGGTCGAGATCAACGCGCGCATCATCTCGGATGGGCGCTGGCAGGCTATTGTCCGCGACATCACCAGGCGCCGAGAGACACTGGAAAAATTGCGCGTGCAGACCGAGCTGCTCGAACGCACGTTTGAAGCAGTGCATGAGGGTGTCTACATCTATGATCGCACCGGCGAGCTGATCCAGATGAACGCGACGGCCCGCGCAGTCGCGGGCTACGATGAGCATCCCGAGATAGAGGGAGAGACGACGCATGAGCGGCTCACCCGGCTCCAGTTACGGGATCCCACGGGGAAGCTGTTTCCAGAGGCGGACTGGCCCGTGTACCGGGTGCTGCGCGGCGAGATTGTTTCCGCGACGGCGCCCATCGAGATGCTGGTCACGTCGGCGACGGGTCGCGAATTGACCTTGCAGGTCAGCGGCGCGCCGCTCCGTGACGCCGATGGCCAGCTGATGGGCGCGGTGGTGGTCACGCGCGATGTCACGTTGCAGCGGCGGCTAGAGCAGCAGCGCATGGATATCTTCCGGGTGGTGGCGCACGACCTTGCCAATCCGCTGGCTGCCATCAAGCTGTTTCTGCAATTGCAGCAGCGGATGATCGAGCGCGGACGCGCGCCCAGCGCGCCGGATCCCGAAGTACTGGCGACGATGGTTCATGAAGTCGTGCGGATGGAACGCTTGCTCAGTGACATGCATGCCGTGGTGGGCCTCGAGTCGAATAAGCTGGTCCTCGACCGAAAACCGTTTGACCTGGTAACCCTCTGTCAGCAGGAGGTGCGGCCCATGCAGATGGCCGAGACGCGCGAGCTCCACGTCAACCTCCCCGATGGACCGGTGATGGTGGAGGCGGATCGCGACCGTATCGGTCAGGTGCTAGCTAATCTGCTCTCGAATGCTGACAAATACTCGCCGGTCAGGCAGCCGATTACCCTCACGCTCCGTCTCGAGCGCGGCGCGCCTAATGCGCCCAACGCGGGTGGTTCAGGTGGTTCAGTCGCCACCGACGCCACCGACGCCACAGATGCCACGGCTCCCCAGCAGGCCTGCGTGCTCGTTCATGACGCGGGGCCGGGTATCCCGGAGAATGAGCAGGAACGCATCTGGGAGCGCTTCCATCGCGTGCAGGGGGTTCAGGCCCAGACGACGAAGAGCGCCAGTCTCGGTCTGGGGCTCTACATCAGCCGCCAGATCATCGAGCAGCATGGCGGCGCCATTGGGGTCGAGAGCGCGCCGGGAGTGGGCAGCACCTTCTGGTTCACGCTGCCACTGGCGCCCTCCGACTAGCCGGCGCGTCGCGCGACTTCTACGTCCCGCCATCCTATGCGCCACCGAGCGACGGGACGTGGCCGCCGCTCTACGACGAGCGATAGACCGGCTACCATTCGACACAGGACCTACGACAAAGCCCCTTCCATCGCCCGGCAGAAGGGGCATGCGTGGTGTCAGGATGAACGCGCGATCAGTTGCGAGCCGGTTCGTCGGGTGCGGTGTCTGGAATAGCCTGGTCGTTGCGGATGGAAGCCAGGCCCGCGGTGACACGCTGCCGCAGACCTCGCAGCCGCACCGCCTGTGCCTTGCTCTGGGCGCTGACCTGTGCCGTCGCCTCGTCCCACAGCCTGCCGGTATTCTCACGCAGCCGCGCGAGCGTCGCCTCCGCCGACTGTTGCACGCGGGCAGCGCCAGCCCGCGCCTCCGCTGCGAAGCCCCGACGTGTGGATGGCGTCGCGAGCGGTGCTTCCGGCGCTATAGGCGTCTCTTGCGCTGATGGCTCCGTCGCTGCCGGTAGGGAAGTCGCGACCGCTGGGGCAGTTGAGACGACGGGCACGATGGGCGGCGCGGGCTCTGCCTCGACGGCTTCCTGCGCCTCAGCCGCCGTTTTGGGCGCCGACTCTACCGCAGGCTCGACTATCGCCGCAGGCTCAACCATCTGCAAGCGCCCACGTTGGGCTGGCTGCTGCGCGGGTTCCGCCTGCGCGGCGGATTCGGCGACGGGCGCCGCGACACGTCCCACGGGAACAGGGACGGCCCGGCGGGCGGCGGGAACCGGAGTGGCGGGAACTGGGGTAGATGGACGGGCAACGGGGACGGGAGCAGGCGGTGTCTGTGGCAGCAGGCGGAGGGCTGTGGCCGCGCCCGATGCATGGCCGACGGCTGGTCGGGCGATACGCAGCGCAGCAAGCTGTGCGCGCGCCTCGTCGCGCTGCGCCGTAACCCGGTCGTGATCGTCCGCCAGATCCTGGTGGCGCGCCAGAATGAGTTCGTGCCGCTCCAGCAATTCCTCATGCTGCTCAATCAGTCGCGCGCGCAGCTCCTCGCGCTCCTCAATGTAGTCCTCTTGCTCCTCCAGCAAATCCTCGCGATTCACCAGCAGCCGCTCCAGACTGCGTACGTCGCGTTCGAGCCCACGAACATGCAACCCGGCGGCGAGTCGGCCCGGCAGCAGGAGCAGCATTGCAATCACGAAGCCGAAGAGCGCCGCCCCCACCATCACCAACGCCACACTCACTGGATATTGCGCCCTCACCAGGTCAATCTGAATCGTGTAGTGATTGAGCGCCAGAAAGATGAGAACCATGCAACCCAGAACCGATACCATCACATAAAGGATCAAGAAACGTATGATGCGCATTGTTGTGCCTCACTATTCCGCGTTCCATTCACGCTGAAGGCAGGGTATTCGCAAATATTCTCCACAAGAACATCCTCATTGACAGTATGACGAACTGGGAAGCTGACGGCTACATAGGCAGGACCTGCTTGTGTTATGTCCCATGGTATCTCGCGCGACAAAAAGCGGCCCAGGCCGGAAATGACCTGGGCCGCTGATGGATAGGAACTTGTGGCGGGCCGCTATGCGGTCGTTGTCGTGCCGGACGGCGCGGGCGTCGGCAGCGGGCGCAGCCCCGCCTCGATCTGGCGGCGGTACAGCTCCAGGAATGGCGGCAGCGCCAGGGTCTCGCCGAGATGCTGCGCGTCCTCGTCGGTGGCGAAGCCAGGGCCGTCGGTGGCGATCTCGAAGAGCACGCCGCCCGGCTCGCGGAAGTAAATCGAATGGAAGTAGAAGCGGTCGATCACTGGCGTCACCTGGAGTCCCGCCTCGTCGAGCCGCCCGCGCCAGGCGACGTGTGTCTCGTTGGTCAGCGTGCGGAACGCGACATGGTGAACGCCGCCGATACCGACGCGGCCCAATCGCGTGTCGTCAGCGCGCTCCTCCAGATGCACCTCCGTGCCGGGGCCGCCCTTGCCCACCTGATAGACGCGCACCAGCCGCGCCTCAGCGCCATCCCCGGTCGGTGGCAGGGTATATTGGCCCGTCTCGCGGAAGCCCATCGTCTCGGTAAGGACGTGCAGCGTGGCGTCCTCGCGCGCCGAGAGCAGCCGGACGCCGTGCAGCCCGCGAATCTGGTACTCCGCCGGGATGGGGCTGCGCGCCCAGGGCGTGCCAACCGTGACCGGCTGCTCCTCGCCCTTCGCTGGGGCCACCAACTCCAGCCGCTGCCCCTCGGGGTCACTGAACGGCAAGACTCCCCGGCCCGCGCGCTGCTGGATGCCCTCATGCGCGACGCCAAGCTCGTCGAAGCGCTGCACCCACCAGTCGAGCGCGGCGCGATCCGGCGCGCGCAGCAGAATCGCTGCGACGGTTCCCGCGCCATGGCGAGCGGGGCCAGCGTCGGGCCAGTCGAAGAAGGTCAGCTCGGTGCCCGCATGGCCGATCTCGTCGCCATAGAAGAGGTGGTAGGCCGAGACATCGTCCTGGTTGACGGTCTTCTTGACCAGCCGCATGCCCAGCACCTGCGTATAAAACGCGACATTGCCCGCCGCGTTGCCGGTGACGGCGGTGATGTGGTGCAGCCCGCCGATCCGCATATCCTCTGCAGTCATCTCTATCTCGCTCATCGTTTTCGCCTCGAATCTTTCGCCAACACCCGCCAACAGATCGCGCAGACGCCATGCCAGTGTCGCATGGCACATCATATCTTCTATATGTAGTTTAGTGCTAAACTATTTCATTGTCAACAAGCTGGCATCTATCGCCGTGAGGCTTATCTATTTAAGGGTTGCGGGCCTCTATGGCTATGGTACACTTGAGCCGCACGCCTCATGCCACTTGGTGTTGAGCATGATCGCTCAGAGGCAGCCGAATGAACAAAGCTAGACTCTTGGGCGCTGATGTACTAGCGGGATTAGGAGTCAGCCTGCTGAATTATTTGGAATTGTGAGGAGAACTTGCGTGGATATTCAGGATTTTCAGGCGTATCAACAAGCATCGCGAAAGACCTGGGGAGAAATCCCTATGAACAGTCCCATTGTGTATCCGACACTCGGACTCACCAACGAGGCTGGGGAGGTCGCGGGAAAGATCAAAAAGATCTTTCGCGACAAAGGAGGAACGATCTCCGCGGAGGATCGTGAAGCTCTGAAATACGAACTAGGGGACGTCCTGTGGTATCTCACCCAGATCTGTACGGAACTGGGGCTGACCCTGCAAGAAGTCGCATCAGCGAATGTCGAAAAGCTCTATTCCCGCTTGGAACGCGGTCAGATTCATGGAGAGGGCGATAAGCGGTAAAGACCCCCATGAAGGAGACAGGCAAGCAGTTGGCCCTCTCAAAGCCAGTCCGCTGAGATTAAAGGTCCTACGAGTCAAACTCTCTACTTTTACCCCGAACCCTCAAAGTTGGGAGGCTGCGAGTAGCGCAGCCTCGTCCCAGTTACCGTGTCCAGAAGCCCTGGGGGTCGCATTCGCGGATGATGCGCAGCTCATCGGCGGTGGGCGGCGGAGTCTCGTGCACGTCGGGGGCGACGCGCAGATCCCAGCCGGTGTTGGCGCGCACGTCCTCCGCGCCGCCGCCGGGATGCCACGAGCGTAGCTCCATCTCGTGCGTATCGGCGGTGAAGCCGAGCACCGCCAGCGTTGTGATGACCGCGGCGGGACCGCCACGCGGCAGCCCCACGCGCTTCCGCCAGTCACCACCATCGCCGTAGCCGGGGCTGGTGATATAGCTGACATGTTCGGGGAAGCGCTTCTTCTCGTGCGCCAGGATGATCGCCAGCCGTCCCGCCAGCGAGGCGATATCCGCGCCGCCGCCGCTGCCGGGCAGCTTCACCGCCGGATGCGCGCGGTCGCCGATATACGACGTGTTGAGGTTGCCGTAGCGGTCCACCTCCGCCCCGCCGACGAAGCCCAGGTTGGCGAAGCCCTGCGCCAGCAGACCCATTAGCGCGCCGGTGCGGGTCGCCCACTCGGCTCCGGCGATATTCGGCGTGTCGCCCATCGTCAGCAAAAGCTCGCTGGAGGGCGCGTCGCGCACCAGGCCGTTCTCGAAGAGGCCGATGGCGCTGGGCGCATGGGTGCGCTTGGCCAGCGCGAAGGCCAGCAGCGGCAGGCGCATCCCCACGAAGACGACCTCGCCGTCCCTGATCTGACGGGCGGCGCAGACCACCATCAACTCTTGCGGCGTATAGTCGGGTGTCATATTCTGTGGCATAGGTGATTAATTCTCCTGCAAGATGGGCATTGGTAGGTGTAAACCTCGCAATACGGCCCCTCCCCTAGAAGGGGAGGGGGTAGGGGGAGAGGTTCTTCCGCTACACCCCATAATCCACCGGAGCGGCCAGCAGCGGCGTGCGGATCGCCAGCGCCTGCCAGCGTTCGACCCCCAATTGCTCCAGATAGGCGGAGCGGTCGGGCACGTCGAGCACCTGCTCTCGCAGCCATGCGGCGAAGCCTTCGGGCGTGCGGCTGCGCTCGTGATACTCGGCGAAGTAGGCATGGTCGCGGTTGTAGTAGCCCTGCACTGGCGAGGGATGGGCGCCGCCGGGCGTGTGGACGACCGCCAGCGTCTTCTCGCCCGGCGCCAGCACGCGATTGGGGTCGCTCAAAATCACCTCCGCCGGAACGATCTCTTCGGCGGTATAGATGACGCCGTGGGACGCCAGCGCCGCCTCCTCGCAGATGCCCAGGCTCCCCCAGGCATGCGCGCGCCCGGCGGCATCCGCCCGCTGCACGTGGATGATCGCCACATCAGGCCGCAGCGCCGGGACCAGCAGCGTCGGCGTGCCATCCAGCGGCGAGTCGTGCAGGCGCATCGTCGGATGGTCGCGGGCGATATCGCTGCCCAGCAGTGAGCGTATCGGAATATAGGGGACGCCGAGCGCGCCCGCCAGCAGCGCCATCGCGACGCTGTAGTTGCTGTGATCCTCGACGGCGATGGGGTGCGGCAGACCCTTCTCAGTGGCGCGGCGGTAGTTGTAGCCCAGCCCCTCGCTGACGTTACCCACCCAGGCGGCGGTGATCTTCGTGACGCAGCCCGCGCCGATCAACTCGTCGAAGAGGATATCCGAGATGGGGCCGATGAGCGTCAGGTTGCGCCGTTGCTGGCGGATGATCTCATGTCCGGCGGCGAAAGGGATCAGTGGCTCCAGCGCCAGCCCTATTGCCACGCTGCTGCCGTCGGGCACAAACCGCTCGATAGCCTCACGCATCGTCATCAGCTTATCGCGCATCGTCCGCCTTATCCCTTCACTACGATATGTGCCGATATGGAGAGTTCCAGCGCGTCTTGTGATCGCCATGTCGTATCAGGTCGTCGGTGAGCTGCGGCCCAGTCATCCACTGCTCCAGCAGGCCGCAGACACGAAATCCCAGATATTCATAGATGCGCTGTCCCTCGGGCGTCGCGGTGAGGGTCGCGCAGGTGAAGCCCGCCGCCTGGGCCTCGCGCAGCGCCAGCAGCAGCAGATTGCCCGCGATGCCACGTCGCCGCGCATCGGGCATCGTCGCCACGTGATAGACGCCGATAGACTCCTCCCACGGCAGCGTTGCGACGGTGGCGACGGCCTGGTGTCCCCAGTGCGCCAGGTAGAGCGCGAACGCCGGGTTCTCGCTCGTCCAGCGCGACATCGGGAACGGCGGCGCGTCGAAGACCCGGCTGATGATATGCAGCGCGTCGGCCAGATCGACATCCGAGGCGGCCCGGCGATAGCTGACTCCCGGCGGCGCCTGCGGATAGCTGACATCCCATCCCCGCAGGTCAAGGTACATCATCGTCGCGCCGCCCCACGAGCGCATGCCGACGTCGTAGAGATGCTCGCGCAGATTGGCGGGCGCGTCGTTGCGGGTGAGCCACCACTGGAATGGCAGCCCATAGGAGCGAAACGGCTCGATGGCCTCTTCAAGCGCGTCGGCGGTGACTGGCTCGGGCGAGCGGTAGCGCATCACGATGTTCATCAGGGTCTCGGCGAGGCCTGGCGTCAGCACCCGCAGCATGGTGGGTGTATCGTCAACCAGCGAAGATGGTTGGGAGGTGAGCCGTCCCAGCGATGCCCAGGCGGCGCACCAGTTCGCCTCGACGGCGCGCGCCATCCGCAGCCATTGTGCGTCAGGCTCGTCGTCATCGGTCGCGTCGTCATCGCGCGGTGGCTGGGCCATCTCCGAGTGGCTCATCCCTGTATACCCTCCCGCCGCTGCTATCGTCGTCTCGTCCAAGTGTAGCACGCCTCCGCCAGCGCGGGCAGATGCCCCAAGCATCCTGGCGGCTGACTGGCATGGGCCTGTGAATAGGTCGCGGAGTGCTATAATACACAAGGACCGCTCGATGTCTTCCCACAATCCGACAATAAGGATGGCGCCATGCGGGAGATCACCGTTTTCAGCGGCAACGCCCATCGCGCGCTGGCGCAAGAGCTGTGCGAGAATCTTGGCGTTGACCTCAGCCCGTCGACGATTCGACGATTCAGCAACGATTGCCTGTACGTGCAGCTCAACGCCAACTGCCGCGAGCGTGATGTCTTTATCTTGCAGCCACTCGTCCCTCCGGTGCAGGAGCACCTGATGGAGCTGCTGTTGATGCTCGATGCGGCGCGTGACGCCTCCGCGCGGCGCACGACGGCGGTGATCCCGCACTTCGCCTATGCCCGCTCCGATAAAAAGGACGCCCCGCGCATCTCCATCGCCGGGCGTCTCGTCGCAGATTTGCTGGTGGCCGCGGGGGCAAGCCGGATCCTGACCATCACGCTGCACGCGCCGCAAGTGCATGGCTTCTTCCGCATCCCGGTGGACCACCTCAACGCGCTCAACATCCTGAGCAACCACTTTCGCAACCGCGACCTCGCCAATACGGTGGTCGTCTCGCCGGACCTAGGCAACGCCAAGTCGGCCTCACACCTGGCACGCCTGCTGAATCTGCCGGTGGCGGCGGGAAGCAAGCGCCGCATAGACGACGAGCACGTGGTGATCGACCGGATCGTGGGCAACGTCAGCGGCAGACATGTGATCCTGCTCGACGACGAGATCGCCAATGGCGGGACTATCCTGGAGATGCTGCGGCTGCTGCGCGAGCACCGTGTCGGCAGCGTCACCGTGGCCTGCACGCATGGGCTGTTTACCGGCTCGGCTATCGCGCGACTCGCCGCTCAGCCGGACATCAATGAAGTGGTGACGACGAACACCGTGCCACTCGCGCAGACGAAGATCGAGGCGCTGCCGCAGTTGCGCGTGCTCTCGGTCGCTCCGCTGCTGGCGGAGGCCATCCATCGCATCCACGACGGTGAGTCGATCAGCAGTCTCTTCGACGAATAGAGGCATCGGGCTGGTCGCTGACGGCGTATATTTAGCTGCCCAACCAGGCAACGAGGTACGGTATACTGTCGAGTATGACGACACCACGCCCAGCCCGCCGACGGGTAGCTCAGCCCGCCACAGATGCGGCATCCGCGGCAGCCGACGCAGGACACGCGACCCTCTGGGACGCCGCGCCGGTCAACGCGCCCGCTCTGCCCGATGACGCGCCGCGTACCATCGTGCGCGACAGCCTCTACGACACCATCCCCCTCGGCGCGCTGGAGCTTGACCTGATCGGCACGCCCGAATTCGTCCGCTTGCAGGGCATCAAGCAGCTTGGCTTCTGCTATCGCGTCTGGCCCGGCGCGACCCATACCCGCTTCGAGCATAGCCTTGGCGTCTACTACCTGATGCTGCGTGGGTTGCGCGCGCTCTGGGCGCAGGACTACGCCCGCGAGCGATTGCGCGCCAGCGAGACCGACCTGCGCACGATGCTTGCCGCCGCGCTGCTACATGATATCGGCCACTATCCCTTCTCGCACGCCATCGAGGAGCTTGGCTATCCCATCGAGCCACACGAGCGGATTGGACGGCGCATCATCGAACAGGGCGCGGTGGCCGAGGCGCTCGCCCGCCATGGACTCTCGCCCCAGCGCGTCGCCGATGTGATCGATCCGCCGCGCGACCGTCCTCTGCCGCCAACCGACGCCATTCTGATGCGACTGCTTAGCGGCCCGCTCGACGTGGACAAGCTCGACTACCTGCCGCGTGACGCTCGTGGCTGCAACGTGCCGTATGGCGGCGTGGACCTGACACGGCTGCTCGGCTCGATCCGGCTGCTGGAGACGCCGCAGGGGCCACGGCTCGGCGTCAGCAGCAAGGGCATCAGCCCGCTCAACTCGCTGCTGCATGCCCGCCAGGAGATGTTCGACAACGTCTACTGGCATCACACCAACCGCGCGATGATGGCGATGCTGCTGCGGGCGGTGCAGGAGGCGCAGCTTGCCGGGGCCATCGCGCCCGATGACCTCGCCGGGCACGATGACGCCTCGCTGCTGGCGTATCTCTCCGACGAGCGTATGCCAGCAGGCACACGCGATCTGGTGGGCGCGCTCAAGCAGCGCCAGCCGTACAAGGTGATGCTGGAGATCAGTTCGCGCGCGGGCCGCGTTTATAGCCAGCTCGATGCGCTCTTCTGGGACCAGGGCAAGCGGCGGCGGGTGGAGCTGGCGCTGGCGGAGACGCTTTCAGTCGCGCTGGAAATCCCGGTCTCGCCGCACGACGTGCTGATCGACATCCCCAAGCCGGAGAAATGGGAGATGGACGTGCTGGTGCGCTTCGCCCATCCGCCGGTCGGCATGGCCTCGCTGATGACCTGGACCGAGGCGACGGGCCAGCGTCCGGGCGACCTTGGCATCTATGAGCAGCACCAGCGCCGCATCCGCATCGTGGCGCGGCAGCCAGTGCGTGACGCCGCCGACGATCTCGCCCAGGAGCTGCTGCTGCCGGTCATCGAGCGCATTCCCACGATCTAGAGACGGCTGGCGACATAGGCAGGCTTTCCAGATCCTAATTCAGCGTGAATCGCTGTCTGGAGGCCGCGCAGGGCAGCCGCACGAGCCGAAGGCGAGAAGCGAGCAGGTGCGAGCGGAGCGGCAGCGGCCCGAAGGGCGGCCTTTGCGGCGACCTGTCAAGGCCGCCCTTAGCCGCGGCTTCTGCCGCCAGAGCTATTGTGAAGCGCCTCACATATCCCCGTATTGACGAGTGAGAACGCACAACCTCCGCCCGTATATTCTGTGGAAGGCTACCAGCCGCTGGCGCATCTGCTCGCCTCGGCTAGCCGTGACGCTGGAGCGGATACGAGCGCGAGGGAGATTGCGCTATGGCCAAATCTCGAAGGAAACGAAGCGCGCCGCGGGCGCTGGTGGTGGCGCTGCTCTGTATCGTCGTCACCGTGGCGCTGATCGTCTTTATCCCCCGCGCCGTTGACTCGTCGCACGCCACCCAGATACCCACGCCAGGACAGGTGATTCTGCCGCCGACCGCTCCAGCGGCGACCGCGGTGGTGACGGCTACGAGCAAGTAACGAGGAGGCGAACATGTTGGACCCGATACGTCGCGCGCAACGCACTCCTCGAACGTGGGTGGGTGGAGTCGTCGGTGGGCTGATCCTGCTCGCCGCGCTGGCGCTGCTAGCGGCGTGTGGCGCTAGCAGCTCGCCATCGGCCATCTATACGCCACATCCTGGTAGCACGCCTCCCCCTGTCGGTACCGGGCCAGAGCCCGCCTATGCCTACCTCTACTCGCGCATCGATTATCCATTGCAACTGGCCGTCAACGCGGGCAGCGACGTCACGCTGACGCTCTCGCCTCACCAGAACCTGCTGATCGCGACGCCGGGCGCGGGTTCGGGCGTGGGCACGGTGGGCGAACCGATTCCGCTGCCGACACAGCTGAGCGATTACAACGACATCGGCGCCTCGGTAGATACAGAATCGTCGGGTAACAGTCCCGTCGTCTGGCAGCTTGTCAGCGCGCCACGTCAGTCATTGCTCACACCAGGCAGTCCGACCACAGAGCGGACGTATCTGGATGCCGTGCGCTTCACGTGGCATGTCGAGGCTGTCGCGCCGGGGCAGAATCTGGTGCGCATCGTTCTCCATCTCTACTATATCTATCTCGACGGCAGCGAGCACGATGGCACGATTGAGGTCTCGTCTTTGCCGACGCCCATCGTCGCGGTCGAGTCCACCATCGCCAATACGACGCTGCCCACCTGGCTCCCATCCTGGCTGACGGACCAGCTCACTACGTGGCGAATACCGCTCGCTGGCTTGAGCGGGTTGGCGGGCCTGCTGGGGATGATACGCTTCCTCTGGGATCTCTTCCAGAACGCGAAGGACGCCAAAGACGCGGCGCAGGGCGCGGCCAAAGCAGCCGCGGCAATCCAATCGCGTATGTCACACCGGCAATAGCAGCGATGAGCGCGATGATATGATAACCACTGGCGGCTACACCAATCAGCTTGACCATTGGCCGGAGAAATCAACCATGACGCATAGTACTGACCTCCTCACCAATAACTATCTGCGCTTGGCGCCTGAGGTGCGGGATGCGCTGGTGGCTGGTCGGCCAGTCGTCGCGCTGGAGTCAACCGTTATCGCGCATGGCCTGCCCCGGCCCACCAATCTCGCCGTGGCGCGCGAGATGGAGGCGGCGATACGGGCGGAGGGCGCGATTCCCGCGACGATAGCGCTCCTGGACGGCTCCATCGTCGTCGGGCTGAGCAGTGCTGAGCTAGAGCGGCTCGCCACCACCGGCGAGGCGGTCGCCAAAGCCAGTCGACGTGGGCTGGCTGTTGCCCTGGCCCAGCGCTCGCTGGCCGCCACCACCGTCGCGGGAACTCTGGCGTGCGCGGCGCTGGCGGGCATCCGCGTCTTCGCCACTGGCGGCATCGGTGGAGTCCATCGTGGCGCGGCGCAGAGCTTCGACATCTCAGCCGACCTGATCGAGCTTGGCCGCACGTCCGCGGTCACCGTTTGCGCAGGCATCAAGGCAATCCTCGATCTGCCGCTGACGCTCGAATACCTCGAAACGCAGGGCGTTCCCGTCATCGGCGCCCAGACCGACGAGTTGCCCGCGTTCTACTGCCGCACCAGCGGTCTGCGCGTCCCCTTTCGCGCCGAAACGCCGACCGAGATCGCCGCGATTGCGCGGGCGCAGTGGGAGAGCGGCCTTGGCGGTGGTTTGCTCGTCACCTGCCCCATCCCCGAAGCGGAGGCCCTGCCCGAGAGCGACTTCGCCGACGCGCTGGCCCAGGCGGAGCGTGACGCCGCCGAAGCGCACGTAACCGGTCCGGCGATTACGCCGTTTCTGCTGGCGCGGATTGGCGCGCTGACCGAAGGCACGAGCATCGCGGCCAACCGGGCGCTGCTGCTCAACAACGCCACCTGGGCGGCACGCATCGCATCGGCGCTAGCTAACCACTAAAACACCGCATTGCCCGCGTTCCTCGGTTCTCCATCCAGAGATTTTGCCGCGCGTCTACCTTCTTCCCCGGGATAGGAAACATGGGGTAGGACCGTCTGGCTGTTGTGTTCCCCCATACCAGTAGGTGTATACTCGCGTCATCTATCTCGCAGTCCTCGCAATCATTGGAAGGAGAAGCAGGGATGACTCAGGAATCGCCTACGAGCAACAGGGAAGGCGCAAATGACTCGGGTACCGGCAGCGCCAGGGCTACCGGCGCTCCAGCGCGCATCATCGCGGGAAAACGAACCATCCCGCCGGGAAGCAGTGACAAATATCCGCTGCCTGGCCGCTGGCCACAGCCGGAGGCATGGCTGGAGCCTGACGACATTCCAGTACCTGAAGCGGAGCCACAGCGATCAGTCGAGCCAACTATCGAGCCGCCGGTCATGATCGAGATCGAGATTGGGTCGCGCTTCCCCGCCGTGAAGCGCTCCAACTGGTTACAGGCGCCGGATTACTGGCTGGCGGACCATCAATCGGTGCCCCGTCCGCCGACGCGGCCAATCCCGCGCCCCAGGCGCTTCGTGCGCATGTCGCGCGCGCGCAGCGCCACGCTGCTCTTCGTCGCCGTAGTGGGCATTACTGTCGTCGGTGCGGGCATGGTCTTCGCTGGTCACCTTACCTACGAATACTTCAATACGCCCCTGGCGCTGCCGACCGCCCACCCCGCGACCGCCACCGCGACGGATATCCCGGCAACCGCCACGCCGACCGACATCCCGGTGACGGTGACCGCGACCGACGCCACCGATGACCAGGGAACCGCCACGCCTGACATCACGCCGGATGTCACCCCGGATATCACCCCTGTCATTCCGACACCCTGACCATCAAGGTTGCTCCACAACGCCCAGGTACCAGCTACCGGCCTAACTGGCGAGATACCGGCAGGTCGCATGGTATACTGGAAGCAGATACTCTCTGGCGAGGAGCAATACAGATGGCAGCAGTGGGCATCGGCAAGATCGTCGGCTCGGAATCGCATGTGCGCTATACCTGCCAGGTATTCGGCCCGGGCGAGGTGGCCGCGCCGCCAGATCCCGCCGCCTACGCTTTTGGCGGCTTTGTCCGCCTGCCGCTGCGGACGGCGCTGCCCGCCGCCGATGTCGCCGCGCTCGAGCCGCGCACAACCGCCGCGATGCAAAGCGATGCGTTGACGCCCGTGCCAGCGCAGCCGCTCTGGGCAGTGGGCCTCATCTACGACACGATACTCGTCAATCCCGCCTTTGGGACGCTGGGGCCGCGCCTCTCCAACGACGAGCAGCTTGCCATCTTCTCGCCGGATTACCTGGCGGAGCGCGCAGTGCTCGTCTCGATCCTGGTGCTAGGCACGATGAGCGGAGAGGGCGCGCTGACGGGCAGAGTGACACATGGGGTGCCCGCGCTCGCGCCTGATCTGGGGGCGGTGGTCGAGCCGCTCACCGAGACGCAGGTGCGCGCCTTCCACACCTTCGCCGATACACCGCAGTCGCGTCCGTACCTGCACCTGGGGTACCTGCCCCATACCGTCGCGCAGGACCATCCGCTGCTGCCGCTGGCGATGTTGCGGACGGTCGAGCGGCTGGAGGCGCTGCTGCCGGAAAACGCCTCGCTGCTGGCCATCGTCAAGCGCAATCTGGCCTGGCGGCTCAAAGTGTTGGCGGCAGGATAATCGCAGGGATTGTCCTCTGGCTCCCCTCCCTTTTAGGGGAGGGGCTGGGGGAGAGGGCAGGTCCAGGCAAGAGATCACAAGCAAGGCGAAGGCGGTCAGACATTATGAGCGGCGCGCAATCACCACAGACATCCCGCCCGGTCGGCATCACCAAAGGCCCCGGCGAAGCGATCCACGAATACACGCTGATTTCGCGCGATGAGCAGCGGCTGCTCAAAAACGGCGAATACGTTTACTACGAGCTGGATGAATCCGGCAGTGGCTCGTCTGCTGGCTCAAATGGCGCGACGGGTGCGAACGGCGCGCATGGCGCCACGCCGCGTCGCGTGCTGGGGCGCATCCTGCGGCGAGTGCCGGTGCAGCTTTTCCCCGATACCTTCCTCTCCGAGCCGGAGGTGTCGCCCTCCCAGGTCGCCGCGCTCGTCGGCTATGATATGCGCGCCAGCGATCTCTTCGAGCTGCACGTCGGCATCATGGGCTATTACGATGAGGCGCTAGGCTCCTTCGTCAACCCCTGGATTCCACCCAGTTCTGGCACGCCCATCTATCTGGCCGAGGACGCCTGGCTCGCCACCGTCCTCTCGCGCAAGCAGCGCGGCCAGGTCGGCAGCGCCATCGTCGGTTCGCTGCTGACACGTCCGCCGACCGCCGTGCCGGTGGTGCTGGATGTCAAAGAACTGGTGAGCACCCATCTCGCCATCATCGCCAGCACCGGCGCGGGCAAGAGCTATCTGGCCAGCGTCATTATCGAGGAGATGATGCGCCCCTACAATCGCGCCGCCGTCCTCATCATCGATCCCCACGGCGAATACAACACCTTGCAAGAGATCGCCAACGACGAGGAGTTCCGCGAGGGCGAGCCAGCTAGCCCCGCTGCGCGGCGCCAGCCACGCTACGAGGCGCGCACGCGCGTCTATCTGCACGACCAGGTGAAGGTGCGCATGAACACGCTGACGCTCGGCGACCTGCGCTATCTACTGCCCAACATGACCGACAAGCAGCACCACTTTCTCAGCCGCGCGTTCGACGCGCTACGGGCCGAGAAGAAGGGGCAGCCCTGGGGCGCGGCCGATCTCAAGCGCCACGTGAGTAACGTCGGCAAATCCGCCAACGAGGATAGTGGCGACGATAGCGGCAATAGCACCATCGCCGCGCTCCACTGGAAGATCGACGAGCGGCTCGGCGACAACACGATGGTCTTCGACCAGTTCCAGCATCTCAATCTGGGCGAGGTGCTCCAGCCGGGGCAATGCACCGTCCTCCAACTCAACGAGATCGACGAGCGCGACCAGCAGGTGATCGTCGCGACGCTGCTCCGGCGCATCAACCAGGCGCGCATGGACACCGAAAAGGGCAAGGTCTCGATGGGTGACGAGAAATTTCTGCCCTATCCCGTCTTCATCCTGCTGGAGGAGGCGCACCACTTCGCCCCGCACGACGGCGAGGCGATCACGACGGGCATTCTCAAGCAGGTGCTGGCCGAGGGGCGCAAGTTTGGCATCGGCGTCGGGCTGATTAGCCAGCGTCCCGGCAAGCTGGACGCCGACGTACTGAGCCAGTGCCTGACACAGTGCATCATGCGCATCGTCAACGAAGTGGACCAGAAGAGCGTCGCCAGCGCCGTCGAAGGCGTGGGCCATGATCTCTTGCAGAACCTGCCCGCGCTCTCGAAAGGGCAGGCCATCATCGCGGGCAGCGCCATCAATACGCCAGTCATCTGCCGCGTGCGCGAGCGGATCACGCCGCACGGTGGCGAGAGCAAAGACGCCCCGGCGGAGTGGCAGGCGCACTTCGGCGTGGATGCAGTGGCCGGGCGCGTGCGCGATGAGGCGCTCCCCCGGCGCAACAATCGCCCGTTCAACATCATGAAATAGCAAAATAAGAGCGGGCGGTTGAAACCGCGCCTGAGCAGCTCGCTTGCTACGCACGCTCCGCCACAAAACCCGCCGCCGCGGGTTTCAGGAACCTGTGCGCCACTGGATACCCCGTTGAAATAGGGTCTGGGCAGTCCGCGACGGCGGACTTCGTGGCTGCAGGCCATTCAGGCGCGGATTTATCCGCCAGCCGCACCAGCGACCTGCCGCAACTAGTCGACGTCAGGCGCGCTGGCCGAAGGCGACGTAGAACGGCAGGATGCCTCGGCCCTGGCGCTGGGCGAACTCCTGTTGCGCGCGCGTGTAGAGCGCGTCGTACCGGTCCGCGGGCAGGATGTTCTGGGCGATGACGCCCGCGCGGAGCGCCTTGCCCACCGCGAGGCAGTCGGTCGCGGAGGCGCGCCCAATCCGCCCGCCCCAGTCGCCCATCGGAAAGTTGAGCACCCGCTGCTGCAAGTTGACCAGCCCGCCGTTGCTCAGCATCTGGCCGATGTGCTTGCCAATGGTGAAATCCACGTTGCGCGTATTCAGGAAGTCAATCCAGCTCTGCCAGAGGCCCATGTAGCCCGGACCGCCATCCTGCGCCGAACCGCACTCAGCCAGCTCCACCCATCCGCCTGGCCGGGTCACGCGCACCAGCTCCTGGATGACGCTGGGCCAGCGATCGCGGGGAATCGCGGTGATGAGGAGGCGCTGATGGACAATGTCGAAGCTGCCGGGGGCGAATGGCAGCCCTTCGAGGATGTTACCGACGGAGAAGATATAGTTCGTGGGGCGTACATCCAGCCCCTGCCCAAGGGGGTTCGCGTCCTCAGGCGGCGGCACCAGATCGAGGCCGATGACACGCGCATGGGGGAAGAGCGCCGCCATCTCCATCGCCCAGCGCCCCGAGCCACACCCGACATCCAGGATATCCGCGGGTTGATTTACTGGCGCCGCGTAGTTGCCGCGCAGGCCCGTCCGCAGCAGGAAATGCTGGAAGTCCAGCCGGTTGATTTCACCCATATCTTTGGGCAGCGGGTAGGGCATGGCGGCGAGATGCTGGCGGCCGCCAAACCGGCGGAATCGCTGGTCGGGAACATTCTCGAGCACGACATCATGTCTCTGGCGGCGAAACGGCCACATCAAATGCACTCCCTTTCATCGTGGACAGGCGTAGCGCGCAGACACAGGTATAGGCTCAGGCACAGCGCCTGCACCCAGGCGACGGTGTGAAGCTGGCAGGGTTCTCGCTACATCGGGTAGAATGGCAGGCCGGGAAGAAACTGGTCGGGCTGGTACGGCTCGGGCAGGAAAATGCGGACGGTTATCAGGCCAGGAACCTCAGTGGGTATCATCTCCACGCGACCGCCGATACGCGCGATATCCGGGCGAACATCCCGAACGCGCGCCAGGCTGGCGGGCAGGGTGAGTTGCGCCTGGTAGGCATGGAGGCGCATGATATCCTCTTCCTCCTTGCATCCTTCTCCTCCACGGGGGATACAATTCTCTGGGAACAACTCCTTTTACTGCGTGGTTGATTCTAGCATAGACCCGCCCGTGAGGCAACGGGGAGATTCCTGCGTGGCTCGTCCGTCCTGGCGACGATGCATCGCTCTCAATATGAAGCATAGCAGGGAGGAACAATGCGCGTTGGCCTGATCGCCGATATCCACGGAAATCTGATCGCACTGGAGACGGTCCTGGCCGAGCTGGCGCGAGAGCCGCTCGATCAGTTGGTCTGTCTGGGCGATGTGGCCGCGCTTGGCCCGCAACCCGCCGAGGCGCTGGCGCGGCTGCGTACTCTGGGATGCTCCGTGGTGATGGGCAATACCGATGCCTGGCTGCTCATGCCACCATCCGCCATGGAGGGAGACCGATTTGACGCCGCCATCACCCAATGGACGAGAACACAGCTTACGGATGACGACCGCGCCTATATCGCCTCATTCGCGCCCGTGGTCGAGCTTGCGCTCGGAGAGGGGCGAACGCTCCTATGCTTTCACGGCTCGCCGCAGTCATATGACGATGTGATCGTGCCGACGACGCCCGACGACGAGCTGAGTGGCATGCTGGGAGATACCCAGGCGGACATCCTGGCGGGCGGTCATACCCACCTTCAGATGTTGCGCCGACACGGGGACGCGCATCTCATCAACGTGGGGAGTGTTGGGCTGGCAGGTGTGGGCGCGGCGACCCAGAAGAATCGACATGTGGGATGGGCGGAATACGCGGTCGTAGACTCGGATGGTGATCGACTGGAAATCTCGCTCCGGCGGACGCCGCTCGATGTCGACCGGATGGTGGAGGCTGCCCGCGCCAGCGGTATGCCTGAGGTCGAATGGTGGGCGGGGTTGTGGGAACGCGGATCAGCAGACTGAAAGGGATAAATTGTGCGGCTCTACAGCTTCGGCGCGGCGCATGGGCGACCGATCACTGAGTTTGGCAGCGTGCGCGTGACGATCAACGGCATTGTCTACGTGCTGGAGGGCGACGTACAGATCGGGTGTATGCATCTCGCGCCGGGCGGACGTGTGGGCGCGCATCAGGCCACGACGCGTCAGCTCTTTCTGGTAATGTCTGGCGAGGGATGGGTGCGCGGGCCGGAACCGGAGCGCACACCCATCGTGGCCGATCAGGCGGCTTTCTGGGAGCCAGGTGAGGAACACGAGTCGGGCAGCGAGACCGGCATGGTGGCGCTGGTCATCGAAGGCGATACCCTCGACCCCGACCAGTTCCTCCATCTGATTCGGTGATCGTGCCACCAGTTTATCGACATTTTTGGAAGGCGGGACGCAGCGCATGAATGGATCTGGCCTCCCCTCTCCTGTGGGAGAGGGGGTTGGGGGGTGAGGTCACGGGTTAAGTTCAGCTAGCTCCCAATGGTGTACCAGGGATTGGCGCCGCCAGTCGCGCCGACGCTCCCCGCGCCAACGCCCAGGTCGAAGTGCTCCATATTGGGATGGCCGGTGCCAGCCCAGAAGGTCGAGTTGTCGAACTTCCAGACGGGATAGCTCTCAGCATCGGGCGTGTAGAAGTGCATATTGGGATCGCCAGAGAGACCCGCCGAGGTGACGCTGGCCGTGAAGACGCTGGGGGCTGGCTCCGCGCGCGCCACTGAGACCAAGTGTCCATTCGGCGAGATTTGCATCTTGACCATCGAGGCGGCCGTCGCGACCGTGGCGATCCGCGAGGCGCCGCTGCCGTCGGCGTTGGCATAGAAGAACTGCGAGTTGGCCACACCCTCCTCGTCTCCACCAGTCCCCGATACCGGGGCGGTCTTCTGATAGACAATATGCGAGCCATCAGGTGAAACGTCGAACCCCGGGCTGAGCGCATCATTGCGGGAACACTCGCACGGATTGGTCGTGCCCATGTTGACCGAGCCGGCCAGCACCGTGTGGCTGGTCATATTGAAGCGCTTGAGCAGATAACCGCTCCCCGAGGCAACGGTGAAGAAAAGCGTGTTGCCGCGTAGCACCGCGTCATCCGAATACGATGATGACGTCAGTGTGCCAAGAACACTTGCGCCGCCACCCACGACATACTGGTGAAGGATGCGACCGTCGCTCCACCAGATCGTCGAGTTGTTAATCCAGCCAGCGTCGCGCAGCGAGAGCCGAACATCAGAGGAGGGTACCTCGGTAGCTGCTCCTGTAGAGGCGTTGACAACATACACTGGCCCATGCTCAGGGCCGTCGGTACAGGCGTCGCTGCCCCACCCGCCGACGATCTTGCTTAAATCAGGCGAGAAGACAGGTGAGCTCCAGTACGCGTCATAGCGACACTCGGCGGTTGAGGCAGGCATGTGCGTCACCTGATGCGCCGCTCCACCGTTGACGCTTGCCCATATCTGGCCGACCTGATGACTATCCTGCTGGAACCACGCCAGCGCATGCGGAGGTGGTGTTGGCGTGGCGGTGGCCCGGGCGGACCCCGACGAGCCGCCGGTTACCGTCGCTCCCGCCCCCTCCCCTGGGGTAGAGCTTGATGAGCCAGTAGCGCCTGGCAGAGCGCATCCAAAGAGCACGATGATACATGCGAGCAACGCGCAGATGACTGTTGGCCACGATTTACCGTGGGACCGCATACCATTCTCCTCCTGCCGGGTGGCAGAAATACGCACCCACCGCGCCCAGAGCAGTGAAATGAGAGGAAAGATATCATTGGAGGTGCGTTGGAAGGAGTGTAGAAGATGCGTAGTATACATACTGTGACCGTCTTCACATAAAGCGTAGAAATGTTGAGCCTGCACAGTGCGCACAGTGTGAGAGAACGGCATGACGCCTGAAATCTTGGGGAAAGATATCCCCTGTCACACTTGACCATGGTCGCGCGATAGCATGATGTGGCTGACAGACGTGGCTGACAATGAGGTGGCGAGCGTTCCGCAAGGGGGGTATATGGGCTCACTCATTCCCTCATCGCGCTCGGCGAAAGCACGGTTCGCGCAGATGGTCGAACGTACTCAGGCGCAGTTGTATGCGTTTGTGCGCGGATTCATCGGCGATAGCGAAGAGGCGCGGGATGTCGTGCAGGACACGTACGTGAGCGCATGGAAAGCCGCCTATCGTGGGACAGCGCCTTTTGTGCCCGAGAGTGACGATAACGAGGCGCGCAAGTGGCTCTTTCACGCGGCCTATTGCCGGGCGGTCTCCAATCTGCGCCATCGCGGCGTGATCGCCTGGGAATCGCTCGATGCGTCACTCCCGCCGCAGCCCGCGGGGCCGAGTGAATCACCGTTCGAGAATCGCATCGTCGACGCGGAGGTCGTGCGCGCCGCTCTGGCTGAACTGGAATCGGCCGATGCCGCGTGCCTCATGCTGAGTGTCGTGCAGGGCTTCACCTCGGTCGAGATCGCCCAGATATTTGGCATCACGCCCGAGGCCGCCCGCAAAAGGCTCTCGCGTGCCATGCAGCGTCTACGCGCCGCCTATTTCTTGCACGATGGCGCGGCGGTGACCACCCCAATGCCAGTACCAGCGCAGTCTGAGCGCTCGGCCACGACGAACGAGGAGGAGATGTGCAGATGAACAACCACGTCATGAACTCACACTCTGCTCCTGATCCTATCTGCGCCGACCTTGAAAGTGCACTGGCGCTGCTGCCGCTGGGCGAGTTGAGCGCCGAAGAAGAGGCGACCGCCCGCGCGCACGCCGCCACCTGCGCTCGTTGCCAGCGGCGGCTCGCGGAATACGATCTGGTCTATACATCGTTGCGCCATGCGTCGCCGACGTCCGTGATCTCGCGTCCGCTGTTCAACGTGGACGACATCATTCTCAGCGTGGCGTTGAGCGATGATGAGGATGAGGAGGGCTCCGACTCCAGCGACACATCCAGTGTGACGGCGCGCATCACAACTCTGGCTTTCACCCGCCGACTCTCGCAACGGGCTACCGTGCTCTCTGGCATGGGTGCGCTCGCGGCAGTGTTGCTGCTGACGCTACTGGCCAGCACACTCTTCCATCTGCGCGGGGCTCCCAACGCGACGACGAGGATAGTGAACGGCGGAGGCACGTGGACGGAATATACGCTCCCCTCCGCTGGGAAGCTGCCAGGGCATATCGTTACAGGCCCAGATGGAAATATCTGGTTTACCGAACATGGAATGATCGGACGTATCACCCCTGATGGCGTGGTGACTGAGTTTCCGTTACCAATACCGGCGGATGCTTTTCCCACCGGGCTCACCCGTGGGCCAGGCAAGTCGCTCCTGGTTTTCGTCAACGATGAGATGCTGCGTGTCAGCATGACCGGCGCAGCCACGCGGGTGCCGCTGCCAGCCAGTTATGATCTCCCAATCGGATCTGTTCTTACAGCGCCTGATGGAACCATCTGGTTCGCCGTGCCGAGCAATCTCACGACTCCGGCCACTTCAACCCGTGATCCAATGATTGGGCGCATCAGTCCACAAGGCATCCTAACCACCTACGACACGAGTCGAAGTCTCCTGGGCAATGAGATTGGTATCATCGCAGCGCTGCCTGATGGTAGTCTCTGGATTTACACAGAGTCAGCGCTTGGGCGTATAAGCCCGGACGGCAAAATCACGGCATATGACGCTTCCAGTCTGAATGGGTTGGTCTCCTCCGCGACGGTCGACGCCGATGGCAATTTATGGATAGTTGGTGGTTTCTTAAACGGTGGTACGGACAATTGTCCCAACGGGGGTGAGTACCCCGGTGGCAAGGTCGTGCGCATTGCACCGAACGGCACGACCAAAGTCTGGCCATTCTCGGCAACCCTGGGATGTCGGGACGACGGCAACCTCTTCACCATTATGGGGCGAGATGGCAACCTCTGGACGGCAGGTGTCGGCGTCATTCTCCGCACCACTCCGGACGGGGATGTGAGGGTGTTCCACATGCCGAGCGACTTCATTGTGAACGATATGACCGTCGACGCGCACAACGATCTCTGGGTGACCGAGACCGGCACGAACAAAATCGGTCGCATTCAACTCAAGCCATAGCAGCGCGTAGGCGCAAAGCGGGCTACTGGCCTCAGCCCGCATACCCTTCCCACTGATCGCGAACAAGCTCGACATCAGCCGATTGATCGAGTTGCGGGCTACTGTGCGCCAAATTATCGATCCCAAACACACGAAGGCATGCCGTAGGTGTGCCCAGGAGAAAGAGAGGCCGCTTGCCATTAGTTTTCCACGGCGACCGTCATCACCCGTTGTTGTTCGCGTGAGAAGCAGCTTTGAGGGGAGAACGATTGTGAAGAAGCTAACCGTCAAATCAGTCGTGACCGCTGGCGCGTTTCTCGTGCTCCTGGCCACCAGCCTTTCCGCCTGCGGGCAGCAGGCCCAGAAGAGTACGAACGGTGCGGGGAGCACATCCCAACCCAGCGCGCAGAGCGGCGCCGACGAGCTACAGCGCTGGAATAACAGGATATCCGCGGCGCAGAATGGCGATGAGCTGCAACGCTGGCACGTCAAAGTCCCAGAGGCGCAGGATAGCCAGGATAGCGATGAGCTGCAACGCTGAGGAGCAAAATCCCCTAACCCATAGCGCTGATCGGCGACCAACCGCCACCAAGTAGCGCCAGTTGGAAGCAACCCCCCTGGTCCGCGTACACTGTACGTGGGCCATTCTGGCTTTCCATGTACATCCTGAAGGGGTTGTGTTGTGATTAGCTTCATCGTGGACGACGTACAATTCAACTTTCGCGCGGCGGCGGTCATCATTGATGATGGCCATGTGCTGCTGCATCGAGCCTCATATGAACCCTTCTGGGCGCTGCCTGGCGGGCGCGTGGAGGCGTCTGAGCCATCGGCGGCGGCGGTTGTCCGCGAGCTGGCCGAGGAGCTTGGGCCTGCCTGCGACGCGCAGGTCGGGCGATTGCTCTGGGTCGTCGAGAATTTCTATGGCGATGAGGACGAGCCGTTCCATGAGCTGGGCATGTATTATCTCGTCACGCTTGGCGCGGCCAGTCCATATCTTGCTAAGGATCGCGCCTACGATGGGATTGAAGATGATCTACCTTCGCACGAGGGCGAGCATATACGGCTGATTTTTCAGTGGTTCCCGCTAAACGCGCTGGCAGACTTGTTGCTCTATCCCACCTTCTTGCGCGAGCGGCTGGCCGCCCTGCCCGCCACGACCGAACTGGTGGTGCATACCGATCCACCATTCGACGAGGACGAGATTTCTATTCCTGAGTGATGACCACCTGCCGCGCTTATGCGGCCGCAGCAGATTGAGCATAGAGGTGAAGCATCATGGAGAAGGTCGCCATTCTTGCGGATATTCACGGCAATCTCCCGGCGCTCGAAGCGGTGCTGGCAAAGATTGACGCGGAGGGCATCGAGCGGGTCGTCTGCCTGGGCGACGTCGCCACGCTTGGCCCGCAGCCGCGTGAGGTCATCGCCCGGGTGCGCGCGCTGGGATGCCCCGTCGTCATGGGCAATACCGACGCCATCCTGCTCGCGCTCCAGCGCGACGAGAGCACGATGGGTGACGACTGGAGCAATGAGGCCTTCGACCAGTGGTGCGTCAACCAGCTCACAGACGACGATCTCGCCTACCTGCGCACCTTTCAGCCGACGCTCAGCCTTTCGCTTGGCGACGATGTGACGCTGCTGTGCTATCATGGCTCGCCGCGCTCGTATGATGACCGCATCACGGCGGAGACGCCCGATACCGCGCTGCATGAGATGCTTGCCGCGACACCAGCGCACCTCTACATCGGCGGCCATACCCACCAGCAGATGCTACGCCGTCACCGGGACGCGCTCGTGCTCAACCCTGGGGCCGTCGGCTTCGTGAAAGATGCCATCGCGCCCGCGATGTCTATTCGCAACCCCTCCTGGGCCGAGTACGCCGTCATCGCATGTGATGGTGGCCAGCTCGACGTGTCGCTGCGGCGCGTCCCCTTCGACCTCGACGTGCTCTTTGCCGCGTTCGACGCCTCCGGCATTCCCCGCGCCCAGTGGCGGAAGGGCGACTGGCGGCGGGTGTAATGTGAGGGCGTATTTTGTGCGCGGTTCGCACGACCGGCCTTCGGCAGCGCTCATACGGCCACAGCGACCAGGGGCGGCAAACCGCCGACTTTCGGCAGTTGCCAGAGGAGTTCGCCGTCGCTGGCACGCACCGCGCACAGGCAGGCGGGACCAGGTACATAGAGGATGCCCCCAGCCCCGACCAGGCGCCATGAGATATCTCCTCTCGCAAGTGACGCAGTCTCGCTGCTCGCATCGGGTCGCGGCCACTCCCAGCGCAGCTCACCGGTTAGGGCATCATGAGCCTCCACCCCGAAGCTCTGGTACTTGCTCCGGCTCACATACACGGCATCATCCATGAGGACCATTCCCAGGAACGAACCCACATGCACGGGATCTCTGCTGCTCACCAGTTGCCAGAGGAGTTCGCCGTCGTGCGCCCGATAGACGCAGAAGCGGCTATCATACGCGGCGCAGAGGACCGATTCGTCGGCAACAAGCGGACCTGGGCGTACCCCCTCACCTGAGGGTATGGGACACGACCAGCGGGCACGTCCATTCGAGGTATCGAGCGCCGAGAGGCGTTCGCCGATGGTATAGGCCGTTTTGCTCCCCAGCGCAACACTCGTGCGGCTTCCCCAGTGACCAGCATAATTTGCGGCGGCTGCCTGCCGCGTGCGCCACTGTGGCTTGCCACTCATCCGACCCAGCAGGATGGTGCGGAGCCGATCTGATGTGGGAGGATGTCGTTCGGAGGCTGTGGTCACGTAGACACCCTGGCGGTCAACGCCCAGGAGGACAAACCCGGCCCGCTGCTTCGAGTTCAATCGGCGCACTACGTTCCAGAGCCGGACACAGAGCGGGTACCGTGGCGGATGCCAAACCCATAGCTCGGTACCATCCTGGCCATTCAGCAAGGTAATGTGGCGGGTATCGGTGGGACGCAAGTCGGGGCGCATAGCGCTGACGGCTACAATCCCGCCACCCGCCACCACTCGCAGGGCGCCTGGGCGACGATTGTCCGGATGCCGCCCGGTCACTCGGCGCTGCCAGACGAGGTCGCCATCGACGGCACTCAAGGCATAGACCAGGCCTTCCGAAGTTGCGGCATAGACCACACCATTATCGGCGGCGAGTGCATTTATGGGGACGAAGTGGTCGCGCTCCGTCTCGAAGCGCCAGCGCTCATGCCCATCATGTCCGTCGATGCCGCGGATGATGCTGACGTGCTGATCGCTACCCTGTGCGAGCACTACCAGTGATGCGGCGAGCTGCTGATGCTCCATGGGTCCTGGCCCCCTCATTCACAGGAGGGCGTACTTGCCTGCTATAGCAACGGCAGCCAGCAGTGTTGTATGCGCACCCATGTAACGTCGGTCACGTCGGCAATTCAGCTAGTACTCGCCCGTCGCGACCACCTGGAGCACATAGGCGATCACCTGCTGCTCCGCCTGGTCGATAGGAGTATCAATTGTGCAGCCGGACGCGCGGATATGTCCTCCGCCGTCATAATGCGCGCAGAGCTTCGAGGCGTCCCACGGCCCGGTCGTACGCATGCTCGCGCGTGTCTTGCCATCGTCGCCCTCGCGCAGCAGGATGGCGATTTCGACGCCGTCGGTATCCAGCAGATAGCTCGGCAGGCCGTCGTCCATGTCGGGGGTCGCGCCCGCCTCCTCGATATCGCGCTGGCGCAGGGTCGCCCAGATGACGCGCCCGTCGGCGGCGGTTTGCACCGACGCCAGCACGCGCCCCCACAGCTTCATCTTTGGATACGGCTTCAGACGATACATCGGCTTGATGATTGACTCAGGCACAGCGCCGCAGCCCACCAGATAGGCGCCCGCCGTCAGTGTGCGCTCGGTGGTGGCGTCGAACTCGAACGAGCGCGTATCGGTGATGATACCCGCCAACAGACACTGCGCGATGTCCTGAGTGATGGCGGCGCCGCGATTGAGCAGCAGGAGCGTCAACAGCTCGGCGGTCGCGGCGGAGGCGGGGTCGATGATGTTGACGACGCCGCAGCCAGTCGAGGTGGTGTGGTGATCGATGTTGACGATGCGCGCGCCATCGAAAAACGCCTGATGGCGCTCATAGAGCGCGCCATAGCGCGTAAGCTCGCCCGCGTCGAGCGCGATGACCAGATCGAAGTCTTCGTCTGGGAGCTCGGTGACGACACGCTCGCGTCCCGGCAGGAAGGTGAAGTTGGCTGGCGCCGGGTCGGCGCAGGCTACGACACACTGCTTGCCGTGGGATTCCAGCGCGAACGCCATTCCCAGCGCCGAGCCGAGCGCGTCGGGGTCGGGGTTGTGGTGCGCGATGAGCAGGATGTGGCGCGTATCCATCATCAGGCGCCATGCCGCCTCGGCAACCTCATTGGCGATACCCGCCGCCAGAATGGCCGCCAGCGCCTCCCGCTCGCTCGTGTTGTCCGTTGCCGCTGAGTCTTCCGACACCGCCACGCGCTTCTCTCCTTCGCCCGATCCTCAGTCGCCAGTCTCTGGACCTCTCTCGATAGTCAATCTGCCTACAGCGTATCACAGCAGCCCCAGGCGAACGGCGGCATAGCCTGCACATGCCACTGCCAGCGCCGATCCCCCGGCCCCAAAATGGGGGCGACCGCGACCCAATATGGGTGCACCCCCCGATGAAGGCGGCATATCAGGGTTGGTATGCTGCTGATATCTGGAGCTATCCCATCGCGCGCGATGCATCCAGTCCTACATAGATGAGCCGTCGAGATCTCTCAGAGTTCCCGTCATTGCGGGCCTGACTCAATCCCTATGTCAATGACACAGAAGCAAAGGAGGTAGCCCACATGAAGGCTATCATTACGCAGTACCGACTCCCATCCCTGGCGAAGTTCGTGATTGGGATCGTCGTCCTTCCCGTCACGCTGACACTGCTGCTTGCCGGACCTGTGGCTGCCGCCTCTGGGAGCCATAGCAATACCACCAGTAACCGTGGCCACGATAGCCACGACAGCCTGATAAGCGTCATCCTCGCCACCGCGCGCTACAACAGTGTAGCCGTGGCGCAGGCGCACCAGTACGCGCTCTTCCCCGATGCCGCGGGAATCGCATGCATCGACAATCCAGGCGTTGGCGCAATGGGCATCCACTACGTCAACGGAGACCTGGTCAACTCGGGGCAGGTCGTGCCCACCAGGCCGCAGGCGCTTGTCTATGAGCCGGAGAAAAACGGCCGATTGCGCCTGGTCGCCGTTGAATATATCGCCTTCCAGCAGCAGTGGGACGCGACACACCACGCGCCGCCGATGCTGTTTGGCCAGCACTTCATGCTGACACCAGATGGAAACCGCTTCGGCATACCCGCCTTCTACTCGCTGCACGTCTGGATCTGGAAGTTCAATCCAAGCGGCCTGTTCTCGATGTGGAATCCGCTGGTGCACTGCCGTGCAACAACGTCCGCGTAGCGCTCGCCTCATCACAACATCCCAAACGAATCCAGCATCAGACAAGCTGGGGGCGTACAAAGCGTTCGCCCCCAGATGACCTATCTACAATCCTGGCACATTTGCCCCGACGCACCCTGATTCCCCTGCCACCATGCTGTACGCCGCATCATTGCCCGTGTGCGAAGCAACCGCGATTCTGAACACATTGCGGCGCTATGGCCTATCGGCGCGCACACTGTGTCGCGACTTTCCCTCCTCTGCCTGCGGATAGGCTGCAACTACCCTCGCAAACCCGCCCCCGACTGTAGAAAGCGGCCAGATGTCTCCCTATGATGAAGACGCGGCCCGTTTTGGTCTCAATGGTCGCAATTGACCTGTTTCACACGTGATGGGCATCCATGTGCCGATACACATATAGGGAGGCGAGAGGTTATTAGATGGCGACGCAAGAGCACCAACGGCTTCAGGAAGCGCACGACAACGCCCATCGCTGGAAGAAATGGGGACCCTATTTGAGCGAGCGTCAATGGGGGACGGTGCGCGAAGACTACAGTGCGGGCGGCAATGCATGGGACTATTTCAGCCACGAACAGGCGCGTGCGCGCGCCTATCGCTGGGGGGAAGATGGCATCGCGGGCATTTCTGATGACCAGCAACAGCTCTGCTTCGCGCTCGCCTTCTGGAACGGCGCTGATGCCATCCTCAAAGAGCGCATGTTCGGGCTGACGAACTCAGAAGGTAATCATGGCGAAGACGTCAAGGAGTACTACTTTTATCTCGATAGTACGCCGACCCATTCGTACATGAAATATCTGTATAAGTATCCGCAGTCGGCCTATCCCTATGCTGACCTCGTCGCAACGAATCGACGACGCGGCCGCTCCGAGCCGGAATATGAATTGCTCGACACAGGCGCCTTCGACCATGATCGCTACTTTGATATCTTCATCGAGTATGCTAAGCGCTCCCCTGAAGACATCCTTATTCAGATTACCGCGCACAACCGAGGCGACAACCACGCCGTGCTGCACGTGCTGCCGACGCTCTGGTTTCGCAACACCTGGTCGTGGAGCGCGGATGCTCCCAGGCCGCGCATCGAGCAAGCCGAGCTGCATGATGGTGGGCATGGTGGACATGTGATGAAGGCTGTGCACGACACGCTTGGGAAGAAGTACCTCTACTGCGAAGGGGCGGAAGGGCTTATCTTCACCGAGAATGAGACCAATCTCCAGCGTCTCTATGGTGTATCGAATCCCTCACCCTACTGCAAGGATAGCATCAACGAGGCGGTTGTCGAGGGGGATAGCGCCGCCGTCAACCCTGAGCAGAGAGGGACGAAAGCGGCGGCGCGGTACCAGCTCACATTAGGCCCAGGCGAGTCCCAATCCATCCGATTGCGGCTGCGGGACATGCCACCATCCCGACTGGCAACAGGGAACGGTGCGGGCAGCGTTGTCGGCCGGGACTTCGACCAGATTATCCAGAGACGCCGCGACGAGGCGGACCAGTTTTACGCCAGTATTACGCCGTCGCATGTGAGTGACGATGCCCGCAACGTCATGCGTCAGGCGCTGGCAGGCATGTTGTGGAGCAAGCAATTCTACAACTATGATGTCGAGCGGTGGCTTGCTGGCGACGTGCCGACTGAGCCAGCCCCGCCTCCAGCGCACGTCCACGGGCGCAATGCCGACTGGTATCACCTCCGCGCCGCCGACATCCTCTCCATGCCCGACAAGTGGGAGTATCCATGGTTCGCCTCCTGGGATCTTGCCGTACACACCATAGCGCTTGCCGTGGTTGACCTCGACTTCGCCAAAGATCAGCTTCACCAGATGGTGCGCGCCCTCTACGAGCATCCGAACGGCCAGATTCCCGCCTATGAATGGGCGTTCGGAGATGTCAATCCCCCAATCCATGCCTGGGCCACGTGGCGTGTGTACATGGCCGAACGCGAGCAGCGGGGAGTAGGAGATAAAGACTTTCTCAAGCGGATTTTCAACAAGCTGCTCCTGAACTTCACGTGGTGGGTCAACCGCAAAGATGCGTTTGGCAACAACATCTTCGAGGGCGGCTTTCTGGGTCTGGATAACATCGGCGTCTTCGACCGCAGCGCGCCGTTGCCGACAGGTGGCACGCTCGAACAGTCGGATGGCACGAGCTGGATGGCCTTCTACTGCCTGATGATGATGCAGATTTCCCTGGAGCTCGCATCCGACGAACCGGCCTACGCGGAGATGGCGGTAAAGTTCTTGCAGCACTTCGTCTACATTGCGCTGGCGATGGACAAGATCGGTCCCCATGGCGACTCGCTCTGGGATGAGGAGGATGGATTCTTCTATGATCTGCTGCGCTTGCCAGATGGACGCACCGAGCGCCTGAAGGTGCGGTCGCTCGTGGGCCTTCTGCCGCTGTGCGCGATTGCGCTCATCCCGCCGCAATCAATCGAAGAGCTCCCTGGCATTCGCCAGACCATGGAACTCTACGCGCAGGATCATCCTGCAGTGCGGGATCTCGGACTCTTTACGAAACCAGGTCGATACGATATTCGCCTGTTGGGTGTCCTCAGCGAGGATAAAGTGCGACGTATCTTACACCGTATGCTCGACGAAGACGAGTTTCTGAGCCCATACGGTATTCGCGCCATCTCGCGCTATCACAAGGACCACCCCTATCGGCTGTGGGTTGGCGGGCAGGAATGGCGGGTTGACTATGAGCCAGCGGAGTCGTCTACTGGCCTGTTTGGGGGCAACTCCAACTGGCGAGGCCCTGTCTGGATGCCAGTGAACCTCCTGCTCGTTGAGGCGCTCGCGAAGCTCGGCTTCTACTTCGGCGAGACATTCAAGATCGATTTCCCTACTGGCTCTGGCAACCTGCTAACGCTTGGCCAGGTGGCAGACGAGATCGGCAAGCGCCTCATTAGCATCTTCCTGCGTAGTGAGGCGGGGACCGGTGATGGTCAGCATCGAGGCCGCCGACCGGTCTATGGCGGGACGGAGAAGTTCCAGAGCGACCCGTACTGGCGTGACCTGATTCTCTTCTACGAATATATCCATGGTGACAACGGAGCGGGGATTGGCGCCAGCCACCAGACCGGTTGGACCGGGGCGGTCGCGGCGCTCATCAAGGCGGCTGGCAACCTCCCTGGACAGATAGATACCCTTATTCAGGGTCAGAAGCTTCACGCAGCCTCTGCGCGTGCGAGGTAGGCGCAATGCCCAACGAGAATGCAGCGAATCAGCCGACGCGCCATGCAATCGTCGTTCGCCAGCCGCTGATTCATTTCGGCCGGGAGATCTGCGGCGACCTGGCGGCTGCCCTCCGTCGCGAGTGGCTCGTCACGAATGGGCTTGGTGGATATGCCTCCAGCACCCTGGCCGGAATGAATACCCGCAGCTATCATGGGCTTCTGGTCGCCGCCCTCAACCCGCCTGTTGATCGGACGGTGCTGGTGGGTGGGTTGGTGGAGTGGGTGACGTACGATGGGGTGCGTTATCCACTCTCCACCAACGAGTACGGCGATGGGACAATCGATCCACACGGCTACCGATATCTCGAATCCTTCGCGTTGGAGGGCATGTTACCCGTCTGGGTCTATGCCATCGCGGATGCGTTGGTGGAGCGCCGCGTCTGGATGGCTCACGGCGCGAACACCACCTATGTGAGCTATCGCCTCTTGCGCGGCTCCCAGGACATGCATCTGGAGATCACACCGCTTGTCACCTACCACGGCTTTCATACATTGTCGTCGGGCCAAGGATGGCAGCCAGGTGTCGAAGCAGATATGCTACGCGCCACAGTTCATGCGTTCGACGGGGCTACTCCGTTCGCACTGGTGGCCAGCAGCGGGACGTTTGCGCCGGGCGGCAGCTGGTGGTGGAACTTCCACTACCGCGCGGAAACAGAGCGTGGACTGCCCGATCACGGCGATTTATATGCGGCTGGCGCGTTTTTCTCGTCGCTTTCACTGACGCAGGGCGATCCCATGTACACCCTGACCCTCACGACTGAGACGAGCGCGCCGCTCCTGGATGGCGCAACCGCGTTCGCCGTCGCACGCGAGCGGCAGTTTCAGCTGCTGCGCCGCGCGGAGGCCGTGGACGCTGACCCATTCGTGCAACAGCTTACCCTCGCCGCGGACCAGTTTATTGTCGAACGCCAACTCGCGCATCCAACTGGTCCATCTGACATGCCGAAGCCGGAGCATCATCCAATTGCGCAGAAGACGATTATCGCCGGATATCACTGGTTCAATGATTGGGGGCGAGATACGATGATCTCGCTCCCAGGGCTGACGCTTGCGACTGGCCGAGCCGACGAGATGGCGGATATCTTGCGAGGCTTTGCATCCTATGTCGCCGATGGACTCCTGCCGAATAATTTCCCCGATCAGTCAGGTCAAATCCCCGGCTACAACACCTGCGACGCCACCCTCTGGTACGTGCTTGCCTTGCGCGCCTATGTGCTGGCAACGGGCGACGAGGCGCTACTCGATGAGCTGCTGCCGGTCGTTCGCGACATCGTTGCGTGTCACATAGCGGGCACACGCTACTCGATTGGCGTCGATCCGACTGACGGCCTCCTCCATGCGGGCGAGCCAGGGGTCCAACTCACGTGGATGGATGCCAGGATCGGAGACTATGTTGTGACGCCACGCATCGGCAAGCCGGTGGAGATCAATGCGCTTTGGTACAATACACTCCGAACGCTTGCCGAATTCTTGACTCAACGGGAAGCAAGTGCGGCGCAGGAATACTCGGCCCAGGCGGACCGTGTGCGCGAGTCGTTCGTCAAGCGCTTCCGGCGGGACAATCAGGCCTCTCTGGCCGATGTGGTGGATGGCCCAGACGGCGACGATTGGACGGTGCGCCCGAACCAGATCTTCGCCGTCTCACTTCCGTTCCCGCTGCTGGAGGGAGCCGATGCCGCCGCCGTTGTCGACGTGGTCGGGCGGACGCTCTTGACGTCGTATGGTCTGCGCTCGCTCAGTCCCAATGATGCACGCTACCACGGCGCCTATGGCGGCAACCAATACCAGCGCGACTCTACCTATCACCAGGGACCGGTCTGGACGTGGCTGATGGGCGCGTTCGTCGAAGCGCACTATCGCGTCCACCATGACCAGGTCGCCGCGCTCGCGTTTCTGCGCCCATTCGCGGACCACCTGCATGATGCGGGGCTAGGAAGCATCTCGGAAATCCTGGACGGAGATCCGCCGCATTTGCCGCGGGGATGCATCGCGCAGGCCTGGGGTGTGGCCGAGGTTCTGCGCATGTGGCGACTGCTCACTCGCGACATCAAGGCCGCGCAGGTGTCTGTCGGCTGACTGCCAACGCGAGGACGCCGCGCTACTGCTTACGGTGGTCGAAGTGGGCGACGTTGCGCTCAGGCGCCTCGCCCAGAAATGGCTCGGCGACAAGCCACGTCTCGCAACTGGTGCGCAGTGCAAGCGCCTCGGCAAGCTTCAGCGCTGTCGTGCGGTCAGTCGTGTGATAGGCGCTTGTCGCGTCCCAGTCAGTGATACCCAACTCCTCCGCCTCAACGATGCGCCGCACGTAGCAACCTGAAGGCTCGTCGGGTGGGTAGATGGTCACGCCTATGCGGATGAAGTACACCGTCGTGTCGGATTGCGGCCAGCGAGGCCAGTGAGGCCAGTGTTCATCGGGCACGGTGGACACAGTCTTCCCTCCTCATCCCTGCCCTGGCGACTACCATGGCTCCAGGACATCCCCACCCAGAGGACGGCTTCGACGCATGATGCGTGCCGCTGCGAACGGCAATCAGACGACAAAAAGGGGGCGAACGCTGTTATGCATCGCCCCCGCTTGCTATGGCTGTGTCACATCATCATTATGCGCGCATGATTGCGCCGACGTTCAATCAGAATCTTCATGCTCGCTCTCGGCGCTGACGGGCACGGCAGCCTCCTTCTCGACCTGCTTGAGCAGGTCCAGCACCCGCGCGCCGCGGGCGATAGACTCATCGAGGCGGAACGAAATCTCAGGCACATGGCGAATGGTCAGCCGTTGCGCCAACTCGCGCCGCAGGAATCCGTTGGCGGAATCCAGGCCGCGCATAGTCTCGCGCTGCTCCTCCGGGCTGCCCATAACACTCACAAAGACTTTCGCATAGCGGAGATCGTGTGACAACTCAACACCAATGATGCTGGCAAAGCCGATACGCGGATCTTTCATGCGCGTGCGCATAAGGTCGCTCAACTCGCGGGTGATTGCCCCGCTCAGTTGGTCTTCGCGTCTGTAGTTCCGCATGCTTCACCTCCTTCGAGCAGGTCGAACGCGCGCTGCGATCCCTGCCCGCCCATGGTCCATTCAGCCACAGCGCCGTTGCTGGGTTGCCGCCAGCATACGCCACTGATACCCCCGAGACAAGCCCCTGGTACTCCGACCAGGTATCCGCAATCGTTCTCCTGTACCACATATTAGAGGACTCCTCTCGTCCAGACGCAAGTCATCTGGACAAGAGGAGTCCATAGATCCCAGCGCGCCGCCTGGGCGCATTGGGCCGTTCGGGCTATACCCGTACTTTGCTGAATGCCTCTATGATGTCGCCAACTTCGAGGGCATTGTAGTCTTCGAGGATGATGCCGCACTCGTAGCCCTGCGACACCTCGCGCACATCATCCTTGCCGCGCCGAATGGACTGGATCAGCCCGGTGAAGACCGTCTGGCCGCCGCGCTGGACGCGCACCTGCGACGAGCGGACGATCTTGCCATCGGTAATGCGACAGCCACCGATGATGACCTGACGGCCGACCTTGAAGAGCTGCATCACCTCGGCGTGACCATCCACCTGCTCGCGATAGACAGGCTCCAGCAGACCCTTGAGGGCCGCCTCGATGTCCTCGACGAGCTTGTAGATGATGTTGTACGAGCGAATATCCACGCCCTGGATGCTGGCGAGCCGCTGCGCCGCCGGGTCTACCTTCACGTTGAAGGCGATGATGATGGCGCTGGACGCCGATGCCAGATAGACGTCGGTCTCGCCGACATTGCCCACCGCATCCTGAATCAGCCGCACCTTGAGGTTTTCCTCGGCGTGCTCCTCGCCGACACGGGTCAGCGCGTGCCGGATCGCCTCCGCCGACCCCTGCACGTCCGACTTCACCAGCAGGTTCAGCTCCTTGATCTTGCCCTCACGCATCTGCATGTAGAGCGTATCCAGGGTGATGCTGTGTCCTGCCTGGCGGTCGGCCGCGCGCCGCTTCTGGATGAGCGCGCGCGCGGCCTTCTCGTCCGCCACCACCTCCAGCCGGTCGCCCGCGGCGGGCACCTCTGAGAGGCCCAGAATGCTGACTGGCGTGCTGGGCGTCGCCTTGCGCGTCCGCTCGCCCTTGTCGTCGAACATCGCGCGGACGCGCCCTGAGATCGTGCCGACCACAATCGTATCGCCCACCTTGAGCGTGCCGTCCTGCACGAGCGCGTTCGCCGCGACGCCGGTGTTCTGGTCGAGGCGCGCCTCGATCACGACGCCATGCGCCGGGCCGTTGGGATTGGCCTTCAAGTCTTGCAGGTCGGCGACCAGTAGAATCATCTCCAGCAGCTCGGTGATCCCAGTCTGCTTCTTGGCCGAGACCGGCACACAGACGACATCGCCGCCGTACTCCTCGATGACGACGCCGTGATCGGCAAGCTGCTGCTTGACGTGGTCGGGGTTGGCGTTCGGCCTATCAATCTTGTTGAGCGCGACCACCAGCGGCACCTGCGCCGCGCGGGCATGGTCAATCGCCTCGATGGTCTGTGGCATCACCCCGTCGTCAGCCGCGACGACGATCACCGCGATATCCGTCACCTGCGCGCCACGCGCCCGCATCTGCGTGAAGGCCTCGTGGCCCGGTGTATCTAGGAAGGTGATCTTGCGTCCGTTGACCTCCACCTGATATGCGCCGATGTGCTGGGTGATGCCGCCCGCCTCACCCGCCGCCACCTGCGCGTGGCGGATGGCGTCGAGCAGCGATGTCTTGCCATGGTCGACGTGGCCCATAACGGTCACGACCGGCGGGCGCGTAATCCGCCCCACATCGTTGGCGTGCGCGGCGGCTCCAATCAGCGCCGCCTCTGGCCGGATCGCGACGGCGGGCGCGGCTGCCGCGACGGCTGCCTCTTCTGGAGTGTAGCCAATCTGTTCGGCGACCTTTGCCGCCGCGTCATAGTTGACTACCTCGTTGATGCTGGCAAAGATGCCAAGGGTAATCAGGTCGCGGATCACCTCATTAACCGAGACGTTGAGCACTTCTGCCAGGTCCTTGACGACAATCTGCGGCGGAAGCGCGACCGGGCCACTCGGCTTGACGGCGACGGCCGCCGCGCGTGACGGGGCTGTCGCTGGTCCGCTGCCATTGCCGCGGCCATGTGGGCCGCCTCTGCCACCGCGCGCGCCATTGCCGCCGGGGCGACCACCAGGGGGCCGACCGCCGGGACCGCCAGGACGCGGGCCGCCACCGGGGCGACCGCCAGGGCCACCAGGACGTGGCGCCCCGGGACCGCCAGCTGGGCGTGCGGGGCCAGCGCCGGGTCGTGGCGCGCCGGGACGCACCCCACCGCCGCCATTGGGGCCGCCAGCCGGGCGGGCAGTGGTGCCAGAAGGGAGACGCGAGGTGGAGGCGCCAGCGGGCCGTTGCGTTGCAGGCGAAGATGACGATGTCGATGAAGTGCGCGAACGAGAAGTAGTATCTGGCATAGACCCTCCTGAAAAACCGGCGTCACCGGCGAAAACTCGATACAAAAAACAATAAAAGCAGGCTGGCCATCTCCTGTTCTTCATGGAGATTGCCAGCCCAACGCGGCGGTTACTTGACGACCTGGATTCAGGCGCATGCATGAGACGTGTAACACAAATGATTCATGGATTCATGCGCAGCCCAGGCGTGGTGGCGACGAATCGCGCACGTTTAAGCTCCCATAGCAATGCTCTCGCTATCCGCGTTGGGTGATAAAAAGACGACGCTTCCAAAAGCAACTGGTATCTGAGGAAAGGTGATGTGGCGCATCCATAACGATGTCATTCATCCGCCGCGCTGACTGATCTGACTGAACTCGCCGCGCAGCGCATAAGATCACTCTCCCCAACCTGAGTAGCATGACACAGAATCGCGCGCATGTCAAGCGTGCGACCACCGTGCTGAACCCGCTCGAACGCCGTTGCCATCAGGGTTGACGCCCTGCCATTCCATCGGTTGGTCGCGTTGACAGCTACGCCCGGCGCATGATATGCTTGGGAGGCCTTTGCGTGCAAGCATGGGCCGTAGCATCCACAAAACTGTGCGTTCGACAACGCGATACGCCTCAACGCGATACGCCTCGGGCGTCTGCCGCGTGTGAACTTAGATCAACAGAACCAACTACTATTTTGCGAAGGGACTGCCTGAGACATGGTCAAGATTCGCCTTATGCGCATGGGCATGAAGGGCGCGCCAACCTATCGCGTCGTCATCGCCGATGCCCGCTCGCCGCGTGATGGCCGCATCATCGAAAACATCGGCTGGTACAATCCGCGCACCGAGCCATCCACGATCAACATTGACGCCGACCGCGCGAAGCACTGGCTCGGCGTTGGCGCGCAGCCGACCGACTCCGTGGTTTCGCTGCTCATTCGTAGCGGCATCATCCCACGTCCCTCGCGCGAGGAGACGATGGCGAAGTCGGCGGTGAAGAAAGCCGCCGCCGCGAAGAGGGCCGCGCAGCCAGCCAAGGCCAGCAGCTAGCCAGACCTGCCTCAGATGCAGTGGCGCATAGGCTCCGCTATGTCTGGCTACACAGGAAGCGATGTCACCATGCAGGGGCTGATAGAATTTCTCGCACGCAATCTCGTCGATGATCCCGACGCTGTGCAGGTGCGTGTGATCCGCGAAGATCGCTATGCGACTGTGCTGGGGCTGCGTGTCAGCGGCGAAGACCTGGGCAAGGTGATTGGCCGCCAGGGGCGCGTCGCGCGGGCGATGCGCACGCTGATGCGCACAACGGCGATGCTGGAAGGCAAGCAGCACATCGGGCTGGAGATCGATGAGAACGAACCATCCGCGCAGACCCCACAGGAATAGCGACAGCGCCGCGCACGCATCCCTCGGCGCGGCGGATAGGCCGGATGAGCCAGAGACGGCATGGATCGCCGTCGGCGAGATCGTCGGCGCGTTTGGCATTCGTGGCGAGGTGAAAGTGCTCCCGCAGACCGATTTCCCCGACCGCTTCGCGCGGACACCGACGCTCTATCTGGGCGATGCGCGCGCTCCCCGCGCCGTGCAAAGCGCCCGGCAGCATCAGCGCATAGTCCTCCTCAAGCTCGACGGCGTGGACGACGCGACCACCGCCCAACGACTGCGCGGCCTCACCCTCTGGATTCCCGAAGCCGAGCGTATGCCCCTCACCGACGACCAGTTCTATCTGCACGATGTCGTCGGCCTGAAAGTCGTTCATGTCAACGGCCAGCCGCTGGGCGAGGTGGTTAACTTTATCACCGGCAGTGGCAACGATCTCTTCGTCGTCGGGGCGACAAGCGGACGCGAGGTGTTGCTCCCGGCGGTGCGCGAATTCATCCGCGAGCTGGATATCCCCGGCGGCGTGCTACGGGTTGACCCTATCCCCGGCCTCTTCGACGACCAGAGCGAGAACGCCGCCGACTCCAGCAATCCCGATGAGCTTGTGGCAGCGGATGACGCCAACAGGAGCGCCACCGAGGGCGAGTGAATCGCCAGCGGTCAACAGCGCCTGCCGGTTGCGGCGCGCGGCGATTTGCAGTATCCTCTGAGCGAATCGTGAACCTCTCCCGAAAAGCAGCATGAAAAAGGGCAGCCAGGATATGCAAAGCAGCACCGACGCGCCGCAAGCCAGTTTCCTCAGCCGTGCACGTAGCGCGCTGAACCGCTATGTGACGCCACAGTTGCATCGCTATGTGACGCCGCGGACGGTCCGCCCGTTGGCCGCGGTGACAGCGGTGACGATGTTCGTCGTCTATGCGCTGGGCACGCTGGTGACGACGACCGGCTCTGGGCACGGCTGCGGCGACTCCTGGCCGCTCTGTCGCGGGCAGTTCATCCCTGAGTTCGCCATCTCGACGGCCATCGAGTTCACCCACCGGGTGGCGACGGCGGCGGTCACGGTGCTGGTAATCGCGACGGCGTTTGGCGTGCTCTGGCTCTGGCGCGCGCGGCTGGAGCTGCGCATCCTCGCGCCGCTGATGGTCGTCGCGCTGTTTGCTGAGGCGGGGCTGGGCGCTGCCCTTGTGCTGCTCCCGGCGTCGCCGGTGCTGCTGGCGATCCACTTTGGCGCATCGCTCGTCCTCTTCAGCAGCGTGCTGCTCACCGCGCTGATCGTCCACGAGCTGGGCGGCTGGGATCGCCTGCGCGATCAGGCCGTCGTTCCTGGATTCCGCATCCTCGTCTTCGCGCTGGCGCTCTACACTTACGTCGTCGGCTATCTCGGCGCGTATATGCGGCTGCGCGGCGCGGAGATAGCCTGCACGGGCTGGCCCACCTGTAACGGCCAGCTATTCCCCGGCTTCAGCGGTTTCGTAGGCATCGCCTTCACCCATCGCGTCGCGGCATTCGTCCTGCTGGCTGGCACAATCTGGCTCTTCGTTTGGGCGCGCTCGCTACGGGCAGGCCGCCCCGACCTCTATCGCGGCAGCTTCTATGCGCTGCTGGCGGTGATCGCGCAGGTCTTCGCGGGAGCCATCGTGGCGCTGACGCGCGTGGCGCAGTACAGTCAGTTACTCCATGCCGGGCTGGTGGCGCTGCTCTTCGGCGCGCTCGTCTACATATGCCTGCAAACGCTGCCACGCCCATCGTCGGCCCGCACGGCGCCAGAAGTCGAGGCGACACCAGCAAAAGCCACTTCCTCGCCCTCGGCGGCGGTCCGCTGACATCTCCCCTGGCTGCACCCCTTTTCACCGTGAAAATGAACGAGTCTCACGGTGTGGTTGCGGTGCGATAGACACGCATCGCCAGCGGGATGAAGACCGCCAGCAGTAACAGCGACCAGCCTATCGACGCCACGACTGGATGCTGTAGCGGCCAGACGTTCGAGGCCGCCGCTATGCCTGGGTTGCCAAAAAGCTCGCGACATGCCGCGACCGTTGCGCTCAAAGGATTCCAGTCGGCGACGGCGCGCAGCCACGGCGTCATGCCCTGCGTTGGCACGAAGGTGTTCGACAGGAAGACGACTGGCAGTGTCATGATTCCGCCGATGATGTTCGCCGCCTCGGGCGTGCGGATCAGCAGCCCAAGGACGACGCCAGCCCAATTCATCGCCCAGGCCAGTAGCACCAGCAGGCCAAACGCGCCCAG
>DATBIB010000149.1:0-29885 GCA_036557205.1 Ktedonobacterales bacterium | reverse complement strand
CTGGTGCAGGGCATCCAGCAGCAGACCGTCACCGACAACAAGAAGATTACCGACGAGCAGTTCGCCCAACTGGACGCCGCGATCAAAGAGTATCAGACCGTGGCGCCGCGCTAGTGCCGCTGGGTTCCGGGCGTGGGCGCGCGTGAGCAGCCTCCGCCTGGATCCCCTGGAGGAAGTATGGCTACAGCCAGAGAAATTCGGCGGCGCATTCGGTCGGTCAGGAACGTCGCGCAGATTACCCGCGCCGTGCAGATGGTCGCCAGCAGCAAGATGCGCCGGGCGCAGGAGCGCGTGGTGGCGTCGCGTCCCTATTCGGACGAATTGATGCGACTGGTCGCGCGGCTGGCGAAACAGGCGAGTGAAGAGGAAGACCTGCCGCTGATGACATCGCGGCCAGTCAGGCGCGTGGGCGTGGTGGTGATCTCGCCCGACCGCGGACTGGCAGGCGGCCTGCCGGGCAACATCAACCGGCGGGTCGCGCAGTTGGCGACCGATCTACGCCGCGAGGCGGGCAATACCAGCCTGCCAATCTCCTACGTCGCCGTCGGGCGGCGCGGACGCGACTTTCTCGCGCGGACACAGCAGCCTATCATTGCTGAGTTCACCAACCTCGGCGACCAGCCCGCCCAGGCCGATGTCCGGGCGATTGCCCGTTCCGTCAGCGACGCCTATCTGAATGGCGATGTGGACCGCGTGCTGCTGGTCTACCCGAAGTTCGTCTCGACCGTCGTGCAGACGCCGACCGTCATCCAGTTGCTCCCTGTGGAGCCGCCGGAAGAGGCGGAGACCAGCGGCCCGACGCCACAGTATATCTACGAGCCGAACGCCGCTGAAATCTTCGCGGCGCTGCTGCCGCGCTACATCGAGACCCTGATTTACCAGCCGCTGCTGGAAACCGTCGCCAGCTTCTACTCGGCGCAGATGGTGGCTATGAAGAACGCCACCGATAACGCGACCGATCTGGTAGATGATCTGACGCTGACCTATAACAAAGCACGCCAAACAGCCATCACCACCCAGATTCTGGAGGTTGTGGCTGGATCCAACGCCTAGCTTGCGCCTAGCTCGGCTGGGCCTGGAGAAATACGAGGAGAATCATGGCTGCACCAGCAAAAGCCCGCACCCAGGGGACCGTTACCCAGGTGCTTGGCAATGTCGTCGATATCGAGTTCCCGGCGGAGAGTCTGCCCGCCATCTATAACGCCATCGAGGTACCCATCGAGGGGCAGGAGCGCCCGCTCGTGCTCGAGGTCGAGCAGCTACTCGGCAACAACTGGGTGCGCTGCGTCGGCATGGGGCCGACGGATGGCCTGAACCGCGGCCAGGCCGCCTACGATACCGGCGGCCCGATTACCGTGCCGGTCGGCGAGGAGACGCTGGGGCGCATCTTCAATGTGCTCGGCCAGCCCGTCGACAACCGGCCCGCGCCTGCCGACGCGCCGCGCATGCCCATCCACCGCCCGGCGCCTGGCATCGAGGATCAGGCCACCAAGACCGAGGTGCTGGTCACCGGCATCAAGGTCATCGACCTGATTGCCCCGTTCATGCGCGGCGGTAAGGTTGGCACGTTCGGCGGCGCGGGTGTCGGCAAGACCGTCATCATCCAGGAGCTGATCAACAACATCGCCAAAGAGTCTGGCGGCTACTCGGTCTTCGCCGGGGTAGGCGAGCGCACCCGCGAGGGCAACGACCTCTACCACGAGATGACCGAGTCGGGCGTGGTGGATAAGCTGGCGATGGTCTTTGGCCAGATGAACGAGCCGCCAGGCGCGCGGCTGCGCGTTGCCTTGTCAGGCCTGACCATTGCCGAATACTTCCGCGACGCCGAAGGGCGCGATGTGCTGCTCTTCATCGACAACATCTTCCGCTTCACCCAGGCGGGCGCCGAAGTCTCCGCGCTCTTGGGCCGCATGCCATCGGCGGTAGGCTACCAGCCGAATCTGGCGGAGGAGATGGGACAGCTTCAGGAGCGTATCACCTCCACCAAGAAGGGGTCGATCACCTCGATGCAGGCGGTCTACGTGCCTGCCGACGACTACACCGATCCCGCCCCGGCGACGACCTTCGCCCACCTCGACTCGACCATCGTGCTCGAGCGCAGCCTGACCGAGAAAGGCATCTACCCGGCGGTGGACCCGCTCGCCTCGACCAGCCGCGTGCTCGACCCGCAGATCGTCGGCCAGGAGCACTACGATGTCGCGCAGGAGGTCAAGCGCGTGCTTCAGCGCTACAAAGACCTGCAAGACATCATCGCCATCCTGGGGGTGGACGAGCTGAGCGATACCGACAAGCTGACCGTCGCCCGCGCGCGCAAGATCGAGCGCTTCTTCTCGCAGCCGTTCCGCGTGGCCGAGGTCTTCACGGGCCGCCCCGGCAAGTACGTGCAGCTTGCGGACACAATTCGCGGCTTCAAAGAGGTACTCGAAGGCAAGCACGACGACATCCCGGAGCAGTACTTCTACATGGCTGGCGGCATCGACGAGGTCGTAGAGACCGCGCATAAAGAGGCGCAGGCGTAGCAGCGGTCGTATCTGAAGGAGGCGCATATGGCGCAACGAGCGACGCTACACGTCCGCATCATTACGGCGACCGATACCATCTTCGATGGCGAGGCTGATATGGTTCTGGCTCCCGGCAGCGAGGGCGAGCTTGGCATTCTGCCGCGCCACGCGCCGCTGCTGACCACACTCAATATTGGCGAGCTGCGTGTCCGCCGGAACAACGCCGACGAGGGTATCTTCATCGGCGGCGGGTTTCTGGAGGTCAACGCGGGTGTCGTCACCGTTCTGGCCGACGACGCCGAGCGTTCGGCCAACATCGACGAGGCCCGCGCCGAGGAGGCCCGCAGGCGCGCCGCCGCCCTGCTGGAACGGCGCGACCTGAGCGCGGAAGCGGCAGCGATGGCCGCCGCCGAGATGGAGCGCGCCCTCGGACGCATCCGTGTCGCCGAGCTGCATCGGCGACGCGGCGGCCGCCGCCAGCCCACCCCGCAGGAGCTTGGCAGCTAACCTTATCCCCTCCCCCAGAAGGGGAGGGGAAGGCAGATCCAGACAATACCTTTGGCCATCTGGCTCCCCAACTTTGTAGGGCATGGCCCGCGAGCCGAGAGACACGAGCCACGGAGCACGCGTCAAGCGCGCAGCGCTTGATATAAGAAGCTCTCAGCAGGCTGGATGGTAGGACGTATCAACCGTCGAGACGTCAGGAAGGGTACGGAGCTGGTTGCGCCAGATTGTTGCACTAGTCAACGGAGCGGCCGCCACAACGAGCGCATGCGAAACACCAAAGATAGTCTCCTGACCCATTGGGCGCCATTGCGGTGACGACTGTTTGACCAGGGCATACTCGTAGCATGGATCGGCCAGGCGCAGCCCCAGATTGCTCACATCGTACAGGGCAGCATCATAGCTCACACTGGGCAAAAAGGTGACAAAAGCATACATGCTCGTCTGGTTGCCAACCTGATCTGTTGTCAGCACATTTGGGGCATTCGACGAAGACGGCGTTTGAGAACCAACGGGTTGACCATCGGTACAAGGGATACTTTGCGTCGAAGTGTCGCGATGGGCGCCAGGAAGGGCGTATATCTTTGTCGCCCAATCAGGGGCATGCGCTAATGTCGGCACAACGAACATACGATGTTCTTGTTGGAAGCGCGCTCGCTGACCCGCAGGCAACCATAGTGACCCTTGAATGGCGCTGCCATCGGCAAAATCCTGTGGGTAACCACAAAACACGGCAGGCTGCACGCCAAGGTCAGTCAAGCCACGTAAGATGTCTGAGTACGAAGCTGACGCGCTAAAAGTCATGGAATAGGTGACTTCTGACGGACTACTAGGCCCTCTGGATTGGTCATTCGACGAGAAGAGGGTACAGCTCGTGCAGATTACCAGGTAGCACGCGAGAAACAGTATACTTACGAACCGTGGTGCGCAGCGCGCAAATTGACGATCCGTCATGCACCTGACTCCCGTCGTCACTCCACATACCCCTACATCGCGACGGAGAAATTCTCGAATTTGGGTCCGGTGATGCATACGTCAATGGCTCTATGCTATATCACACCCCTGTTACATATTAGACCCCTCTCAAATACATGGGAGGGGTCTAATTATTATATGGCCCGCTACTGCTCGTACGAGATGAACTCCATCAGCGAGCCATCGGGGTCGCGAAAGTAGACGCTCGTACCGTGTCCGCGCGAGCCAAAGCGCTCGACTGGGCCGATCTCGACCTCAACGTTGTGCTGGTTCAGATGGGCAATGGCCGTATCAATCGGTCCGGGCCAGATGAAGCAGAGATCGCTGCCACCTGGCATGACGGGAAGCTGCGCGTTCGGCGTGCCCTCCACATTCGGGCCGTGACAGTTGAGCTGCGTCTCGCCGAAGCGATACGACCAGCCAGTGCCGACTGGCACTAATTCAGCCCCCAGCACGTCGTGATAGAAACGATTCGAGCGCTCCCAGTCGGAGACATGAATCACGCAATGATCGAGCTTGATGCTTTCCATCTTCCACTATCCTTCTGAGCCGTGAATCTATCGCACTCTCTCCCATCAACAGAGTCATACGGCTCAGAGTTTCCGGCCATCTGGCTCCCCTCTCCCACGGGGAGAGGGGCTGGGGTGAGGTCCGAGGTCTACGGATACGTCGCGACGTAGTAGTACAGCTGCGTAAACGTCTTCTTCCCCGTGTTATCGCTGGTTGTTGTGGCGCCGGGGAAGAGCCAGAAGGCCGTGTGATTTCCCGCTGGCGCTACCTGATAGCCAGAGCCATGTTTGGAATCTGGAATCTCTCCCAGTGGCTGCCAGTCGGCGATTGACGTGGCATCGGGCGGAAGCCGATAGAGCGTCTCATTCCCATCCGCGGGGTTCGCCGGAGGAGCAAGCCCCACCGCATAGATGCTGCCATCAACGCCCATGCCACTCACACTCAGATTCGTTTGGCCGGGTCCGATGGTGGAAAGGTCGGGCCGTCTGATCCAGGTTTTGCCGTCGTCGGTGGTGCACGCGAGCCACTCCTGACTGTCCGCCCCAACCGGGGTGAAGTCGCCGCAGATCGTCAACTGCCCACTGGAGGGTATGAGGCCAACTGTCAGGGCCGGTGTATGGTGCTTATCGGCGTACACGCCATCGGGGAAGGCAATCTTCGTCCAGTGCGCGCCGTCGTCGGGCGTCGACCAGAGGTTGCCAGCGTATGTCTCATCGATCACGTCGCCAGTGGCAGAATTGACCCAGATCTGGAATGTCACCCCCGTTTCATGGTTCGTTGACGGATTCGGCTGTGTCTCCGGTAGATTGGCGTCGATTTGACTCCACCTTTGCATCTGATCACCGCTGACAAAAAAAACGGTCTGGCTCAGACCATCGGGCGCATAGGTCATGCGGATGGCGTAGGTTTTCCCGCGCGCGCTGGCCAGCGTAACGGCAACGCTGCCGTCATTTAACCCCGCTGGTTTGGTCCAGGTTGCGCCGCCGTCGAAGGATGCATACGTTACCCACTTGTCGGGAAGCGCGGGCTGTGCCGAGCCGAGCATCGGATAGAAGGAGACGGTTAGCGTGTTGGAGTCGTTGGCGTCAACCGTGAGCCTGCATCCACCAGTGTTCGCGGGGAGCGCTGGCGGCGTGATAACTCCCCAGCTTACGCCCGCATCATGCGTTGCCCAGACGACCGGAGACGACACCTTGTGCTTGTTGGCCTGGCAGGCGTAGGCGATGTTTCCATCACTCTGGGCAATGTTCGGACCCCAATAGGTGGAGGATTGCTCTTCGCCATACTGATCCACACTGGGAAAGCCCTTCGGCACAATCACCTGCCGCCAGGTCAGGCTGCCCGAGTGGATGACGATTGGCGTCGCCTGCCCGCGTACCCCGAACTGCGGCCAGCCTCCACGGCTGACGAACAGCGCCACGAATCCGACACTCAGCGCCACCACCGCCGCGATGGAGCCAAACGCGGCCCAGAAGCGCGTGGAATGGACACGCTCGCCCGTATGCGCATGACGCCGGTGACGCGCCGACCCCGACGCCGACAGCGTTTCAGCCGCAATGCTCGCCCGCACGTTCCGCCAGAGCCGCGCGTGATCGTCGGGTTCGGGCTGCGCACGCAAGGCCTGCGCCATCACCTCGAACGCATCGAGCCGCGCCTGGCACGCTGGACACTCCGCGACATGCGCCCGCAGGCGCGCCATCTCCCGCTGGCCCAGGCCATCGCTGCGGAAGTCGGAAAGGGTGCGCTCGCCAACGCCGAGCGCGCACCGCAGCATGGTATCGGTGGTCATTCGGCGCCTCCTTCGCGCTGGTATTCCTGGCGGAAGCGCTCGCGCCCACGCCAGAGCGACATCTTCAGGCTGCCATGCGAAAGCCCAAGCGCGGCGGCGGCTTCGGCGCTGGTGAGGCCGTACACGTCGCAGAGGACGACGGCGGCGCGCTGTTTCGGCGGCAGATCGCCCAGTATGCGGTGAATGGCGTCGTTCTCGGCGAGCCGATGGGCCGGGTCAGCGCCGAGCGCCACGATGTTCTGGATATCCTCGGTGGCAGCGGTGTGCTCTCCGCGTCGGGAGCGTCCGCGCAGGTGGTTGATGCCGAGGTTGCTGGCGACGCGAAAAAGCCAGGCGCGCGGCTGCTCGTAGTGTTGCAGCGTCTCGAAGCGTTGCCAGGCGCGCACGAACGTCTCCTGGCTGAGATCGTACGCTGTCTGCTCATCGCCGGTCAGCCGCCAGAGATAGCCGAGAATATCGCGCTCGTATCGCCAGAAGAACGCCTCGAAGGCATCCACGCTCGCGCTGATGATTCCAGACGATTCTTGCGATGTGGGTGATGTGGATGACGCCGAAGTATCGCCGGAGAGCGCGCCCATCGCGAAGAGCAGCCTGAAGAGCGCGGCGAGGGATATGCGCGGCAGAGGTCGCGCGGGAGACGGCCCTGTCCCTGGCGCCGCCCATCGTACTGGGATCATGCGGTCTGTGCCTTTCCAGCGCGCAACGTACCATTGCCACCATCGCGCTCACACTATGGGAACGAACCAGTTGCACATCGTTCACCCCCATACACACCAGCGGCGGGCGCGCGGTAACATAGCGCTTCGGTGGCAGGCCGAATCGCATAGAAATCTGACGGGAAGCAGGGAGTCGTGACGGGTGCAATACCCAGGAGGCGCGACGCAACGGCGCTCTCACATAGCAAAGAGCGCTTCATTCGCGAGATCGTCCAGGGTGTCTTCGCCGCCCTGGAACTGGCTGCTTCCCCTTGCTAACGACTTCCATTGTCTGTTAGCGCAACTGTTCAAACTGATTGAAGATGACGACCTCCGCAGGCGCAAGATCACACGTCAATTTGAGATTGTGTAAGAAGATGCTGCTAGGACAATTGCGCCCATGTTCCAGCCGCCAGATGTAGGTGCGATGACAACCCAACATAAGGGCAAGATTTTCCTGCGAGATGCCGCGCCGTTGCCGAAGTTTACGTAAGAAAGGCCCAAAATCCTGCCAGGCTACCGTCTGTTGCAACACGTTCATACTTATCTCCTTGAGCAAAGACTCACACGCAGCTCATCCTCATGCGATCACCCACAATCTAGAGCGGCTAATCGCGCATCTCACATATCGCCTGTGTTCCCTTGTGTTCCCTCCCTTTCTAGACGTTCGGACAGAGGGCATCAGCAATCATGCTCCAAAGACGACGATGAACTCTGGGAGGTATGAATCCTGGCGCAACGTTGCGCTGTGCATCGTTGCATGGCGCTACTTCCCTCGGCTGAATCTTGGGTATAGACTCATCAATGCAAGCAACGGTTCAGTTGCTTGGCCAGCGATATGTCACGATTTCCGCTATACGTCTAGCATGTGAGCGGAAATCACACCAGGAAAGGAGGCCATGATCTCAGCCACTCATGCAATGACAGTTGATGTGTGAGGGAAGCGGACTTTCTTCAACGTATCGAGAGGATCAACAATGACAAGGAGTAGCCACATGAGCATATTCAAACGTCTGCCCTTGCGCGGCTTTCTGACAGTCGGTATTATGGGTCTCCTGAGCATTTTTCTTGCCCAGGGGGGAACCGCGCTTGCTGCCCCAGCAGGTAGCCAGGCGGCACCCGCACAGAACGCCACAGTTGTTGTGGTACGCGACATAACGCCGAGTAATTGTACACGGACCCTCGCCTCCCGCAATCTCGTCGGGCAAGCGCATCAAACCCGTACCGTGATCCATTGCCCTGCTGGCACAATCGTGGCTGTCCTCCACGTGCCGCAATCCGAGGCTGTCGCGAAGCACGAAGCATACGTAGTGATGCCTTCAGCTGCGAGTTCGCAGGCCCAACAAACGCAAGCAGGTAAACAGATAGACGCACTGGTGGCGGAGACAATCGCCCGCATGCAGCCATCAGCGGCTAGTAAACCTACCAGCCCGTTGGCTTCATGCGCCCAGCGCCAACAGACCGCCGGAGGCAACTGGAATTGGTCCGAGTCAGGCAAGACTAACAAGTATTACTCGACGGTCTCGTGGAACACGAACACCGACTGTACGATCTACGTCTACAATAGTCATCTCCAGGGGAACGCGAGCCCGTTCGCCAGTTACTGGGGCTCGGACAGGTACAACGGATGGGAGGGACAACGGGGATGCATTTACGTTGGAACCAATAGTTACAGTTGGAACCCTCAGCACAATGGTTCTGCGGGACACTCCTACCAGCAGGTGGTGTGGGACGGCTCCCACTGCACTGTTTTCGACAACTCTATTGTCGTCAATGTTGCAACGCTCAATGATTGAGTGTGGTATCCAGCCTGACGCAACGCAGCAACGTCGTAGTGTTGGGATCATGCGTCTGGACACACAGTAATCCCAGGAACTGAGATAGCAAGTAGACTGAACCTCCTGAGTACGCATTGAGTTGGACAGACACGATGCTGCTCAGGAGGGTTCTCCCACTGCCATGCATCTGATCCAGGCCAGATCATACGAGTCGTCTCCTCACCCACCAGATCGTCAGCGCCAGCAGGGCTGCGGCCAATCCGAGGAAGATCGCGCTCTCGATGCTCTGGAACAGCCAAAAGCGGTCTGCCGGCTGATAGATAGTGTAGAGTGACCAACCGTGTGCTTTCATGCACACATTCCATTGCTGCTGCTGCTGCAGTGTGGTTGGGTCCGGGCAGTACGAGGGCGAAGTAATACCACCAGGATATTTGTGTCCTCCCTGTATGAAGCCCGTTTCCAGGAACCAGTCCGTATCCCCATTTGGTCCTGCTGAGCGCTGGAGCTGGGGATTGACGAGATCTTGTATTGTCATCAGCGGCGGCAGATAATGCACACGCAGCAACGATGCAATGGGGACGCGGACAGCGAGGTAGCCTGCAAGCGCGACGCCAATCGCCGGTAAGGTACGCTGCAAGAGCGCCCCAGCGGCTATGCCCAGCGCGAGCGCAAATGCGGCATAGCTGACGGGAACAATCGCGCTCAGATCGAACGCCCAAGTGGTGTAGCGTTGGTCCTGTGTCGCGCTGTCCGCCCAGTCGACCAGCGCCGAGAGGATGCCGCTGACCGCCAGCACACCCACAAAGAGCAACGCTATCTGCATGACGAGCCAGCGATTCCGTGAGATACTCTGCGTCCAGGCCGTCTTGTAGGTCTGCTGCTCATATTCACGCGCAACCAACGGCGCACCGACGAAGACCCCAAAAAGCGCCGGAACCGCCAACAAGCTCAGCGTGACAGTATGGAACTGGGTGATTGCGATAGTCCGCGCATCGTCGATAGTTGGACAGCCCCCTGGACGTTCACACGTGGAAGAAGCCAGCAGTTGCGCCTCCTGGTGCATTTGCTGACCGACGATGGCGATGAATGCCACCATTCCCGCCAATAAGAGCGAGGTAATGATGATCGTCGTTCGATGTTGACGCCAGGTGAGCCAGATCATCGCCTTGCCTCCTCGACACTTTTTGCCCGCTGCGGAACGAAACCCTCTTCCTGGTGGGCCGCTTGTCCCATCTGCGACTCATCTGGAGACCGGCCCAGATATGCCAGCACAATATCTTCCAGCGTTACGTCATGCGCCTGCCAGGATGAGTCGAAGATGTGCCCGTTGACGCGCACCAGCAGCGTCGTCTGTCGATCAGAATGGTTCGCCTCGATCACCTCATGGATACTGGCGATTGCTGCCTGGTCAGTTCGTGGCCCAACCAGCAGCTTATGTGATCGCGTGATCTCATCAATGCCATCGGCAATCTGCACGCGCCCGCCCGCCAGGATAATGAGGTAGTCACAGACACGTTCCAGGTCGGCGATGATATGCGACGAGAGCAGCACCGTCAGCCCATGCTCTGCCGTGGCGTCCATCAATGCCCGCAAAAAATCGCGGCGAGCCAACGGATCCAGGCTTGCGAGTGGCTCATCCAGCAGAATGAACTGCGCGCGCTTGGCCAGCACCATCGCCAGAGCCACCTGCGCATGCTGGCCTCCAGAGAGTTTATCTATCCGTCGGTCAAGGGGGATGCCCAATTGAGTGAGCCGTCTGGTGGCGATGGACTGCTCCCAGCGAGGATTTAGCTTGCGTCCCATCGTTAGCATGTCGCCCACAGTGAAACTGCGGTAGAGTGGATGATCCTGGGCAACGAAGCCAATCTGCGGCAACACATCTCTGGGGTGAGTGCTCGGTGAGGAGCCGAAGACGCTGACGCTGCCTGCGGTGGGCCGTAGCAGACCGACAGCCAGGTGAAGGAGTGTCGTCTTGCCCGCGCCGTTCGGCCCCACCAGCGCCGCTACGCGCCCAACAGGGAGCATTAAGGAGCAGTCACGCAATGCCTGATTACGCCCGTAGCGCTTACCTAGACCAGCCGTCTCCAGCGCAGCATTCATGCCATTTCCTCGTCTTCCTTTTCCTCGTCCTGGTTCTGACCTTCGCGGAAAGTCGCCAGAAAGAGCGCCAGAATGCTCTCCTCATCCAGCCCAGCCTCACGCGCGCTCCGAAGCCAGCGGCCAAGGCTACGCCGCAGAGCAGCATGGCTAGCCAGTGATGCGCCCGCTAGCGTTCGCACCACAAACGTCCCCTGACCTGGACGGCTAGCAATCAAGCCATCATGCTCCAGTTCGCGGTAGGCCTTGAGGACGGTATTGGGATTGATCGCCAGCTTCTCCACGACCTCGCGCACAGTCGGCAGCTGGTCGCCCACCTGTAACAGCCCTAAGCGCAACGCCTGCTTGACCTGCTGAACTAGTTGCAGGTATGGTGCGACTCCCGAATGCGTATCCAAATGAAACAGAATCACTGCACTAGCCTATCATGTTATTGTACTAAGTCCATAGCTATTTATACCGGAACTGAGTTAGCCTGTCAAGAGGGGATAAGCGATTACGGCTTCCTCCTATCAATGTCGGGGATAAGCTCCCACAGAAATCTGAGCGTAGCTCCCATCTGCCAACCGCTACAATATCCATGGGATTTCTTCTGTCTGGCTTCTCCCACGTAGGAGAAGGGTCAGGAGAGCCGCTCGCTGTGACTTCCTGTAACATCGTAACCCAGCAATCCCAGAGAGCAAGAGGTGAGCATGTTCGAGACATTGCCCGCGCTGCCCGCGACCAGCCAGGAGTTCGCCTCCTGGACGTGGGAGCAGATCGCGCCGTACTACGCAGACCTGGAGTCGCGCCCGTTGAGCGCCGAGACGGTGGATTCCTGGCTGCTCGACTGGACGCGCATCGCTTCGCTGATGGACGAGTTGAACACCTGGTACAGCATAGCCACCACCGTCAACACCGCCGATACTGAGTTGCAGGACCGCTATACCGCCTTCCTGGATCATATCCGGCCACCGGCGGCGGACGCCGAGCAGCGCCTGAAAGAAAAGCTACTGGCGAGCGGGTTGGAGCCAGCGGGCTTCGCGATGCCGCTGCGCAAGCTTCGCACCGACGCCGCGCTCTACCGTGAGGAGAACAATCCCCTGCTGGCCGACCTGCGCAAGCTCGACCTCGAATACGACGGCATTACCGGCGCGCGTACCGTCAGCTGGGAGGGTGAGGAGGTACCGCTCTCGCGCGTGCGGCCCGCCCTGCTCGATCCCGACCGCGCCCGCCGCGAGCGCGCCTATCGCGCCATACGCGGGCGCATCATCCAGGATACCCCGCAGCTCGGCGACCTCTGGCGGCGGATGACGGGCTTGCGCGCGCAGGCGGCGACCAACGCGGGCTACCCCAACTATCGCGACTATCGCTGGCAGCAGCTCTACCGCTACGACTACACCCCCGACGACGCCAAGCGCTTCCACGACGCCATCGCCGAGGTGATCGTGCCCGCCGTCGTCCGGCTGAACGCCCGGCGGCGCGAGCAACTGGGCGTGCCGACGCTACGCCCGTGGGACGTAGACGTTGACCCGACGGGGAAGCCCGCGCTGCGCCCGTACCAGACCATCGAGGAACTGGAGGCGAAGACCAGCGCCGTCTTCAGCCACGTTGACCCGCAGTTCGGCCAGTACTTCGAGATGATGCGCGCGGAGAAGCTGCTCGACCTCGACAGCCGCAAGAACAAAGCGCCCGGCGGCTACTCGCTCTGCTATAACGTCATCCGCCGTCCCTTCATCTTTATGAATGGGGCCGGCACGCATGACGACGTGCAGACGCTGCTGCATGAGGGCGGCCATGCGTTCAACAGCTTCGAGATGGCGATCTTGCCGTATCTACAGCAGCGGCAGGAAGAGATGCTGCCCGCGGAGTTTGCCGAGGTCGCCTCGATGGGGATGGAGCTACTGGCCTCGCCCTATCTGGCGCAGGAGTACGGCGGCTTCTACACCGAGGCGCAGGCGGCCCGCGCCCGTGCCGAGAATCTGGCGGGGGTGATCTCGTTCTGGCCCTACATGGCGATGATCGACGGCCTGCAGCTCTGGATGTACGAACACCAGGACGAGGCGGCGGACATCGAGCGCTGCGACGACTACTGGGTGACGCTCTCCGACCGCTTCCGGCCAGATTGGGACTGGAGCGGGCTGGAGCAGGAGAAGCGCACGCTCTGGCACGGCCAGGGCCACGTCTTCCAGACGCCGTTCTACTACATCGAGTATGGGATGGCGCAGCTGGGCGCGGTGCAGCTTTGGGCCAACGCGATCAAGGACCAGGCGGGCGCGGTGGCAGCCTACCGGCGGGCGCTGGCGGTCGGCGGGACGGTCTCGCTGCCGGAGATGTATAGCGCGGCGGGCATCCGCTTCGCCTTCGACGCCGAGACGCTGGGTATGGCGGTCGAACTGATCGAGCGCACGCTGGCGGAGCTTGAGCCGCTGGCACGGGAGGGATAGGAGAACCCCTCCCCGCGATTCAGCAGGCGGATAAATCCGCGCCTAAGGGACGCGCAAGCGCGCCCGCAAAGCCTGCCTTCGCAGGCTCCAGAGACGAGAGACAGCAACCCGTGCTCTGGAGGCCGCGCAGGCGGCCTTTGCAGCCGTAGGCTCTTAGGCGCGACTTTCGTCGCCAGCCCCCTGGCGTGCCCCTCCGATTTTGTAAAACCGCATTAACCGCCCCGCGACTCTACGCCACCTCGCGCTGGCCGAAGGCGCGGGCGACGATGGGCGCCAGCTCCTCCCACTCGACGCTGGTCTGGCGGCCGTGGTCGAACTCGTCCATCAGCCAGGCGTAGACCTCGCGCAGCCGTGGGTCATCCTTGGCGAGATCGAGGCCCAGGCGCTGGCGCAGCACGAAGATGAGGCCCGCGACGCCGCTATCTTTGGTCAGCGAGACCTCCAGCGGGCGGCCCAGCAGCTCCGGCACGTTGAACGGCGCATACATCCACCAAAACTTGTTCAGTCCGTCGGCGTGGACCCCGGCGCGGGTGCGGTGAGCGTCGCGGCCATAGAGCGGATACTTCGGCGGGATCGGCTCGTTCATCGCGGCGTAGAGGTCAGCAAGCTCGTTGAGCGCGGTGAAGTCGGGCTTCCTCTCAGAATAGTAGCCCATCCCCAATACATGCAGCAGCACGCCCTCTAGCGGCGCGTTGCCGGTGCGCTCGCCCTTGCCCAGCAGCGTGCCATTGACGACGGCGCAACCCGCGCGAATCGCCGCGAGGCAGTTGGCCACGACCAGATGGGTATCGTTATGCGGATGGAACTCCAGATCGGACGCCTCCAGCCCCAGGTCACGCAGGGCGCGAATCAGCCGGGAGACGCTGCGTGGCAAGGCGACGTCGTCATACGGCAGGCCGAGGCCCATCGTGTCGCAGACGCGGAACTTGGGGCGCATTGCCTCGCCATACGGCGCACACAATTCCATCACCGCCGCGACGAACGGGCGCATGAAGTCCATCGGCGCGCGGGTGGCGTCCTCCAGATGAAGCCGGGGGCGGATGCCGGCGTCGAGCGCGGTCTGGACGGCCTTGAGATACGTCTGAGCGGCCTGGTTGCGCCCGCCGGGAGTGAACTTGTGGAAGGTGTGGTAGTCGGAGGCGGAGGCGAGCATGCCCGTCTCGCGCACGCCGAGGCTGCGAATCAGCTCGACATCGCTGGCGGTGGCGCGAATCCAGGTGGTCGGCTCGATGGGCGCGCCGCCGTGGTAGCGTTCGAGCGCGCCTTCGAGGGCAGCCCGATCCGAGGGACGATAGACGAAGAACTCGGCCTGGCGAATGGCGCCGGAGTCGCCGGTGAAGCGGCACTGGATGTCGTAGATGGCGAGGGACTGCTCGGTGGTGAGGGGCAGGCCGCCCTGCTGGCCGTCGCGGTGGGTAGTCTCTGTCGTCCAGACCTCGGCGGGGAGCGTCGCGGGCCGCTCGGTCCAGGTGTAGGCGGGGAAGGCGTCGCGCGGGAAGTCTTCGATGAAATACTCAGGCTCCTCGGGATCGGGAATGGTGGGCATAGATGGCAGGTCGGGCACGGATGGCATGAGATACGCTCCCTTCGGGCGGACTGCGCCTGATTGCGCCTGATTGCGTCGCTGCAATCAATATAAATCAATAATAACCGGCGTTATGTAGATAATCAAGGGCAATTTTGTTGATTTGTGTTGATGATGGCCGGTACGCGATGCGAACGCGTACGCGCAAGATTTCCCCTCTGCGCCCTCTTGCCTTGTGTGCATCTCACTGCGATAATGAGCAGCGCAAGAGGCGATCATCAGCTGTATTTACATGCCTCACGATACGACCGGGAGGGAATCGATGGAGAACACGCTCTACTTCGGAGATAATCTCGATATTCTGCGCCACAAAATCCCGACAGCCTCGGTAGACCTCGTCTATCTCGACCCACCGTTCAACTCGAACGCTGACTATAATGTTCTGTTCAAGGACCAGTCGGGACAACTCTCTCCAGCGCAGATTCAAGCGTTCACGGATACGTGGCACTGGAGTGATGCGGCTGAGCGCGCCCGCGAGGAGGTACTGACGCGCGCCGCGCCTGGTATCGCCTCGATGCTCGACGCGATGGTGTATTTCATTGGACGTAATGACCTGACAGCCTACCTGGTGATGATGACCCAGCGCCTCATCGAGCTGCACCGCGTGCTCAAGCCGACCGGCTCACTCTACCTGCACTGCGACCCCACTGCAAGCCATTACCTCAAAATCGTGCTGGACACCATCTTTGGGCCGGAACACTTCAGGAGCGAAATCATTTGGCGACGAACAAATACTCATAACAAGACAACGCGTCAGTACGGCCCGATCCACGACACCATTCTCTTTTATACGAAGTCTGATGATTTCACCTTTCATCCCGGCGTTCGTCCCTATACAAGAGCATATATAGGCGACCGCTTCAAGTATCAGGATGGGCATGGGATATTCCAGACGAACTATTTGACTGGACCTGGAATCCGACACGGAGAAAGCGGCGAAGCATGGCGAGGCTTTAATCCAACTGAGGCAGGTAGACATTGGGCAGTTCCAAAATCACTTCGGCCCTTCCTGCCGAACGACGGCGCTGGTATGTCCAGCCATGAGCAGCTCGAAGCACTCAATGAGTTGGGATATATTGTCTTCCCTAAAAAGGTAGGCGGCCAGCCTATGTACAAACAATACCTGGGAGACGGCGTCCCGTATCAGGATGTTTGGGCGTACCAGCCTAATACTCGAGGAGTACTCTACGGGTCAGACGAATGTATTGACGAAGATGTGAAGTATCTTGAAGGCGAGCCTGAAAAGCTCGGATACGAAACGCAGAAACCCATCGGTCTCCTTGCAAGAATCATAGAAACCTCATCTGATTCCGGCGACGTCGTGCTCGACCCGTTCTGCGGTTGCGGCACGGCGATCTGCGCCGCGCAGAAGCTCGACCGCCAGTGGATTGGTATCGACATCACCCATCTGGCCGTCTCGCTTATGAAGAGCCGTCTGAAGTCGATGTTCGATCTGGAACCGAACCATGGCTATGTAGTGGATGGTGAGCCGAGGGATGTGAGCGGGGCGCAGCAACTTGCACTCTTGAACCGCTACCAATTCCAGTATTGGGCGGTCTCATTGCTGGAGGCAGTACCGCAAGAGCAGCACGAGCAGAAGAAGGGCGCTGACAAAGGAATTGACGGCGTCATCTCGTTCCTGGATGGCTCGAATCGGCGGCGCGAGACAGTCATTGTTCAGGTGAAGAGCGGTCATGTGACGTCATCGCATATCCGCGACCTCAAGGGTGTGCTTGAACGAGAGAAAGCAGCGCTTGGCCTCTATATCTGTCTGGAGAAGCCTACACGCGATATGTTGGAGGAGGCTGCCAGCGCGGGATTCTACACATCTGATCTCTGGCCGGGGCCGAAACGTGACCACCGTTGGCCGCGCATCCAGATTCGCACCATCGAAGACCTGCTCAACGGGCGCAATTTCGAGATTCCACCGCGCCCGGTGCAATTCAAACCTGCCGAGCGGGTCAGCGTGCAGCCTACGATGCCGGGGTTATGGAGTATGCCCGAATCCACAGTGGTTGATCTGCCCGAGCTACTGGACGAGGAAGAACAAGAGGAAGAGTAGCCACGAGGCAAACAACAAGCGCCTACCTCGTCACAGTGCGGGTAGGCGCTCATACTGGTGTTAGACGCCAGTGCATGCGGAAGCTCCGTCGCTTCTAGAACAATTCGTTCACCAACTGCGTCACTACGGGCCGCACTACATATGCGGTGATAGTCAGAACCAGCAGTGAAATCACTACCCCTTTGAATGTCATAGACGTTTCCCGTTCATAAACTACGCGGCTGGCTCTCCCACAGCTAGCATGTTCACGAGGCTAATCGACTAGCCACCTCTCAGTGATACACAGCGCTCCATAGGATACAATAGGACATTTGTGCTATACCACGCTACTCTGCGCGCGCATATCTATCCCTCCCGCCGCCGGAGATACAGCTCGACCCAGGTGTCGGTGGCGCGGGCGCGGCCCAGCACAGCTCGCCTGTTCAACCTTGCGCCGATGTCCTCTCAGTGCAGCCGCGCGGTCGGCGCCTGCTTAATCCGTGAGTTTGACGGTAACGGCGAAGTAGATTTGCATGGCCAGAGCCAAATACGCCACGACCAATCCAGCCACCAGCACCATCGTCACGATGGCCCTCCCGGGATTCTTGCTATCAGGCCGCGTGCGCGCGTTGCGTCGAACAAGCAGCAGGGCTGCATGGCCGCAGAGGAGCGTCACCACCGCCACGGGAATGGCGACGAGTACGCCTACAATCAGGTTGAAACCGTGCTCAGCCAGCACGCCAGCCGGACTCGTCTCCGGCGAAAACGTCTGCCACGGCGTCCAGATCAGCCCGGCGAGTGCAAGGCCGAGCAAGATGAGCACACCGAGCATCATGAGCCCCGTCAGGATGCCAATGGCCAGGTTGTTGCCTGAGCGCTCAACCGAAGGCGGTCGTGCTGGGGAGGGCGGAGTAGGCAGGTTAGGAGAGAACGGCGCGGTCATCGCGGGCTCCTTTCTCTTTGGGGCTCGCTGGAGTATGTCAGCCACCGGGGCGTTCGGCTATGCAGGTCTCGGCTCGTCCCCAGCGCGTCAACTGATTTATCCAGTATGCCAGAAACCAGGCGAAAAGACCATCGCGGCGTGCTCGCCTCGCGCACCGATCTGCATGCAGACACACCGAGCGAACACCTGCATCGAAGCGGAAGATCCAGAGTCCACCTCACTCCCGCCGCCGTAGATACAGCTCGACCCAGGCGTCGGTGGCGCGGGCGCGGTCTAGCGCGGTGTACAGGGAGTAGCGGCTGGCGTCCATCAAGTAATCGTATTGCTTCAGCGGCAACTCGGAGATACCGTCTCCTACCGACTGATCGCCTGAGTCGGGATTAGCCGCGGCATGAATGCCGCGAACTCGCCCCACCACCCACCTCGCCCGGCGTCACCCCTCGCGTGCCCGGCGCTGCAACTCATAGAGGCGGCTGATGGCTTCGAGTGGAGTCAACTCGTCAATCGCCAGCGCCTTCAACTCTTCGAGTAGCGGGTCCGGCTCGGCGGCGAAGAGCGTCAGTTGCAGCGCCTGCGGCATCACCGTCGGCATCGTCTCGCGCATCGCCTTGCGGCGGGAGCGCGCGTCGCCCTTCTTCTCCAGGTCCTCCAGCACCTCTTCGGCGCGGCGCACCACCTGGCGCGGGATCCCCGCCAGCTGCGCCACGTGGATGCCATAGCTCTTGTCCGCGCCGCCAGGGACGATCTTGCGCAGGAAGACGACGTGACCCTCCTCCTCGGCCACCGCGACGTTATAGGCGCGCACGCGCGGCAGCATCCGCGTCACCTCCACCAGCTCATGGTAGTGGGTGGCGAAGAGCGTCTTCGCGCCGCAGCGCTTGTTGTTGTGCAGGTATTCGACGATGGCGCGGGCGATGGCCAGCCCGTCGTAGGTGCTGGTGCCGCGGCCGATCTCGTCGAGGATGACCAGGCTGCGCGCGGTGGCGTGGTGCAGGATATTCGCCGTCTCCACCATCTCCACCATAAACGTGCTCTGGCCCGTCGCCAGGTCGTCCTGCGCGCCGATACGGGTGAAGATGCGGTCCACCAGCCCGATGCGCGCCGCCTCCGCCGGGACGAACGAGCCGATCTGCGCCAGCAGCGTAATCAGCGCCACCTGCCGCAGATACGTCGATTTGCCCGCCATGTTCGGCCCGGTCAGCAGCAGAATCTGCGCGTCGCCGGTGGCAAGCTGGGTATCGTTGGGGACGAAGGCGATCTCGCGCTGGCTCGCCTCCACCACCGGATGACGGCCCGCGACGATGTGGATCGTGTCGCTCTCGTCCAGCTCGGGGCGGCAATAGTTCTGGCGCGAGGCCACCTCCGCCAGCGCCAGCAGCACGTCCAGCTCGGCCAGGATGCGCGCCGTCCGCAGCGCCGCCTCGCCCCAGCGCGCCGCGATCTCGCTCCGCAGCGCGGCGAACAGCTCTTGCTCCAGCCTGGCGCTCTTCTCCTGCGCGTTGAGGATCAGCGCCTCGTACTCCTTCAGGTCCGGCGTGATGAAGCGCTCGCCAGTCGTCAGAGTCTGCTTGCGGATATAGTCGGCGGGAACGCGCGAAAGCTGCGAGTTGGTGACCTCCAGGTAGTAGCCAAAGACCTTGTTATAGCCGACCCGCAGGGTGGAGATGCCGGACCGTTCGCGCTCGCGGCGTTCCAGATCGGCGACCCACTGGCGGCCATTGCGCGAGGCGTCGAGCAGGGTATCCAGTTCCTCGGAGTAGCCCGCGCGGATGAATCCGCCATCGCCCAGCGTCGCCGGTGGCTCATCCACCAGCGCCCGCTCGATCAGCGCGTGAAGTTCAGGCAGCGGCTGGAGCGAGTGCGCGACCACCGCCAGCCCATCCGGCAGCGATTGCGCCGAGACGGCCAACTCGTCGACGGCGGCGAGTCCCTGCGCCAGCGCTACCAGGTCGCGCGGCATGGCAATCCGCTGCACGACGCGATTGATGAGCCGCTCCAGGTCGCCAACGCGGGCCAGCAGGGGCATCAGGCGGGCGCGGAGGGCGATATCACTGGCGCCAGCGGCCACCGCATCCTGCCGCCGACGCAGCCGCTCCAGATCGAGCAGCGGTTCGGCCAGCCAGCGGCGCAGCAGCCGCCCACCCATCGGCGTCGCGGTGGCGTCCAGCACCCAGAGCAGCGAGCCTTTGACGCCGCCACTGCGCCCGCTCTCGAAGAGTTCGAGGTTGCGGCGGGTGTGGGCGTCGAGCGTCATGAAGCCGCTGGCGCTGTAGGTTTCCAGCGCGGTGATCTGGGGCAGGGTGTCGCGCTGGACCTCGCGCAGGTAGGCGATGACGGCCCCCGCCGCCCGCACGGCCAACGGCAGCCGCTCGCAGCCGAACGCTTCGAGCGAGGCGACGCCGAACTGCGCGCGCAAGACGTCGCGGGCGACATCCTCGCGGAAGTTGCGCGCGTCGAAGGGCGTGACGACGGTGGACCCCTCCCCCACAGGGAGAGGGGAACCAGAAGCGATGAAATCGGTCAGCCGCGCCGCCAGGGTGTCGGAGTCGTCCTCGTACCTCTCCGGCTGTGTCTGGCTCCCCCTCTCCTCGCGGGAGAGGAGGCTGGGGGGTGAGGTCCGTGGCAGTGTCATCCGGCGCGGGGCAGCCGCCTCGATCAACATCTCGGCGGGCTGAACGCGGGCAAGCTCCTGGTTGAGCGCGACCTCCGGCTGGGCGGCGGCAAACTGGGTGCAGGCGAACTCGCCAGTGGTGATGTCGGTGTAGGCGAGGCCGACGGCATCGCGGCTGATGACGGCGGCGGCGAGGTAGTTGTTGCGCTTGGCGGCCAGCATAGCGGGATCGACAATGGCGCCGGGGGTGACGACGCGGATCACCTCGCGCTCGACCAGCCCCTTCGAGAGCGCGGGGTCGCTCACCTGCTCGCAGACGGCGACGCGGTAGCCTTTGCCGACCAGCCGCGCGATGTAGCCCTGCGCGGCGTGGTGTGGCACACCTGCCATGGCGGTGCGCTCGCCGCGTCCCCAGTCGCGCCGGGTCAGCGTCAGCTCCAGCTCGCGCGCGGCCAGCTCGGCGTCGCCGTCGAACATCTCATAGAAGTCGCCCATACGAAAGAAGACGATGGCGTCGGGATGCTGCCGCTTGACGCTGAGATATTGCTGGCGAATCGGGCTGTGGTCGCTGTGATCGCTGTGATCGGCCCGGCTGCCGTTGCCGTTCTGCTGGCTGCTGGCGGTCGATGGCCGCGCTGTTTGACGCTGCACGCTGACGCTCCCCGCTGGTAATCTTTGGCGCGGCGCACGTTGAAGACGCGATGCGCTTACCCATTATACGAGCCAATCCTGTCTGAAAGCGCCCGCCGGTACCTTCTCAATCGCCGTATTGGCCGCAAACTGTCTCGAATGGCGGGTGGGGTGATGGCCACCTTCGCGACATGAATGCCGCGGCTAGTTCACTACGAGCGGCGTGGTTCGCGCAGCAGCTACAATTGTTGCAGGGAAGGAGAGGCGTATTATGCGGATCGCGCGACTGGCGGAGGAGAATCCGCGGACGCAGGGGCCGGAGCGGCGCACGTGGTATCGGCGCCACAGTCCGGCGCACCTGCAAGCGGTCGCGGCGCTGGTGGAAGAGGCGTTGGCAGTGCGCTCGGCGGGTGGGCCATCGCGGGCGGTCGTGCTGGGGGCGGGCGCGTGTACCGAGGCGCCGCTGGAGCGGATTGCGCGCAGCTTCGAGCACGTGCTGCTGGTGGATGTCGATGTGCCGGGGATGACCCGCGCCCGCGATGAGCTAACCGCCTCACTGCGAGGCCGGGTGGACCTGCTCCAAGCCGATATCACCGGCGGGGTGAGCGATGCGCTGGCCAGCGAGCTACGCGCGCAGCCCTGGCGCGACCTTGCCCGGCTCGGCGCGACGGCTCCGCTGGAGGCCGCGGCGTCCTGCCTGGAGCGCTGCACCATACCTGACCCGCCGGAGTTGCCCGGACTGATTGCACAGGGCTACGGCTTCGTCTTCAGCGATCTGGCGCTGACGCAACTCTACAGCCTGCCGCTGCTGGACGTGGTGGATACACTCTCGCTCTACGCGCCCGACGCGGTTGATCTGCGCGAGACGCAGGCACGCTACCGACAGGCGACGCAGGCGTTCCGTCGGCGCATCGCGCTGGCGCATCTCTCACTGCTGGCCGGACTGCTCGCCCCAGAGGGCGCCGCGATTCTCGCCAGCGACCGCACCGGCCACCTGCTGCCGCCGAAGAGCGGGCCGCACGCGCGCGATCCACGTGAAACGCTGACGGTGCTGCCCGATGATGTGCTCACCATCCCCGACGACCTGGCGGCGCGCTTCCAGCTGGTTGGCGCGCCACGCACGTGGGAGTGGCTGGTCTCCGCGCCAGACGCCACCAGCTTCGGGCGGATGTATGAGGCGGTGGGGATCGTATTACGGCCACGGGTGTAAATTGGCAGTGTAGTTCTCGCTAGTAGATACCGATGAAGCGGGACGAGAGCGAGGCGGACCCATGTCGCCACGACTGACTGACTGGAGCCTGGCGCTGGCGGGCGCGCTGGCCTTCGTAACCGGCGTCGTCAGTCTCGTCAGCGGGCGCCCCGAGGAATGGCTGATCTTCGCGGCGCATGGCGCGGCGGGCCTCTGGCTGGCGCTGCTGCTCTGGGGCAAGCTGCGACGGGTGTTGCCACGGCTGGCCCGTCCGCGACTCTGGGATCGGCGCACTGCGCTGGGCGCGCTGGCAGTGGCCATCGTGGCGCTGGCGCTCGGCACTGGCATCGTGTGGGTGGTCGGCGGGACGCTCTATTTCCTCGACTGGGGCCTGCTCAACTGGCACATTCTGCTCGGCTTCGCGCTCACCGCGCTGATTGCGTCGCATATGCTGGCGCGGGCGAAACCACTGCGGCGGCGTGATGTGCGCGGACGGCGCCAAATGCTACGTGGCGGGCTGCTCCTTGGCGGCGCGGTTGTTCTCTGGCCCGCGCAGCAGGTGATCGAGCGCGTACTGAATACTCCTGGCTGGCGCCGCCGCTTCACCGGGTCGCGCGAGGCCGAGAGCTACGCCGGAAACGTCTTCCCCGCGACGAGCTGGGTAGCCGATGCGCCGCGGCCAATATCTCCCACGACCTGGCGGCTGCGGATCGATGGCGCGGTGGCCGAGCCGCGCTCGTTCGGCTACGACGAGATGGCATCGGCGGGCGATGAACTGGTGGCGACGCTCGACTGTACCGGCGGCTTCTATAGCACGCAACGCTGGGGCGGCATGCGTGTCGGGCGCCTGCTCGGCGGCGTGACGCTATCACCCGGCGCTGCCTGGGTGAGCTTCGTCTCGGTGACGGGCTATCGCTGGAGTCTGCCGCTGGAGGAGGCGCGGGCGGCGCTGCTGGCAACCCATGTGAGCGGAGAGCCACTCAGCCACGACCACGGCGCGCCGCTCCGGCTGGTGGCGCCGGACCGCCGGGGATTCCAGTGGGTGAAGTGGGTCGTGCGTGTTGAGGTGCGCACGTTGCCCGACCCCGGCGAGCTCATCGCCATCCACAGCAGCAGCCTCACCCCCGAAGGGCGCGGGGAACGGTAGGCGTTTCCAACTCGTCGCCGCACCAGATACCGCCAGTTTCGGGCGGGCGCAATGCGAGAGTGGGAACTTCGCGGGCGGGTGCGCCGTCCTGGTAAGCAGGCGTTGCCATATCACACGAGGCATGATGATCCTACCGCTGGAGGGTGTAGGGGTATGGCATGGAGAATGGGTCGGAGACAGGCGCTGCTGGCGACGGCGCTGCTTCTATGGCTGGTGTTGCTGGCGGCGTGCGCGCCTGGGACGGTGGCGCCTGCTACGCTCCATGGCCCAACGCCAACCACCGTCCCGGCCTCGACGCGGTCGGCGGCGGACGCATTGTCGCATATCCACAACGCCTCGGCGAACGATATGCCACTGTCTGCCACCGTCATCTTCACCGCCGATACCACCTATGACCAGGCAACCGCTATTCTGCGAGGACATGTCTATCCCTGGACGTGTGATGAGCCGCGCAGCAATGTCCCGCCGTCGGCCGCCGAGCAACTAGCCGCCTTCGCCGCATCGCACAGCCTAAATATGTTCTACCCGGCCTGGGATGAACTGGTGCGCATAGCGGCCTCACCACAGGTCGTTTCGGTGGAAGGCGGTGCGCTCTATCCCTGTCCCTGATGCGCGATCCGCGCTCCTCTTGCTCTGTGCCGGAATCGTGATGTCGCCCGCGCTGCTGTGACGCCCCGGTGATGCCTTCACGGTAGGATGCCAGATGGATGAGTGAAATCCTGGCATTGCTTTGCCATCGGGAAGGAGCGTCATCGCTATGGCATCGTTACAAACCAAAACCACACTCCCCACCAGGCCGGAAGCGCCGCCAGCCGCCCCTGGTCGTGCGCAAGATACCGTGGCGCGGAGAACAGCGCGTCGCCATCGCCGCTTCACTCTCGCCTACTGGCTCTCCGGCTTGCTTGCGATGATGACGCTGATAGCCTCGGCCATCGGCGTATTCTACCCCAAGGTGTTTCGCGATACCGCCGTGACCGCTGGCAATGCGCGCGGCACCGATCTCGTCATCCTGGTGGTCGCGATTCCAGCGCTGGTGATCGCCATGGCGCTGACGGCGCGTGGCTCGTTGCGGGCGCAGATCGTGTGGCTTGGCGCGCTCGCTTACATTCTTTATAACGCGCTGTTCTTCGCGTTCTCCGTCGCCTTCAATCCACTCTTTCTGGTCTACATCGCGGTGCTCTCGCTGGCGCTCTGGTCGCTGGTGGCGCTGCTCATGGCGGTGGATGTCGCCAGCCTGCGCGCCCACTTCACCGAGCATCTGCCGATACGCACCATCGCCCTCTACCTGCTGATCACGACGGCGCTCTTTGCGCTGACCTGGCTGCGCGACATCGTGCCCGCGCTGGTAAACAACACGGCGCCCGCGAGCCTGGACGGGACGATGATGCTGACCAACCCAATCCAGGTCGTGGATTTCGCGGCGGGCTTTCCGCTGACGATACTCGCGGCGGCCTGGCTCTGGCAGCGAAGGGCATGGGGCTACGCGCTGGCCGGACTGTTCCTCGTCTACGGGGTAATCGAGGCAATCAGCGTGGCGACTGACCAGCTCTTCGGACATCTGAGCGACCCGACGCAATCTGCGATGATGACGCCCATCTTTGCGGCGCTCGCGGTCATCGCGGCGATTCCAGCGGTCCTCTATTTCCGCTGCCTACGCCGGGACGCGACCACCTCGGCGCGGACAACCCAGAAAGCATCCTGGCCACCAGCATAGAAAGGGAACAGGCAGATGTTACGCTATTTCGTCGCCATCATCCTGCTGGTCCATGGCATCGGCCACATCATGCCGTTCATGGCTGCGTGGACATCGCAGAAGGCGGGCTTTTCGAGTGCACCCTGGATATTCTCCGGCGGCATGACGGTCGGTAGCCCGGTCGGGCAGGCGTTCGGCCTGCTTGGATTGGTCGCGCTACTCGGCTTTGTGGCTGGCGCAATCGGGCTGGTGACGCAGCAGCCCTGGTGGCCCATGGCTACGGTCGCCGCAGCCGCGATCTCGCTGGTGACGATCCTGCCATGGGTCAGCAGTTGGCCAGTCGGCAGTATGATCGGCGCGCTGGCGGTTGACATTGCCGTCATCGTCGCGCTGGTCCCGCCGTGGGGTCAGCAGGTCATACACGCGCTCTGAACGTTTGCGCTGTTTGCGCGGAAATCCCCCTTTGGAAATAGCTGAGCAGAAATCTTGGTGGCGCTCGCGCCTGCCGATTGGATACACTCTGGCGGCAGGCGCATTCGCGCGCCAGGACGAGCCGCTACAACGGAGGGAACGACAAGGACTATGGGATCAACGGATACAATGAACGGCGTAACGCTGCCAGCCGGCTACAGCGCGCGGGCGGCCACGCTCGACGATGCGGAGGTGGTGGCACGACTACGGAGCGCGTACCAGGCGGCTGAGGACGACACATCGGTCACGACCGCCGAGGAGCAACTGAACGACTGGGCGGGTGAGAATCTCGCCGAGGATAGCCTGCTAGTCTTCGCGCCGGGTGGCAGCCTGGTGGCGCACGCGGATGTCTTCAACCGCCGCTACATTCAGGTTTCCACCTATGGCGGCGTGCATCCTGAGCACACCCACCGCGGGTTGGGCACATTTCTCACGCGCTGGGGCGAGGCGTGGATTCGCAGTCGTATGGAGCGCGCCCCAGCCGACGCGCAGGTCACTACTCAGCACTACATCAATACCCGCAATGAGGCCGCCTGCGCCCTGATAGAAGCGCTTGGGTACTCCTATGCGCACACCATCTACGTGATGCGCATCGAGATGGATGAGCCGCCGCCCGCGCCTGAGCGGATTGAAGGCCTGCGCCTGCGGACGTTTGTGCCGGGTCAGGACGAGCGCGCCACCTTCGAGGCGGTCGAAGAGGCGTTTCATGACTTGCGCGGTCGTCCAGAGGGCGACTTCGAGCGCTGGCTGGCGTTTACCGAGAACGAGCGGCAGGATCCTGAGCTATGGTATTTGGCCGAGGACGAGGCGAGCGGCGAGATCGTGGGCACCTGTCTCGCGCGGAACGTGCCCGGCAGCGGCGCCGGATGGGTCGGCGGCGTCGGCGTGAAGCGCCCATGGCGACGTCGCGGGCTGGCGCTCGCCATGCTGCGGGCAGCTTTTGGCGCGTGCTACCGCCGGGGCATAGCCATCGTGGAGCTTAGCGTTGATGCGGGCAGCCCGAGCAACGCGCCACAACTCTATACCCACGCCGGGATGCATGTCACGCAAAGCATCTCGCTCTACCGCAGGCAACTGCGCCCCGGCAGGGACTACAACACCCTCCCCGACACCGCGGACGCCGACGCATAGCCAGTCGAGCCAGCGCCTGGCGCTGTGATGGAAGTTTGGGAGGGAAATGAGGAGAGGCCCGCAGCCAACAACGCCGCGGGCCTCTACCGTGCGTGCCCGCCAGATGGGGAACACCTGGCAGGCCGCGACTACTTCTTGCCCTTCGCAGCGGGGGCATGAACCGCGACGGCGTCGTTCAGGTCTTTGCCTGGGGTGAACTTCACGCGCTTGCGGGCGGGCACATTGATCTTCTGGCGAGTCTGCGGGTTGACACGAACGCTGGGGGCGGTGTCTTTGACCGAGAACACGCCAAACCCAACCAGGCGGACCGCGTCACCGGACTGCAGGGCCTCGCGAATGGACTCGAGGGTGCCATTGACAAAGACTGTGCTCTCCTTGACGCTCTTGTTCGTCTTGGTTGCTACGCGCTTGATCAGTTCCTGGCGACCTACTGGCATGTCAGGTGCTCCTTTGGTGCGAGCGCGCCGAACGTCGGCGCTCAAACTCCATCGTGGCGAACTGGCTTAGCGCCGGTCCATATCCAGGCTCTCACTAGCTCGCCAGCCGCAAATATAGCACAGGACAAGGGTTGCGACAACCGTGCAGACAGCTATGAACGGCGTTTCGATTCGCAACATGATGATTTTAGGGCGTTTGCGCGGACCTGACCACCTGTTCCAAACCGGCTTAAATTCAGGGTTTTTGCCACTTTCCGCGCCAAAGCGCATGGAATATCGCAAATGCCGAAAAACGCTGAAAAACTCACAAACTGTGCAATATGAACGTAAGTACCAATTTCCTATTCAGCTCGGTACCAAAGTCGCTTCCAGCCAGCGTTTAGCGCATTCTCGCTATCTCGCGGCGAAATTACCGCTCCATTGTAGCTTAAATCGACGGCTATTCTACAGGCTCCCGGCCATGTCGAAGCGTCTGGTCGCTGGAATATGGCTGAGCTGTGGGCAGGTGGAGGCAGATGGCGCTATGCGCTATAGGTGAGCAATCCGTCCTGGGCAGCGCGCTCGATATGGCCCGCGAGGCGGAGGTATTCGAGGTGAGCGAGGGTCTCGGCGACGGCGAAGCGCCAGTCGTCGAAGCTGCGCAGGCGCTCGCCAAAGAGCCTCCCCGCGACGCCATAGGCGTTCAGCCCATCGCGCTCGCCCGCGACGATATCGTAGACGGATTCGCTCCGCTCGTCGTGGTGCGCGCGCAAGCCCACCGCCCGCTCGGCAAGCCCCTCGAACGGCCGCCCGTGCCCCGGCAAGACCAGTCCCGCCGCCAGCGGCTCCACGCGCCGCAAAGCGCCAAAGTAGTCGGAGAGCGGATTCGGGCGCGCCCCGACATAGAGGCCGATATTGGGCGTGATATGTGGCAGGATGTGGTCACCCGCGATGAAGAGGCTGTCGTCGCGCAGCAGACAGAGATGGTGGTCCGAGTGGCCGGGCGTCCAGATGACCTCGTAGCTGTGATTGCCCAGTTCGAGCCGCTGCCCGTCGCGCAGGGTGGTGATGGCGTCGGTTGGCGGCAAACGCAGCACTTTGCGTAGCGACAGGCCCGCTTTCTGGCTGCCCGCGCGAATCTCATCGGGCATGCCATTGACGCGGTACATCTCGTCCAGCCGTAGCAGCAGCTCGCCGCTCGCCTCGCCCCAGACGGCGCTGATCTGCGCCGCCTCGCCTTCGAGTATATGGATGGGAATATGGGACGTCTCGTGGATGAGGCCGGAGAGGCCTATGTGGTCGGGGTGCGCATGGGTGAGGATGAGCGCCGAGAGGTCTTCGAGCGCGACGCCCGCCGCGGCCAGCCCCGCCCGCAGCGCCTGCTCGTCGGCGGGCAGCCCCAGCCCGCTATCGATCAGGATGCGCTGGCCGGGGCCATCGTCGATCAGGTAGATGTTGGCCGACTTCAGCGCGAACGGCAGCGGGACAGGGATGCGCCAGACGCCAGGGATCACCTGCTCCGGCCCATCCTGCACCGTGACTCTCTCCGCCTCATCCGATGGAACACCTTGCATATCCAACTCCCCCTCCAGGCTGATTCGTCCCTTCATGCCAACGTACCGCTGGAGGGGCGCGCTATCCTTCCTGAAGTATAGTCCCTGGCGTATCCCATCGCCACGTAGCGGGGTAACAGGAGCAGAAAAAGCCCCCTCTCCGACGTGAAGAGGGGGCTAGAGGAGATCCGCCTAGCGTGAGAAGATTTTCACGCGGCGGTTCGGCTCCTTGCCGTAGCTGCGCGACTCCAGGTTGTAGCGCTCAGCGATCCGGTGCTGGAGCCGCCGCACATAGGCGTTCTGCGGCGCGAGATCGGCATGCGGCATGTGGGCGGTCAGCAGCTTATGAACAGCGTCCTCCGCCTCCTGCATCGCGTCCATCGTCGGATTGTTACGCGCGCCACTGGAATAGTGTGACTGGCTGCGGCGCTGATCGAAGAGGCGCGAGAGGCACTGCTCGATCTGCGCGACCGTGTTGGTGCGCAGGATGTAGACCGGCTTGCGCTCGCCCTCGCCGTCCCAGAGCCGTTCCGCCTGGCGGCGGTAATAGTTGCGCGAGGTGATGACCGCATCGGCGAGCCGCTGGTCGCCGCTGATCTCCAGCGGCACGCGCAGATGCCTGCCCGCCTGCTCCAGCCGCTCGCGACTGATGCCAAAGGGATAGATACGCAGCTTCCGGCCAGTCGGGCGCAGCGCGTGAATGTTGCTCGTGCTGCTCGACGGGCCAGTGGTTCCGGTTGGCTCCTCTGCCATCACGTCGTAGTCCGCCTCGCCCTCACCCTCGTCGCTGGCCGAGCGCTCGTCCCACCACGCCTCGCTGCTATAGGTGCGCTCGCCGAACTGCTCCCAGCCCGACTGGCTGCCCCGGCCACGCGCCAGATTACGGCGGGCGCCCTCACGCGGGATCGTCTCCTCGTCCTCGTCCAGATGGACCGCCTCACTGCGCACGTTGCCGTGATCGTCCAGGGTCCGGCGCTCGGCGGTCAGCGCATTGCCGCGCAGGATGTCGTCCACTGCGCCCGCTACATCGGCGACGACGACGACCTCACGCCAGCTACGCTGCTCAACCAACACATCGAAGGTGGGGGGAGCTTTGCGCTCGACCACCGTCTTCTGCGTCCCCCGCCTGCGCGCCTCCTCATCCCCCAGCGTCACCGTCTGCGTCCCCCCCACCAGGTCCGACAGCGTCGGGTTCACCAC
>DATBIB010000148.1:0-18334 GCA_036557205.1 Ktedonobacterales bacterium | reverse complement strand
TGGCACCTGTGTAGCCGCTTGCTGCGCAAAGTGCTGATGCATACCTTGGCCGTCCTGCTCAACGTCGATCTTGGCAACCCACCCTTGCAGCTCGCTCACGTGGTTGCCTCATGAAAACTCGCACATCGGGTTAGTTAGCTTCTTTGCTGCCAATTCCATTGTGGACAAGGACAGCGTTTCACCTTTGGACAATGTGACATTCTTCCCACTCTACCTCTATCCCGACACGTCCAAAGCTAGTCTGTGGGATGAGGCGCACCCGTTGCCCAATACGCCGGGTGGTCGCAGCCCCAATCTCACACAGGGATTCGTTGACGACATCAGTGCGCGGATAGGGCTGGAATGGGTGGCCGATGGCAAGGGCAGCCGCGAGGCGGGAACCTTCGGCCCGGAAGATGTCTTCGACTACATGTACGCTATCTTCCACTCGCCCGAATACCGCGAGCGCTACGCCGAGTTCCTCAAGACCGACTTCCCCCGGCTGCCGCTCACCCGCGACGCCGACCTCTTCTGGTCCCTCTGCCACCTGGGCGATCAACTGGTGAAGCTGCATCTGATGGAGCGCCACGCGCCCGCCATCACGCGCTATCCTGCAAAGGGCGACGATACCGTGGAGAAGGTGCGCTATACCGCGCCAGGCGAGGGTGATTCTGGCTCCCCTCCCTCTTTAGGGGAGGGGCCGGGGGAGAGGGCTGGCCGCGTCTGGATCAACGCCAGCCAATACTTCGAGGGCGTGCCGCCAGAGGTGTGGGAGTTCCACGTCGGCGGCTATCAGGTCTGCGAGAAGTGGCTGAAAGACCGCAAGGGCCGCACGCTCACCTACGACGACCTCACCCACTACCAGCGGACCGTCGCCGCCCTCGCCGAGACCATCCGCCTGATGGCCGCGATAGACGAAGTCATCGAGAACCACGGCGGCTGGCCGCTAGATGGCGAGCGCTCCTAGCCGCGGCATTCATGCCGCGAACCTGGTGTACCACGTCCCGCGCCCGTTCGCCTCTCGCGGAAGCCGCGTTCTGCCTCCCCTCCCTAAAAGGGAGGAGCTGGGGGAGAGGTCCGTCCCTACTCCCTCGGAATAATCGGCAGAATCAGCGCCGAGGGGTGCTCCGCGTCGTGATAGATCACCTGCTCGGCCACCGCCATCTCGCTCGTCATGCCCAGCGACGCGCCGGTGTTCAGGTTGCGCGCGAACTTAGGGAATGCGCTCGACGAGAGCATCAGGCCGATGCGGTGGCCCGCCTTGAAGACCTGCGCCGTATGCCAGCAGTCGATGGTGTAGCGATAAATCTTCCCCGGCTCGATCAGCGTCGGCGCCTCCATCCCCTCGCGGAAGCGCGCCCGCACGATGCCGTCGCAGAGCCGCTGCACGAAGCCCGTCGGCCAGACATCGGCCAGCAGCGCGGTGAAGTCAGTGTCGGGCGCTGAAGATGCCGCATACAGCTCGACGGAGATTGGCCCAACGACCTCCACATCTGCGGCCAGCGGCTCCGTCACATAGACCAGCACATCGTCGCGCCGCTCGACCGCTGCGTAGTCGTCGGGGCCGCCGATCTGCGACGAGGTCGGCTCCGTCAGGAAGGGGACCGGGCGCGCTGGGTCGTAGCGGTAGCCGTCGGTCGGCTCGGCGTCCGGGGATGTGGGCGAGAGCGCGCCATCGCCGAAACGGCTGTTCGCCTGCCCGCCACTATGCAGGTAGTAGCGCGTCCACTGGGTGCGCGCCAGCGGCCACTCCCGCTCGTCGCGCCACTCGTTCGCGCCCATCACGAAGATGCGCACTGGCGCGTCGGCCTTCTCCTCGGCGGGCGAGGCATCCGCGCTGCTGTCGCTTGCCTTTTCCTCTTTCAGCCAGCGATCGAACCAGCGCACGTGCTCGCCGCGCAGGTCGATCAGCGCCTGCGGGCCAAAGTCCACCTCGCCGAGCTTCGATTTGGTATTGATCTGGTGGCCCCACGGCCCCATCAAGAGCCGCTGGCTGGCGCGCGCTTCGGGGGTCGCGCCACGGCTGGTCATGCCGATGAAATTGAGCGGCGTGCCGATCTGCTCGTCGTCGTACCAGCCGGAGACATGCAGCGTCGGCACGCTGACGCGCTCGAAAGCGTGCTGATAGCGACGCGGCTGCCAGTAGTCGTCGAGCTGAGGATGGGCGAGGTCGTTCCGCCAGTGCGCGTTGGTCTGCCCGGCGCGCTCGTCCATCGTCAGCAGTGGCAGGTGAGTGTAGACCTGCTCCCAGTTGACGGCAGCCATCGGCTGAAGCGTGCGCCCGCTGACGAAGTGCAGCCAGCACATATCCATCGGGCTGTGCTCCCCCGTCGGGTTCTCGACGAAGGGGTCGGAGGGCGTCACCGCGACGATCATCGCGCGCAGGTGCGGCGGCTGCTCCAGCGCCGTCAGCCACTGAATGCAGCCGGGATACGAGCCGCCAATCGTGCCAATAGCGCCGGTTGACCACGGCTGCGCGGCCAGCCACTCGATAGCGTCGTAGCCGTCGGGGCCGTCGTTGACGTAGGGGACGAAGATGCCGTCGGAGTCGCCGCGCCCGCGCACATCCATCGCGACCAGCGCGTATCCTTGGCCTGTATAGTAGCGGGCCGTCTCAAGGAACGCCTCGTTGGACTTGAGATACGGCGTGCGGTTGAGGATGATGGGCCAGCGGTCGCTTTCACCCGCGCCCAGCGGCGGGAGATAGACATCGGCGGCGAGGGTGACACCATCGCGCATGGGGACGCGGATGCCAAAGGCAATGCGCGGTGTATCGGTTGTCGTAATCATCATAGGGTGTCCTTCGTCTACATCTTCATACGCATTACATGGAGGCAGACAAGCCTGGAATGCCAGTGTACGCGGGGCGTCAGATGCCGTCAATGCTTCCCAGAGGAAAGGATAACCGGCGCATCCTTGTTGACGCGCCGCCTGCTACGGCATACAATGCCGCCCAAACTCGGTAAATGAGGTGTCCGCTCAACAGCTCATCCGTCCAGAAGCATAGCGCGGGGTGTAGTACCCCAATAGATGCGATGTGATACACCGATTCGCGTAGCCAACGTCAACGCATCGAGGCGTATCTGTCCCGCAGTGGCGCGGGCCAGCACTTCCGGGAGGTTGGCCCATGAGCCAGATTCTTCTGCCGCCCTCATCGCAGGAGCCACAGCCACCAGCTGATGTCGCTCCCGTGCACGACGCGCCCCCACCGCCGACCTACACCGCCGAGCCGCTGAAGAAGCCATCCCGCTTCTGGCGGGTCGTCAAGTGGCCGATTCACCAGCTGCTCAAAGGCATTTATCTGGTGGGGTCGTTGATCAACCGCCACCGCATCATCAGCCTGATTGCGCTGCTGGCGGTCGCGGCAATGGTGACCGGCGGCGTGCTGACCTATCGCGCGCTGAACCCCGAGCGCCCGCAAACAGCCAGCAGCGGCTCGACTGGCGCCGGCAGCCTCAACGTCCCTGATACGCCCTTCACCGTCGTCAACGGCGCGCAGATACCGCTCTCCAACGGCGTGGTGCTCTGGCTCCACGGCACGAAGATCTATAACGCGCAGGAACTCTGGAACGGCATGAGCTCGGACCTGAAGTCAGCCTTTCAGCTGCAAGGCAGCACCGAGGCCGACCTCCAACAGACGCTCGATAGCTTCCGCACGCAGGGGCTGAAGTTCGACGAGTACGTTGTTGCCGGCAGCTTCCAGTTCCCCGATGGCACCGCGACCTACACCGTCGAGGTCATTGCCCATGACACGACACAGCGCTACATCCTCACCTGGTACTTCAAGACCGATCCTACCGGTCAGATCCTCTCGTTTCAGGATATTACCCAGGCTTGAGGGCATGAGGGGTGAGGCGCGATTGTCGCATTCCCGCTGACATAGCTTCGACAGAACGCGGAGGGTACTCGCAATGGCTGGCAACACAACCAACAAAGACCTCGATAAATCGATAGACCGCTCGCTGGATGATTTTGGCCGCTTCCTGCGCCATAAATGGTGGCTGGTGCTGCTGCTGCTCGTGATCGCCTGGTATACCATTACCAACATTCTGCCGCAGGTCTCCGCGCCCCAGCCCGGCACCATTCTGGCGTTCGTCCTGCAGACTGGCCTGCTGATCTTCTTCATCCTGATCCAGTTCATCGCGCTCTTCTGGTTCCTGGGCCGCCCGCGCATCTACTGGGTGATGCCCGGCGAGAGCGGCGTCAGCTTCGACGACTACAAGGGCAACCCGGAGGTGCTCGAAGCGGCGCGGCGGATCGTCATCCTGATGCGCGGTGTCAAGGGCTTCAAGGAGATGGGCGGCGAGATCAGCCGCGGGCTGCTGCTGGTTGGCCCTCCCGGCACCGGCAAGAGCTATCTGGCGCAGTGCATCAGCACCGAGTCGGGCGTGCCGTTTGCCTATGCCAGCGCCGCCAGCTTCCGGGCGATGTTCATTGGCATGGACGTGCTGATGATCAAGAACCTCTATCGCAAGGCGCGCCGCTATGCCCGCGAGTATGGCGGCTGCATCCTCTTCATGGACGAGTTTGACGCGATTGGCATGGCGCGCGGCGGCGCGGGCCAGGGCGGCTTCGCGATGGGCGGCGGCATGATGGGCATGATGGGCGGCAGCGGCGGCCTGAACGAGCTGCTAATGCAGATGGACCCGCCGCCGATGGACCACTCATGGTGGAAGAAGCTGCTGCGTATGGTGGGCCTGTATCATGGGCGCAGCCAGCGCGAGCCGGTGCTGACTGTCGGCGCGACCAACATCCCCGACTCGCTGGACGCGGCGCTGCTCCGTCCAGGACGCTTCGACCGCAAGATCATCGTGACGGCGCCGAGCGACGCCAACCGCGGCGAGGTCATCGAGTACTATCTGGAGCGGGTGCATCATGAGGATATCTCGGTGCAGAAGCTGGTGACGGATATGGTGGGCTACACGCCGGTCGCCATCAAGCACGTCATCAATGAGGCGGTGGTCATCGCCCACTTCGATGGCCGTCAGACCATCACCTATCAGGATATCTGCGAGGCGCGCGAGACGCACGAGCACGGCATCCGCTACCCGCGCACGCTCTCGATGCTGGAGAAGCGCCGCCTCTCGTATCACGAGGCGGGCCACGCGGTGGCGCAGGTGAAGCTGGTGTCGCGCTACCGCGTCTCGCACGCGACGATTGCCAAGCGCCTGGGTTCTAACGGCGAGGCGTTCGTCGCCTACAAGCCACTGGAGGAGATCGTCACGCAGTCGGCGGACGAGGTTTTCGCCGAGATGGAGACGCTGCTGGCGAGCCGCGCGTCGGAGGAGCTATTCCTGCATACGCGGCTCAACGGCGTGGGCGGTGACCTGCACCGGGCGACGGAGCTTGCCTTCCACTACATCGCCCACTGGGGCATGGGGGACGAGTTCTTCTCCGCCTCGGCGACGATGGCGCCTGAGCGCATCTACACCGACCCGATCACGCGGCGCGAGGTCGAGGCGTTGCTGCGCCAGGCGTATACGGACGTGCGGGCGCTGCTGGAACGCCACAGTGCGGCGGTCATCGCCGTGGCCGAGGCGCTGCTCGAACGCGAGGAGCTGGAGAGCGACGAGATTCTGGCGCTCATCAATCAGGCGGAGGCGCCCGCGCTGGATGAAGTCGCCGTCGCCGCGCTCGGCTCGGTGCCGGTGGTGACGCCGGGCGAGTCGCCCGCCCCCGTCGCCCAGAACGGCCACATGCCGCTGCCCGGTCGCGTCGTCGAGGGCGAGGTGGTCCGCAACGCCGACGGGAACGGTGCGGGAGAATAGGGCGGCTGGCGCGGACCTCTCCCGGCCTTCGGCCACCCTCCCCTACGAGGGGAGGGACCAGGTGAACAGTGCGGTCTTCGGCTACCAATCTGGCTTCCCTCCCTTTTGGGGGAGAGGGTGGTCGTGCCGTCATACTCTAGCCATTCATTCGCGCTATCCTCTACCCTGCCGTCCCGCTCAGGCGTATACTATTCAGGCTGTGGATGTGCATTGTGTGGGCGTGTTGGGGGCGATAGAATGGTCATATTCTGGTTGGCCGTGCTCGGCGCGACTATCGTGGCCGCTATCATGGTGGGGCTGGCGCTGCTGTTTGGGCGCCGAGCGAAGGCGTCGCCGCGCGCGCTGGCATTCTGGGCGCTGCGGCTGTGGATCTTCGCCTTCATCCTCAATCTGCTGATTCTCTACCTGGCCGAGCCTGCCATCACCGGGCCGTACTGGGGTGGCCAGTGGCTGATCTGGCCGCTGCTGCTCACGGGTGTCTTCGCGCTCTTCGGTGGTGGCGTAGACCGCGCGCGCGCGGCCATCAATGACTTCACCCATCGTATCAATACCGGCACGTTCCCCAGTTCGATCACACTACGCGGCTCACCGCGTGGTCGGCGCCAGTCGTCTTTCCGCGTGGTGGACCAGAATCCGCCCGCCGCAACCGGCGTTCCGGCGAGTCCGCTGGCTGGTGCGGCGGCGATTGCCGTGGCGCTGATCGTCGTGCTGGTGGTGAATAGCCTGATTACCATCAGCACCACCTGGTTCGATGGCAACGCCAAAGCGCTCGCCCACATTCCAACCGTGGTGAAGGAGCCATCGTCCACGCCGCTGCCGCCAACCGACGTCAACCATATCGTGCTGGTGACGCAGGGCGTCGCCTCGTACCTCGGCCAGCAGGTGCTGGCGGGCAATGGCCAGAACCTCGGCTCGCTCTATCACACCAACCAGGAGGAGTATACCCTTCAGTCGGTGAAGGGCCACCTCTACTGGATCGCGCCGCTGGTCTATAACAACGTCTGGGCGAACGTGGGGCGCTGGGAAACGCCCGGCTATGTGCAGGTGGACGCTGAAGACCCCAACACGCCGCCGCAGCTCAAGACGGGCTATCATCTGCGTTACCTGCCCGATGCCATCCTCAACCAGGATCTGCTTCGCCACGTTTATCTCAGCGGCTACACCAACGGTGACCTGGCCGACCCGACGCTAGAGGTGAACGACGACGGCACGCCCTACTTCACGATCTCGCTGATGCAGCCGACGCGCGGCTTTTCGGGCGAGGTGGTGAAGCAGGTGTTGCTGGTGGACCCGCAGAGCGGCAGCATCACGCCCTATGCGCTCGACAAAGTACCGTCGTGGGTTGATCGCATCATCCCGGCGGCGGCCGTGGACGACTACCTGACGTGGTGGGGCAAGTATGAGAGCGCGCCGTGGTTCAATCCGTCGGGCGCGGGCCAGCAGGTTCCGGCCACCGATACGCCCGAACTGGTCTACAATCAGGTGGATCAGCCGGTCTGGCTGGAGCCGATGACCTCGAATAACGGCAGCGACAACTCCAGCACGGGCGTCATGCTCTTCGACACCAGAGATATGACGGGCCGCTTCTATCCGCTCAACGGGCTTGGCGCGACCAACAATGTGGAGTCCACCTTTCAGTCGAATCCGAACAATATCCGCAACTACGATGTTGGCGCGGTCCAGCTCTACCAGATTTACAACGAGCCGACGTGGGTGGCGACCTTCGTGCAAAAGAACGACTACGGCGGCAGCTTCCAGGCGGTGGGCATTGTCGATGCACGGCACCTCAACGGCGCGAATGTCATCATGGCGTCCACCAAGTCGGAGGCGCTGGCGCAGTACGCGCAGTGGCTGGCCGACAACAACGTGCAGGGGAGCGCGCCGACGCCGACAGGCAAGCCGGTGACGATCACTGGCCGCGTGACGCGCATCAACGCGGCGACCGAGCGCGGCACGACGGTCTACTCGATGCTGCTGGACGGCCAGTCGCGCATCTTCAAGGCGGGCCTCGCGCTCAGCCCGGAGCTGCCGCTGGTGCAGCCCGGCGATACGGTGCAGGTCACCTATCTCGATACGCAGGAGACGGTGGTGACGTTGACCGCCTTCAACGACACGAGCATCCACGTCGGCGGCGGGGCATCGGCGACACCAGGGGCCACTGCGACGCCGTAGGGCAGGCACGAGCATGCGTGCGGTCTCTGGTATTCGCTCACACCCGCGCCGCTGTTTGGGCTATCCTTTCTTGACCGTCGTTCGTTTAGACTGGTAGGCTTAGGAATCTGAGCAGTGGGCAGGCAGTTGCCGCGTGGTCAGGATGGTTGAGCAGGTGGTGAGCATGCGCGGATGGCGGGTGAAGGATAGGGCGCGGGGCGCGATAATGCCACGGCTCAGTGCGTACGTGCTCATGGCGTTCGCACTCGTCCTCGTGTTGGCCAGTTGCGCTCCACTGTCGAGCGCGGGCGCCAGCAATACGTCGAAGGGGAACGCCGCGTCCCTCGCCATCGCCACCTGGCAATCGAGCAAGCCATTCGATCCCGCCGAGGGCGCGCCGCTGCCGACCAACCGCATCGTCGCGGTCTACGGCATCGTCGGCGGCGTCACCTTCAACGGGCCAGCCTCCAACCTCGATATGCTCAATAGCTATCTGCCACAGTTGCAGGATCTCGGCAATCAATACGCCAAGCTCGATCCCACTCATCCCGTCAAGCTGGGGATCGATCTGGTGATCAATGTCATCCAGCCGTGCTATGCATTTCCCAAGTTCTGCGCGTCGTGGGCCGACGATGCCACGCTCCAGGCGTATGTGGACTATTGCCAGAAGCACAATCTGCTGCTCTTCTTCGATCTCCAGCTTGGCGTCCAGCCGGTGGCCGACGCGGTGAACAGCAACCTGATGAAGTATCTGACGAAGTATCCCTTTGTCGAGCTGGCGCTGGATACCGAGTTCCATTTCCCGAACACGCCCCAGGGCTATGCGATGGCGCAGGGCTATCCCTGCTGTCTGGGCTGGATGGACGCCACCGAGATCAACTGGACGATTGATACGCTGGCCAATATCTCGCTGCAAAACCACCTGCCGCGCAAAGTGCTGGTGATTCACCAATGGAACTATGCGGTGCTCACCAACAAGGACAAGATCAAGATCAATCCCGATGTCTCTGTGGTCTTGCAGTCTGATGGCTTCGGAGCAACGTCGGACAAGCTCTATGACTATCAGGTGTTCGTGCAGAAAGACATGATTCAATATGGCGGCTATAAGCTCTTCTTCCAGTACCCCGGCGCGGGGGCGGGCGACAATCCCTTGCAGACGCCCGCGCAGGTGATGCAGGTCTATCCGCAGCCACTCTTCATCTCGTATGAGTAGCGCGTGATGGCGTGTGAGAAGCCGCGTCGCCTGATCCGTAGTAGCTAATGGCTGACTTTGACGTACCATCGGCGCGGACGACCGAGATATCCGACACGACCGACATAACGATAACGGCCGAGATAAAGGAGCGTATCCCCGGTGACTGTTGCGCCTCGCCGCCCGCGGCATCTCGCCCCATTGCTGCTCGTGCTGCTCTGTCTCAGTCTTTTCGCTTCCGCGTGCAGCCTTGGCGGTGGCGGGGATGATAAGACCCTTGCGCTGGTGACGATTTTCCCCACCAGCGGGCCAGACGCCGCCGTCGGGCAGGCATTGCAGCAGGCGGTAGACCTGGCGGTCAAGCAAAACGGCTCGCTCAGCAATGGCTATTCGCTGGTCGTCCAGCATATCGACGAGGCCAGCGCGCTGCGCGAGAGCCAGCTCGCGACGGCGCTTTCCAATCCCGAAGTGGTCGGCATCGTCGGCCCGTATAGCAGCGATACGGCCGTTGCCTACCTGCCGGAAATCGCGGCGGCGGGCGTCGCGACCATCAGCCCGACGACCACACTGCCCGGCCTCACGCAGTCCGCATCGGCGGAGGCGGAGGGTGTGCCGTACGACAAGATTCATCCTTCGGGCAAACCGCTCACCTTCTTCCGCCTGGCGCCCACCGATGACGCGCTCGGCAAATCGGCGGCTGATCTGGCGGTCGCATCCACCGCGTCGCATGGGCTGGCGGCCCATGCTGTCTTCCTCGTGGACGACGCAACGGCCTCTGGCAAGGCGGCGGCGGCGGCCTTCGCTAAGGAGCTGAAGGCGAAGGGCGGAGCGGTCGCGGGCCAGCAATCGCTGACGACGGGTGTGAACGATAACGGCCAGCTAGTGGTCAACGCCATCGTCGAGGCGTTTCCCGATCTGGTGTTCTATGCGGGCGGGCTGGCGGCTGGCGCTGAGTTGCGCGGCACGCTCTCGCTCTCTGGCGCGCCACAGACGCCGATACTGGCCGCTGGCCCAGTGGCCGATAACCCCGGATGGAGCGATGCGGTGGGGCAGGCGTTGATCTCGACCCATACGACCGGCCTGCTGCCCGCGAGTGACCTCGACCATCTCGATTCAGCCAAGGCGTTCGTCTCGGCATGGCAGTCGGCGTACTCTGGCAAGGCGGCGCTTCCGCAGACCGCGCTCGCCTACGACGCGGCGATGGCCGAGATCGCGGCGATCAAGACGGCCACGGGCAAAACGGTAACGCGCGCCGCGGTCGCCACCGCGCTGGCCGCGACCAAATTCGATGGCGCGACGGGCGCGATTGCCTTCGACCAGAACGGCGATAGCACAGCGACCCCTTCGTTCTCCGTCTATGTATGTGACACCAAAGGCGCATGGAGCTATAAGGCGACTCTGCCAAACAGCTAACGCGCATATGGGTCACTGATAGGCGTCCGCGAATGAAGGGAACGCGCAACCGTGCGTGATATCACGACGCAGGCAAAGCTCCTCACACGCTCGCGACTGGGAACGTCGTTACGTGTCGCGCCATATATCCCACTGGCAAGCGCCGTTGTGCTGCTCCTTGGGTCGCAGCTCACCTGGGTAACAATGCGCTTTACTTTCTTGAACGATGGCGCAATCTCGGTGGAAAATACCTTTGATATGCCCATTACGGGCTGGTCTGGCCTGCTCGAGCTGCTGACCCAGACGCCACTCATCGCACTCGCCCGCGTAACGCTCTTCCTGTGGGATGTCTTTCCGCTCACCGGCATAGTACTCTGCCTGATACTGCTCTGGCAGCGGCAAGCCGCCCGTGGGCTGCTCGTGCTCTACGGCGCCTGGCTTCTGCTGACCACCCTGATGTGCCTGCTCATCATCACCCACGCCCTGACCATGCCTCTCCCATTCTCGTGCGCCCCAGGTGACCCGGTATGCCCACAGACGCGGGTCGTGAGTCGTAGCGTCGAGGTGGGAGGCTGGCTGGCGCTCGGCAGTCTCGCACTGGGCTGGCTTGCCTTTGGCGTGCTCAGCTATCGACAGCGATCATCTGCCGTCGGCCAGATGCTGGCTCCCGTTCGCGGTGCGCCAGTCATGAGCTACGCGCCGCTCCGTCGCCTGTGCGCGGGCGTCTTCACACTCGGCGCGCTCCTGTGGGCAGTGGGACTGTATGCCGTGCCGTGGGCCACGTCTGGCTGCACCGGGCTGCAATTCTCGCTGAATCACTTTGTGCGCGGGACATGCAGCGGGGTAGATGGCTACGACGCGCTCACCGCTGGCCTCGGCGTGAGAGGGTCATTGGCATGGCCATTGCTCGAGCTGGCCTCAGTGGTGGGCCTGTTTGTTCTCGTCGCCTTCTGGCTGCCGCGCCTGACGCGCGCTACCTGGATTATAGCGCTTGGCTGGAGCCTGCTCGTGGCGCTGATGGCCTTCATCGGCATGCGTGGCATCCAGGTGACCATAGCGTCCGGGCCTCATTTCTCTGTGGACGAAGTCCCATGGGAAGCCAGTTATGGACTCGTCATCTGCGCGCTGGGCATCGTGCTCTGTCTGGTTGGCGTCGCACTGCTCGCCCGCGAAGAGATAGGTCGCGCAAGGCAGGTCCAGCAATCCTGGCCGCAGCCCGTTCAGCGTGCCTGAGACGGTGCGGTGAAAGCCAGACGTTGCCAACGAACTCATCGCCGCGATACCGGGCAACATCCTGAAGCGCGGCGTCGCGTAGATTTCATCCCTTCTTCTCGTTGTCGTTGCGTTCGGGGATGTGCGCCTCTCGTAGATCGCGCAGCCGCTGCTTGCCCAGGTCTGCCAGCGTGCGCTCCCAGGCGCGTTCATGCGGCTCTAGTCGCTCGACGATGGCGCGCGCGACGACGTAATCGCGATACCATTTCGTGTCGGCTGGCACGATATACCATGGCGCCCAGGATGTACCGCACCGCGCCAGCGCATCTTCATAGGCCGCCAGGTACTCGTCCCAGTGCTCGCGCTCCCGCCAGTCGTCCACGGTGAGCTTCCAGGCTTTGCTGGTATCCTGCTCGCGCGCCAGAAGCCGTTGTTTCTGCTCATCCTTGGAGATGTGCAGGAAAAATTTGAGCAGGATGACGCCGTTCCGCGTAAGCATTTGCTCGAAGTTGTTGATTTCGCCATACCGCTCCTTCCAGACGGCGCGCGGCACGAGCTTGTGGACGCGCGCCACCAGCACGTCCTCATAGTGGGAACGGTTGAAGATTGCCATCATCCCGCGCCGCGGTGTTCGCTGGTGGATGCGCCAGAGGAAGTCGTGAGCCAGCTCTTCGGCGGTGGGAACCTTGAAGCTCCAGGCGTGGCAGCCAATGGGATTGATCGCGCTCATCACGTGCTTGATCGTACCGTCTTTCCCCGCCGTGTCCGTCCCCTGCAAGACAATCAGCACACTGTTTGTGGCCGCGCCATAGAGCAGCTCCTGCTGGCGCGCCATCCGCGCCTCCAGCGTCCTGGCCTCCGTGTCAATCGCGTCGCGGTCGAGATGATGTGGCTTATTCGTTGGGTAATCGTTGAGCGAGAGGGACTTTGGCTGCGAGTCGATGACGGCGGATGCGGCCATGGATAGCTGCCTTTCTGATGCGAAAAGCTCTTGGCAGATACGTTGTGCATGCGCTCGACTATTCGCTGACGGCGGCAGGCGGCCGAGTGGGCCGTCGGCTGGCGAAGGGCAGCAGGGCGCGGCGGAGCCATCGAGGCACCTGGTTCAAGAGCGTGGCGTCCTCGGCATCCAGCGGACGGATAATGCGCAGGCAGATGAGTAAGATGACCGTGAAGATAATCAGGTTGACCGTGAGGAGCAGCCCCTGCTGGATGACCGGCTGCGCGATGGTGGGAATCCAGGCCATCGCCGTCATCAGCGAGGCAATGAACGCTGTCGGCTGGAAGAAGATGGTCACAATCACAGGGATCGCCAGGGACAGCAGCAGCTTGACGATGAATGCTATCGGATAGGGGCGGCGCACCCAGACGCGCGCCAGCGCCAGCAGAAATATCTGGGCGGCGAGTCGGCCAATGCCCACCGCCAGCAACGCGCCAAGCGCGCCGAACTGGGGTATGAGCCATATGCCCGCCAGCGCCAGGATGCCCAGCGTGGCCCAGCGCGAGACCACCACCCATTGCTGGCGCCCGAGCACATAGAGCGCCCATTCATGGGTCGCGCCACCGAGGAGCTGTGTGAGGCCATTGAGGAAGAGAAAGACCGCCAGCAGCAGGCCCGCCTGCTCGTAACTGGTCCCGAACAAAATCCGCATGATCGAGGAGGCGTGAGGGATACAGAAGGCGATGAGCGGCACCGCGAGCAAAACCTGCAACTTGCTCACCGTGCGCCAGCTGATGGCGAGGGGACCCAGCCCACCTTCATATGACACCGACATCGTCGCCATGCTGATGCCGCCGAGTCCATCGGTGAAGAAACGCGCGCCCGCGTCGCCCATCTGATACGTGCTCTTGAAATAGAGCAGCTCGGTTGGCGCGACCGCCGAAAGTTGGCCTATCGCCACTGGCTGCACCAGCGATGAATTGGGCAGGTCTGCCAGCCATGCGGCAACCCCCAGCCTGAGTGTGGGCCTGAGCATACGATGCCCCTTCGAGCTTGGCTTTGCCCGCAGCACATGCCGAATGGTGAAGGCGAAGATCACGGCGGTGATCGCCGCTGGCGCCGCCTGCGCCGCGATTGCGCCATCCACGCCTTGATCGAGCGGATGGACGAAGACATACGCCAGCGCCAGCAGCAGCAGCTGACCGAGGCTCCCTATGATGAAGACGATGCGCGTATAGACCAGCGCGATCAGCAGGTTGCTCAGCAGCGTCGAGATGCCAACGCAGAGCACATACGCGGCGATCACGATGCGGTGGTCGAGGACTGTCTGCACCGCGTAGCTGTGGACGAGTGCGCTCCCCGGTGGCCATCCCGCGCCTTCAATGACCGTGCTCAGCGCTGGCAGCCCCCAGATGATGGCGGCTCCGACGATCACGCCGAGTGCGAGCCGAATGGCGGCGAGGCGGTTCGCCAGCGAGAGCGCCAGCGCTGGCCCGCCCTCCGCCAGCGCGCGCGGGAGAAACACGGTCCCGGCGCTGGCGAGGCCCAGTGAGGCGATGTAATAGCCGAGGTTGGCGATGGTCGAGACGAGGTCGAAGTCGTTGGTCTCGCCTTTCGGCAGCGAGCGCCGGATAACTACCTCGAAGATGAGCAGGGAAAGAAACAGCCAGATAGCGCCTGCCTGGTTCCACACATAGCCCATCGGGGTCCGGCGGATAAGTTGCTCGCCCGTCTCGGAGAAGGGGGTGGCCGATTCCTCGGTGGCGGATGCCTCAAGACGCTGCTCTGGCGCCTCGAAGTCCTGTTCGCGATCTGGCATCCGCACGATCCTCCGCCCCGCTGCGTGACGATTTACCCTTCCACTTGTAGCCTGTATGGCTGAAGAAGTCAACCGGAAACCGGAGGTAGCGCGGAATTAGGTACGTTTTCGTATCTCGCGTGGTTGTTATGTACATTACGATGAAGATGCCCGACCCAACTGGACGTTGGCGTGTCTCCCGCCCATCATCGGATGAACGGGAGGCCACACTCTTCGATCAGCCTAGACCCTTGCGGAAGCCTTCGCGCCACGTCGCATAGGACGGTGTCCAGCCGAGCTCGCGTTTGGCTTTGGCGTTCGAGGCGCCGCGAATCTGCGTCATCATCGAGACGCCAACATCGCCCACAATCAGGCGGCCCAGCCAGACGGGGATATGGAACGGCGGCCTCGCGCCGAGCGCGTGGGCCAGGTCGGGCAGCCAGACGCTCACCGGCGCGGGCTCGTCGTCGGCGACATTGTAGATACCGCGCACGCCGGGCTGGATTGCCGCGACGGTGGCTGAGGCAGCGTCGTCCACGTGGATGAACGACCAGATGCCCGCGCCGTTGCCGATGATCGGCAGCATGCGCTTGCGCACCGACGCCGCGATATCGCCATCGGCTGCGAACCCTGTTCCCGGCCCGTAGAGATTGGCGTAGCGCAGGGCGACCCCTTCGATGCCACCCGTGCCCAGCACGGCCTGTTCGAGGTATCGTATCGCTTCGATGGACTTTGCCTGGTTGCTCGGCGGCGTGGGATCGAGCGGATCATCCTCGCTCTTGGCCATGCTCCCGCCGCGCGCGTAGTTCCAGTTGCCGTAGCTCTGGATGATGAACCGCCGCGCGCCTGCCGCCTGGGCCGCCGCCAGCAGATTGTCCGTGCCCTCTGTGCGCAGCCGGTTGGTCATCGCGAACTCGTCGTCGAAATGCTTGTAGTCCTTCGCGTGCGTGAGCGCCGTCAGCTCATGAATCACGACCTCAGGCTCGGCGCGCGTGACGGCTTCGATGAGAGCGGCGCGGTCGAAGGCGTCGACGACGACCGGCTCCGCGCCCAGCGCCCGGAGCGCATCACCGTGTTTCGGCGAGTGCGTCATCGCAACCACTTCGTAGCCATGGGCGATAAGCTGTGAGACCAGCGGTTTTCCGACGGCGCCATTCGCACCAGCAACAAATACCTTCATGATATGACCTCCATCTACACCTGGATCTTGCAGGCGCTTTGCGTCCTCTTTGACGAGATGGGCGCCAATTCTGTGACATGGCGCTGTATGTGGATGGCAACCAGACCACATGCGACCCGCTTCACAGGATAAGTGGAGGTCAGGCGTCGCTGCGGTCGTCCTTGCCGTTGTCTTTGTCTTTGATGAGGCCAACGGATTCGGTGAGCGGGAATCCGAGGTGGCCAATCTTGTCGGGGTTGACGATGGAGCGAATCGTCTTGACCAGGCCGTCGGCGGCGATGTCGAGCGCCATCACCGTAATCAAGCCGCCATTGGCGTCGAATGCCAGCATGCCGGGCTGCCCGTTGACGAAGGCGAATCGCCAGGTGGCGGCAAGCTCGTGGCCCTTGGCGAAGATGCCAGCAAAGAGCCGCGCGACACGCTCTCCACCATGCACTGGCTGTGGGAATGCCTGCGCCTTGCCGCCGCCATCGCCATAGAAGGTCGCATCTGCCGCGAGGAAGCTGACGAGGCTAGTGAGATTTCCTTGGTCCGCCGCGGCGAAGAACCTGGTCGCCAGCTCGCGTTGGTCCTGTGTGCTCGCGGTGAATCGGGGTTGGCCGGAGCCGATGCGCTTCCTGGCGCGGGCGAGAATCTGGCGGCAGTTGTCCTCACTCTTACCAGTGATGCTAGCGATCTCGGGGTAGTCGTAGTCGAAGACTTCGCGGAGCAGGAAAACAGCCCTCTCGACCGGTGAGAGCGTCTGGAGCACGACGAGAAAGGCAAGCGAGAGCGATTCGTCCACCTCCGCCTGTTCCGCCGGGTCGGAGGCGGTCGAGACCAGCAGCGGCTCTGGGAGCCAGAGGCCGACATAGGCTTCATGCCTGGCGCGTGCGGACCGCAGCGCGTCAATGGCGAGGCGCGTCGTGACGGTGGAGAGATAGGCCTTCGGCGATTCGATCACCTCGCCCTGCGATGTGGCGCGATGAAAGCGCAGATAGGCTTCCTGGACGAGATCCTCAGCCTCGGTCGCACTGCCCAGCATCCGGTACCCAATCGAAAACATCAAGGGGCGTAGCTCCTGATAGACTGCGCTGGTGTCAGGGTCGCCACCTTGCGACATCGTGGTCTTCCGCATACATGTCCTCCGCAGAGAGTATAGCACTGGCGGGATAGGCCACTCTGGCTCGCTATGTGTCGGTGGAGGGCAGCGTGTAGACCTGGGTGCGCGGGCATGTGAAATCGTGGATGGTGAGGAGCGCGGCGACGACGGCGGCGATCTTGTCTCCCCCGCGCGCGGATGGCTCGATGGGATTGGCATAGTCGGCAGCATCGGTGCAGATCAGCCGCAGCTCGAGCACGGGAAGGCTGCGCTCGATGGCGCAGCGGAGAATCGTGTCGTCCCAGGATGTGACGCCGAAGGTGGCTATCCGCTGGTAGGCGGGATCGGGGAAATTGCCATTGTAGATGGTGCAGACGGCGGTTGGCAGCTTGAGCGCGAGGACGGCGTCGAGCATGCGCCGATAGGTCGGCTCGAACTGGTCCTGGATGGCGGCGAGACGGGTAAGCGTCTCTGCCACGGAGCTAGCATCGCTGGTGAGCACGTCAAGCTCGCCCAGCGCGTCATTGCCGCCGACGCTGATGACGAGATGGGTGGCGTCGGTGGGCAGATGCGCAAGCTGAAAACGTATGTCCTTGGTGACGCTGCCATCCACCGCGAGGAGAGTCGCCTCCCAGTCGGCGGGCAGTCGCGCGCGAAGCTGGCGGATGACGTCAGGCTCGCCAGGCTCGACATAGGACTGGTTGTCGAAGATCGAGTCACCGAGCAGGACAACGTGTGGCATGGCGGGTGCGCTCCTTACCAGGCGCGCGTTGCGGATGCGGCTTTAGCGTAACCCAACACGACGAACGCCAGGGACAGTGTAGCACATCGGTCGCCTGCCAGCGGTCGGTCTCACGGCTTAGGTGGCGGATTTGGGGGCATGTGGTGGTGTAGGTGGGGGGCCGACCGCGAGAAGCAGAGAGACTCCAGCGGACAGCGCAGCCACCCCGCAAGAAAACGCCAATTGGTCCGATATCTCCCGCTCGTCACGCCACCGTCACTGGACGGTGATAGTGACGTTCATATTTGGGTGAATGGTGCAGGTGAGGTGGTATGTACCCGCCGTGCTGAAGGTTACGTCTTTGGTCGTGCCGGGGCTGAACGCCATGCCAGGATCAGCCAGCTCGGAGGGGCCGCTGGAGTTGGAGTCGCATTTCCCATTCTGGCCAACACAAATCATGTGTGTGCCGCCGGAGTCTTGTGAATCAACCATATGCAGCGCCTGGCCAGTGCTCAGGGTGATGCTGGTCTGCGAGAAGCTGGCGGCGCCCATATCGAGCTCGTTGCTTGAGCCGCCCCCAGAGCTACCACCGCAGCCCGCGACGGTAAGCGCCAGCAGGAAGAAGGAAACGATGATCGCGCTGAGGCGGATGCGCATGGCATTTCCCTTTCTTAATTCAGGTAATCCGATCCTGACACGGTATGCTTGATGTCAACAACTACGCCGGGGGTTACAGCAGTGGACCCATGTGTGAGGGGCGTCATTTTGGAGGTGGTAAGGGGTGGGCGGCACAGGATTTGAACCTGTGACCCTCTGGGTGTAAACCAGATGCTCTGCCGCTGAGCTAGCCGCCCGTTGAACGTCGTGTAACTGTAACGCCTACACCAAAAGAAACGACGTGCGCAAGCGTTGCTGCCCCG
>DATBIB010000147.1:0-58513 GCA_036557205.1 Ktedonobacterales bacterium | reverse complement strand
CAGTTGCCAGGGATGCTCTTCCTCGTAGCGCTCTTGGAGAGCAATCAGGCGACAGGCTTCTTCCAGAGTAAATCCGGAATCCAGCAAGGCATCTATCAGTAAGTCTTCATACTGACCCATGACGACACCTCCCATGTATGGCCCACAGGAGAGAGACAGGTCAGGGCGTTGCATACCGAGCAGTTAGTGCCAAACGGCGCAACGCCGTTCTGCTCCCAGCCCGCGGAATATATACTCTGGCGTGTACCGCAAAGTGCGTGCCTGACACATAGGGTGGCAGTGAGAAGCGCCGATCAGGCGCATGCCCAATGAGCCGCGCGACCCATCGGCGCCATGGGTCGCTGGCCGCGGTACCTGTTTTTCACCGAAAGCCGCTCGGCGAAAGAGCCAGATCGAAGCACTCCCTGGTGCGTCTACTAACAGATACGAGGAAGAGGCACGGAAGTTCTGCCAGAGCAGTGAAGTCAGGACGTTCGGGCTACATCGAAATAGTGTGACCGCGGTGAAACATTGAGTCGGCGCAACATCGTTTCATGCGCCCGCCATTCCTCGGCGTCGGCGAGCGGCGGGAGCATCCGCAGGCCGCTGCCCGCCCCATAGCGGCGGTCCAGCGCCAGCCGCAGCATATGGTCGGCAAAGTGCGGATTTTTCGGCAAGAGCGAGCCATGGAGGTAGGTGCCGTAGGTGTTGCGATAGACACAACCCTCGCGCCCGTCTTCGCTGTTGTTACCGTGGCCAGCCAATACGCGCCCCAGCGGCTGCGCGCCGCTGCCGAGATACGTCCGGCCGCCGTGATTCTCGAAGCCGATGAGCGTGCTCTCGCCCCAGGCCAGGGCAACATTGCCAATGCAGCGGGCCACCTTCTTGCCCTTGTGGATCGTCCAGGCGTCGAAGATGCCGATGCCCTCAAGGTCTGGCCCCTCGGCGGGATGGTAGTATTTGGCGAGGAGTTGGTAGCCGCCACAGACCGCCAGCACTGGCATATCGGCCTCCACCGCGCGCAGAAAGCCGTCCGCCTTCACCTCACGCAGATCGCGGGCGACCTCGTCCTGCTCTTTATCCTGACCACCGCCGATGAACAGCATGTCATAGGCATCGGGGTCGAGCGGCTCGCCAATCTCTAGCGGAGTCACCTGCAAGGTGACTCCACGCCAGGCGGAGCGCTGGCGGAGCACGATGATATTGCCCCGGTCGCCGTACATATTGAGCTGGTCGGGATAGAGATGACCGAGCCGTATTGTCGGACCGTTATGCTCATTATTCCCAGCATTTTCCGCGAATGAATCAGGCATCTTTCTGCTCCCAGTAGCGCGGGGCATACCCTCGCCGCGAAATCTCCCCGCGAACAGCCAGCATCGCGGTATACGTCGGAACGATGTAGAGGGTCTCACCCACGGGCACATGCGCCAGCGCCGCGGTAAGCGCCGCGCTAATATCCGGCTCGACGGTGTCCGGCGGCGCTCCGGCGTACTTGAAGCGAAGCGCGAGATCATAGGCGCGTATGCCGGAGGTTGTCAGGCTGGCGATCTTGCCTGTCACCTGCTCGAAGTCGGCGTCCCAGATCCACGAGACGTCCTCACCATCCGCCGCGCGGTCGTTGAGGATGAAAAGCAGGTGATGCTTGGCCTCGTCCTGGCCGAGCGCCCGCAGCACCTCGTTCAGCCCGGTCGGATTCTTCGCTAGCAGCAGCAACGCAGCCCGGTCGCCCATGGCGATGCGCTCGCCACGTCCAAACGCGGGCGTGAAACGCTCCAGGGCGTCGTGAATGGATGGGAGCGTCGCGCCCATCACCACACCCGCCGTCGCGGCAGCCAGCGCGTTGTATACGTTGTAGAGGCCGGGCAAGTGCACCGTAGCATCGGTCTGGCCGAGCGGCGTCTCCAATGTGAAACGAGAGCCCTCGAGGCCAGTGAAGCTCACCTGACGCGCGCGCACGGCAGGCTCCGGCCGCGCAAACCCACAGGCGGGGCAGCGCCAGTGGCCGATGTGGCTATAGAATCGCTCGGTGACGGTCAGCAGCTGGCGGCAGCGGGGACAGGTGCGCGTATCAACCACATGCACGCGCTGCGCGTCGTCCTCGGATGTCGGCGCATCCTCGATGCCAAAGTAGAAGACGGGGCTGCCAGCCGGTCGAGCATCCGCCAGCGCCGCGACCGCTGGATCGTCGGCATTGAGCAGCAGCGTGGTGGTGGCAGGCAACCTCGCCAGCGCATCGCGCCAGCGCTCGGCGACGGTATCTACCTCGCCATAACGATCCAGCTGGTCGCGAAAGAGGTTGGTGACGAGAATCGTGCGTGGCTGTAGCTCCGAGACCACCTGCGGAAACGCCGCCTCATCCACCTCGAAGACGCCCGCAGCGTCTCCCTGCTCGCGCAGTTTGCCGCTGAGCGCCGCGTGAGCCATCAAGGATGTGGCGATGCCGCGCGCCAGGTTCGATCCCTCCCGGTTGCGCCAGACGCGCAGACCAGCCTGTCGCAGCACGCTGGTGACGAGCGCGCTGCTGGTGGTCTTGCCATTCGTTCCGGTCACCACAATGTTGCCGCGACGCATCTGTGCGCCCAGGTGCCTGGTGACATGAGGATCGACATAGCGGGCAACCAGTCCCGGCAGACTGGTGCCGCCACCCAGCCGAAGGCGTCGCAGCATCGTGCCCGCGGCTCGCCCGGTAGCGATGGCCGCGCTGGCGCGAATGCGGAAACGCACGCGGGCGCGTGGCGCGGGAGGCAGGGCGCTTTGTGAACGACCACTCGACGCGGTCACGGGTGTTGGCTGCTTCATGATTCCTACTGCGACTCCCTCAGCACTCGTTGGAGTGTCGTGATCAGCACCTCATCTGGGCATGGTTTTGTCAGATAGGCGCGCACGCCAAGCTCCATGGCCTGACGATGATATTTCTCGGCGGCGCGTGACGTCAGAATGACGACTGGCGTCCGCGCCAGCGACTCGTTCCCCCGAATGACCGAGAGCAGCTCGAAGCCATCGAGTCTGGGCATCTCCAGGTCCAGCACCATGATATCAGGCAGGTCGGCGATCATCGCCCCCAGCGCCTCGACCCCATCACGCGCAAGCCGAACATCATAGCCCACGCCGCTGAGCACCCCTTCGAGCGCATGACGCATCGAGATCGAATCATCGACCACCAGCACAACTGGAGTACGGTCGCGCGACGGCGCGGACGCTGGAACTGGCCGAGGCGGCGGCATGGTCTTGCCGCCAATCGCGTCGGTGAGCAGGTCGGCGATGTCCAGCACGAGGAACAGTCGCCCATCAGACGCGATGCTCGCTCCACGAACCGCCCGGCGGCGCAGATGCGCTGGCAGCGCGCGAATGACCACCTCGGATTCATCCAGTACCTCATCTACCAGCACGGCGACCTGTCGCTGGCCCACATCCACGAGCAGCGCCATGTGGGTCGTTGGCGGCGTTTCGTCCAGGCCAAGCAGCTCGGCCAGCGAAAAGACCGGCACTTCATCATACAACGCGGCCGTCGGATCATCCGGCAGGCGCAGCGGACGCTCCGGGGATGGCCGCGCCACCCGCACACGACGCCGGAAGCGCGCGGCGGCAGAGTTTGGCTCGGCATCCGGGAACGACTCAAGAATTCCCGACTCAGGCGCCATGAACATCTGGCGAATCGACGCGAAGGGGATCGCATACTCATGGTCGGCAACACGGACGTGCAAGGCGCGCGTGATGCTGAGCGAGATAGGCACGCGAATCTGGAAGACCGTTCCCCGCCGCGGCTCGCTCCGCACGCTGATGGAGCCACGCAGGCGCTGGATATCAGACAGGACGCTATCGAGTCCTATACCATGCCCCGCAATCACGTCGGCCTGTTCTTTGGTACTGAGATTGGCCTCGAACATCAGCGCGAGCGCCTGATCGCGTGTCAAATAGTCGGAGTGTTTCGCATCGAGAATCTTGGCAGACACCGCCGCGGCAATAAGCTGGTGCGGATTGACACCACGCCCGTCGTCGCCCACTTCGATGCTGACCTCGTTGCCAGAATACGACGCATGCAGCCACACCTTGCCCGCCGTCGGCTTTCCCAGCGCCTCGCGCTCGCCCGGCGATTCAATGCCATGAGCCACGGCATTGCGCACCAATTGCACAATCGGCGCAATCAGCGCTTCGCTGATATTACGGTCAATCTCGGTATTCTGGCCGACAATGGATACCTGTACCTGTCTGCCGACGGTTTCCGCCGCCTGGTGGGCCGCCAGCAAGACACGGTCCGCGAGCGACTTCAGGCTGACCAGCCGCATGTGGATAATCGTCTGCTGCATCGCATGCAGCACCGAGCGCTGTGCATCGCTGTTCCTGGTCAGGCGCTGGATGAGCCCGTAGAGCGAGTTGCTGAGGGTGGTGGCGTCGAGAACGGCCTCCGAGAGCGCTCGCAGCTTTTCATCGAAGAGCGTGAACGAGTCCAACTCCAGATCATCCCATGCGCCGCCGCTCGTCTCCTGGCGCACAAGCCAGCGCGGGCCACCCGCCCCCGGCTGCGCCGTCTCGCCGGTCTGGCGGATAAACGGATGGATGTCCGTAAGCTGGGCGCTCAGGCCAGCCAGTCTAACCAACACCTGATCGATATCCGCCTGAGCCCGGTGAATCTCCTCACTGCTCTGGGTCAGGCTGGCGCGATTCATCGCCAGACCATCAGACTGATGCATCAGGCTATCAAGCTGGCGTGGCTCGACACGGAGCATTTCTTCATCGACCGCGCGATGGACGCTGGGCAGCTGCATGGTGATCGGCTCGGAAATCGTCTCAGGGGTCAATGGCACGCGAATCCCCTCGCTCGGCGCCGCGCCCGGCGAATCGTGAGCTGTGGCGAGATCGCGCGCCTCCGCCAGCAAGGACCTGGCCTCCAGCAAGCGCATCTGGCTGGCGTCACCCTGTTCACCCGCCTCCGCTAGCGCCGCTTCGATCACATCGGCCACCCTAATCAACAAACTGAGACAGTTCGCCCCCCGCGAGACGGCCACCGGCTGAAGCACCTGTGGCACAACCTCAAGACAAAACAGGATGTCGGCCAGCATGTGAAAGAGATAGGTGGCGACGGTTCCCTTGACCTTATGGACCAGTTGCCACATATCGCGCAGGTCGTCCAGGCTGCCAGGCATCTTGCCAAACGAAGCGATCAGGGCGCGCAGGTCGGCGAGGTCGCCTGCGGCTTCTAGCAAACACTCGCGTCGCATCGATTCGGGAATGACATCGCGATGGTCGCGCGCAGGCTGGCGGAGCGTCTGTGCGACCTCGCCAGGCGCCCGCTGGCGGAGCGGGGCGTTCTTGAATGTGCGGATAACCGCCTGTGTCTCTACGGAAAACTGACTCTCGTCGAATGGCTCATCGTCCGGCTCAGCTTCAACAGGCGCCGTTGCGTCTGCCTCTGTCGCCGCCTCTGCCCCCTCCACGGCGCGATCAGCATCAGCTCGGACAGCATCGCCTGTCACATGAGCATTGCCGGGCTCAGCCACCTGATCGGACTCAGCAGGCTCATCTAACCCAGCGATTGCGCCAGCGTCGCCCCCAGCGCGCTCGTCCGCATCATCCGCATCATCCGCGGGAGCAGCATGGGCGTGGCTCCTATGGCCAGTATTACCCGGCAAGGTAACATCGCGTACACGGGCGCGAATGTAGGCCAGCACCGCATCTATCGCGCCCAGGCTTTCATCGGACGGCAGACCGGCGCTGGCCTGTTCGAGGCTGAGCGCCGCCCGCGCGCAATCGGCCATGCCCGACTGCTCCAGCAATCGCCGCAGGCGCTCGCAGAGCTGGCGGAAATTCTCGGGCGTCGGCGGCAACGCCACGACATTCTCTGTTGCGGCAGGTGAGATGGTGAGCTGACCGATTATGTCTCGTACCGCGTCTATGCGCTGGCCAAGCGCTACCACCGTCTCGCCCGCTTCGCTGTTGACGTGAGGATCATTCATTGGCCGATGCCTCCACGCTCATCAACGCATCGAGCAGGGAATCGAGCAACTCGTCCACCTTCACGACGTACAGCGTCGTCTGGCTGGTCGGTTCCGTATAGACGCCAGCCTGAAAACGTGGAGCGGGCGCGCGCGCCGGAGCCGTATTCACCGGATCGCTCTGTATCTCGCCAGGTCGAACGTAGGTCAGGTCGCCGACGCCAGCCACAGCCAGCGCGAGCATGCGTTCGCCCGCCCCAATGATGAGCGCTGTTGGGCCACTCTCAGGAGTGGCCAGCCGCCAGCTTTCGCCACTGGGAGAAGGTGAGCCGGGCTTGATGACACGTCCGTTACGCGCGCGGGAGCGCGAAAGGCTGGCCATCTCTGGCGCATCGAACAGGAACGGCGCGGGATCAACCAGCCCGATCAACTCTGTATGCAGCGCGAAGAAGCCGAGCATCCATGGGGGGCTGAGCGGCAGCGCGATGGTCGTGGGCAGCGTTGGCAAGACCTCCCGAAACTGCGTCAGTGGCGCGGCGCACGCAACGTCGGCGCAGGTGAAGAGCAGATAGGGATCGCCTTCGGGCGGGGCAAGCGGCGCATCACCACGCTTCACTTGTTCCAGAGCGATGCGCTGTTCATCAATCGTGCGCGCACGCGCCAGCGCGAGGAGCTGTGAGAGATTCAACGGCGCCTGCGTACCCGTTGGGGGCGAGGCATGGTCCGATTCATCCTGATGTGAAGTATTCATACGAGAGGCCGCCCTCAGTCTCCTAATTCTCCCGCGGAACCGTCCGCCTCAGCCGTTATGTTTATACAAACTCATGCCTTATGCCTTGTGACCTGCCATGTCCTCTGGAATATCGAGGGCGAGCAGCGGAAATATCTTGTTGACCAGCTCAGGCTCGTCGAACGGCTTCGAGATGAAGTCGTCCGCGCCCGCGCGTCTTGCGCGAAATCGGTCGAAGATTCCATCATGCCCCGACAGCATGACGATGGGCACCGAGCGGAACTCGCGCTTGTGGCTGAGCAACGTCGCCACATCATAGCCGTTCATATGCGGCAAATTGATATCCAGCAAGACGAGATCGGGAACGGGCGCGGCGCCCTCATTCAGCGCGTTGAGCGCGTCGACACCGCTATGGAAAAGCATCGTACTGATGCCGTATTTCTGCAAGGAGAACTTCACGATCCGGCAGATCATGTTCGAATCATCGACGACGAGCACCAGCTTGCTGTTGTCATCCGCGCCAGGCTCAGGATCGTAGAGCGGTCGAGTCCGGGAAGCGCCAGGGTTCCGTGGAATCGATCCGAACGCATGCATGAGACTCCTCCTCTACCGCTACCGCGCCACCATGCAACATTGCTCGTTGCCGCCCGCATCATCCTCCGCGCTCAGCATCTCAGCATCTCTCTATCATCCGTTCATTCGTCGGCAACAGACTGCCCACGAAAGGTCGCAAAAAGCTCTTCCCAGACCTCTTTATTCTGCGCCCGCACCCGTGGCGAAGCGATACGCGAGTTGATCGCCTCGAACGCTGTCGCCAGGGCATGCAGCAGCGTCTCAAGGACGGCGCGATAAAACTCTGGCGCCACCTGCATGCGGCCACGCATGTTACCATCAAGCGTGCGCTTACAGTAAGCCGCGAAGTCGTCAACGTCAATGCGGTTGCGGTCTATCTTGAAATCATACCCGCTGACGCCAGTCAGTCGCTCGCGCGCGAGCAGAATCGCGAGTGTATCGGGAGCCAGGCCGAGATGCTGGTTCCGGCAGGCCTCTTCAAGAGCGAGCATCGTCTGATTGATAAACGTCGCGAGGGCCACGAGTTGATCGACTGGCGTCTTCTTCTTGATCCAGTCCTGCTCCATGCGCTGCACGAGCGAAAAGAGGTCGAAGTTGTTCATACTCAGCCGCTCGGCTTCATCGGGAAGCCCCGGCGCGCCCGTGACGCCTACCGGCAAGAGGAGTTGCTGCCGGACCAGATGGGCCAGTTGATGCGCAACTTGCTCTTCGGGCTGGCGAACGGCGGTTGCGATGCGACGAACGCTGTGCTGGGTATTGACCTGAGCGATGACGCGCCAGACACCTGTTGGGAATTGGAGTGGCTGCTGTGTGGGAGGCATGGGAGCCAGCACAAGGTGCGTGCGCGTGCCATCGGGCAACTGCTCGGCCAGCTCGTTCCATTCCTGCTCGTAGCGCATCATCTCCATCACTGCCTGTGTCATCGAGAGACGGAGATCGCCAGAGTCCAGTGGCGCGCGTTCGTCGGGGCGAAACTCATACGAACCCTCGCGCCAGAGCGCCATCTCGCGCAACGTCCAGAGCGCCTGCGTCTTGAGCGCCATCGCCAGCTGTTCGCGCGAGAGGATATTCAGATCGACCAGCCGTTCGCCAATGCGCTTGCCAAGGGGATCCTGCGTCTGCATGAGGTAGGCGCGATCAATGTGCGCGGAGGTCACCATGTTGAGCTGTTGCAGCACGTTCCCAAGGGTCAGCGCCTCGGTGTCCAGTTCGGTGCAACTGACAATCGAGCCGGACTCGACGTAGATCAGCCCGGAGCGGTCGTCCTCGGAGTGAAGGTGGAGCGCGCCAGTGCTGGTATTCAGCCCCATGACCTGCAACAATTCAGCCGGACGGAATCCTTCGAGCCGACCTTTGAGTACAGAATCCTGTGGCATATGAAAACTCTCTAGAATACCAGGCGCAACGCATGTCGAACGCTCGCGATTGTGGCGCAGTTATGGCGCACTCGCGGCGACATGCGCCGAGACAAACCAGCCACTCGCACCGGGGGCATTATACTCTCTCGTCAGGACGGGGGCAACGGTCCTATCCGGTGGACATCACTCTCAGGCGCCCGACGCAGCAGTTCGGCTACGGTCTCGCCCAGCGCTGGATGCATCAGCGCGGGGGCGATTTCCGCCAGCGGCGCGAGGACAAACGCGCGTTCCGCCATGCGGGGATGTGGAATGGTCAACGGCGCCGAATTGAGTATCAATCTGTCATAGAGCAACAAGTCAATGTCGATTACCCGTGGACCATAGCGCGGCCCCGACGTCCGGCCAAGCTGGCGCTCGATCTCCTTCACCGCCTGGAGCAATGCGCCGGGAGTCAGGCTGGTGGTGGCCTGGCAGACAAGATTGTGGAATCGCGGCTGGTTGGTATAGAGCATCGGCGCGGTATCATAGACCGATGAGACTCGCTCGATGGTAGCGACGGCAGCCAGCGCCCGGAGCGCAGCGGAGAGGTTGGCGTCGCGGTCACCGATGTTGCTACCCAGCCCGAGATACACTGTATGAGTCTTGCTATCGCGATCTGTCATTGGCAACCTCCACTCCGCGCGCTTCAACCAGACCCGACGCTGTACCCAATCAGGCCGATGAATTGACGGCGCATAGCTCAAGCGCTATAGTGTGCTGCGCCTGATTGAACGGCTATCAGTCGAGGGAGAGACGAATATGCGTGGGTTCGCCGGGCGCCGATGGTGGCTGTTGCGTGCGCTTGCCGTCGCGCTGGCGGGCGCGGCCTGTCTGATCATTGCCGCGTGCGGCTCGCCTTCTACGCCGCAGCTGAACCTGCCTGGCGGCACCTATAGCAGCGCAACATACGGCTTCCATGTGACGTATCCGCGCAACTGGCAGCCGAATTCGTACAATGCGACCCCATCCACCGACGGTTCGGCAGCGCCCATTCCCTTCAACCTCATTATCACGCGCACAGGCGACGCCCATAGCGCCGCGTCGCTCATCTCGACCTGCACGATCACGGTTCTGAACATGAAGAACACTGACATCGCCAAGAGCGCGGCCAGCCTCGCCACTAATAAGACGCTGCAACCGGCGACAATCGGCGGCGTGCAAGGCTACAAGAGCAGCCCACTGGTTCAGGATATCCCCAATTCGCAGATCAGCGTCACACACATGGACTACTATGTGATTCATGGCGACTACGAATACCAGATTAGCACGGATTCGGTGAAGGGCGACAACGCCGACGCCGACCTGGCGAGCATGGTCGCGAGCTTCTCATTTGGGGGATAGTTGCAGGCGGTTAAAGCCGCGCCTGAAGGGCCACGCTCCGCTCCGCCACGAAGTCCGCCTGCGCGGACTTTCCAGACCTTGACTCGACAATGTATCTGGTGGCAAGCGAGTAGCAGAATCCAGCGACGGGGAGTCTCACAGTGCGGCGCGCACACCTCTCTTAGGGCACGACTTGCACGTCCGCGCCGTGCTATAATGGCCCTATCCACATATCGCGTCACCTCCTGGCCATTCCGTGCGTCTTTGTATGGAGATTCCCCACGTAGCAATGTAGAGCAGCCGTCCGTGTGTAGTGGGTTTGTATGGGGTGTTTGAGGGGATGGGCGAGATGAGCAGCCCGCTCAGCATTGCATCAGTCACCAGCGTCATCAAAAGTGTGCTCGAAAACGGCCTCGTCATGCACGGCGCGACCGCTGTCGTGGGCGAGCTTGCCGTCACCGCGACGCCACCCGACCGCATCACCACGGGCGCCGACGAACGCAGCCAGCTCAATATCTATCTCTACCGCATCACGCCCAACACTGCCTGGCGTGCGATTCCCTCGGACGCTACGCAGACGAACGGCATGCGCGCCGTCCCGCTCTCGCTCGATCTGCACTACCTGCTCACCGCATACGGCGAGCGCGACTACCACGCCGAGACACTGCTGGGCAGCGCGATGGAGCTACTGCATCAGACGCCCGTATTAACTCATGAGACCATCGCGCCGACGCTGGCGTCGCTGGCCGAACGCAGCGGGTCGGGCGCGTCAGTTTTCGCAGATGTGATCGACTCCATTGACCGTATCACCCTTTCTCCTGAATTCTTAAGTATGGAAGACCTGACCAAACTCTGGTCCGCGCTCCAGGCACGCTTCCGGCTATCGGCGACCTATCAGGCGTCCGTCCTGATGCGCGCCGCGCCCGACGTTGCCGTCTCGTCGCGGGGCAGTCGCAATCGATGATGTAGTGATTCGAGCAGGTGGATTCCGATGGGCGCAACGAGGCGGCAACCGCGGCAGACCTGGCAGAGCGCCAACCAGCGATTCCTCATGGCATCGCTGGATCGGGTGCGCGTCGCCCTGGAACGACACGCGGCGCGCCGCCGCGCCACAGACGCCCTCGACGACAATCCGTCCGATGCTGAGCCCGCGCTACCTCCCTCGCCCAAAATGACCGGTGACGCACCCGCCGCGTTAGAGCGCATCCGCGAGGTCTTCGGCCTCTCGCCCTTCGAGCGCGACACGCTGCTCCTCTGCGCGGGCATCGAGCTGGACGGCCGATTCGCCGCGCTCTGCGCCAGCGCCCAGGGCGACCCCGCACGCCCCTGGCCAACGTTCGGGATGGCGCTCGCCGCGCTCGACGAGGCCCATTGGAGCGCGCTCTTGCCCCAGGCGCCGCTCCGCGACTGGCGCCTGGTCGAGCCAGGCCAGGGAGGCGTAATCACGACCGCGCCGCTACGAATCGATGAATCGGTGCTGCACTATCTCACAGGACTTGAGTCGCCCGATGAGCGGCTGACAGGCATCATCGTGCCGGTGGATGCTCCAGACGAGATCGTGCCATCGCAGGGCGCGCTGGCCCAACGCATCGCCGCCGCCTGGCAGCGGGCGCAACCCGCGACGCTCCCGCTGGTGCAATTGTGTGGTGACGATCCAGCGGGCAAACGCTCCATTGCCGCCGCCGCCTGCCGCCAGATAGGTCTGCGGCTGCTCGCCGTTGCGGCGGATCTGTTGCCCACCGCGCCCGCCGACCTGACGGCGCTGCTGCGGTTGATCGAGCGCGAACTGCTGCTGCGACAGGCCGCCCTGCTGCTGGAGTGTGACGACACCGAGAGCGCCGAACAGGCACGAGGCGCCGCGATCACACGGGCCTGCGAGCAGCTTCGCGCGCCATTGCTGTTGGCGACCCGCGAGCGCCGCCGCCTGCCCCATCGCGGCGCCATGACCATCGAGGTCGCGCGCCCGACCACCGGGGAACAGCGCGCCGTCTGGCAAACTACGCTCGGAAGCGACGCCACGGCACTCAACGGGCATCTGGATCTGCTCGTCTCCCAGTTCACGCTCGGCGCGACCGCCATCCACTCCGCCAGCGTCGAGGCGCAGGGCATGCGCGCGGCTACCCCAGAGACGCCGCTCGATCTGGCGCTGTGGGATGCCTGCCGCGAACAGGCGCGGCCCGCGTTGGAGGCGCTGGCGCAGCGGATCGAGCCTATCGCGGGCTGGGACGACCTGGTGTTGCCAGACATTCAGCGGCAGACGCTGCGCGAGATCGCCGCGCACGTGCGCCAGCGGGCGACCGTCTATGAAACATGGGGGTTCGCCACACATGGCAGCCGGGGGCTGGGCATCAGCGCGCTCTTCGCGGGCGCCAGCGGCACCGGCAAGACGCTTGCCGCTGAGGTGCTGGCGCATGAGCTGCGCCTCGACCTCTACCGCATCGATCTTTCCTCGGTGGTCAGCAAATACATCGGCGAGACTGAGAAGAACCTGCGCCGGGTCTTCGATGCCGCGGAGGAGGGCGGCGCGATTCTGCTCTTCGACGAGGCCGACGCGCTCTTTGGCAAACGCAGCGAGGTGAAAGACAGCCACGACCGCTATGCCAATATTGAGGTCAGCTATCTCTTGCAGCGGATGGAGGCGTATCGCGGGTTGGCGATTCTGACGACGAACCTGCGCAGCGCGCTCGATACCGCGTTCCTGCGGCGCATCCGCTTCATCGTCCAGTTCCCCTTCCCCGACGCCACGCACCGACAGGAGATATGGCGGCGGATCTTCCCGGCTGAAACGCCAACGGATCACCTCGACCTCGCCCAACTGGGGCGGCTCAACGTCGCGGGCGGCAACATTCGCAATATCGCGCTCAACGCCGCGTTTCTGGCGGCTGACGCGGGGCAGCCGGTGAACATGGCGCATCTCCTACAGGCCAGCCGCAGTGAATACGCCAAGCTGGAGAAGCCGCTCACCGAGGCGGAGATCGGGGGCTGGCTATGAGCCGAGCCATACGAGCGTGGAGGGCGCCATGCTGACCGAGATACACGCGGCGCTGCAACGGCTCATCTGGGAGTATGGGCGCATCAGCCAGGATGAGGTGGATATCTCGTTCGAGGCGCCTACCCGCGAACGCATTGACCGTCTGGTGCGGCCAACGGTCAGTCTTTTTCTCTTCGATCTCGTCGAGAACACCGAGATGCGCCAGAGCAGCTTCCCGGTCTCGCGCGCCAGCGACCATGCCGAGCGACGGATGCCGCCGCGCCGGGTTGACCTGCGCTACATGGTCAGCGCACTCACCAGCGAGATCGAGGATGAGCACCGGCTGCTCTGGCGCGTTCTGGCGACGCTGCTGAAGTATCCGCAGGTACCCGATGACCTGCTACCAGAGGAGTTGCGTGGAAGCGAATTCCCGCTAGCGACCAAGACGAACCAGACGGATGAGGGGCGGCGACTGATGGACGTCTGGAGCGGCCTGGGCGTCTCGCCACATCCGGCGATCTACTATGTCGTCACCGCGCCACTTGATCTCGATGTCATCGTGCGGTCGCCGCTGGTGCTGACGCGCACGGTGCGTTATCGCCGCACCGCGGATGAAGCGGTGGAGAGCGACTCCACGACCGATATTGGCGGCGTCGTACGGAGCAAGTCGGGCGAGTTGATCGCGGGCGCGAGTCTGCTGCTCGAAGGCAGCGCGCGCGAGCCCGTGCGGACAAATGACCTGGGACAGTATCTCCTCTCAGCGGTCGCGCGGGGCGCCCTGCGCGTGCGGGTAACGCCGCCAGGAGGGAAGGCGCGCACAGTCACGCTAAGCGTGCCCGCCGCATCGTACGACATCATCCTCGAATGACACCTAAACCGTGACGTAGCGCCGTACATCACATCGTATGCAGGGAGGGAGGCATGCCGGAGCAGCGCCCATTGCTGTGACATGAAACACAGTGTAATTGTGTGACTTCAGGCCTGTCGCCTGCGTCGTAAACAGCCAAGGAGCGCAAAAGTCTAACCCTGCGATCATCGGGTAGCTGGCCGTTCCCGACCACACCCCCACAGTCAACCGCAAACCGCCGGTATCTGGCAACGAACCCATCAGAACGCATCAGCACATCGAAAGGATCCGCACATGCCTGAGTACCTCTCACCCGGCGTCTATGTTCAGGAGGTGGACAGCGGGCCACGCCCAATCGAGGGTGTGGGAACAGCTACCGCCGCGTTCGTGGGCTTCGCGCCCGCCGGGCCAGCCAACAAGCCAGTGCTCGTCACCAACTGGTCGCAGTATGTCGATACCTTTGGCCGCCTCGAAGAGGGTGGCCGACGCAATCCGCATCTCCCAGGCGCGTATCTCTCGCACGCCGTCTATGGCTACTTCCTCAATGGCGGCGGCCGCTGCTATGTGACGCGCGTCGTCCCGGCGAAAGAAGACGGCAAAGGGGCGTCGGTCCAGTTGCCGAGCCGCTCCTCGAAGGCAGTACCGGCGCTGACAGTCTCCGCCAAAGGCGGCGCTGGCGAGGATATCCAGGTGGAAGTTGCGCCGCCAAGCGGCGAGTCGCCCGCCGACGATACGTTCACGCTCAAGGTGAGCATGGGTAGCGTCACCGAGACCTACGACAACATTACCTTTGCCAAGAAGGGCAAAAGCCCGGTCGAGACCATCAATCAGGCCAGCCAGCTGGTTGTAATCGCCGAGCCACAGGCCAACGGCGCGGTCGCCGAGCGCACACCTGAAGCCGGAACGTATGTGCTGAAGGCCGCCGCCCCGACCACGCTCCCGCAGGTGCAGGCGCCACAGATTATGGGCGATGTAACCGAGCGCACGGGCCTCGAAGGGCTTGAGATTGCCGAAGATGTCACGATGGTGGCCTGCCCCGATGTCATGTCAGCGTACGAGGCCAAGATACTGGACCGGGACGGCGTCAAGGCGGTGCAACTGGCGATGATCGCGCACTGCGAGCGCATGGGCAATCGCTTCGCTATCATCGACCCGCTGCCCGAACTCTCACCGCAAGACGTGAAGAAGTGGCGTGAGGTCGAGACAAACTTCGACTCGAAGTACGCGGCGATGTACTATCCGTGGGTGAAGGTCTCGGGGCCAGACGGCAGACCACTGGCCGTGCCGCCCAGCGGGCATCTCGCGGGAATCTATGCCCGTAGCGATACCGAGCGTGGCGTGCATAAGGCGCCCGCCAACGAGGTCATTCGCGGCGCGCTGGAGGCGGCACAGACAATTACCAAGGGCGAGCAGGATACACTGAATCCCATTGGCGTGAACTGCATCCGCTCGTTCACCGGCCGCGGCCTACGGGTCTGGGGCGCGCGCACGCTGAGCAGCGATCCCGCCTGGCGCTATGTGAACGTCCGCCGACTCTTCAACTATGTCGAGTCGTCTATCGAGCGCGGCACGCAATGGGTCGTCTTCGAGCCAAACGATCCCGATCTGTGGGCGCGCGTCAAGCGTGACGTCGAGGCGTTCCTGACCGGCGCGTGGCGCGATGGCATGCTCTTTGGCCGGACGCCGCAGGAGGCCTTCTTCGTCAAGTGCGACGAGGAGCTGAATCCGCCCGACGTACGCGACCGCGGCCAGTTGTTCATCGATATCGGCCTCGCGCCGGTGAAGCCCGCCGAGTTCGTTGTCTTCCGCCTGAGCCAGTGGGCCGGTGGCGGCGCATAAACCGGAGTAGCCGCGCGCAGCGTCCACGCCGCTTTGCCAGGGGATGAGCGTTCAGAAACCGGGGAGAACGGCGGGCCTGGCGCTGGAGGAGAAGAAGTATGGCATCGGCAAATCCTATTGTCTCAGCCTGGTTTGGCGTCGAGTTTCAGGGGCAGGTCGTGGGCGCTTTCCGCGAGTGCTCTGGCCTGGGGAGCGAGAACGAGGTTGTCGAGTATAAGGCCAGCGGCCCGAAAGGTGAGTTCATCATCAAGAAGGTGCCGGGCCGGATGAAGTGGAACAACATCACGCTCAAACGCGGCATCACCGACGCGATGGATATGTGGCAGTGGCGCAAGCTGGTCGAGCAGGGCAAGATTGACGATGCTCGCAAGAACGGCTCGATCATCATGTACAGCCAGGATGGCAACGAGATCGCTCGCTGGAACTTCGTCAACGCCTGGCCGAGCAAGCTAACCGGCCCCAGCGCCAATGCGGGCAATAACGAGGTTGCCATCGAGGAGCTGGAAATTACTCACGAAGGCTATGAGCGCGTCAAGTAGCGCGATGGAGAATCAGGCAACACGTGGAGAAGTTGGAGCGGTGGTAGCTATGTTGCAGACGGAGTTCGAGTTTACGCTGCCACGCGGCTACATCGATGAGCATGGCACGCTCCATCGGCAGGGCACGATGCGCCTCGCGACCGCCATCGACGAGATCGAGCCGCTTCAGGATCCACGTGTGCGCGCCAATGAGGGCTATCTGGGCATCATCTTGCTCAGTCGCGTGGTGACGCGGCTCGGCGATCTCGGGCAGCCCACGGCCAATGTCATCGAACAGCTCTTCTCGTCGGACTTCGCCTATCTGCAGGATCTGTACAGGCGCGTCAACGAGATGGAGTCGAGTGTGATCGAGACCCAGTGTCCGACCTGCGGCAGCCGCTTCGCGCTCGATCTGGCCGAGGAGCAGACAAATGGCTGATACATGGTTCGAGGCGTCAGAGACCGAGCCAGCGGCAGCTGACGAATTCGCCAGCGAGCGGCAACCTGAGACCGAACATATCGATGTTGAAGCGCTGGCCGAGAAAGTGTACCGCCTGATGATGGACGAGATTCGGCTGGATCGGGCGCGCGGTCTCACCACATCAGACGGGCGATGACGGAGCGTATGGTATGTTCATTGACTCCCATTCCACCTCGCGCTTCTATGTCGAGATAGACGGTATGCCACTCGCGGTCTTTACCGAGGTGAGCGGCCTCCAGCTCGAGATGGAAGTGATGGAATATCAAGAAGGCGGCGTCAACGACTTTGTACACCGCCTGCCGGGACGCACCAAGTCGAGCAACCTTGTTCTCAAGCGAGGCATCACCAGCTCGAACGAGTTTTTCAACTGGTACACTCAACTGGCGCAGGGCCAGATCAAGACCAAGAACATCTCCGTCGTGATGTATAACCTGAAGGGTCTCGCGATGGTCCGCTGGAACCTGATTAACGCCTACCCGGTGAAGTGGATCGGTCCGCAATTCAAAGCGCATGACTCGACGGCGGCAATCGAAACGCTGGAACTGGCGCACGAGCGGCTAGAGCTGGCGAGTGGGATACCGGATCTCGGCTAGGAGGAGCAGGGTGGCGTCAATGGTCCAGCGCACAATTGCGGCGCACAGTCTGCGGCATCTGCGATTCGCCCATCGTGTGATGGGGCTTCAATCGCAGGTGGCGCGTGCCGCCGACGGCGCCGCGACGCCTATCGCCGCACCCTATATCTCGCCGGAAGGCAGGCAACTGGCAGTTGCTCCGGTGCTGCGCCATGTTCCTCAACACGAGCTTGCCAGAGACAAGCGAGCAGCCGCGCAAGCGACGGTGGACGAGGAGACGGCGACCCAACCAGAGAAAACGTCCGGCCCGATACCGCTGCGGCTGGTCCCACGCCGCCTCAAGGGCGACGCGCCAGCCCCAGACGATGCCAACATGGACATCAGCGCACCGCGCCTGCCGCGGGCGCCTGATCCATCAGCGCCCGATAACAACGCGACGCGCGAGCAGGCTGACACCCGCATCACCACGGCACGCTCCGAGAGCATACGACCACGCGCGCGTATTGTCGAGTTGCCCACGAGCGAAGCGGCCAATCCTGAGCCAGAGCGCACGCCATCAGAGCCTCATAGCACGATTCCCGAGACATCAGGCGCTCCCGACGACGTTGCCGCCAAAAGTGTTCCTGTCGACTCCGCCGCCCAGGCCGACGGACTCGAAGAGCCACCAGTTTCTCCGCCCTCTGAGCAACCAAACACACACACCGCGGCGGAAACCAGCGCCAAACGCACGCCTGAGCCACCCAGAGAGTCGCGCCCCATGCCACGCGGACGTGGCAACAAGCCGTCAGCGCCTCCAACTCCGCGTGCGGCCGATAGCCTCTTTCTGCCAACTGACACTGACCGCTCGGCGCAGGCATGGCTGGCTCGGCTACAACAGGCGGCGCAACCAACTCCCGCTGGCCCAGCAGCACCGCTGGAGCCAGAAATTCCGCAGACGCAGAGACCGCAGGATGGACCTGCGCCTGCGCCTAGACGGCGAAGCAACCAGCGGCGAGGACGAGCCGAGAGTCGTGGCCCCGACACATCAACGGACAACGCACCGTCCGCCCGGCACGCCTCGCCACCGCCAATCGAGCAACCCTCACCGCTTGCGGACTCGTCGCGATCGCACTTGCAGTCACTGACGGGCATCGATCCGGCGGATGTGCCGATCTATCGTGGACCGTCGGCGGAACGCGCTACCGCCGACGAGAATGCCGATGCGCTTACCGATGGCGACGCGATTCTGCTGGGTGCTGGCCACGCGACCGATACGCCGGAAACGCTCGGGCTGCTCGCGCATGAGTTGACGCACATCGCGCAGCGGCGAAGTCCCCGGTTCGTGCCGCCGCTGGCCCAATCGCCTGTGGGCCAGCGTCAGGCGCAGCAGGCGGCAACGCCGCCACAGTTCACTGCGACGGCATCACACGCGGATGAGGAAGCGCAGGCAGGCTACGTTGAGGCGACCGTGCGGGATATCGCCCGTAGGCGCACGATGGCGCCCGTCTCGGAACCGACGCTACCCGCGCTCCCGGCGCAAGCACGGCCCGACCGCGAAAGCACTCAAATGCCGCCATCTCTCGATCCACGGGCCACGTGGGGCAATTTGCCCGCGCCCTGGGAGCCAATGCCAGATTGGCTGGCTCCGGTAGTGGCCACACAGCCCGCGAAGCAGCCGGATGCGCGACCGCCCGAGTCGTCTTCGTCATCGCCTGCACCGCTGCCTGCGATGGCAGCCCCACCAATGGATACCGCGCCAGCGCCGATGCCTGCCAGCGCGGACTCGGGCATACAGCGCGCCGACCGCGGACGGACGTTGCCGGAGACCGAGAGCGAGTCAGCGCATGTGCGTGAAGAGCGCGCTCCAGAGCCGGACCTCGACGCGCTGGCGCAGCAGATACACGCGATTCTCAAACGTCGGCTGGCGGCAGAGCGTCGGCGCTTTGGCTGAGAATGGCGCACCGTTCACGATAGGAAGTCAGGATAGGAAGTTAGGAGAAGTGCCCGATGCTTGAAATGACAAGTCAGGTGGCCAGCACCGCGGTCGCGGCGGCGTCGAGCTCGGGTGTGACCGCCGCTTCCTCGCTATCGCACGCGAAGATCATTAACCTTGAAGGCGGTGGCGCGCCGATTGAATGTCTCTTCAATCCTAAGGAATACTCGTTCTCGAAGCGCAATACATGGACGCCTGGACAGACCAAAGGGCATAACATGCCGCAACTCGAGTTTGCCGGAGGACAGCCCGCGACGCTTCAGATGCAGCTCTTCTTCGACACCTATGCCGCTGGCGGCGATGTGCGTAAGAAGTATACCGACGCCATCTGGAAGCTGATGCTGGTCGATCCCTCACTGAAAGATCCCAAGACGGGTAAGAGTCGGCCGCCAAAGGTGCGGTTTCAGTGGGGGGCGGCATGGTCCTTCGATGCGGTCATCACAAACATCACGCAGAAGTTCACGCTGTTTCTCCCGGACGGGACGCCGGTCCGCGCGACGCTCGATGTGACGTTTCAGCAGATCAAAGACGATGCGCTGCTGCCCAAGCAAAACCCTACATCGGGCGGTGTTGGCGGCGAGCGCGTCTGGGTGGTGAACGAGGGCGACACGCTGGCCTGGATTGCCTACAAAGAGTACGGTGATGCGAACCAGTGGCGGCGCATTGCCGATGCCAACCGACTGACGCGGGTGCGGCGTCTCGTGCCAGGCGCCGTGCTGGAGATACCGAATGCCTGATACGTCTCATCTCCTGAGCCAGTTCTATATCATGCTGGACGGGGACGTCGCCGCCGAGGAGCTCATGGGCGACGTCATGGAAATCACCGTCGAGAATAGTCTGCATCTCCCCGATGTGGCAACGATCATGCTCCACGATCCACACCTCAAGTGGATCGACGCCGATGCGCTCGCTCCAGGGAAGGCGGTCATCGTCTCGGCGCGCGGCGACGCGAAAGAGGAGCTTATCTTCGATGGCGAGATCGTGGAGCTGGAGCCCGATTTTTATCCCTCAACGCAGATCCTCACTGTGCGCGCCTTCGACCGCCTGCACCGGCTTTCTATCGGACAGCACACGCGCTCGTTCCAGAATGTTACCGACAGTGACCTGGTGAAGAAGCTGGCCCAGGAGGTTGGGCTGCGGGCCGTCTCTGGCCCGACGACACAGGTACACCGATACGTCTTCCAGAATAATCAGACCAATCTCGCCTTTTTACGCGGGCGTGCCGATGCGCTCGGCTACCTGCTCTACGTCCAGGGTGACGCCCTGCATTTCGAGTCGCCCAGTGCGACAAAACCGCCTGTCTCGCTCGAGTGGGGCGTCAATCTCCGAGAGTTTCATCCCCGGATGACGACGGTTGGCCAATCGACTGAGGTCACCGTGCGCGGATGGAACCCCACCACTCGCAAGGAAATTGTCGGGCATGCGAAGAAAGGCGCGGGAACGCCTCAGGTTGGCGAGAAAAAGTCGGGTGGCGAGCTGGCACAAGGCGCCTTCAATGTCGAGCCGCAGAGCCAGGGGGTGATTCGTCCGGTGCGCTCTCAGGCGGAGGCGGATAGTCTGGCTCAGGCGCTGGCGGACCAACGCGCCAGTCGCTTCATCGAGGCGGATGGTACGTGTGCGGGCAGCCCGCTGGTCGTGGCGGGGTCAGCGGTGCAGATCAGCGCGGTCGGCGACCGCTTCAGCGGTACGTATTTCATCACCAGCGCCACCCATGTCTACGCGGCCCAGAGCGGCTATATCACCCGCTTCAGTATCTCCGGCCTGCACCCTTCGACGCTCCTCAGCGTGCTCCAGCCACAGCACGTCGGCTCGATGTCTGTGGTGCAGCAGACGATGAGCCTGATTATCGGAATCGTCACCGACAATCAGGACCCTGACGGCCAGGGGCGCGTCAAAGTGCGCTATCCAGTGCTGACCAGCGAACACTCTAGCGACTGGGCACGCGTCGTCGCTGTTGGGGCTGGTGACATGCGAGGTATTCAGTTTGTGCCTGAAGTCAACGATGAGGTATTGGTGGGTTTCGAGATGGGGGACATCCACCACCCCTATGTGCTGGGGAGTCTGTGGAATGGTAAGGATAAGCCGCCAAGCAGTAATCCACTCTCTGGTGGCAAGGTGAAAATGCGATATATCCAGTCACGTTTAGGACATGCCATCGTCTTCAACGATGACGACGATAGCGGCGGCGGTGTTACAATCTCAGACTCAGTGATGGGCAACGTCATTAACCTCGATCAAGAGCATTCTAATCTGTACATTTCATCCGATGGTGATCTCACTATTGAAACAAACGGGGATATTACGTTAAAGGCTGGGAGGAATCTGACACTGCAGGCGCCACAAGGGCAGGTTGAGATTCAAGGGCAGACAGGCGTGAAGGCCGAAAGCGCTGCGAATGTCGACATCAAGGGCACGCTTATCAACCTGAACTGACCGGGAGGAGAACACATGGGGCAGCCAGCGGCCAAGCAGGGCGACCAGATCACGGCGATGGATACACATGTTGTGATGATTCCGTCGCCAGGTGGGCCAGTGCCCACGCCGTTGCCGAACCCGTTCACCGGCATACTGGATGACCAGTTGAGCACGAACGTGAAGATTATGGGACAGCCCGCGGCAACCGTGGGCAGTGTAGCCGATAACGCGCCATCGCATATCCCGCAGGGTGGGCCATTCCAAACGCCTCCGACCGATCAGGGGCAGATCATCTCCGGGAGCGCAACGGTAATGATCAACGGCAAGCCAGCGGCACGCTCGGGTGATACGGCGATGACCTGCAACGATCCTACCCCATTGCCGATAGGCACTGTGGTCGCGACTGGCACTGTGATGATCGGCTAAGACAGATAGAGGGCGGTCAATGCGAGACTTTCTGGGCGTCGGCTGGGCGTTTCCGGTTGGCGTTGACACGCGTGGGCGTATCGCTTTGGCGCGGCAGGAGCGAGATATTGAAGAGGCGATTCGCATCATTCTGCTGACACCAAAAGGTCAGCGGGTGATGCGCCCGGAATTCGGCTGCCAGGTCCATGATTTGATATTCGCGCCCAATGATGCGACGACGGCTGGGCTGGCCGCCTACTACGTCGAGGAGGCGCTCGCCATGTGGGAGCCACGCATCGCCGTCAAAGAGGTGAGCGCGCGGCCGGACCCCGAAAATCAGGGTCGCCTGCTCATCGACATCTCGTATGAAGTCAAAGCAACACATGATAGCCGCTCGCTGGTCTTCCCATTCTATCGCATACCCGGGGAGGCGTGACGCGGACAATAATTGCTCCTGTCATGATGAACCGAGCCAAAGGAGACCTCTTCGATGCCGTTGCCCACACCCACCCTTGATGATCGCCACTTCCAGGACATCGTGGATCAGGTCAAGAGCATGATCCCTCGCTACTGCCCAGAGTGGACCGATCACAACGTCAGCGATCCCGGCGTGACGCTGATCGAGCTGTTCGCCTGGATGACCGATATGCTGCTCTATCGCGTCAATCAGGTGCCGGACAAGAACTACATCAAATTCCTCGAATTGATTGGCATCCAGCTGGAGTCGCCGCGCGCCGCGCGGGGGCCGGTCACATTCTATCTGTCGGCGGCGCAGCCCGCTGAGATCAAGATCAGCGCGGGCACTGAGGTTGCCACCGTCCGCACCGAGACGAATCCGGCGATTGTCTTCAGCACCGAAGAAGACCTGGTGATCCGCCCGCCCGTGCTGACAGGCGCTTACACGCGCAACGCGAGCCACAGCGACGCCGCTGCCTGGACGACGCACGACCTGCGACAGTTGGGGATCGCCAAGAATCGTATCGCGCTCTTTCCGGCGAAGCCCGGCCCCGGCGATGCTTTCTATCTCTCCTTCTCTACCGACCACACCCGTCATGTGCTGGCGGTCGCGCTCAACTGCGATTCCGCGGGCGGCGCGGGCGTTGCCCCGAACAACCCGCCGACGGAGTGGGAAGTCTGGCAGGGCGGGCTGACGCGCTGGGCAAAGTGCGAGGTGGAGTACGATGGCACGGGCGGATTCAACCGCGCGGGCGAGATTATTCTACATGCGCCGCAGATGGCGCAGGGCGAGTTCCAGGGCAACCGCGCATACTGGCTGCGCTGCCAGTTGACCGATGCGCAGGCCGCCGGGAATGGCTATGTCGTCTCGCCGAGTATCTTCTCACTGAAGGTGGAGTCGCGCGGCGGCACCGTCGGCGCGTTTCACGGCTCAACCATCCACAACGAGCTGCTGGGCGTGGCCGATGGGACACCGGGACAGACGTTTACACTGCTGCATGCGCCCGTGCTGGCGCGTAGCGCCGAGACCGATCACCTCGTCGTCGAGCCACCCGGCGGCCAGCCCGAAAACTGGCACGAAGTGACTGATTTTGGCGATTCCGCCGCCGACGACAAGAACTACACGCTCGATAGCCTGGACGGGACCATCACGCTCGGTCCCTCGCTGCTGCAGCCGGACGGCAGCGTCTATCGCTTCGGCGCTGTGCCCGCGAAGAGCAGCACGCTCACGTTCTCGCGCTACCAGCACGGCGGGGGCATGGAAGGCAACGTGCCGCAGGGCATGCTGACCGTGCTGAAGACTTCGATCCCGTATGTGTCGTCGGTCATTAACCGGGCGCCCGCGATTGGCGGACGGGACGCGCAACGCCTCGACGACGCCATGTTGCGCGCGCCTCATATGTTGCGCACCCGGAGCCGCGCCGTCACCGCCGACGACTACGAGTATCTGGCGACGCAGATCAATGGCGTCGCGCGAGCGCGGTGCCTTGCGCCCGGCTCGCAACCCGGCGACCCCTCCGATCCACGTCCGGGGCAGGTGTTTGTCATCGTCCTGCCCCAGAGCGAAGCGACCAGCGGACGCATCAGCCAGGACCAGATGACGCTCTCCGCTGAGCTGCGCGGCAGTGTCCTTTCGTATCTCGACGACCGCCGCCTGCTCGGAACAGCTCTTGAGGTCCGCGCGCCACAATACACCTGGGTCTCGGTACGGGCGAAGCTGCGGCTGCCTGAGCGGAGCGACGCCGGGCTGGCGGCTGACGTGCGCGAGCAGGCCGAGGCAGCGCTCTACCGCTATCTCAATCCCTATACAGGCGGGCCGCGCGGCGATGGATGGCCGTTTGGCCGTGACCTGCATCAGTCGGAGATTTTCAGCCTGCTTCAGGCGACACCGCACGTCGAATTTGTCGAAGACGTGCAGATGTTTGTCTCGGATGGCAGCGGCGCGGCCAAGCCCGCGTCCGCCCGGTTGATTCTGCCGCGACATGGTATTATCTGCTCGGATACCCATGAAGTGACGGTGAGCTGAGAGGGCTGAGATGGCGGACGAGACGAGGCGGCTGACCGTTCAGCGGGGGGATGACCTGGTACAGACCGTGGCGATTGATCGCCCGGTGCTGACCATTGGACGTACCCCGGAAAACGGCCTCTCGCTGCCCGATACGCTGGTCTCGCGCCACCATGCCGAGCTGCGGCTGGAACCCGAGGGGCTGACACTCACCGATCTGCATAGCTCGAACGGCACCTTCGTCGAGGGCGCGCGTCTCCCTCCAAATCAGCCGCGCCTGCTCACCAATGGCGCGCATATCCAGATTGGGCCGTTTCTGCTCACCTATCAGGTGGGCGAAGCTGACGACAGAGCTGGTAGTGTCTTCGCCACAGACATGGTAGCGGTCGAGGCGGCAGCAATACAGCCCGTGCAGATGATGCAGCCGGTGCAGGCGCTTGCGCGAACGCTTACGCAGTTGCCGCGCCCAACGCTGCCCGCGCCTGTTGCCACCGGCCCCGCCAGCATGTATATTGAATCTCTGCCGGTGATTTACGCCGACAACGACTTTCTCGCCCGGTTTCTGCTGCTGTTTCAGAGCGTCTGGGAGCCTCTGGAGCAGCGGCAAGACCACATAGACATGTACTTCGACCCGCGCACCAGTCCGGCGAGTTTCCTGCCATGGCTGGCAAGCTGGCTCGATCTCTCGTTCAATCAGCACTGGCCCGAGACACGGCGTCGGCGTCTGCTGGCAGAGGCAATTGATCTGTACCGCTGGCGTGGGACACGCTATGGCCTGGTGCGTATGATCGAGGTCTGCACTGGCATTACCCCCGAAGTCACCGAAAATACGGCACTACCATACACATTTGATGTGAAAATCGCACTTCCCAAAGATGGAGATATCGATAAGACTCTCATCGACGAGCTGATTCAGGCGCACAAACCGGCCCACGCCGGATATCGGTTGGAGGTTCTCTAAATGGCGGATCTGGTCGGGAAGACCATCGGCAACTACAAGATCGAGGCGTTGCTTGGCACTGGTGGTATGGGCCAGGTCTATCGAGGTGTCCATCAGTTCTTGAAGGTCGAGCGCGCTGTCAAAGTGATGAACCCCGGCGTCGCCGCAGATCCCAATTTCCAGGCGCGCTTCCAACAGGAGGCCCAGGCCGCCGCCGCGCTCAATCACCAGAATATCGTCGGGGTCTTCGACTTTGGCGAGCAGGGCGGCGAGTACTACATGGTGATGGAGCTGGTGACCGATGGCTCACTCCGCACGCTCCTGCGCCAGCGCGCCTCTGGCCAGACCTGGGAGCTTCCCCTTGGACTGGACCTCATCCGCCAGGCCGCCGAGGGATTGGGCTACGCGAACGGCAAGGGCATGGTCCACCGCGATATCAAACCAGATAACCTGCTGCTGGTGAAGTTGAGCGACTCGCCCGCGGGCAAGGCACAGTACCTGCTCAAGATTACCGATTTTGGGCTGGCGCGGCTGACCGAAGGGAGCGGCGTGCGCACCGTCAGCGGCATGGTGATGGGCACGCCGGCCTATATGTCGCCGGAGCAATGCCAGGGCGGCGCGGTGGATGGGCGCAGCGATCTCTATTCGCTGGGCGTGGTGCTCTACGAAGTCGCGACAGGCTATCTGCCCTTCCAAGCGACGACGGTGAGTGAGGCGATCTACAAGCATGTCTTTGTCGCCCCGCCACCACCGCGCCAGGTGCGCCCCGATCTGCCGCAGGCGCTCGAAGACATCATTCTGCGCTGCCTGGCGAAGAAACCGGAGGGCCGCTTCGCCAACGGCGCCGAGCTTGCGCGCGCGTTGCAAGGGGTAATTGGCCTGCCGGTGCTGACGACGATGGCGCCGATCCGCCCCGGCCAGCCAAAGGCCGCGCCGACCCCCGCGACACCGCCCGCCGCCGCGACTGAGCTGGAAGCGCCCCATGCGGGTCCGGCTCAACCGCCAGCGGTCCCGCCGCTCGGCGGTTATTCCGCGTACCCACGTATCCGCGTGGTCGATCAGGATGGGCGCGTGCTGCAAGTGGTCGAGATGAGCAAGCCCGCGATGGTCGTTGGGCGGCAGCCTGGCAGCGATATCGTACTCGCTGAGGAGGGCGTCTCGCGCCAGCACTTGCGCCTTGCCAGAGACGGCGCGCGCATCTCTGTGACCGACCTTGGCTCCAATAATGGGACAGTCCTGGCTGGCAGCCGCCTCTTACCACAGGCGACCACCACCTGGGAAATCGGCCAGGCGCTGCACGTCGGCCCCTACTGGCTACTTCTCGACGCGCCAACGTCTGCGGCGGCTGGCGCGAACCCAGCGCAACTTTCCGGCGCGCCTGGCGCGATGCCCGGCGGCTTCAATTCAGCGCCAACGTACGCAGGTTCGGAAGCCATACCCGCGCCGCCAGCCGTTGCGCCGCTGCCCCCGACAACGGAAAGCGGGCGCATCCAGGTCGCCGCCGAGCATGAGGCCTTGACGTTGACCCCCGGGCAGCCCGTGGTCGTCAAGGTGACGCTTGCCAATACTGGCACAACCGTTGATCATCTCAGCCTCTTCGCTGAAGGTGTCCCGCAGTCGTGGGTGCAGGGGCCGGGACGAGAGGTGCAGCTCAATCCGGGACAGCAAGAGACGACAACCCTGACGATACAGGTACCGCGTCTTCCCAACAGCCGCGCGGGGATGTATCCCGTGACGTTGCGCGCCCGCTCGCGCGAAAATCCCGGCGATTCTGGCAGCACGTTTGTCCGCTGGACCGTCGCCCCATTTACCAGTGAGTCGCTCGCGCTTCGCCCGACCCGCGTGCGCGCCAGACGAACGGCGCGCTTCAATATCACACTGCAGAACTCCGGCAATGCCCCAGTACAGTATGCGCTTGCTGGCGAGGATCCCGAGGAGAAGCTGCAGTACCAGTTTGCGTGGCCCGCCGTCTCGGTGGACCCCGGCGCGTCGTCGTCTGTTCCGACGGTCATTCGCGCGCCCTGGAAGATCTCCGGCCAACCCGAGATGCGCGATTTCCGAATCTCAGCGCGCCCTGCCAATGGCGGGCCGCCGCAGGTAGCCGCTGGGCAGATCATGCACGCCAGCCTTTTGCCAGGTTGGCTGCCGCCGCCGTTGCTGGCGCTGATTGCGGCGGGCGTGGTGGTGTTGGCGTCGCTCTTCGCGACGGGCGTGCTGCCTGGCGCGCTGGCAAATATCGGCGCTAGCCCAACCGCGACCACGCTGGGCGCTGGCGCCAGTCCCACCACAGGCGGGGCAGCCACACCCACCGTAGCAGCCACCGCCACACCGCAGCCGATTTTGACGAGTGTGAGCAGCAGCAATCCTGTAACCATTGCGGAAAACGTCTGCTACGATCTCGATGGCGGCGGAGTCTTGCCGAGTTCCTCAACGGACGCCGACTTCTGTTGGAACGTGGCCGAGCCCTCCCGAATGCTCGTTCCCGTGAACACGGCAACGGTCGGCATTTTCGGCGCGACCACCGAGCCAGGCTTTCAGGATTGTTTGAATTTTCAGAACCAGGGGCAGGAATCGAGCAATACAATTGATGGCAGCCCTGGCTCGAACAACATACCGAACGGAATCTACCTGTGTTTCCGCACAAGTTCAGGGCACACGGCAATGGTGCACATAGACCAGTACGACGTGAATCTCCAGATCGACTACAAGACCTGGAAGTCGTGACATTGCCCGGCGAGCGCTGGTGATACAATCGTTGTGGCCCTGGCATATGGCGCAAACCCACACGCCTGCGATGCCAGGCAGGCGTGTGGGTTTGCGCCTTTGATTTACAGGCGGCATCCCATGATTTGGGCCTTTGAGCATAGGACTTGTTGCTTACGGCGGTTGATAGGCGGAAAATTACCTGCTATTCTGTAGCGGCATCCCGCAATCACCAACAACACGAAGCGTGACAACTGGCGCGTATTTTTGTCTATCAGGCGTGCGGCGCATGGACAGCCATATCTACTGGAGCGCAGCAGGCTGCTGATACGAGTTACAGTTCCGGGCTGGAGAGGTGGTATGCGATGTCTGTAACGGTCTATCAAGGTATCCACGATATTTTGGCACAGGCAACCGCAACCGCCGCGGCTACGGCAACAGTAGCTCCAACAGTGGCGTCATCCAGCACGTCGACTACATCAGGGGGCAGTAGTTTGGGCGCGTTGCAAAACCTGGTCGGGGTTATAATCTTCTTCTTCGTGGCATTTGCCGTGATCTTCTGGCTAAGCCTTGTGTTCTGGACCTGGCGCGACGTCCGTTCCCGCACGCAGGATGTTATCTTGCAGGTGACGGCCACCGGACTCGTCGCGGTCTTCAACATCGGCGGTCTCTTCATCTACCTGATCGTGCGGCCACGCCAGACGCTGGCAGAGTTGTACGAGCGCCAGCTTGAGGAGGAATCACTGCTGGCGGAGATGACCGAGCGCCAGACGTGTCCGACCTGCCACTATCGTGTCGAGGGCGATTTCCAGATCTGCCCGTCGTGCGGCACCAAGCTCCGTCGCCCCTGCCCACGCTGCGACCATCTGCTGGAGCTGAAGTGGAATGTCTGCCCGTACTGCGGCTACGGCGGCGGCGCGATGGATGGCGGGCGCGGCGCGCCAGTGAGACAACCCAGCCGCGCGGACAGGTGACGACGCCCGACGAGTCCGCGCGAAACGCCGATAAGAAAATGGCCCTCCGCACCTGGAGGGCCATTTTCTTATCGGCGCTGGCGGCTGAAGCCGGGCCTATGGGCCTCACTGCGTTCCGCCGCAAAGCCCGCCCGTTGGGCCGCTGCCGCTCCGCGCGCCCTTGCGCGCTTCTCGCCTCGTGCCATTGTCTCTCGGCTCGCGCGGCTGCCCTGCGCGGGCTCGCCAGAGGCATCTCAACGCTTACCGAATAACACGCTGAACAGCATAGGGCCACGGTTAAGCTTGATCGTATTGTATGGCCCGACCAACGAATTTGCGCGGTCCGACGCAGTTAGCCGCGGCATTTATGCCGCGACGTTGAACCACCTTATAGGTCGCCCTCAGAATCCAAGCCCCCTCATCCCTCCGGCTCGAACTCGTCGAGAATCTGCGGCTCCGCCCCCGCCGACAGCATCTCGTTGAGCGCGCGCTCGCCATCGCCCGCCTGCACATCCACCGCGCGAACCGCATCGATCAGCACAGACGCCGCAAAACCTCGCTTGAGCGCATCGAGTACCGTCGCCCGTACGCAATAGTCCGTGGCGAGTCCGCCGACGTAGACATGGTCCACGCCGTGAATACGCAGCGCGTCTTCCAATGATTGTCCATCAGGCAGCTTCCCGTCAAACCCTGAGTAGCCCTGATCGTTTGGACCCATCCCCGTAGAAACGACGGGTACGTTAGAGGGCAGACGTAGCTCCCGGTGAAACTCGGCGCCATGCGTCCCCTGAACACAGTGTGGCGGCCAGGGTCCACCCTCCGTGACAAAGTGCGTTGTGTGTTCGGGGTGCCAGTCGCGAGTGGCGTAGATCGGGATGCCTGCGTCGTCGGCCCGTGCCATGTATTCGTTGAGCACGGGAACGACGGCATCGCCTCCTGGCACAGCCAGCGAGCCGCCGGAACAGAAGTCATTCTGCACGTCAACCACAATGAGCGCATCGGTCATCAGCGTCGCTCCTTTGCATCGTATACCAGGGGCGTACTGGTTATGTGCGGGTTATTTGTCCGCCCCTGGATTGAAGCGATAGAGTGCGGCGGGCCGGTGTTGCCCGGCTTTGCGTGTCTCAGGAATCTGTTCGAGGATCCCGGTCGTCAGCACCTTCTTGCGGAAGTTGCGCTTATCGAGCGGGCGATTGAGGATGGCCTCGTAGACCTCTTGCAGTTCGCTCAACGTGAACGACGGCGCAAGCAACTGGAAGCCGATGGTAGTGTATTCCAGCTTGCTGCGCAACCGCTGGCGGGTGTAATCGAGAATCTTGTCGTGATCGAAGGCAAGCGCCGGGTGCTCATAGGCCGGAAACCACCGCGCGTCGGCGGCGTCATCGCCAGCGCGCAGATGGAGTTGGTCCGCCCGGAGCAGCGCGTAATACACCACGGTGATGACGCGCGTGCGTGGGTCGCGCCCCGGATCGCCGAACGTGTAGAGTTGCTCGAGATAGACATCGCTGACGCCGGTTTCCTCGCTCAGCTCGCGCCGGGCCGAGTCTTCGAGCGACTCATTCGGCTCGACAAAGCCGCCAGGGATCGCCCACATTCCCTCGAACGGCCAGTGGCGGCGGCGCACCAGCAACACCTCCAGTCGACGCACGCGCACCGTGAGGATGACGACATCCACTGTCACCGACGGCCGCTCATACGCGCTGGGGTCGTAGGTCTCCTTGCGCTGACGGGATTCCTCCGGCGTGTCAGTGCGCCCCTGGGTGGAGGTGGTGTTATCCGCGCTGGTTGACACTGGATGTCTCCTGATTCCATGACGTATGGGCCAGAGCGAAACAGTCGTGGCGCCTCAATTATACGTTATATGGAGACGGCAGGCGTTCATTCGTGAATGACCTCTTCAGGGGCGCGCGACAGCGGCAGGGCGGTGTTACCTTCACGGGTACGGTTCGTCTGGAAGGAAGGGTGCAGTCGCGCGTTTTATGACAAGCGATCTGTGTTGAGCAGGAAGTGCTGAGTGGGTGAGATGGACCAACCAGAAGAGCGTGAAGAGAACGCGCGCAACACCTTCTTCGAGCAATTGTTGACGGTCAGGATGCCAACCGCCGGGCCAGCGATCCAGGCACCCACCTCGCAGGATGCAATTGCCGACCTGGAGACGGCCAGGCAGACAGCACCACCGATTGGCCAACTGGCTATCGAGCAGATGCCTACCGCGCGCATACAGGCGACATTGCCACCTACCATCGTCGCCAACACACAGCGCCCGAGCGAAGCGGGCCAGCCCGTTACGTATCGGACGACCGGAGCGCCCGCGGCGGCTATTGAAATGCCTGCCGTCACCGCACCACCAATCGCGGCGACAGATGGGGTGAAGGCGCGTTCCGCCCGGCGGCGTCGCCGAAGAATCGTGGTCATCGCGGCTGTCATCCTGATTGTCGTAGCCCTGACGCCTGTGCTCTATCAACTCTCGTCCTCGCACCTTCAGCGCACGAGCCATACCAGCGGCTTCGCGCAGGGCGCCAATCCACCCCCAGGCTGGCATCCGCAGGACTGGGCGCCACTAGCGCGCCAGCAGGCGGAACTGAGCTATGTGAATCAACTCATCGCGCACATGACGCTCGATCAGGAAATCGGCCAGATGATCATGCTCGGTTTCCTCGATACGCAGATGTCGCCGACGCTCGCCTACACCATCAAACAATTCCATCTTGGCTCGGTCGTGCTCTACGCCTGGAATATCACCGGAGCGGACCAGGTGAAGCAGTTGACGGCGCAGGTGCAGAGCCAGGCTGATCTGCCGCTCTTTGTCGCAACCGATCAGGAAGGCGGCAGCGTCAATCGGCTCCAGGCGGTAGATGGGCCGCAGCCCGGCGCCTGGGCTATGGGGGCGAACGGTACCACAGCCTATGCGCGGCAACAAGGGGCATACGACGCGCAGCAGCTCTACAGCCTCGGCATCAACGTCAACTTCGCGCCGGTGGTGGATGTCGCCAACACCTCTGACGGCGATCTGGGCGGGCGCACGTTCGGCACAACAGCCGATCAGGTGACAAAGCTTGCGGGCGCATACCTCAACGGCTTGCAATCCAGCGGCAATGTGATAGGAACCCTGAAACACTTCCCCGGACTCGGCGATGTGCCTACGGACCCCCATGCCTCGCTGTATACCCTTGATCGCAGCAAGGCCGACCTCGAGCGCATCGATTGGGCGCCCTACAAAGCGCTCATTGCCACCGGGCAGGTCCAGATGATCATGTCCACCCACGTCGTGCTCTCGGCCATCGATCCGACGCGACCTGCTTCGCTCTCCGAGCCGGTGCTAACAGGGATTCTGCGCGACGAGTTGGGCTATCAGGGTGTCATCGTCACCGATGGCATCTACATGGGCGCGCTTACCTCGCACTACTCCTTCGACCAGATCATCCTCGACTCGGTCAAGGCCGGCAACGATATCATCTGCAGCACCTACTCCATCGCATCCACCGCCGAGACCGTCCGCGTGCTGAAAGATGCGGTCCAGAGCGGCGACATCACGAAATCGCGCATAGACGATTCGGTCAGGCGCATTCTTCTGCTGAAGCTGCGCGATGGCGTGCTGACCATGCCCCAGAGCCAGGGTTGATACGGACCTCACAGATGTGCGACACTGCGACCGATTGCCTGCGACCTAGCAGGCACACCGTGCAGTAGCAAGTAGAGAGGCGGTCCATGGCCAACGAAGCCGCAGATGCCCAGGCATACCCGATGCGGGGAGTGCCACAGCCAACACGCGAGCAGACACTGGCGCTGCCACAGGTCCATATCTCGCGCCATCCGGTCATCGCGCATAAGATGACGCTGCTCCGCGACAAACGGACGGCGCCGCCCGCGTTTTATCGCACCGTGCGCGAGCTGGGTGCGTTGCTGGCCTATGAGTCTACCGCCGACCTGAAGCTGGAGCCAGTGGGTATCGAGACGCCGATAGAGCCGATGACCGGGAGCGAGCTGGCCGGTGGTGTGGGCATTGTGCCAATCTTGCGCGCTGGTCTGGGTCTGGCCGAGGGCTTTCGCGAGGTGCTGCCCGACGCGTCAATCTGGCATCTGGGCCTACGCCGGGATGAGCGGACGCTGGAACCCATTGAGTACTATAATCAACTGGCGCGATCCAGCAATCTCCAGGTATGCTTCTCAGTAGATCCGATGCTGGCGACGGGGGGCTCGGCGATTGATGCGCTCAACATTCTCAAGCGCTATGGCGTGCCGCATCTGCGCTATGTCGCCCTGATCGGCGCGCCATACGGCCTGCTGAAACTGCGCCAGGCGCATCCCGATGTGCCGATATTTCTGGCGGCGCTCGATGAACGGCTCGACGACCGCGGCTTCATCTGTCCCGGCCTCGGCGATGCGGGCGATCGCCAATTCGGCACACTCTAGCAGCGCCAACATCGCGCAGATGGCTGCACGCGAACCCGACACGATAGGCAGAACAGACAGGCAAACCCCAGTGGATGACCAGCGACATTCTCCAGAATCTCCAGGCGACCAACCATCCGCCATGAGCAACGATCGACGTGACGTGCGTGACGCGGATGAAGGAACTGCGATGACCCCAGATATGGAGGCCGAGCTTCCCGAGGCGGGGGCCGTGCCTCCGGGCTACGACTGGCCGACACATGGCGGCTACCTGGGTTGCCTGCTCGGAATGATGCCAGCTTGCTTGGTCGGGGGATTTCTTGGCTCGACGTTCGTGGCATTTCTCAACAAAGCAGGCGTTGTGCCGCCCGTCGTTGCTGGTTTGCTGGTCGTAGCGCTTTTTGTGGCATGCGTCGCTGGTTTCGGACGCATCGGATGGGTGCTTGGTCGGCGGTTCTATCGCAAATATCCCCGCTCGGAGCCGACCTGGGGCGAAGATGAGAGCGCGGCAGACGTCGCGGGCACAGCACACACACGGGTCGAGGGATCGCATCCGACGGCCAACATAGCGTCAGAACAGGCCAGCCACCAGGCTACGCAGTAGTGCCCGCCAGCACATGGCGCATCGCCGTCAGCTCCTGGCGATGCAACTCCGTCAGCCGCGCGAGGAGCGCCTCGCCTTTGTCCGTCAGGTAGATAAAGACCTCTCTCCGATCTTCAGTCCCGCGTTCGCGACGTACCAGTCCATGGCGGACAGTGCGGTCAATCAACCCCACAACGCTGTGCTGGCGCATCTGAAGCCGGTGCGCCAATTCTGAGACGGTGGCGTAATCGCGATGGGGAAACCCCTTGATGGCAAGCAGCAGCTGGTGCTGTTGCGGCGTGATATGCTCGCGACGCGCCGCCTGCTCGCTGAAACGGAGAAAGCGGCGGATGGCATAGCGAAATGAGGCGATGGCTTCTATATCAGCATCGTTAATCGCCTGATCGGGCGCCACCGGGTGACTTGCCGCTGGCTTCGTCGCCGAAGCTGTTTCTGAAAGCATCTGTGGATCCACGAGGGTCTACCCTTCACTCGGTGGCGATCACTCGGTGGCGATCACTCGGTGGCGATCAATGGCCCATAGTTAGCGTCAGAATGACCGCCGCACTCGCGCTGACAACGCTGCCAACCAGGCAGAGGATGCCCACGACAAGCCGGGTCGTGCGCGAGGATGATGGCGCGACGTTCCCGCGCGCTGGCGTGTAGCCTGTAGGATGATAGGGAGCGCCACCATATGGCAACCCCTGCCCGGCGCCTGAGCGGCCAAAGCCATTGTAGCCCGTCGCGCCCGGGATCATTGCTTCAGTCATTTCGTTGCCATCGTCGTCTGACCAGCCCCCGATGCGGTATTGGTCCTGGCCCGTCGCCCGCAGTCCGCTGGCGCCGAATGTCATCCCAGTGGCCGTGCCGGTGGCGACGGGAGTGCCACACTGGCCGCAGAACGCGGTGCCGCTTTCAAGGCGCGCGCCGCAGGTTCCACAGAAACGACCGCCGCTGGTCGTGCCACCAACAGGCGCGGTGGGCCGCGCTTCCGTGGGGTACGGGTTCATGCGAGAGCCGCGCGCGGACTGCGAGGACGGCCCCGAGACGCCATAGCCGCCCGGCGGTATGTCCGCGGCCCGTGTCTCGCCAAGCGACGGGGCCTCATCCGAGATATCATAGGCATTGTCGCGTGCGGACCAGCCACAGACACGGCATATTCCGCGCGCGTCAACCGCATCAGCGCCACATTGTTCACAGGTGTTCACACTCAGCCTCCGGGACTGTCCGGGCCTTGTCAATACGGTTATCGCCGCATCGGATCAGCCTCCAGTATAGCGCTGCCCGGCACAGATGGCAACACAACGCAACACTTGGGCGTACTTCTCTAGTAGCGGATGATGACGCTGAGATGCAGTCCTGGTGTGATTTCCGCCACATTCCCGACTTTGGCCTGACACTTTGGGTAGCCGACAACGTCTTCGTTTCGTCTGGTGGTATAGCAGCAGAAGGATAGATGACCCGGCGATTGATATCCTGTCGCAGACTCAAAGGAAGAACACATGGCGCGTAGCAGTGGACCGCAGCAGAACTATTCGGCCTGGGATGCTCCGACGCTGCCGCCGCGACTCCCGGATGACGCCACACCCCCGCCGCCGCTGCCGCCAGAGCTGACCAGTCCGCTCCCCGGCGGCACCCCCCCAGCGCCGCCGCGCCGCAAAGCTCCTACCACACGGCGTTTCGCGCGTGGCAGCATGGCGCGGCGTGTGCTGTTGATCGTATTGCTGGCGGCGCTGCTCGTCGGTGGTTTGCTGGCCCATCGCCTCTGGGACTTTGGCAGCGCGATCTCGACACAGAATCCGCTTAGCACGCAGACACGGTATATGACGGCAGGCGACCGTATCAACCTGCTCATCCTTGGCTATGGTGGAGGCGATCATAGTGGGCCAAATCTGACCGACAGCATGATCGTCGTCAGCATCAACCCGAAAGACAACGCGACAACGATGATCTCGGTGCCGCGTGACCTCTGGGTGCAGGTGCCGCCCCAGTCGGGCAATTATGCCAAGCTCAATACGGCCTACGAGAACGGGCTGGCCAACGGCTACAACGGCATCAGCGCGGGTCCAGCGGCGGGAGGCGCGGAGGCGGCGCGTAAGGTGAGCGATGTCACCGGGATGCCAGTGCAATACTGGCTGACTATTAACTTCGACGGTTTTCGCGAGTTGGTCGACGCGCTCGGCGGCGTGGACGTGAATGTGCCGGTCGGCTGGACCGCCACTAATCTGGGTGGTGGGTCCACCGCATCGAACACAGCCACCTTTAAGGCGGGCTGGCAGCATATGGATGGCGAGCGCGCGCTGCAATACGCCCGCGCCCGCTACATCACTTCGCCCGCGAGTGAAGGCAGCGACTTCGCGCGTTCGCGACGCCAGCTCCTGCTCATCCATGCCATCATCGACAGGGCGCGCTCGTTGGGAGCGATTCCAAAGCTTCCCAGCGTAATGAATGCGCTGCAACAGACGCTCTACACCAATGTCTCGCTCGCCGACCTGACGCTGCTCGCCACGAATGTGGATATCGACCATGCGGCGCTGATCGGCCTGAGCAACGATAACGTACTGGTGGACGGTGTGAGCGACGACGGCCAGGATATTCTGGAGCCCGCCAATGGCGATTGGGGCGTGATTCAGCGATACATCAACGCCCACCTCAAGAAATGAGAGTGGCATGCCGACGATCAGTGGGCGGCATGCGAGCCAATGAACGCGACGACAAGATAGATCACCCACGCCAGCACGCAGACGCCGATGACTACGCCATAGCAGCCGAACAGACTACGCTTGCGAATGTCCAGCGCCTGGGCCAGTTGGGCGTCCATATCGGGCGGATCGAGCTCGATGGTGGGCGCGACGCGCTGCAATTCGGGCAGCAGTTTGCGAAAGTCGCGGACGTTGCTCATCCCTTCAGCCACGATGACGACATTGCCATCGTCCAGCTCGAACATCAGCACGAGCTTGCTGGGGTTGGGGTCGCCCGGCGCGAGAATCATGCGCCGGATGCTGGCAAGGTTGAAGCGCGTCTCAGTATGCTCTTCGAGCAGGGCGACATTGAAGGAGTCGGGATAGAGTTGTAGCTCTTTGCCCAGCCCATAGCGCACGCGCGCCAGCGGCCTCTCCCCGTCCTCTAGCTCATCAGATTCGTCTGGCTCATCGGGCAGCGGCATCTCATCGGTCATGCTGGATGAATCGTCGGGCATCGTCTCTGCAATCTGGTCTCTATAAAATGAGGCGCATATGAGGCGCATATGATAAGTACGCCACGGCTTGTGTATCACTCACCAGGTTATTGTAACACTGAGAGACGAGTCCGCGCCGAGGGAATACCGCAGAGCGATAAGGGAAGATACGAAAGCCTTCCGAGGCTCCTGCGCGGGCTGGGAAACAGGTGGCATTGGAAGGCCAGAGAGTTGCGAATTATCCGTTGCGCTTCAACTTGCCGGTGCGCTTGGCATAGCGCTCCGCCAGGTGGAAGATGAACTGGCCGACCGGAATGCTCACCGCCGCGCAGATCAGCAGCGGCCAGATGTCACCCCAGGCGTTGTAAGGCGTCGCCTGTGGCATCAACGCGCCACGAATGCCGCGCAGCACATAGGTCGCGGGAGAGATCACCGAGAGCGCCTGCAAGAATCCCGGCAACACCGAGACCGAATAGTAGACGCCGGAGACCAGCAGGATGATCGCGCGGATGATATAGGCCATCTGCGCGCCACGCTCGGTGTAGAGCATCGGCAGGACGGCGGCCATCGTGCCAAAGCCGATGAACGAGAAGCTACCAACGATCAGTATGAGCAGCGCCAGTGGCCAGTTCGCATTCGCGATATCCAGGTGGAAGAACAGCACCATGATGAGCAGTTGTAACGCTGTCAGGATGATGCCATGGAACAACGCGAACATGCATGCGCCGAACATATGGGTCAGCCTTGAGACCGGCGCCATGAACGTGTATTCGATGGTGCCCTCCCAGCGCTCCATCGTCACCATCTCGGTGACGTTATCGAAGACGACCGAGAGGAATGTCCAGATGGCGGTGCCTATGGCCAGATACAGGATGAGATTGTTTGTCGCCTGATTGCTGAGAGTGCCCCCAGAGGCGGCCTGAGCGCTGGGCGCGATGAAGGTGACGCTAAGCGCGTTGACGACGTTATAGGTGATCCAGACCAGCTCCCACGCCCAGTAGCGCTTGGTCAGATACCAGTTGCGCTCGACAAACGCGAAGCCCTTGTTGACCTCGTTGCCTGCCGAACGCGCCGCCTTGCGGACGGCATTCTGAAAGCTTCGTTCTCGTGCCAGACCAATCATACCGGTTATTTGCCCTCCTGGACGCCATGCTCGTCGTACTCGTCAGTCTCGTCGTCATCGTCCTCTTCGTCTTCGTCCTCTTCCCAGTCACGTCCGGTATGGGCGAGGAAGACCTCTGTCAGCGTCGCCGGATGATCTAGCCCCAGGCGCGCGGCGACATCCAGCTTGAGTTGTTCCGGCGTTCCTTGCGCCACGATGCGCCCGCCATCGATGATGGCGATCTGGTCGCAGAGGGCGTCCGCCTCGTCCATGTCGTGGGTAGTCAGCAGGATAGTGGCGTCGTGGGTATCGCGCAGCTCGCGGATGAAGACCTGCACGTCCTGCTTGGAGCGTGGATCGAGTCCGGTGGTCGGCTCATCCAGCAGCAGCAGAATCGGCGCGGTCAGGAATGCGCGGGCGATGGCCACTTTCTGCTGCATCCCGCGCGACATGTTCTCCAGCGGCTGCGTGATGCGGTCGCGCTTGATGCCAAGGCGTGTCAGAATCGCGAGAATCATCGGTCGTGCCTGACGGGCGGTCAGTCCGTAGAGCCGTGCGGAGTAGAGCAGGTTTTCCATCGGGCTGAGCTTGCGGAAAAAGGCTGCCTCGACGCTGACCCGGTTGATAAGCCGCTGCACCTTGCGCTCCTCGCGCTCGACATCCTGGCCGAAGACCTCGATTTTGCCCTCGTCGGCCAACAGCAGCGTTGAGATCAGGCGGATCAGTGTGGACTTGCCCGAGCCGTTTGAGCCGAGCACGCCGAAGATCTCACGCCGATGGATCGTCAGCGTTACGTCCTCTACAGCACGGACAATTTTGGCGCTTTTGCGCTTGTTGGCGCCGCGCGTGAGCCAGCGCGGGCGACCGCTTTTGACGAACCGCTTCGAGACTGCCATAACGCGCAGGGCGTCGTAACCATCCAGGCTGGCCAGCTCGGCCGATGTGAGTATGCCTGGACGGCGTAACGATTCTGGGGGAGTGGTTTCCTCTTGAAGCGACGATGGCGAACTGGTGAGAGACAAGGTTTCCTCCTAACCTCGGAGCAGCACGTGGTATGACACGGCGCGAGCCACACTGGACGCAATGAATGGGCAAAAGACGCAAGCACTAGCAAAGACAGGTGCGACAAGTGGCCGCGAAAGGCCCATAAAAGCCCACGAAGACGGCAATGAGTCCACTGGCGGACGGCAGCGTTGAAATGAGTGATGCCGCGGGCTGGTGGCGCCCGCTGCTTTCGGGGAAACCCGACGACCTAGCGGGTACGCGCTCGCGACGCGCGGAGTCGCGTGAACACGATGATACCGACTCCGACATTCTCGCGGAAGCCACCGAATCCGGTATCCAGTACCGCGAAGTCCTGGCCTCCGATGAGAGAAGGCACACTGGTCGCAGCCTGGCGGCAGAAGGGGCTACCGCTCATGCTTGTGCTGCTGTTCCACATCGCGCACCTCCTCAGTAACACCTGGGATACTGGTCCATACGGATCCATACGGATCCATACGGATCCATACGGATCCATACGGATCCATACGGATCCATACGGATCCATACGGATCCATACGGATCCATACGGACACACCCTAGCCAGTATAAAGTTCGGCAGCAATTGGTGTCAAGACGGCCCACGCAGAAATCTGACCGACCTGCACCAAGGTACAGGTCACGGCCAGCCGACTGGAATGTCTGGAATGTTCGGCCAATGCTTGATGCGGTGGCAAATCGCCACAGGAGTGGGACGTTGTCGGAGAGATCAAAGCGTCTTCGTCTATCTGTGCTCTTGACGGCCAGCGCAGACGCATGGCACAGTCTGGAGTGCGCCGCTTGCTCAGCGATGCGCGCGTTCTACGGGGGTGTACGGGTCCCGGTGGGCCTCGCCGTCTTCAAAACGGTTGCACGGGCGCTCGCGCGTTCGTGGGTGGGTTCGACTCCCATACGCCTCTGCCCCTGATTTCTCGAAGGGTGCACACAAGCATCAGCAGCCCAAAGCAAGGTACCGTATCGCTGTTACGGGAAAAGCTGGCTTTGTGGGACGATCTGCTGCGCCTGCCTCTCACTCTGCCAAAACAACTGGATAACAGCAGCCCCTCTACTCTGATAGTACTGGAGCGTAATCGCGTAGCGCTGGCCCGCCGAGAGGGTGATGGGACCAGAGTTCGACGTAGTGGAGTGATCCGTCCAGTTGGTGACGACAGGCTGGTTGTTTATGATGAGCTGCACACCATCATCGGAGACCGTGGTGAACGTATAGGTCTCGGAATAGAGCGGAACCACGAATCCCGTCCATCGCACCGAATAGTTGCTTGCAACTCCTGTAATCGGTGGCACGGACCCCCAATTGGTGAAATTGATGGTGGCGTCGGTGCGCGTCATTGCGGGAGGTCCAGTGAGACCCTTATTGGAGAAGTAGGAGCCGGTGAGGCCTGTTCCTACCGGTATCGGCGTCGCCGTCGCGGTGGGTCGCGGTGTAGGGGTCGCGGTGGGTCGCGGCGTAGGGGTCGGTTCCGCGGTTGCCGTTGGTAGCGGAGTATCCGTCGGCTGCAAGGTTGCCGTGGCCGTCGCTACTGGCAGAATGATTGGCTGACTCTTCGCCAGCCAGGGCCATTGGAGCCCCGTCCGGGAAGCCAGCGCGCTTCCGGCTAATGAGCCTATCAGGAGCAATAGAACCACGAGCGCCACAAGAAGCCAGCGGCGTGGCCCGCGCCATGGGGATGAGCCGCCACCGGGTATCGGTGGCATCCCGCCAGCGCCTCCTCCCCGTCCTCGCCTGCGCCGAGAAGACGCCGCCGTCGGGACCGCCTCGAATCGGTGTGTCCTTCGCGGCCAGACACCTACCGTTGGCACCGAGACGGTGTCTGGCTCGGCGATTGCTGCTGCCAGCGCTTCGGCAAAGCTGCGCGCGTCGGGAAAGCGGTCCTCCGGCTGGCGGGCCAGGGCGCGCATGATGGTCGCCTCCAGCTTGCGGCTGATATTCGGATTGTGCTTCGAGGGCGACGCCAGCGGCGCGGTGAGCACCAGCGCGGCAACCTCATAGGGGGTCTCCGCCTCATGGGGGACGACGCCTGTCAGCAACTCGTAGAGCACTGCTCCCAGGCCGTAGATGTCGGCGCGCTGGTCCACGGGTCCGTTCCGCAGCTGCTCCGGCGCCATGTATTCGGGCGTCCCCACCGGAAGACCCGTCGCCGCCAGCGTCTGCATCACCCCCGGCCGTCGCAGGAACATTGCTTCGCGCGCGATGCCGAAGTCCGTCAGCATCGCCTTCCCTTTTTGGTCGAGCAGAATGTTCTCAGGCTTGACATCGCGATGGACCAGTCCCATCTCGTGGGCGGCCTCAAGCGCGGAGGCAATCTCGACGACGATGCGCCCTGCCTCGGCGAGCGGAAGCGTACCCTCGCGGTCGAGCCGGTCCCGCAGCGACTCGCGCAGGATTGGCATGACCTGGTAGAGCAGGCGCTGACGTTTTACGAGATCCTCGCCGTAGTGGTAGACGGGAACGATGTGAGGATGGTTGAGCGCGGCGACGCGGCGGGCCTCCGTGCGGAAGCGCGCGACATAGTTGGGGTCTGCTGACAGAATGGGCGGCAGCACCTTCACGGCGACCATGCGATTCAAGCGCGGGTCAAAGGCGCGATAGACCTCGGCCATCCCGCCGCTCCCCAGCAGCGACTGAAGCACGAAAACGCCCAGTTGCTGCCCTTGCAGCTCGCCCCCTCCAACAGCCACGGTATCTTCCTCCCGCCACATCATCGCTTAGTCGTCGTGGGCAGAGTGTAACAGAAAATGAACCGCTCTCATAGAGAGGAATTTTTCCGCCCTCTGGCTCAACGATAACTACACATATCTACGCGCGCCTGGTACGCGGTATCCGCGTGCTTCCTACCGAACAATCTGGCCCCGTTTGTGCGGGTGGGGAGTTATGGGAAAACGCGATGAGCATGGCGCTTTCACACGGCGCGGACAGCATCGCCACGTGACACGAATGGAGGGAATGAGATGGCAGGCACACGCGGAACAATCTACAAAAAGACCGAGCTTGTTGGAACCTCAACCATCAGATATGACGACGCGGTGAAAGCGGCAATCGGGCGCGCCCAGAAGACGCTACGCCACGTCGACTGGTTCGAGGTGAAGGAGCTGCGCGGGCGGATCGATAACGGCGTGATCGTCTACCAGGCAACCCTCGAAATCGGCTTCGCGCTGGAAGACGGCAATCCGTAGAGCAATATACAGCTGGCTACAATGCGACGCCCGAGATGCTGAAGAACCAGGCCGCCGAGGTGATCCACAGGCCCAGCAGAATCGAGAAGAGCAGCCCGCCCGCGACCGGCAGCGCCCAACCGGGGAAGCGGTTGACCCGCACCAGCAGCACCTTGGCAATAAACGCGCCGTAGAACGCCGAGCCGAGCAGCGAGTGGATGTAGACGCGTGTGTCGGTCATCTCGAAGCCCAGCAGGAAGATGCAGTGATAGGCGACGGGAACCGTGAGCGCGATGGCTACGCGCCCCGACCAGCGATGGACGATATTATAGAAGCGGCCCTTCGGCGGGAAGCGCAGCAATTCGTAGATGCGCGATGCCGTCAGGAGCTGGAAGAAGCCGAGGATAAGCGCCGCCGTCACCAGCCAGACCTTCATATGGAGTGTATTGCTGAAGAAGAGATGGAAAAATGGCACGGTATACGGCGAACGCACCGTCTGATGCGCGACGATGCCGACGGTGAGCGCGACCAGCGCGAAGACGAGCAGTGGAAGCAGCAGCCAGGCGCGGCTGGGATGAGACGGTTTGATGTTCATCGCGTTCTGCATGGTTGGTCCTCCCCTGATGTCAGACGACATCCGCCGTCGCCGACGACAGCCCATTTGCTGTTCATTTCGCCGGAGGTTACATCAGCCATGGGATGATGTCAACTAATGCGAGGAGATTGGCCCGTGCAACCAGGGAGGCGCACAGCTATCGCAGACTGATTCACGCGCCAGCACGCTCACTGAAGTACTCCGAAACAGTCGCCTCGTGAGGCTATTAGCACTACCGGGGGAATGCAACGCACTTGGATGCATGTCCAGTTTACAACGGGCGACTGTTCAGCCCACATGGCCTGTCAACCCCTCAGCAATAGGGCAGGCTCTTGCTACACGTCTTGTCGACCACGTTGTTCTCCCATCACGTATCACCGCTCTGCTGTAAACACACTGTCCTGTTGACAAGTATTACATCTCAAATCTATACTAGCGAACGAAGCTCATCAATAATGATGAGCAAAGATAATTGATGTACATCGTGGAGGTCAAATGTCCCGTCGACCGCGCTTGAAATCATTTGCCCGACCATTAGTACTGGTCGCCACAGCGGTAGCACTTACAGGGGCAATTCTGGCATGTGGCCAGACTACTAGCATCGGCCCCACCGCTACAAGTACGAGTGACTCTGGCGGGCTTGGAAATGATCCTACTCTTGTTCCTACTCGGGTTGTACTTCCCACTGCAACCTCTGCTCCCTCATCCGTCATTCGCGCAGGATATTATCAACTCCAGGTTTCTGGAACCGTCGCAGGCTACCCCATTTCGCAGCCAGGCAATCTTTTCGTCATCCCAGCGAAAGCGCGACATGCTCTGGATGTTTGCTTTTTCGTCGGCAATGATCCGCTCCAGTATGCCATTAGCCCTGTCCGCGGAGCGATCCTCTTCGGCTCGAATAGTATCTGCGTCGGCACCAGCGGCAACTACTACACAGCGCAACTCGATGTTGCCAACCTTGCGGCCGACCCAGTCCATGGCACGGTGGTTGTAACAGCCAATCCCAACTATGCAGAACTCGTTGTCAATGCCTACGACATCAATGGCGGGATTACCGCTGGCGTGCACAAAATCTATGAAGGCACGATGACGCTGCAGTTTAGTCGAGACGGTGGTGTGGTAGGGTCGATCGATGTCAATGGATGTACCGTTGCCCCGCCATGCGTTGGGGCAGAATACCATGCGGCAATTGCCGGAACCTTTGCTCATACATAGCAGCTTCTGCCCCAGAGTCTGAACGGACTTGTGGCTACGTCAGCGCGAACGAATAGAGGCGTCCGAATGGACGCCTCCAGTGATGTTTCGATAGCCTGGCGCCAGCAAACCCGCCTTCATCATCCCGCGTTGAGCGAGGCGCTTCCGGCGCTCACCCGAATTGTGATGGTACCGGTCGGATTGGGATTCAGATCGCCGCTTGCCGTAGTGTTCGCGGCATCGTGATTCTCGGCGATATTCCAGCCATTCACATTCAGACTGCCCGCCGAGGCGGTCGCGTCGAGGTGAGCGCTGGTATCCTGAGGAAGCGTCACATCCGCCGACCCGGCGTTGACCTCCACGAAGAGTGAGGCGCCGGACTGGAGCGCGCCATCCACCGACAGGCTGCCCGCGTTGACGCTCAACGACGACCCTTTAGCCATCGTCATGCTACTCAGCGTCGCGCTACCCGCGTTGACGTGCGTCGTGAGTTGGCCCGTGAAGCCTGAGGCGGCGAGCGTTCCAGCGTTCTCGGCGACATTAAGATTGGTGTTGGCGGGCGCGGTCACGGTCAGGTCGATCTGGGCGCGCTGGAAGCCGTTGAAGAACCAGCCGCCGACGTCGGTGTCGTCCTCCTGAATGTTCACCTGATTGCCGCTTTGCGTCGCCGTAATGGTTATTGCATCCAGCGCGCTCTGCGCCTGCGAGTGGGTCAGCGCGCGCACCCGCTTGGTAGCGTGAACCGTAATCTGTCCATCGGTTCCAGGGTTGATATGCACGGTGCCAGCGGCGCTGTCGATCACGAGCGTCGGCGCGCCCGTGACGCTGAACGTCTTATCAACGGTGGCGGAGGCTGGCGTGCTGTTGAACGCGATGGCCGCCAGCACCGCGCCGATGCCACCGCAGGCCAGCGCCAGCGCCACAAAGACGATGAGCAGGCCAGCAATCCAGCGGACGTAGGTTGGTGGGCGATGACGCTCGCGCGGCGCGCCCCCGCCGTAGGCCGGAATCTCTCGCCCGCGTCGTTCTTCGTCTTCACGCGGGAGTACGGGTGGTGGTCCGTCAACACCATAGTTATCGGCGGATGGGCCACCGGAATAGGTATCGTTCATCATGATGTCGGCTCCTCAATGATCTGCACTAGTATCTCTAACCGCCCTATCTCAAGCGCTGATTCAGAGGTTGTTCCTGAGGCGCTGAACACAGTATGACGCCCGGATGTGTGCGAAGTGTGTCGAACCTGTGACGGTCTCTCAGCGGGTTTGTGACGGCTGATGTGACCGGTTTAAGGGGTTATGGCGGGACGTTACAGTTAGAGGACGAGGCGGTAGCCGACACCCCATACCGTGACGATTTTGTCGCCAAGGGGACCAAGCTTCTTGCGCAGCCGGGTGATATGCGTATCCACCGTTCGCTCGAAGCCGTCGTACTCGTAGCCCCAGATGCGCTCGACCAGAAACTCGCGGCTAAACGCGCGACCGGGATGCTCGACGAAGAGCTGGAGCAGCTCGAACTCCTTGGGGGTCAGGTCAAGCTCAGCGCCATCTAGCGTCGCCACATGCATGGCAGGATCGACACGGAGCGGGCCGCGCACAATGGCGGTCGTTGCCTCAGTGGCCTCCGCTGACGCCTCGCCAGCTACCAGATCGAGTGTCTCTGCCACATATCCGCTCGAAACGGGACTCTGCGCATCGAGGGTGACGCGCCGCAACAATGCGCGGACGCGGGCCAGCAGCTCGCGCATGCTGAACGGCTTCACGACATAGTCATCCGCGCCGACCTCCAGGCCAAGCACCCGATCTATCTCCTCCGACCGGGCAGTCAGCATGAGGATGGGCATGAGGTGGGACTGGCGCACGCGACGGCAGACGGCGAGGCCATCCATGCTTGGCAGCATCCAATCGAGGATGATGATATCGGGGCGGTGTTGCTCCACTAGCCCTAGCGCCGTTGGGCCGTCAAAGGCCTGCACAACGGCATATCCTTCGCCCTCAAGATGTCCTTTGATGAGGTTGCAGAGGTCTACCTCATCCTCGACGAGCAGAACCGTCGCCATCGCCCGTGCTCTCCCATATACAGCGCGGAACCAACCACACCATGGGGAGAGTATACCACTCACACGGTGCGCAGCACGACGCGGAACTGGCTCCCTTCGCCCGGCGCGCTGGCAGCGCTGATCGAGCCACCCATCGCCTGCACCAGATCGCGCGCAATTGAAAGCCCCAGACCAAAGCCGCCGGATGCGCGAGTGCGCGAGGCGTCCGTGCGATAGAATCGGTCGAAGACACGAGCGAGGTCTTCGGGAGGGATGCCAATTCCTGTATCAGCAACGGTAATCGCGAGATGGCTCGCATCCTCGCGACTCAGGCTGATCGAGACGATGCCGCCAGAGGGCGTGTAGATGATCGCATTGCGTACGAGATTGAGCAGCACCTGCGCCAGCCGGTCGCGGTCCGCCAGCGCTGGCGGAAACTCCGGCGCGACGCTGCACACGACCTTGACCTGGCGGTCGCGCATGGCGAGCGGCGCCAGCGACTGGTACACCTCTTCGACGACCTCGCCAGCCGCGATGGGGCGCACATCCAGTTTGAGCTCGTCGGCATCGGCGCGGGCCAGCGCAAGCAAATCATCCACCAGCGAGCTCAGTCGCTCCGCCTCTCGCGCCACGATCTCCAGATAGTGTCTGGTGTTCTCGTCACTAGCGCCCTGGTCTTCGGACATTAACAACGACTCGACATGGCCCGAAATATTGGCAATAGGCGTGCGCAGTTCGTGCGAGACGTTGACGATCAGCTCGCGCCTGCTCAGGTCGGCGCGTTCGGCGCGTGTCCGTTCGCGGACCGCCGTCGCCTGGGCCTCGGCCAGCCGCCGCGCGTTGTCGTTCATGCCGAGCATGACGCGGGCAAACTGTCCCCAAACAAACGCCAACCCGTTGAAGGCGTAGAGCGCGCCAATCAACAGGATAAAGCCAAGCACGCTCAACACTATGGTCGCCACGATGAACAGCGGGACATTGAGGCCGCTGATGGTGATGCCGAAGACCAGCCGCAACTGGAACTGGTCGCTCAGCCCACGGTTGAGCGCCAGCGCCATGAGATACATGATCGGGCTTAGCAGGAGACTGAGGGCTAAAGACACGACGGCGACGACGGTGGCGAAGCTGAAGACGCCGAAGGGAAACTCGACCATCAGATAGGCGAGCGCCTTCCAGGTGACGGCGTTGCGCAGCATGAGCACGAAGCGATTCCAGAGCGAGGCCCCAGGTGGAACGGGCGGGGCCATCGGCGCGATGCGCACGTTGAGCCACCACATCACCAGTTCGCGCTCGAACGTCGCGAATCCCCACGCGGCGAATAGTGTTGCGGCCAGCAACACGAATCCAATTCCTATGATAGCGGTAGCGAAGCCGAGGGAGAAGCAGTCCACGAGAACGACGAAGTAGAAGATACCCAGCGGAAACGCCGCGACGAGGTACGCCAGGTTGAAGTAGGTCTGGCGGCGTGTGACAACCGCGAGCAAGGCGAAGTGCGATTGGTGTCGCGCCACGCCGCGGCCCTGTATCTCGTCGTAGCGATAGTCCATATGAGTCTCTCCGTCGAGCGTGCTGGATTGTTTCTCGCCGAAGTATAGCGCCGCAATGCGTCAAGCGTGTGCCAAAAGTGTTACGAAATCGGCTGACCACGCCCGCTGCCATCGTGCTCTTTGTGTTGGCGCTCGCCCCGCGCTATGAGCGGTCAGCTACACGACGACGCCGAAGCGCTCGGCCAGGACCGCCCGATACTCGTCTTCGGACGACAGCACCCGCTCCTCACGCTTGCCGTCTCGCGTCGTGATCAGGCGGAGATCGCTGAGCGAGATGCGCCCGTCTGGCAGGGCGAGCGAGCAGATGCGCTTCTGGGTGAAGTGCGAATCGGGCGAGGTCTGGTGATAGTGGCAGCGCTCCGCGAAGTCGGTCAGCGCGTGGGGCTGAAGGGTGAAGCGGTAGACCGGGTCCCACTGCACGTCTGAGTCGTCGTCGCGCTGCTCGACCAGCCAGTAGGGGAACTGACGCTGCTCAGCGCGCCTATCGTCGGGGACATCACTCCCACGCAGGCGATATACGTGCCCGTCGGCGCCATCCTGCTCTATGTCTGGCTCCATGCGCAGTGGCCGCCGGAACGAGTCGCCGAAGCCAACGTCGGCCAGCCAGTCCGCGCCATCTACCTGATGCACCAGCAGCGCCAGGTGGTCGTACGCGGGGCTGAATGTTCCGCCTGATTCGGCAACCTCCGCCGAGAGCAGCGTCACCTCGTAGCCTAGCTGGCGCAGCAGCCATGCAAACATGCCATTCAGCTCATAGCAGAACCCGCCGCGCCGCCATCGGACGATCTTGTCGTAGAGTAGCTCGTTCCGCAACACAATCGGCTGGCCATAGTGAATGGAGAGATTCTCGAATGGCACGGCCAGCATATGCGCCTCGTGCAGCGCCTGAAGCAACCGCAGCGATGGCCGTTGGAGGTCGCTATCTGGTGGAGTCGCAAAGGCGATACGAGCCAGATAATCGCGTGGATCGAGCCTGGTTGCCGTCTCAGGGTTATCCATTGTTGGCCATGCCCCCTTGCCGAATATGACACATTGCGCGCCTGATGGCACAGTATAGCGTGCGAAATGCCATAGAGTGGAGGAGAGTGCCATCTTCGCCGCACGCACGTACTACCCATGAGGGGGAAGACGTGGGTATACTGCGCTTGAGTGTGGCATCGATGCTGCACATGAGAGGCATGAGGCAGGCGAGACATGATACGGGTGCTGCTAGTAGAAGACCACAAGACCGTGCGCCAGGCGCTCAAGGCTGGCCTGGAGGCGACGGGCGAGGCGCAGGTGGTGGCGGAGGCCGCCACAGCCAATGAGGCAATCGCCGCCGCCGACGCCAACCCCGAGGCTGAGGTCGCCCTGATGGATGTCGAGCTGCGCGACCCAGAGCTGGGCGCGGCAGCCGCCAGTGGCGTGGGCGCGGCGGTCGCCATCCGGCGCGAGCGCCCGCGTTTTCCGGTCGTCTTCTACTCGATTCAGGACGACGACTCCTATTTTCGTGAGTTTCGCGCCGCTGGCATCCTCAGCCACTATGCCTACGTGCGCAAGAGCAACTATCTGCTTCCCTCGATGCTGGCGCCGCTGCTCAAAGACGCCATTGCCGGGCGCAGCTTCATCGACCCCGAGATCGAAGACCGCGTGGACGAGGTGCGCGAACGCGATGCGACCTCACCGCGCGCGCTGCTGGAGCCGAACGAGCTACGAGTTGCCGAATTGCTGGCGCAGGGGCTGACTAACGAACAGATCGCCGCCCGCCTGGGGCTGCGCGACGCCCGCGCCGTCAGCCGGACCAACGGGCGCATCTACGACGCCTGGCGCTTGAGCGAGAGCACCACCGACGAGAAGGTGGCCCGCGCCCGTGCCGCACTCATCTACGTCTATGACCGTCCGATTGTCTGGGGCGAAGATGGCCGCGCGCTCGTGCCGGACCGTAAGGGCGGCTGGTCGCCACTCTTCGGCGAGCCACCCGGCGCGGGGGAGCCATAGCCGATGGATACTGTGCTTCAGGTGGGGCTGGCGCAGGTCGCCATCGCGCTCTCCGCCTTCAACCTCATCACCTTTCTCTGGCTCGGCTTGATGGTGCTGCTGCTGGGCGACCGCCGCAACCTGATAACCTGGGTCGGCGGCATTGGATTGCTGCTGGCGGCGTTGTTCTTCCTCTGCCACGGCGCGCTGGTGGGCGCGGGCGTGCCGGAGGGACCATCGCCCTCGGACGTCTGGTGGCGCGTTTCCTGGCTCCCCGCCTTTGTCGCGCCGCTCTTCTGGGCGGCGACCGGGCTTCATTATGCCGAACTGGCGGGCGTCTCGAAGAATCTGCGCCTGCCAGTGCTCACGGCGGTCGCCAGCCTGGGGCTGCTGGCTATGCTGCTGGCGGTTGTCTACTGGCCCGCGCTTTCTCAATATGGCGATTTCATCCGCCTACTCGACGCCTCGATACGCCTGCGTCAGCCTGTCCCCCATCCACCCAATGTCTCGCCTGTCTTGCCCGCGCTGGGGCTGGCGTTCGTCGTCTATATCGGCGTCTGCGCCTGCCTGCCGTGGATCTTGCTCGTGGCGCGGCGTCTTCTGCCCGATAACGCTCAACATACCGGATCAGATGAGACACTGCTCTGGGATGCTGGCGACGCCTGGAGCCGCGCGCGCCCCGGTCTGCTCTGGGCCTCGCTCTGCATGATTGGCGCTGGCGCGGTGGTCGCGATCATCGGCGCGCTGGTGCTGCTCTCGGAGCATCGCGCGTCGCTGACGACCGTTACAGGAACGCTGCCCATTCAGGCGCCAGTGACGCGCCCTGGCCACGTCCCAACCATCCTGGTTGGCGCCGATCTGCTGGTGCAGATCGCATTGGCGGGATTGGGCCTGACGCTGGGGCGCGCCGTCTTGCGCCAGGGCATCCTGGTCGAGCGTAGACTGCCACAACGCGGCTATCTGAGTCACTGGCGCGGCATGGCCTTGATTGCGGCTGTGCTGGCGGCGGCTGTCGCCTGGATGACTGGGGTGGAAGCCGAGGCGCTACCTGATTTGCTGCTCTTGCTGGCGCTCATCACGGGCGCATACGCCGTCGTCACCTGGCAGTCCTTCGCGGCGCACGACCGCCTCCTCGATCAAATGCGCCCCTTTATCGCCAGCCTGACCACCGGGCAGGCGAACTGGCTCACCACCGATCCACGCGAGATCGAGCGCAATGTGGAGGCGCTCTTCACCAGCCTCTGCCGTGATGTGCTGGGCGCGGCGCGTGGCAGGCTCTCGCTGACCGCGGGACGTTTGCATCGGACGTTCAGCTATGAGGCGCCCGCCGACGAGGTGAGCGATCTCTTTGATCGCCAGGAATGGGCGCTGCCGGTCAGCGATGAGCGCGGCGTGGTGGCGCGGCTGGTGCTTGGCCCGCGCGTGGATGGCGCCGGATACACGTCCGCCGACCTGGAAATCGCGCGCGCCTGTGGACAGCGTATCCTCGACGCCGTGGGCGAATTCATGGCTGCCCAGGCGATTGCGTCGCTGGCCCGGCGACGCGGGCTGGAGGCCGAGTTGAGCGCCGCTCTGCCGCGCCGCGTGCTCCATGATGAGGTGTTGCCGCGCCTGCATCTGGCGATGTTGCGGCTGGAAGCGCTCCGTGCGCGGCTGCCTGTCAGGCGTGTCGCCGAACCCGCGCGCGCCTCCACATCATCCTCACTGCTGGAGCAGGTTGACCAGGCTGACGCGCCATCTGACGCCTCGGCCGAGCTGGAGGCTGTCGTCCACGAGCTTGGTCTGGCCCATCATGATCTGGCCGCGTTGATGCGCGCCGCTCCGATTGCCAACAAACGCCACCTTGAACATGGACTCGCTAGCGCTCTGCGCTCTGCGCTCGACGGCGAGTTCCGCGGCACGTTCGACGCATTGACATTCGATGCGCCAGATGAGGCTTGCCGTGCCGCCGACGCGCTTCCTCCTATTGTCGCCGACTTACTGCTGGGCGCGGTCCAGGAGGCGTTGCGCAATGCGGGCCGCCATGGGCGTGGCGACGACCTGCACCGTCGGCTGGCCGTGCGGATTGCGCTCGCCGCGGATGATCGCACTGTCACAGTCACCGTGCGGGATGACGGTGTTGGGCTGCAATCAGAGCGTGCGCGCGCTGGTCAGGCCGAAACCGAAGTTACATCCTTCGTCGTCCAGCCGGTCGATTCCGGAGGCACCCGTAGCGGCCTCTTGACGCACGGCGCCTTGATCGCGCTCATTGGCGGCACATTGACAGTGCATAGCGCTCCCGCCCACGGGACAACCGTCACGATTCGCGTCCCGCGCGTCGGGCCAGAGACTGGCGGCGCGCCCGACCTGCCGTAGCGCGAAAGAACGCCTCAAATGTTGCCGCGCGCGCTCCACATCCGTCTGGTACAATGGGGCAAAGGCGTCGCTGCGTCAAACCACGCGGCGCCATTGCTCTCTTCCAGCGGCATTCAGGCCGTGCGGAAGCATTTCTGTCGTTCAGGAGGAGTTTGTGGCGAACCAGAACTATCAACCCACGCTTGGTGAGCGCTGTCTGGGTGAACTGGTAGGAACCTTCCTGCTGGTCTTCGTTGGCGGCGGCGTTGCGGCGGATGTTGCCTTGCTGCGTCGCAACTTGCAGGGTGCTTCGATACCAACCGCCGATCTACTGCTGGTGGCGCTGGCGCACGGCCTGGTCTTGTTTATCATCGTCCTGCTGGTAGGTAGGATTTCTGGCGCACATGTCAATCCGGCGGTCACGCTTGGGCTTGCCTCGATTGGTCAGTTCAAGTGGTCAGACGTTCCTGGCTATCTGATCGCGCAACTCGTCGGATGTATTCTCGGGGCACTCGCAATCATGATTCCGTTTGGGCGCGATATCGCGACGGTCGGGCTTCTGGGCCGCCCAGAATTGGCCGCCAATACTAATCTGATCGCTGGTATGCTCGCGGAGGCGCTGGGCGCTGCAATCCTGGTCATCATCATCACCGCCACGGCAGCCGACAGGCGCTCCCCCGCTGGCTGGGCCGGGCTGGGCATCGGCATGGCGCTGGCCGTCGCGATCATGATCGTCGGCCCAGCGACGGGCGCCGCGGTCAATCCAGCGCGCGCGTTTGGCCCAGATATCGTCAGCATTTTCTTCGGCGCGCCACCCGTTGACTGGGTAGCCTTTATCGTCTGCTACCTGATTGGCCCCATCATTGGTGGCGTTGGCGCCGCGTGGCTCTACGCCCGCATGTCGCGCCTGCCTCGCCCCAGCAAATAACGCGCAACTCCATCGCTCTTAACATTGGTTCGGAGAGGTTGGCGCCTCTCCGAACCTTCTATTTCTGAGAGAATGGAGGCTCTCACGCTTGGCGGTCGTACACTCGCACCCCACCGACCCCTGCGATGTAGACACGCTCGGTCATGCCGACGAAGAGGCCGTGATCGATGACGCCCGTAATCGCCTTGATCCGCGTCGCGATGTTGCCCGCATCCAGTATCGGGCCGAACCAGCAATCGAGCACATAGTTGCCGCCATCGCTGATAAAAGGCGTGTTGAGCGTGTCGTCGCCCGACGCCATGCGCCGCTGAACCGTCGCGCCTAGTGCCGCCAGTCGTCCAGCGGTGTGACGCCAGCCAAAGCGATCAACCTCGACTGGGATGGGATGCTGCGAGGCGAGCGCGCTGACGACCTTCGACTCATCGACGATGATAATCCGCCGCCGACTGGTGACGGCCACAAGCTTCTCGCGCAGCAGCGCGCCACCGCGCCCCTTGACCAGATCGAGCGAGGGCAGAATCACCTCATCGGCGCCATCGATGCTGAGATGCAGCGTCACTACATCATCCAGCTCAGCCAGCGGAATATTCAGGCGTTGCGCCTCGCTGCGTGTCCGCTCGGAGGTGGCGACGCCAGTGACGCGCAGCCCCTGTCGAATCCGCTCGGCCAGCGCTTCGAGCATCAGGTCGGCGGTCGTGCCAGAGCCAAGGCCAATCGTCATGCCATCGGCGACATCTTGCTCGACGGCTGCCTGCGCCGCCGCGCGTTTCCACGCCTGCCGTTGCAGTTCATCTTGCGTTGGTTGGTCCGCCACACGCCCTCCTCATCGCTTGCTCGTGCTTGCGCTCGTGAATCCTGCCTGGCATCTCATTACAGCGTGCTCATACAAGAGGAATCTGCCGCCCGCGTCCTTTGCCCGGAGGCATTCCCGCGCGAATACGCCTGGCCATGACCCGGTCGTTGGCCGCTTCGGTCTCCAGCAGCGGAAATGCGCGGTGGAATCGCCGGTCGAATTCACGCGCGCGCTGCTGGATATAGATAGCGCGCTGCTCATGCGCAACGGCGTAGAGTTCGCGCTTGCGCTCGTCTGGAAGCGCGCTGTCCAACAGATAGGCGAGCACGAAATCAGGCTTGCCCTTCTCGGCATAGCGCTGCGCCTGCGCCTCAGCAGAAGCGCCCGCCGCCAGCTCCTCAGCCGCGATATCGAGGATCGCCTGGCGCGCCTGCGAGCGATAGAGCGCATCGAACGCTGGCAAGGTAGTGGACGAATCATCAGCCATACGCAATCCCGTCCTTTCCGCCACCCTCCCTTTATTATAGCGACACCAAGGACGGAACGACGAGATAGCTCGCTCTGGCTCAGTCCATCATGGGCGGCGAATCAGGAGCGCCCCCGGCAGAATGTGCGCCTCGAAGCGCTGCGCGGTGAAGACCTCGCCATCGCAGTGGGCATGTATTGGCTGGTCGGCCTCTAGCGCGAGCGAACGGGCGAGGTGGTGGCGCACTTCGGGCTGGTCGGTGTGCTTACCCTGCTTCACCATCGGCAAAAGGCGTAGCGCCCGCAACTGTCCAGGCTTTACGATCAGGCAGACATCGAACAGCCCATCGTTCGAGTTGGCGTTGGGATTGATGCGGAATCCGCCGCCATAGGTCGGCCCGATGGTGACGGCGGCCACCGTGTACGGACGCTGATCCTGCGCCGCGCCATCGAGCGAGACACGCAATTGCGGGCAGTGATGATACTGAAAGAGCAGCTCATAGACGCTGGCAGTCTGATAGAGCGCGTTGCCACGCAACAACGGTACGTGTTTGAGCCGCTCGGCCCGCGCTGCGACGTTCGCATCCAGCCCCACGCCCAGCGAATTGATGAAAAAGCGATCATTGACCGCACCCGCGTCCATTGGTGTTGGCGCGGCATGCAGGGCAATTTCGAGCGCCTGAAGTGGGTCGCGCGGCAGCTTCAGCGTCTGGCAGGCGTAGTCGTTGCCGCTGCCCGCCGGGACGATGCCCAGCGGCACGCGCTGCCCCGAGGCGAGAATGCCGTTGGCGACCTCGGAGAGCGTGCCGTCGCCACCCACTGCGATGATGGAACGGCCCGCACGCGCGGCATCCCCGGCAATTCGCTGCGCCTCGCCGGGAGCAGTAGTCAGCGCCAGCTCGCCCCGTCTGCCCGTCAGCGCTTTTTCGAGCGGCGCGCGGAGTTTTGCACTCCGTCCACGGTTGCCTGCGGGATTGAGGATGACAATCGGCGGCTCGGAGGACAGCGTGGCTGGCTCAGGCAGTGAAGATGCATCTGGCCCACTCATGAGCGGTTCTCCCGTCTTTGCGGAGCATTCCGCGACCCTCAGCGCCGCGGAATTGGCCAACAGTGTACCGCGTTTTGGCGCATTGGTAAACCCTTGCGGTTATCGCCCGTTCGCGCCCAGAGGATGTTTCGTCGGCGCGCCAGCGGGCCGGGGGTATTGCGGCGGGCAGCGGCGCATCTGGTCGGCAATCACCAGGACGCGCCCATCATCGAGAGGTGGAATGGCGACTGGAATCGGGTCATGCAGCAGCGCGCCCAGGATTGCCGCCGCGCGCTCGCCAGCGGCCAATTCTTCCGTCAGATCACCCTTCTTGGGCAGCACGATGCGGCAACTGGTGTAGGTGAACGGGCAGCAGTACTCCAGCAGCGTGGGAAGCGCCGCGACCGCCCGCGCCGTCACGAATTGGTACCGGCTCCGCTCGCCCGGCTGCCGTATTAACTCTTCTGCCCGCCCATGCACTGGCCGCACATTGCCCAGGCCGAGCGTCGCGACAACCTCCTGCTGGAAGTGGATCTTCTTGCCCGTGGCGTCGAGCGAGGTGATCTGCCAGTGAGGAAACGCGATGGCCAGCGGCAGCGCAGGAAAGCCCGCCCCACTGCCGATATCCAGCACCCGTTGTGGGAGCTTCCACAGGTGCGGCGGGAGGGGCAGCACGCAGGTCAGCGAATCCAGGAAGTGGCGCGTCTCAATCTCTGCCGGATCGGTGATGGCGGTCAGGTTGACGCGCGCGTTCCATTCCAGCAGCAGCGCGCGCAACCGCACGAACCGCTCGATCTGCCCATCGTCGAGCGGGATACCCATCGCCGCGGCTCCCGCCCGCAACACAGACAAATTGTCGGCATCGTCGTTCACACGCGCTCCAATAGCAAGTAGGAATGGTTCCCCCTCTCCTTGTGGGAGAGGAGGTCAGGGGGTGAGGTGGTCAACTCACCCGCTTCTGTTTGTTGCTCAGGTAGTCGAGCAGCACATATTCGCCCAGGTCGTCCGGGCTGGTGAAGAATGCGCGCCCCCGGTTGATCGTCGCCATCTGATTGACGAAGTGCTTCAAGGTGGGATCGTCCCACAGCATAAACACGTTGATGGTGATATTTTCGCGCGTGCACCGCTTCACCTCGTGCAACGTCTGCAGCATCGCCTCGGGTGGCGGTGGCCAGTCGAAGACCCAGTGGCCGCCTACCTGATAGACCGACGGACCACCATCGGTAATCATGATGATCTGCTTGTTGACGCCGCGTGACCGCCCAAGTAGCTGGCGCGCTACCATCAACCCATGCACCATGTTCGTGCCCTGCACATGGTCCCACTCGCCGATCTCGATCAGCTCCTCCGCCTTGAATTCGCGCGCCATATTCGAGAAGCCGACGAGGTAGAGGTCGTCGCGCGGGAACTGGCCGCGAATCAGGCTCTCCAGCGCGATGGCGACCTTCTTGGCGGGATGCCAGAGGTCGTTGAGCAGCATGCTCCAGCTCATATCGAGCATTACGACGGTGGACGACCGCGTGACCAGCTCAGTGCGATAGACCTCGAAGTCATCGCGATCCAGGTGGGCGGGCGTGCCCGGCCCGTTGCGATTGACGCTATTCATCAGCGTCTTTTCGAGGTTGAGGTGGAACGGATCGCCGAAGGTGTACGGCTTGGTGTCCTCATCACGCTCGCCACCGTAGCCACGCTCCGGCAGTTTATGATGCCCGAAGGCATCGCGCTTCAATTTGGCGAAGATATCTTCGAGCGCCTTCTGCCCTATCCGCCGGATGCCACGCGCGGTTAACTCAAGATGCTCGCCATTGTGACGAACATACCCATCCTCTTCGAGCTGGCGCATCATTTGTTGTAGCTGCTCAAGCGCCTGGGCCTCCTCCTCGCCGACGAGGTTGCGCATCTGCTCGGGATCGAGCCTGTCAATATCCCCAGAGCGGCGCGAGGCCCGCAGATTATTCTCCAGGTCATCCATCTCCTGCAAGATGCCCATTAGATGCATCGCCTCGGCTAGCGAGACGGGTTCGTCACCGGTCAGCGGGAATCGCGTGCGGCGGTCATTTGGAGACAGCGCATCCAGATTCATCGCAAGCTCCGCAAGGTCCACACGGAGCCGATCATCGCCGATGAGGTTGTCTACCATCTCCTGAAGCTGTTCGCGTTGCTCCGGCGACATGCTTTCCATCAACGCCTGCATCTGCGCCTGCCGCTGCGCCATCTGCTCGATCAGGTCATCCAGTGAGTTGACGCCGGGAAAGAAGTCGCCGTACTTCTGCATGAAGCTATCGAAGTCCGGCTCGCCACCCTCGGCACGCTCGCGTAACATCTGGTTCAGCTCGCGCACCATCTCGCGCATGCGCGCCATATCTTCCGGCGTCATGCTGGAAAGCGCCTGCTGCATCCCCTGGAAGTATTGCTGCATGATCTGCTGCTGAAGCTGCTGGAGCAGCTCCTGGAACTCCTGTCGCGCCTGGTCGTCCATGAAGTCGTAATCCGAGAGCGACTTGATCTGGCCGCCGGGATCTCTGGGCAGGTCCTCCAGGAATTGCAGCTTGCGGTTGGCAATGTTTTCGAGCATGCGGCGTAGGGTATCGGTATCGAGGTCGCCCGAATCTCCAGACTCGCCCGATTGTCCCTCCTGCCCCTGCTGGCCAGATTCCCCGGCTTCTCCGCGCTGATCGCTTTGTTGGCCGCTTTGCTGCTGGGATTGCCCACGCTGCCCGCCCGGAGTTCGCTGCCCTTGCTGGCCCATTTGCCCTTGCATTCCCTGTTGGCCCTGCTGACCATCTTGACTCTGGGCATTCTCGGCCTGCGCGCCGGACTGCTCCGCCCCAGACGGATCGGCTTCGGGCGAGCCAGGCTTCTGTCCGCTGGCGTCGTCCAGTCGCCGCTGGATGCCCTCTCGCTCCAGTTGCTTGATGTGCTCGAGCTTCTTCATGATGTCATCCATGACACCGTTCAGGTTGTAGCGCTGCATACGCTGCTGGCGCATCTGCTTCAAGCGCTCCATCATATCCTTCAGGCCCATGCGGTGGTCGCCGTTGCGGCCCATGAAGCCCTGCTGCATCAGCCGATTGAGCGCCTGACGCAACTCGCCCGACTTCATGTATTCGTCTGAGAGCGCATCGAGCACGCTCTCGGAGTCCAAATCGTCGAGCCGCTGGGTGCCATCCCAGCGCGAATA
>DATBIB010000146.1:0-43118 GCA_036557205.1 Ktedonobacterales bacterium | reverse complement strand
TCCCTTTCTTCCCGTGCGTGAGAATAACAGTAGCATGTGTAACACAGTTCGTCAAGAGTCTTTACTAAATAAATGCAAACAACCACGGCGAGCGGAACGATGGCGAGTGGCGGTGCAGGGAGCGGGCGATATGTGCGGCTTGAGGGGTCATGGAGTCTGTGTGGTGGGCGGACAATGAGGCATGTTTGCCTCTCTCACAATCCTGTCACACTGTGAGAGAGCGGCGTTCATGGATGTGGTATGAGAATATTCTTGGAGGCAAATTGGAGGATTGGGGGGACACGCTTAAGACAACCCGTCCCCCACGAAAGCGATGAGCGAGGGAAAAGAGCGCTAGTGGCCTTCGAGCGGCTTGATCTCTGGCAGCGCCTCGCCCGCGCGGTAGAGCGCCATCAGGGTGTAGCCCTGGGCGGAAAGCTCGTCGAGCTGGCGACGCATCTTCTTCGCGCGCGGCTGCATGTTGACGATGTAGTCCTGCTCGCGGAGCGCCCCGCTGGCCGCCAAGACCGCTGCCAGGTTGTCGGCCTCGGCGTCATAGAGGAACGCCAGCTTCTGGACGCTGGTTGGCGGAGTATAGCCGCGCTGCTCCAGAATCTGCATCAGCCGCTCGAAGCCAATCGAGAAGCCGCTGGCGGGTATATCGCGCCCCAGCAGCTTGCCAATGAGCTTGTCGTAGCGCCCGCCGCCCGCGATGGAGCCGCTATAGCCGGGCGCCTCGATCTCGAAGATATTGCCGGTGTAGTAGCCCATCCCGCGCACGAGCGTGGGGTCGAAGACGAGTGTGAAGCGGCCGCCAGCCTGGCTGCCGACGGTGTTGATGATACGCTCCAGCCGGTTCAGTGGCTCATCGGGGATGCCTTCTGGCAACGCGGCGCGGACGGAGGCGAAGTCGCCGCGGTCCATCGCGAAGGGTGTGAGCGCGTCCATCATCCGCTGGACCGCCTCGGCGGCGAAGTCTTTGGACTCCAACTCGGCGCGGACTCCATCCAGCCCAACCTTATCGAGCTTATCCAGCGTGATGAAGACGCTGCCGAAGTCCTCGGCGGCGAAACCGCACGACTCGGCCAGCCCATAGAGAATCTGGCGGTCGTTGATGCGCACGGTGAAGCCGGTGAAGCCAAGCGCGGTAATGGCGTCGGCGGTCGCCGCTACCAGTTCGATCTCGGCCAGCTCCGACGCCTCGCCGATGATGTCGATGTCGCACTGGGTAAATTGGCGGAAGCGGCCCGCCTGAGGCCGCTCGGCGCGCCAGACTGGGCCGACCTGGATCACCTTGAACGGCGACGGCAGCTTGGCAACGTTGTTGGCGTAGTAGCGCGCCAGCGGCGCGGTGAGGTCGTAGCGCAGGCCGAGGTCAACCAGGTCGTCCTCGCGCAGATTCGGCGCGGCGAGGTCCAGTTTCTCGCCGCGCTTGAGCACCTTGTAGATCATCTTCTCGTTCTCGCCGCCCTCGCCACTGGTGAGCAACTCGATGCGTTCGAGCGCGGGAGTCTCGATGCGGGTGAAGCCGTAGCGCTGGTAACAGTCGAGTATGGTGGCGGTGACGGCGTCGCGCAGCTCCACCTCACGCGGGAGCAGGTCGCGCATGCCACGCGCAGGTGTTGCGTTGGCGCCCATGATGATAATCCTTCCCTTCTGCGTATAATGGCGCTTCATTGTAGCACAGGAAGGCAGGCTGGCGGCGGTCGCTGGCGCGTTCGCAGCGCAAGTGGCAGTCGGGCTTTCACAAAAGCGGCAAGTCTGGTATACTTGACGCATAGCACAGATGCGAATGCCGCCCCTGTTGGCGCAGGAACGGCACTCTGGCCCGCAAACGCTACTAACTTAGCGTGGGGTTGCCCGTATTTTACCCCACGCGCCTGTCTCGAAACGAGAGGCGCACGACATGATCTCCACCTTTTTCCTCTTTTTCCATTCGCAAATACATCTCTTCACTGTGCGCTCGCAACTCACAAAGGCCATTATCTGCTCATGCGTGAGCATTCGTGAACTCCCCGTAGCGCGTCCCATGTAGTGTTTGTATATTCGTCTAGTCAGCTTTCAGTCAATGGGTTTCCTTTACGGCACCCCCCCTTGTCAAAATGGAGACAGCAATGGATGATTCCCCGGTTCAGCCGACGCGGCAAGAAGTTATTTCCCTCTTTGACACCTTCATTGTAGCTGTCAGTCTCCCCGATGGGCGTATCGGTGCAACTCTGGCAAGTCTGTGCGACGCATTGGGACTTACTCAGCCCAGCCAATCGCGCCGCATTCGTGCTGATGAAGTGATAGCCGATGAACTGCTGAGTGTTGCCATCCAAACGAACAACGGCGCTCAATTAGCTAGCGTTCTGACGGCATGGGCGATTCCCTTGTGGCTGACTGGTGTCCATGTCACTCGGCTGGCGGAGTCAAAACGTGCGGCCATTCTCGCCTTCAAGAAGCAGGCGGCGAATGTACTTTACGAGCATTTCTCGCAGTTGACGCTTCCGCCACCGCCGCCTACGACACTCGTCCCCTCCGAACCCATCGAGAAACCCAGCTATCCAGACGACTCGGCGGGGCTGGACGAGCGGCGAAAGTATCACCGCGACATGGTGACCTGGCTCGACTGGCAGGCCGATATCGCGGCGTGGCAGAAGGATACGAACAATCGCCTCGACGGGCTGGAGAGCGAGGTAGAATCGCTCCATGAGGTGGTGCGGCTCGTGCCGGAGCTATTGGAGCGGATGGGGCCAGCAACGCTGAGTCCTGAGCATCAGCATAGCGTTCAGGCGCTGGCGAAGCGTCTGCACGAGGTGGGCGGCTTCGGCTTTGCGACGATCTATAGCGAGCTCAACGCAGCCTTTCATGTCGGCAAGTATGACCAGATCGCGGACGCGTCGTGGGACGAGGTCGCCCGCTGGTTTGCCACGCGCATCAACGCGGCGGAGCGACGTGGGCGTTAGCGAAGGTGGTACATTCAGAGTAAGTAATACTCCAGAAACGGAGGTTTGTCAGTGACGCAACGACCAACCTATGCGCAACTGCGCGAGTTGCTCCGCGTTATCGCCATTGACCAGAGCCAGGAGCACGAGGGGTTGATGATATCCCTGCTGACGCTGGATGTCTATGATGACGGCTGTCAATTGAAGCTGCTGCTCCGGCGCGATCACGCGCTCCCAGTCTCCCAACAGCAGCTACAGCATGCTGACGTCAATATCACGGATGACCGTGGCGCCGTGTATGTTGGCGATATGAGCGTACTCGACGGGAGGTTTGGGCCGGAATACTGGCAGTATACTAATACCTACACGTTCATGCCAACGCTCGATCCCGCCGCGCACGAATTGCGCATCGAGATCCCGTCCGTGCAGACAGGCGCTCTTGGATGGGCCGAAACGATCAGAGACCCACAGAGTCCGGGTGTGACCACGCATGGCCCCTGGAGCTTTACCATTCAGCTTCCTGCCGCCAACGCATAGGCATGCTCTACGCCGCACAGGCGTATACACGCCATGCATCCGCTATTCTCCCGCAATCGAGAGCGCGCCGAAGCGAATGGACATCGGGCCATAGTACGCGCCGTCGCTGAAGATAGCGGCGGAGAGCCGCGCATCCTGGAAGGCCGTGAAGACGTTACCGGAGAGCGATCCGCCCTTGATGGGGTGAACACCCGACGCATCATGGCGATAGCCCAGCCGAATCTCGGCCACGAAGTCGCCGGAGATCGGGTCGGGCAGCATCAGCGAGAACGAGACAATCTCATAGACCGGACCATCCGCCACCGAGCGCAGATCCTCCAGCCGCCACGTGCCCGGCGCTAGCGAAAGCCCCGCGAAGTCGCCGGTCGGCGCCGATTCCCCAAGCCAGGCCGCCGAGCGGATATCCGTCCAGTAGCGGCGCAGCACACCATCCTCGATCAGCGGCACGCTCGTCGCCGGAACGCCGTCATTATCGAATGGCGCGGAATTATTGCCCCACGGCCGCAGGGCGTCGGCGTGCACGGTCACCCGGTCGCCGCGTGGCTCCTCGCCGGTGATGAGGTCACCGGGAGCGCAGCGCGCCAGCTTCTGGAAAGCGGCCTGCCCAGACGTATGGAAGACAACCGGCGCGAAGAATCCCGGAAAACCGCCAAGCGCGGGCGCCGACATCGAGCCAAGCGCGTCGCCACTGAGAATCACCGGCCCGCTGTGCGTCGCTGGGGGCGTCGCGCGCAAGACATCGCGGGCATAGGTGGCATAGGCGGCAATGGTGCGGGCAAGCTGAAGGTCGGCCAGCCGCCGACGCGAGATCATCGCGTGAAACTCCGCCTCCTGGTCACCCGCCCGCGCCAGCAGCGCCAGATCAACGGAGGCGTGCGTGCCCTCATACGCGCCGGTGAGGCCGCGACTATTGCGAAACGCGGAGGAGGAATGCGTCACGTATAGCTCGGCGCTGCTCAGCCGCACCTCGGGCTGCGCGGCGACTGCCTGCTCCAGCTCGGCGCGGATGACTTCGAGCGCGCCAGGGAGGTCGCGCGCCAGATCGTCATCCGTGATGCGCACGTCGGGAAAACCTCCAGCAGGCATCATCGGCAGCGCAAAGGGCGGATTATCGATCAGTCGCGCCATCGCCACGCCATCGGCCAGCCGGGCAGCCAGTCGCGCCGGATCGGCCAGCTCGCCGCCAGCGAGCGTGACCGCCGTCGAGCCGCGCGCCAGGCTGGCATCCTCGCCGCTGGCCGGAGGGTGATCGCTGTAGAGGACGGCCTGCGCCTGCGCGCTGTTCACCTGTCGCACTGCCTCGATGAGTGTCCCGATGAGATACATCTGCGCCTCGTCGTCGTGCCGCGCCGCACACTGCCAGTCGTCGGCTCCCGGTGTCGCGGATAGCGCCTCAACCAGTTGCGCTGGAACCTCCGCCGCATTCGTCGCCGCCTGGGATGTCATCAGCCGAGCCTCGCTTTCATACGCAGATGTGGGCCACCGGACGCCACCGGCACATATTCCTTGTGTCCCTTGCCACAGGTGCCGGGGGATAGCCCGAAGTCACTGCCAATGGCGGAAATGCTCTGCAGCAGGTCGGGCACATAGCCGGTGATGCCGACGGGCGCGAAGAGTCGACCGGTGAGCTGCCCGTTGGCGATCTCCTCGCCGTAATGCGCCGTCACCTGGATGCCCCAGCCCGCCGGATCCTCCATCCCGCTCTCCGCATCGCGCAGGTAGATACCGCGCTCGACGCCCGCGACCATCGCCGCCGGATCGCTCGCGCCTGGGGCGAAAAAAGTGTTGCTCATGCGGGCGTAGGCCTTGCGCGTGTAGTCCTGGCGGCGGCCATTGGCCGTGTGGATACCGGGCGCGAAGGTGGCCGAGGAGAAATCGCTGATCGGCCGCACAAGCACGCCATCGCGCAGAATCTGCGTCGGGCGGGCCAGCTCGCCCTCGTCATCGAAGAAATAGGAGCCATAGCCGCCCGCGACACTGGGATCGTCGTACATCTGCACGCTGGCCGCGGCCACCTGGCGGTCGAGATATTGCGCCGCGAGCGCCCGTCCCTTGGGAAAGAGGTCAAGCTCCACACCATGGCCGAAGCACTCATGCGCGATGACGCCGGAGACGCTCGGATCGCTGATGACGTCATACTCGCCCGGCGTGATCTTCTCGGCCTCCAGCAGCCGCAGGGCAATCTCCGCCGTCCGCGCCAGCTCTTCGGGCGAGATGTCGGCCACTTCATAGCCGCCGGTGCCGCCATGAATCGCGAAGTGGTAGCGCACCTGCTGGCCATCGGAGACGGCAATCACCACCAGCATGCGCATCCGCGTCACCTGCTGCTCCAGCCGTCGTCCGCGGCCAATGTAGACGCGCTGTTCGTTGGTATCGGCATACTGCGCCTGCGCCTGCACCACCCGCTGATCCAGCGCCCGGCCACGCGCCCCCAGGTCGCGCACCAGCGCCAGCTTCTCGCTCAGGGGAACGGTCGCGGGGTCGCGACCGCCCTCGGTCTGGAAGCGCCGCCAGTCGTGGCCCGCGATGGTCGCATAGCCCGCGCCGCTCATCACCGGGCCGCCGGAGTGCGGGCGCACTGTTGCCGCCCAGGCGCGCACCTCATGGGCCAGGGCGTCGGGAATCAGCGTGCTGGTGGCGTACTCGACGAAGCCGCGGCCATCATAGACGGTGAAGACGATGCCCTGCGTTGGGGGAACTTCGTTGGCGCGCTGCTCCCTGCCGGTATCGGTAATCTGAACGCCAGACTGGCCGCTCAGGAGGGCAGCCGCATACGGGAATCGGGATTCCAGGTCGGCAACCAGGTCTTGCACAACCCGGTAGAGCGCGTCTTGCATTCGGCCTCCTGTGCCATGGTGTAGCGTGACATCCGCCAACTCGCGGCGCTGAGATCACAACGGGATGCTGTCGCTGCCGCCGTGCGCAACGCGACATGCTTTATGAAGCATAGCAAATGGGGGCGCATCGTCCCAACGTCATGACCATACCAAGACCATGACCATGACCGACTCACCCAAAGCGCAGGCATTTCGAGCGAGCTGGCATATTGGCACGACAATTGCTACGGAGCAGTAATGATTGGCAAGTAGCATCTTGCCCGTCTTATTGGGGCGGTGACGGATGCTCCCGACATGCCACACCACAGGTCGGTGAGTGTCATTGCCTCCGCGCTCATTCGCAGGCTCCCTCCCGGCGGGTGAGCGCATCTTTCTCTCTTCCCCCGGCTTGCTCCGCTTCCCTGGCCTCTCCCGTCTTACCATCTCCGCATAGTGCCGGGTAGCCGCGAGCACGCTTTATCCTTCGGCTTGCGAATTTCGGTGAAGTAATGGTAGGCTGAATGATAGACAAGACCATTTCATCATGCGGAACATCCCCAGAGTACATCACGCACGATGACCCAAGATCAGACCATGCGCGCGGGGCGATGTGGCCTCGCGGCGCATTGCTCAATGACGAAGGAGTGACTATTTTCTATGCCAGTGCTAACGGCGCTTGAATCATGGGTTGAAGACGCGGCGCGACGCACCCGGCCAGACCGTATCGTCTGGTGTGATGGCTCTGAGCGCGAATATGAAGAACTGGTCGCGCAGATGTTGCGCGATGGGTCGTTCATCGCGGTGAATGAGAAAGCTTATCCCAACTCGTATCTGCATCGCAGCAATCCCAATGATGTGGCCCGCACCGAAGGGCTAACCTATATCTGCACGACTCGGCGCGAAGATGCCGGGCCAAATAACAACTGGATGGACCCCGCCGAGGCGAAAGAGCGCGTCGGCAAGCTCTTTGACGGCTGCATGCAGGGACGGACGATGTATGTCATCCCTTATCTGATGGGCGTTCCCGGCTCGCCGCATGCCAAAGTAGGCATCGAGGTGACCGACAGCCCGTACGTCGTCGCCAACATGCGTATCATGACGCGCATGGGCGCCGTGGCAATGGACGCGCTCCGCGAAAACGGCGGCGAGTTCGTGCCCGGCCTGCACTCCATCGGCGACCTCGATCCCAAGCGCCGCTTCATCCTCCACTTTCCTGAGGAGCAATTGATCTGGAGCATCGGCTCCGGCTATGGCGGCAACGCGCTGCTCGGCAAGAAGTGCCTCTCGCTCCGGCTGGCAAGCTGGATGGGCTGGAAGGACGGCTGGCAGGCCGAACACATGCTCATTCTTGGCCTACAAGACCCCGATGGTAACGTTACCTACATGGGCGGCGCCTTCCCAAGCGCCTGCGGCAAGACCAATCTGGCGATGCTCGTCTCGCCGCTCGCCGATCAGGGCTGGAAGGTCTGGACCGTCGGCGACGATATCGCGTGGATGCGTATCGGCGAGGATGGCCGCCTCTGGGCTGTCAATCCCGAGAATGGCTTCTTCGGCGTCGCGCCCGGCACCAATGTCGAGACCAACCCCAATGCGATGGCCGCGCTCTCACGCAACTCGATCTTCACCAATGTCGCGCGGACGCCGGACGGCCTGCCCTGGTGGGAAGGCATCGATCCGAAGCAGAAGACGCCGCCCGCGGGCACGATTGACTGGCTCGGCAGGACGTATGAGCCGGGCAAGGGGCATGCTGCCCATCCGAACTCGCGCTTTACCTCGCCCGCCAGCCAGTGCCCCTCGATCTCGCCCCACCGCGAAGATCCGCGGGGCGTGCCGATAGACGCCTTCATCTTCGGCGGACGGCGCGCGCGGGTGGCACCGCTGGTCTATCAGGCGTTCAATTGGCAGCATGGCGTCTTTGTCGGCGCGGGCATGGGATCGGAGACGACAGCCGCCGCGACTGGCGCGGTGGGCGTCACCCGGCGCGACCCGATGGCGATGCTGCCTTTCTGCGGCTATAACATGGGCGACTACTTCGGCCACTGGCTCGATATGGGCAAGAAGCTGACCAATCCCCCGGCGATTTTCCATGTCAACTGGTTCCGCAAGGATGCCGATGGCAAGTTCCTCTGGCCAGGGTTTGGCCAGAACGTGCGCGTGCTGATGTGGATGCTTGGGCGCATTCGCGGGACAGCCGAGGCGCGCGAGACGGCGATTGGCTATATTCCGACCGCCGACGCGCTTGACCTGGGTGGCCTCGGTCTCTCGCCGGAGACGGTCGAGCAGTTGTTCGCCCTCGACAAGCACGACTGGGAGCACGAGTGGGCCAGCCAGGGCGAGTTCTTCCAGCAGTTCGGCGATCACCTGCCCGCGGCGATGACCGAGGAGCACAACGCGCTCAAGTCACGCATCAGCGACATGCAAGGCTAGACGCCCCCCACTAGTGAAGGGGGAAGAATCACTCTCGGCTGAACGTTGCGCTCTTCTCGGCGGCGAGGAGGGCGCATACTGCGCTTGCTCGCCTATCATGCCTCTCCATGCTCAGGGAGATCCTCGTTGTGTGGCTCCGCCAGATTCCTGACCCCACACTTCGCCTCGGGCCTTTCGGCCACTCCACCTCACTCGCTACGTTGTGCGTTTCAGGCAGGATAGAGATCACCATCGAGGTATTTTAGACCTGTATCCACCGCGACTGTCACGACGGTATGCCCAGGACCAAGTTCTTGGGCCAGTTGGAGAGCGCCGACGACATTCAGACCACTGGACACTCCAGCAAAGATACCTTCCTCCCTTGCCAGGCGTCGCGCCATCTGGCGGGCTTCCTCTTCGTCGATGCCACGTGCCTCGTCATAGAAAGCGGCATCCAGGAGCGGTGGGGCGAATCCGATGCCAATGCCCTCGACATGATGGTCTCCAGCCTGGCCGGTGGAGATAAATGCGGCGCTTGCCGGCTCCAGCGCGATAATCCTCGCCTGGCCGCCTGCCTGGCGCAAGGCTCTGGCCACGCCCATGAGCATCCCGGCGGTGCCTACTGACCCACAAAAGGCGTGAATTGGCCCCTCAACCTGCTGAACCAGCTCACGGCCCAGACGTTCGTGGCCCGTGATAATATCGGGATTGTTCAGCTGATCAGTCCAGTAGGTGTTCTCATCTGCCGCCAGCTCGCGGGCTTTCGCGATCATGCGCGGCGTCAAATCCGGCGTGATGAGACCCTCATGGCTAGGAAGAATGATCAAGTCGGCGCCAAAGGCACGCATGGTTTGCAGCTTCTCACGGGCAAAGGCATCAGAGGAAACCGCAACGAAAGGATAGCCTTTCACCGCGCACACGAAGGCGAGGGAGGAGCCGGTGCTGCCACCGGTATACTCCACCACCCGCATGCCGGGCCGCAGCGTACCGCGCGCTTCGGCTTCTTCAATCATAGCCAGGGCCATGCGATCTTTGTAGGAACCCGTAGGATTGAAGAACTCCAATTTGACCAACACCTCGGCACTGGTATCGGGGACCACTTTCTGTAAGCGAACAACTGGAGTATTCCCAATCGCTTGCAGGGTAGAAGCACGAACAGGGGGAGGGAGGATGCTCATCCTTCTCTTTCCTTTCTTTTTCGAGCGAACACGGCGACCAAACTCAGCTCGGAAGCGCGAGTACGGTGCGAGCTTTCTGCGCCTGAGCCTTTTCTAGTCGAGCTAACGCCTTATCTCTCGCGTCTATACCCGCAGCCCTTCAAACACGTCGTTTTCAACGCTTCGTCCGCTATTGATCAGGCTGAAGGCGCGATAATAGGTTGGGAAGCCCCATAACGCCTGATGCTGCTCTTCCGACAGGCGTTCAAGGACATGGGACGCTGGGATCTGCGTCTGGTGGCGCCGCACCGCCTCCCAGACGGTGCGCCAATGGTCCGAGGCGTCAATCCGCGTCGTGATCTGCCAATCAGGCCACGCCGCCGCACGTCGGTCTTCTCCGTCGATACGCATAGCCAGGTTACCAAAGACGTCTTGATATGCCTTCAATAAATCCTCGCTTGGCGCCATGTAGTACAACTTGGCGACACGATGGGGCTCCAGGCGCTGGGCGTAGGGCGAGAGAGGACTGGCCGCTTCAACGATGGCAGCGGTGGTCAACTGGGAAATGGCGATGTGGTCTGGATGCCCATAGATCCCATCAGGCCCGAACGTGACGACCACATCAGGCCGGATACGGCGCAGGTGTCCGACGATCTTTGCCACCGCTTCGGATGGGTCGGCCATGTCCAGTTCGCCGTCGAGGTATCCCAATAGCTCGACACTCCGAATTCCCAGGATCTCAGCCGCCGCACGCAGTTCCGCTTCACGTACCTGTCCTAGCGCTTCTACGCCTGGGTATGCCTGCTCATCACCAAGCCAGCCGCGCTCACCCCGTGTTGCGGTAACGAGATATGTTTCGACATCCTCTGCGGCGGATTTCGCGAGAATGCCACCAAAGCCCAGTGACTCATCATCAGGATGAGCCAGGATGGCCATCAATTTTAGGAAATTAGCCATGATATTCCTATCGTTTTTTTCAGCCAGGTCCTTCCATCGAAGGAGATCCTGTCTCCACGGCTGAGGCTCGTGCTGCGCCTCGTTGCCACGCCAGGGAGGTCCAGCGCAATGGGTGAAAGCTGACAAGCTCAAACCACAGGCAGCCGTCGGCACTGGACGGGCGACCCCTCTGGCACGGCAGGCCCGCTCTTAGCGCCTGATCGCTATAGCTTCCAGGTACTCAGAGGGCACAACTAACGTCCCATCCTTCGCCTGATTGAGACTCTCTAGCAGGCTAGTCACCTCACGCGAAAACTGCTCCTGCGTTGCCGCATCCAGCGACGTGAGCGTGCTCTGGAAGGGGCCATAGTATGCGGCGAAGTACTCCACCCAGTGCGCGGCGGAGCGATAGCGGAAGACGAAGTTCCGTTTGGTCGTCTGCAGCGAGGCGATGCCATCGCCAAAGAGGTCGCGCAGCCGCTCCTCGGTTCCCCACAGCGACGCTGGCTTCAGACCAGCAGGCGGTGGGGCGTATTTGCCGATGAGTCGGAACAGTTGACCGATATACCCCGATGGAGTCCAGCTCGCCAGGCCAACCTTGCCCCCGGAGCGAGCGACCCGCAGCAGCTCGCTGGCCGCTTTTTCCTGATTCGGCGTGAACATCACGCCCAGCGTGGAGAGGACCACATCGAAGGAAGCATCCGCAAAGGGAAGGTTCTCCGCGTCGCCTTCCTGGAATGTGATGGGCAGGTGTTCCGCCGCCGCCCGCTGGCGCGCGTCGTCCAGGAGCGCGGGAACATAGTCAATGCCAGTGACCTCACCAAAGCGCCGCGCTGCGGCCAGTGCGGTGACGCCATTGCCGGTCGCCACGTCGAGCACGCGGTCGCCAGCATGCACATCGGCGGACTCGGCCAACTGCTCGCTGATGATGACGAGTGTATTGCCAACGAGCGAGTAGTTGCCAGTAGACCAGACTTTCTGCTGGCGTGCCTTGATCGCGCTAAAATCAAGGGCCGGGGTCTGAGGGGTTGCCATGGTTGTTTACCTTTCATGTCTTGATTGTCGCGGAGGGGCCAGACCCGTTGCCTGCTTACCTTCCGCCAGCTCCAGGGAAGGTCACGCGCCAACTTCGCCATGGATAGCTTTTGATACGTGGCGCGCGGCCCCTGTTGCCTTGCAGAAAAGTCTAGCCCGAAAGTGGTCCAGCTTCATCGTGGCAGACACGGAGGTTGTATCGGCACGCACACGGAGAACGTGGAGCTGGCGCATGGAGAAAAGTGGAAAGCTCAGCGCATAGTGGAGCAATGACCAGACCTGCCCGGTGCGTGCGTGTTACAGAGAGTCCGATACATTGAAGGGACCAGATTCATGCGGCAGCAGACCGTGCTCGATAGCCCACACCACAAGCTGCGCGCGCGAGGTCAGCGCGAGCTTATGCATGATATTGTTGATATGCGTCTCGATGGTTCGTTTCGTCACTACCAGCGTCTCAGCAATCTCATGGTTCGTTTTGCCCTCGGCTACCAGCCGCGCCACAGCGCGCTCGCGCTCGGTCAGCCCGCCAAAGGCCTCTCTGGCAGTGCGGTGAGGAGATGCTGCTTTATCTCTGGGCAGCGTGCCCAGGGCGATCTTGAGGAAGTGTTCGCGCAGATCCTCGTCGCCGACCGTTCTTGCCAGTGACACGATCTCTTCGCGTGCCAAAGCGAAGTGTCGCCGGGACAGGTCGCCTTGCTTAAATCGTCGGTAGTATCGTCCAAGCGAGCGGTTGATCTGCCAGAGCAGAGGATGCTCCTGGCGAATTAGAGCACTGTTCCTCGCGGCTTCTAAGCTCTGGATGGCTTCTTCTCGACGAGAAAGCGCTCCAAGCGCCTCCCCTTTGAGCTTGAGCAGCAACGGGATAGGCTGCTTCCGTGATGCCGCGGGAGCTGACGCAAGCAATTGCTCAGCAATGCTAAGCGCCACCTCCGCCTCCCCATTTGCCAATGCAAGCTCCCCCCAGGCCCAGCTTACCCGTCGCTCCACTGAGTTCGCGGGTTGCTTCCCGCGATCCATCATGGCCTGAAGCGCCGCTTCTGCTCGTCGTGGTATGCCTTGCGTCAGGCACGCCTGCGCCAGATAGGCCGAAATGTTGCCGATCCACCACGCCGAACCGATTTTCTTCGCGAGCGCGAGACCTGCTTCGAATGCTTGGACGGCCAGGTTGGACTCCAGGAGCAAGAGGTAGACTCGGCCCAGGGTGAAATAGGCAGCTGCCAGCCACTGCGTATGCTGGATGCGCGTGGCGATGCGTAAGGACTCTCGCGCGTGGGCCAGACCCTGACCTAGCTCCCCGAAAGAAGCGCATGCCAGGCCCGCAACCCACTCGCTAAATGCCTGGCCAGGCATGGAGTCAACCTGTCGAGCCAGACTCAGCGCTTCCGTGAGGTCCCGCGAACAATGCTCAAGCGGCTCGTGGGTGCTCGGCGTGGTTTCGGCCCAGCCAGGGCTTGCATACGCCGCGCGCGAGGTCAGGCTGGAGATTAGTCCCTGCCGGTCATTCAGGGTGCGTAATGTTTGGATCGCGCGGTCATACTGCCCCACAGCCTGGATGTTGTCACCAAAGATCCCGTTCGCCATCCCCAGCAGGTCGAACGTTTCGGCCAGCCCTGCTCCATCTTCGAGGTTTTCAAAGATTGCAAGCGCCTCCTGATGTGCCTGCAATCCATCGGCAACCTGCCCCGTATTCACCAGCCAGTTGCCGACACGATTGAGGCTGCGGGCCTGAGATTTCGTGTCGGCCAGCCCCTGTGCGAGCTCAAGAGAAGCGCGAAACCACTGCCCTGCGTCGGCGTAATCGCGACCAGCCCACAGGAATCCGAGGTCGAGCAAGCACTGCCATTCCAAGGCGCCATCCTGTTGATCTCTGGCAAGCGAGAGGGCGCGCTCGTAATCGCTACGTGCCAGCTCAAACTCACCAATCGTGGCATAGTCTTGTCCACGCGCGCGCAGCACTGACGCAGGCGGGTTGCCGCCGAGCCGTGAGATCGCGTCGAGTGTGCGTGTCTGGTGTTCGATTGCCGCACGAGGCGCGAGGAGGAGGTGCGCTCGTTCTCCGACGCGTTGTCCATATTCCACCGCCTTGGACCAGACTCCTCCTTCGTAATAGTGGTAGGCCAGGTCTTCCACCCTGGAATCCAGAGCAGAGGGGAGAGAGGCGTTCTGCTCAATCGTTTCAGCCAGCGTACGATGGAACACGCGCCGTTCGCCCGCAAGCAATGTTGAGTATACCGCCTCTCGTGTGAGCGCGTGCCGAAACGAGAACCGCTCTGCGGTCTCTTCCTTCACCAACTGGACCTCAACCAGTTCCTTCATGCAGGTCAACAGGTCCGCTTCACCGATCTGGAGGACCCGTTGGAGGGTGGGCAGATCAAAGTGTCGCCCCGCGACAGCAGCCAGGGTTAAGACCTGCCTGGCTGTATCGCTCACCTGCTGTATCCGTTGATAGACGGCATCCTGTACGCTGCGAGGGATAGCAGGGTGGCGCGCATGCGTGCCAAAGAGCGCTGTACGTTCCCAGATACCCTCCTGGTTGGTGATCTCACCGGTGATAAGCAGCGATTTCAACATCTCCTCGACAAAGAAGGGATTGCCATCCGTCAGCGCATACAAGCTCTCTAACAGACCAGCAGATATGGCCTGCTGGCTGGCAAAGATAGCCTGGAGCATCGCGTCAACCTCGGCACGGGTGAGTCGCTGCACAAAGAAGTCCTGCGCAAGATGCTCCCGATCCAGCGCGGCCAGGCAATGCCTCAACGCTGGAGATATCTCGTCACTGCGATACGTCAGCACAAACAGGATGGGCAGGTGAACACATTTGCGCGCCAGGTACACCAGCAGCTCCAGGCTTGGTTCGTCACTCCAATGGAGGTCTTCCAGAATGCACAGTAGCGGCTGCTGTGTGGCCTGCTCGGTAAGAAACTGAAGTATCTCGACAAACAGGCGATGTTGCTCTTGTTGAGGATCAAGGGGAGATGACCCTATCAAAGCCTGATGCTCAATGGTGGGAGGTGGCGTATCAGGTTGCGCCTGTAAGATCTCTTGCGCAAATGTCAGCGGATTGAGAGATCCTGTGAGCAGCGATGAATCTGTGAAGGATGAACGCAGCAGATCAAGGATGGGGGCATAGGGAGACGTGCGATCTGCCTGAAAGCAGTTGCCTTGCAGCGCCAGGAACCCCATGCTGGCTGCCGTATTTTTCACTTCCGCGATCAGACGCGACTTGCCTATGCCTGCTTCTCCGCTGAGCAGAGCTACTTGCCCTTTACCGCTTTTCCCTTGTTCAAGCAGAAGACCAAGGGCGGCAAGTTCGCTTGAGCGACCGATCAAAATCGGGCATACAACTGACGTGTTGAGTGGGATCGTCAAGACGGCATCTTCCTTCGTGGGACCAGAGGGCGTACACCCCGTTGTTCGAACGTGGCCTTATCAAAATCGCGGCTGAAGACCCCTGCCTTTAGACATGGGGATGAAAGCTGCGTCGCCCTTGGCCCGTTCAGGCGAAGGGTTTCTTGCACTTGACAGCACGTTAGCATTAAGCAATACTGCATACATGCTTAAGACACTCAAGTATCGCCTTTATCCGAACAAGCAACAGCAGTGTCTCCTCGACCAACAGCTTGAGGAGTGTCGCTGGCTATACAACCACCTGCTTGCGGAGCGGCGCGATGCCTGGGAACAACGGCAGGAATCGCTGCGTTACTACGACCAGGCTACCAGCTTGCCCGTACTCAAAGCTGAACGGGCGTCGCTGGCTGGTGTTCACTCGCAAGTGTTGCAGAATATCGCCGTGCGCATTGACCTTGCCTTCAAGGCATTCTTCCGGAGGATGAAGGCAGGTGAGACACCTGGCTATCCACGCTTTCGTGGCAAGGGCCGGTATGCCAGCCTCACCTTCCCGCAAGTACCTGTCGGCTGTCGGCTGGATGCCGAAAACAAACGACTGCGCATTGCCAATGTCGGGCTGGTGAAGGTCATCCTACATCGCCCCCTGGAAGGCACGCCCAAGACCGCCACCATCAGCCGGAGTAGTACCGGCAAGTGGTACGTCTGTTTCTCCTGTGAGTGTGCTGAACCGTTGCCTTTGCCAGAAACCGGACAGGTGGTCGGAATTGACGTCGGCCTGAAGACCTTCGCCACTCTCAGCACTGGCGCAGAGGTGGCCAACCCGCGCTTCTTCCGCCAGGAGGAAAGGGCGCTGGCCAAAGTCCAGCGGCGTCTCTCCAAAGCAGAGAAGGGAACGCCAGAGCGCGCCAAGCGCCGCAAGATCGTCGCGCGTGCGCATGAGCGCGTTGCGTGGCGCCGCAGTGACTTTGCGCATCAACACAGCCGCCGTATCACAAACACCTTTGACCTGATTGCGGTAGAAGACCTTGCGGTCAACCGTATGACGCACAACCATTGCCTCGCCAAGAGCATTCAGGACGCCGCGTGGAGTCAGTTCGCGTCCCTCCTTTCGTACAAGGCAGCATGGGCCGGTCGGAAGTATGTGGCAGTGAACCCCGCGTACACGAGTCAGGATTGCTCGCAGTGTGGCCATCGGCAAAAGCTCTCCCTTTCTGACCGTACCTATACTTGCTCCTGTTGCGGCATTGCCTTAGACCGCGACTATAACGCGAGTCTGAACATTTTGAGACTGGGGCAACAGTCTCTGGCTTCGGCCTAGCCGTAGCCTAGAAGCCCCCGGCTTGAGCCGTGGGGAGTTGTCACCTGCCAATCGTTTATTTTGGGGGTTGGGCAGTGTCTGCTATATACAACTATGCCATGATCCACCGTGTTTCACAGAGAACGGCGCAGGAAGCCCCGTCCATTCATGGCAGGGAGGAATGCGCCGCTGCCCGCAGGCGGAGAGTACCCTTCGGTTGCTTTCTCGCGTGCCACATGGTAGACTATTCATGTGCTTATCATGTGCTTAGGCACTCCACTTCGGCGGAGCGAACGATTTGCACATCGGTCTCTCGCACCTTCTTCAACCGAACATTCGTGGCGTTGCTGGCAGGAATCGTTGCCAGCGTAAAATGTTGGACGTAACGCATCCGATGATGCATACGCGGCTGTTCCTCGGTACAGCCGGGCCGCCGTCAATCGGCCAGACGCGGGCGCTTTGTCATTCCGGGCGACTCGCAAGCTTCCGGCTTCAGCCGAGAGCAGTTGACGCATGGGTGTTGACTGCTTCTCGCCTCGCCTGTGGAGAAGTTTACAGCAAAGCACGTTCTTGATACATCAGCGGCAGTTCGTGAGCGAGCGCTACCCCGCGAGTAAGACCCACTCCATGTACCCCCTTTTCTCGATAGCAACACCGCCGCATTCTGGCTACACTTGGTTGTATCATCTCAAGCTTCTGGGCGGGCCAAGTTGCTACGAGCGAAAGAGAACATCCAATAGACAACAAAGCGCTCAACCCACTGCTGGACAGGCCATTCATCTGCCCTATGCTGATTGGCCGCGCGCGCGAACGCGCCACCTTGAGCGCGCTCATCGCCGCCGTGAAGGGCGGAGAGGGGCGTGTTGTCCTCATCAATGGCGAGGCGGGTATCGGCAAATCACGGCTGGTCGCCGAGGGCAGAAACATTGCATCCACCCAGGGTTTTCTGGTCGCCCAGGGTCAGTGCTTCCAGGCGGATGTCGCATATCCCTATGCGCCGCTCCTTGAGATGCTACGCGCGTACCTGCCTGCCTGTACGGCCTCCATCAGAGCGTCCAGGCAGGAGTCACTCGTGCGCGAACTGGCTCAATTGCTGCCCGATCTCGCACTGCTTCTCCCGCAATTCACTCTCCAACCAGTGAACACGCCGACAGAAGCGCATACAGAAGCGCATGCGGAGCCAGAGCAGCAGCGGCAACGGCTCTTTACACTCTTGACCTACCTCCTGACCAGCCAGGCGGCGCAGTGCCCAACGCTGCTGGTGATCGAAGATATCCATTGGTGCGACGATAGCACCCTCGATTTTCTGCTGCATCTCGCGCGGCGGGCGTCTCACTCGCCGCTCATCCTTCTCGTCACATATCGTGGGGAAGAGGTTTCTTCCCATGCAAACCGCTGGCTGGTCCAACTTGACCGCGAGCGTCTGCCGCTCGATCTGGCGCTTGCTCGCCTCTCGCCGCCAGAGGTGGACAGCATGATCCAGGCAATATGCGCTACACCTGGCCCTGTGCCAGTTGAACTCGCGGAGACAATCTCTACGCTGGCCGAGGGTATCCCTTTTTTTGTGGAGGAGATGCTCAAATCGCTCATCACCGTCGGTAAACTCCAACTTGCCGATGGCGCGTGGCAGTACACCTCTAACGCGCATGAAACCGACGATAGCGCTCCACTCATTCCGCGGAGCGTGCGGGGAATAGTGCGACAGCGCGTAGACCACCTGAGCGCAGCCGCACACCAGGCGCTGACCCTATCGGCAGTCGCTGGCCGTCGCTTCGACGCGATCCTGCTGCAACGCCTCCTGGCGTGCGATGAGAGCCGCCTCATCCTTGTGATGAAGGAGTTGATCGATGCCCAGCTCGTCGTCGAGGAATCCGCCGATTGCTTCGCGTTTCGGCATGCGCTGATACAACAGGCGATCTATAGCACACTCCTGGCGCGCGAACGCAGAATGCTCCATGGCGCCATCGCCGAGGCGCTGGAGGCGCACTATACCACAACAGCACAGCGTGAGGCGCATCTGGCCGATCTGTCCGCTCACTTTTATGCGGCCTCCGCCTGGGAGAAGGCTTTGTACTATGGGCAGCGCGCCGCCGAGAAATCGCTGGCGCTCCATGCGCCGCGCGCCGCTCTCGAACACGCAACGCAGGCGCTGAACGCAGCCCAACATCTGCACATCACATTGCCGGGTGAGGTGTTTCAGATACGGGGGCAGGCCCGCGAGACGCTCGGCGAATTCGGCCACGCGCGAAACGACTACGAGCGAGCGTTGGAGTTGGCGAAACGGGATCATAACGACACACTTCAATGGCAGAGCATCTCGGCCCTTGGTTTTCTGTGGGCAGGGCGTGATTACGCACAAGCGGGCATATGGTTTCGCCGCGCAAGTGACCTTGCCGAACGCATTGACGATCCAGCGATGCGGGCGCGCAGCCTCAATCGTCTGGGAAACTGGCTGGGCAACATTGGGCGCATCGAAGAGGGGCTAGAAACGCACCATAGGGCGCTCGCGATCTTCGAGGAGCAAAGCAACCCGCAGGGCATGGCCGAGACGCTCGACCTACTCAGTACATTGCATGGCATGCGAGGGGAGAGAATTACCGCAGTTGAAGAACTGGGGCAGGCAATAGCCCTGTTTCGCAGGCTAGGGGACGTGCAGAGCCTGACGTCTAGCCTCGCGATGCGGGCGCTTCAGTCCATGCCAGGGGCGAATGAAACCACTCTTTGCCCACAGCGAACACAGGACGAGTGTGTACAAGACGCCATGGAGTCACTGCGCCTGGCGAGCCAGACGGGTTCGCTGGCAGGGCAGGCTTTCGCCGAAATTGTGCTGGCCCATATCCTGCTTTCTTTTGGCGAGATTGGCGCGGCGTTTGCTCACGCGCGGGCAGCCCAGGGCATCACGAACGAGATCGAGCATCAACAATGGCAGATTTCCAGTCGGTATGCCTTGGGGCGCATCTATCTGCTCTTGCTCGTGCCTGACCAAGCCATCACCGCACTGGCATCTGGACTGTCACTGGCGCGGGAACTCGGCTCGGTGTTCTGGATCGCTACTCTGTCAGCATATCTGGGGCGAGCATACTTGATAAATCAGGATCTGACCGCTGCCGAGGTGACCCTCCAGGCGGTGATGCCCCGCGAACAGTCCCCTTACACCATCGCCGAGCGCGATATCGCGCTGGCCTGGGGCGAGCTGGCGCTGGCGCGGGGTGAGTTTGATAGTGCGCTCCAACGTGCGGAAGAGTTGCTAGCCTCAGCGCCTGGCCAAAGAGCTAGCCAGCACACGCAGCCAATTCCCCATATATTACAGGTGAAAGGCGAGGCGTTGATGAGCCTCTCGCGTCCCGATGAGGCGCTGGCAGCGCTAATCGATGCGCGACGCGGGGCGCTGGAGCGCGATGCCCGGCCTCTGCTTTGGACGATCCACCGGTCGCTGGGGCGGGCATATCAACTTCGTCAGCGCTACGACGAGGCGCGGAAGGAAATCGCGTCGGCGCGACGCCTCATCGAAGAACTGGCGGCCACGGTCGAGAATACCGCATTGCGCGAGCACTTTATGCGTAGCGCGCGAGCAACGCTGCCAAAAGAGCGGCCTATCCGCCGACGCGAGGCCGCCCGGCAGGCGCTCGGCGGCCTGACGACGCGCGAGCGTGAAGTTGTGGCGCTGGTAGCCCAGGGCAAAACGAGCCGACAGATCGCAGATGATCTGGTGGTCAGCGAGCGGACCGCCGAAGTGCATGTTAGTAATATCCTGAAGAAGCTGGGGCTTAACTCGCGGACACAGATTGCGGTATGGGCCGTCGAGCGTGGCCTGACACGCAAGTAACCACTTCAGATCATCCTCCAACGGCGCCGCGAAGAATCTACGTACCCCGCACGCCCACTAAACTAGTGACTTTCCACGATGACGCCACCGAGCTATTGGTCTACACTGCCTCCGCGGCTGGCGCGCCCACTGTAGGTGCGTGGCGTATAGGCCGCGAGTACACGAAGACGTCACCAAGACGAAAGGCGGAACACGATGGTTGTCTTGCAGATCGAGCACCAGCTGGTCGTCAACTTCGCGGGGTGGAAGCAGGCGTTCGACTCCGACCCGGTGGGGCGGCAGCGGATGGGCGTGCGCCGCTACCGCATCATGCGGCCCGTCGGCAATCCAGACTTCGCGATCATCGAGCTGGAATTCGATACCGCGCCACAGGCGGAGGCGCTGCTTGCCGCCATGCGCGAGGTGTGGGGCCGCGTGCAGGGAACGCTGATCCAGTCGCCCCAGGCGCGCATCACCGAGATCGTCGAGAGCGTCGAGATGTAGCGGCCACCGCATCGTCCTCTCTCCGTTGGAGCATGTGATAGGCTACGCACAACAACGGCGGCGAGCATCCACATCCACCACGGGAGAGCGCGATCATGGCGGTTACGAGCATCTTGCATGGGGCTACGCTGATCGACGGCACGGGTCGGTCGCCGGTCGAGAACGCGGTGGTGGCTCTCCGCGATGGTCGTATCCTCTACGCCGGAACGGCGGATGGCTGGCAGGCGGAGACGCAACGGCTGGCGGACTCCGGCGAGACGGTTGTCCTCGATCTTGTGGGGCAATATGTGCTGCCAGGGCTGATCGATCTGCATGTGCATCTGGCGATGGGTGGCGAGGCCGACAGCCGCTTGCAGGGCGAACCGGCCTGGACAACGCTGCTGATGCTGGCGCACGCGCGCAACAGTCTGGCGGCGGGCGTCACGACGGTCCGGGATGTCGGTGGGCGCTTCGGGCTGGAGTTCGCGGTACGCCGCGCCGTCGAGGCGGGCCTCTATGTCGGGCCGCGCATGGTGCTTTCGGGCAGGCTGCTCTCGATTACCTCGGCAGGGACTGACTACTACGATGGCATGTATCGCGAGGCCGACGGCCCGGAGGAGGTGCGCCGGGCGACGCGCGAGCAGATCAAAGCGGGCGCCGACTGGATCAAGGTGCTGGCGACCGGCGCGGTGCTGACGCCGGGAGAATCGCCGGGCGCGGTACAGTTTGGGCCGGATGAGTTGGCGATGGCGGTCACGGAGGCGGCAAAGGCCGGGCGGCCCGTCGCGGCGCATGCGCATGGCATCGAGGGCATCCGTAACGCGGTGGCGGCGGGCGTGCGCACCATCGAGCACGGCACCTATCTGCACCGCGACCCGCACGTCATGGAGACGATGGCCGGGCGCGGCATCTATCTCGTGCCAACGCTCAAGGCGGGTTTCGATGTGATCAATAGCGATGCCGCCAGTATGCCAGCCTGGATCGTCGAGAAGATGAAGGAGGTGCAGGAGGACGCGCTGCTGAGCCTGCGGCGCGCGCTGGAGATGGGCGTACCCATCGCAATGGGGACGGATGCGGCGACCCCCTATAACTTCCACGGCGAGAACGCGATGGAGCTGGTCTGGATGGCCGAGGCGGGCCTCTCGCCGATGCAGTGCATCACCGCGGCGACGGCCAGCGCGGCGCGCGCCCTCGGCTGGGATAGCTGGCTGGGGACGGTGGAGACGGGCAAGGTGGCCGATCTCATCGTCTGCGCCGCGAACCCACTCGAAAATCTACGCCACCTGGCCGACCGCAGCCAGATCACGATGGTCTTCAAGGATGGGCAGGTCGTGGCGCGCCAGCTCGCGCATGACGAGGGCGCCATCCCCGATGAGCTGCTGGCAGGCGGCTGGATCTGTTGCGGGCTGCCCGCGCGCGATGGCAGGTAGAATTTCAGTCCATCTGCCTTTGTTTCCGAGCGCCTGCATGGTACAATTACTCGATATCTGTCCTTGCGGAGGGCGCTGCCATGGCGACTCAGAAAACGCCTCGCTCTCGCACCGAAGTTTCCGCGATCATGCGCAAAGTGCATTCGCGGGATACAACGCCCGAGGTAGCCTTTCGGAGGGCGCTCTGGGCGCGCGGTGTTCGCTACAAAGTGTGCCCCGATGATATGGCTGGAAAGCCGGATATTGTCATTCCATCGCGGCGATTGGCCATCTTTATCGATGGCGATTTTTGGCACGGCGGGCAGTGGCAGCGCAGAGGGCTATCCACACTTGAGGACCAATTCCGCGAGACGGAGACGAAGAGCTACTGGCTGCGCAAAATCCGCCGCAACATCCAGAGAGACTGCCGTAACACAGTGGCGCTGCAACGCGACGGATGGACGGTCTTGCGCATCTGGGAAAGTCAGATTAAGAGCGACCTGGAAGCATGTGTGCGAATGACAATGCAAATACTGGATGGCGCGTTGAAACCATCGCCTCTCTCGCTCATTCCTCAGATGACGTTTCTCGAATTCTTTGCTGGCATCGGTTTGATGCGAATGGGGTTAGAGCATGGCGGGTGGTCAATACAATTCGCGAATGACTTCGACGAGCAGAAGCGCGACATGTATGCCTCTCACTTCAAAGATGGTGAGGAACACTTTGTCCTTGGTGATATCCACACAATTTCTGTCGACCAGATTCCTTCCGCAACGCTGGCAACCGCGTCTTTCCCGTGCAACGACCTCTCGCTGGCTGGCTCCCGGCATGGGCTAGTCGGCAAGCAGTCGTCGGCATTCTGGGGATTCATCCGCGTCATCGAAGAGATGGGGCAGCGCAGACCACCGCTGGTGTTGCTTGAAAACGTCCCTGGTTTCCTGACTTCGCACGGTGGGCGCGACTTCAAGGAAGCGCTTCTTGCCTTGAATCGCCTGGGATACACTGTTGACGCGTTCATTCTCGACGCCGCGCGCTTTGTGCCGCAGAGCAGGCAGCGTCTCTTCGTGGTTGGCATGCAGCGCCCCGCCCAGGAAACATTGCGTGTCAAAGACCGAAAGCAGGCCTATGCGTCACAGGGCTTCGAGAGTGACGTCAGGCCGAAAGCGCTGGCCAGCTTCATTGCGACGCACCCTGAGATTGACTGGAGTATTCGCGACTTGCCATCGCAACCCCGACTAGAAGTAAGCCTGCATGACATCTTGGAAGACTTGCCACATTCTGCCCCCGAGTGGTGGAACAGAGAACGGGCAGAATATCTGTTAAACCAGATGAGCCCGCGACATCGCGCAGTTGCCGAACAAATGATTAAGGGAACTGATTGGTCCTATGGAACAGCATTTCGGCGCATGCGTAGCGGCAGGTCTACGGCCGAGCTGCGTACCGACAATATCGCAGGATGCCTGCGCACACCGCGGGGTGGGAGCGGGCGGCAGATCATATTCAAGGCAGGCCAGGGCGAATATCATGTGCGACTCATGACACCGCGAGAAGCAGCAAGACTTATGGGAGCCGACGACTATACAATTTCTGTCTCGCTCAATCAGGCGCTATTCGGATTTGGAGATGCGGTCTGCGTACCAGTGATCGAATGGATCGCCACGCATTACCTGAACCCCTTGGTATCGGAGTTCACTCATGGATACCCGCTGAGCCACGCCTGACACTCACTCCGACGGGCGGGCCAGCCAGAGTCGCAGCAGCGCGCCGAGGAAGCCGAGCAGCAACGCCAGAACAAAGCCGACTGCGTAGAGGATCAGCAAGACGGCGAAGACCAGATCACCGAAGTCGCTGGATGGGCCGGAGGAGGAAAACTGGCCCAGCAGCAGCGGCACGATCAGGTTGTGCAGCCCCATGCCGACCCACGCCAGCACACCGCAGCCCCACGCCAGCCCCACTGTCCCACCGAGGGATGTGCCACGAGTCCCCGCCGCGAAGGCGGCAATCAGCGAGCAAAGAATGACCGCCAGCCCGATCATGAAGGTCGTGTCGAACTTCGGAAAGCCCTGGATGGCATTGAGCAACACATCGCCCAGCGGCAGAACAACTACTACCAGCGCCACCGCCGACCCCACCCGCAGCAGCGCCCCACCCCGCCGCGATGTCTTCATCAGCGCCACCGCCAGCAGCGGTGGTACGGCAATCACCAGCGCGTTGAGCGCCACATCTAGCGCGGTAGGATGGGTGAGGTTGAACCAGGGGCCAGCCAGCGCGCCAATCAGGAGCGCCAGCGCCAGCCGCGCGAACGTCGAACCGCGTGCCATGCGTCTCTCCTGCTGCCCGCTTTTCTCTATCCATTGGTCTATTCAGGCTGCAAGGAATAGTAGGGGCAAGCGTCCAGCAGAGTACACTGGCGGCGGAGGCGTGTCAATCGGCAAGAATGCGTGCGGCTGGATGTGGTACGCCTACCCATGTGCGCCAGTAAGCAGCGGCAATAGCTCACTCGGGGCGGGGCTGGGGTAATTGTGTGAGGGATTCACGCCATTATCCTGGATGCCGCATCTCACGCAGAAAACTCGTATCCACAGAGACTTGACCCTGACATGATGTCATCGTTTATCCTCCTGAGCAGGAGAGGAAGCGAGACAGACATGAACATTGGGGAGCTTGCGCGCCAGACTGGCGCAAGTATTCGCTCGTTGCGCTACTACGAGACGAAGCGGCTGTTGTCCTCTCAGCGAGGGGAGAACGGGTATCGCAGCTACGATCAGACGGCTATCGAGCGAGTACGAATGATTCAGTCGTACCTCGGCCTGGGACTGAGCACCAACGAGATTTTTGACGTGGTGTTCTGTAGCAATCCCAACGATGGCGCAGCCCTCTGTGATGGGACTGGTCTTACTCCGTGTCCAGGGGAGATAGATTTCTACCAGGAGAAGCTTGCGGAAATAGAGGCGCAAATCGCCGCGCTCGAAAAGGCGAAATCACATATCAAACAGCGCCTGAAGCGTTGGCATGCGCCGAAGAGCGCATAACTGGTCTTTCGACATTGCAGATACGAGAGCAGATGCAGGATGGGAAAAATATGAAGCTCGGTGTGATCCTTCCCCAGTATGAAATCGGGCTTGATTGCGGGGCGCTACGCGCCTTTGCCCAGGCGGTGGAAGGTCTGGGCTATCAGTATCTCGTCGCGTTCGATAGCCTCTATACCGAAAATCCCTGGCATGAGCCGCTGGTGTTCTATGCCTTCCTGGCGGGCTGGACACAGAAGCTCGAACTGACGACGGGCGTCATTGTTGCTCCCAGTCGGCAAACGCTGCTGCTGGCCAAACAAGCCGCATCGCTTGATGTGCTCAGTGGCGGGCGCCTGCGGCTGGGCCTGGGGGTCGGCTGGAATAAGACAGAGTTCGAGGCAATGAATGCCGATTTTCAGTCGCGCGGCCCCTACATTGAAGAGCAGATGGACGTTTTGCGGGCGTTATGGACTCAGCCAACAGTGACTTTCCAGGGGAAGTGGCATCACTTGCGCGCGGCCCATATGCCGCCGCTCCCGCTCCAACGGCCTATCCCGATCTGGCTCGGTGGATGGGCTGAGGCGGTTTTGCAGCGTGTCGGTCGGCTGGCGGATGGCTGGACTCCTGTTTTCGTCGATCTGAGAGATGCGGCGAAGTATGAAGACCTGCGCGGAAAAGTGGCGCGCTTGCGAGACTATACCGGCGCCGCGGGGAGGCCTGTAGACGCCGTAGGAATCGATGCGCAGTCCGGAGTACGCCTGCAGTGGGGTGGAGAGGAGACGTGGGCGACCCTCGCCGCTGCCTGGCGCTCTGTGGGGGCAACGCACCTCAGCGTTGATACCATGGGGGCGAATCTGACCTCGGTTGACGCGCATATTGACGCGCTGAGCAAGATCAAGGAAGTTCTGGACGCCTGAACTGGAACCAGAGCCAGACAGGCCAGTGGTTGCTGATGCGTGAGAAAATACGGTTAATCTTCCGTTCACATCATGAAGCATGAGGAAGCAGGAGCAGACCAGCATGGAGATTGACATTATCTGCGTGCCATTCCAGACAGATATGGCGCGCTGGGGCGCGGCGCGCGGCCCGCAAGCTATCCTTGATGCGGGACTGATCGACCGCCTGCGAGCCTCCGGCCATACAGTCGCGGAGCCGATTTGGATTGAGTTCCCCAACAGCGAGCGCACACGCGACACGGTGACGAACCTGGGGCGTATCGCGGCACGCACGTGCGCCGCCGTGCAGTCGGTACTCACGCGCGATGGCGCATTCGCGCTGGTGTTGGAAGGCAACTGCACCCATGCGCTTGGCCCGATGGGTGGCATCGCGCGTACCGGTGCTGTACCTGGTGTGGTCTGGTTCGACGCGCACGGCGACATGAACACGATGGCGACTTCCACCAGTGGCATGTGGGGCGGCATGCCCTATGCCGTCGCGCTAGGCTGGGATCTGGATGACTGGCGCGAGGCGGCGGGACTGCACGAGCCAGTGCGCCCCGAAGCCGCAGCGCTCGTCGGCGCGAGCGACCTCGACCCCGCCGAGATTGCCGCGCTGGGCAGCCATCCCATTCTCCAGATGGATGCGGCCGAGATGGAGGAGATGCAGGCGTCAGATGTGGGCGCTCGCTGGGCAGCGGCGCTTGGCGCGCGCGCCGATGCGGCAGCCGTCTGGTATCTTCATCTCGATGTCGATGTTGCTGGCCCTGATGTCGTTCCTACTGCCCTGACGCCTGCCCCCCACTGGCCGCCACGGGCGCATCTGGTGGAGGCCGCCGCTGCGACGGCGCGAGCCGTGACCTGCCGGGTGATGGGCCTAGCCGCCTATGACCCCGCCGGTGACCCAGAACGGCGCGGCGCCAACTTTGCCATCGACATGGCGCTGGCCGTGACGGGGTAGCTCATTGCGTATCTTTGCGGCGCCTGCCAGCACGTCCCCGCATATCAGAGAGCGTGGCCCATCGGGGCGCCAGAGGCATTAGCAGATTCCCATGTCCCTCTGTCCTATTGAAGAACGCCAAGTAGCTCCCACCACGAGAGATATAGAAGCGATGGGGCGTAGTCTTGGTGAGCCGCTGAGTTCAAATGAGTTCATCGCGGAATCAGGCGCACAGAGGGAATTATGGAAGATCGTAATCCGATCGCGGACTTGATGGCAGACTGGTTCTGGAGCCTGATGGCAGGCTGGGGCGCGGCGCTCGCCTTGCTATTGTGGGCGCTTGCCGGGCTATTATACCGGAGCATGTTTGCGAACGTATGTACCGGTGAATCATGCCTCGCGCAGCCGATGAGCCAGCGGACGGCGGACATGGGGCCGGCGTACTTGCTGGTGATGATGCTGGTTGTCGCGCTCCTGGCGACGTATGGGTCTGCTCTCGGCACGATCGTTGTGGCGGGCCGCAACCGCGACCGGCTCTCCGCTGGCGGACTCCTCATCATTTTGGCGCTATCACTCGTCGCGCTCTGCGCGCTCCATCAGGACGGCCACCCTGAACTCACCTTTGTAGATGTTCTCTACGGCTTTTCGCCAGATGGTTTTGCCTTTCATCCCTTCGCCTATGTAGCCTCATTTGCCCTCATGATATTACCCGCCCCAGTGGCGCTGGTGTACTACCTCCTCCATGAGCGCGCACGCCGAGCGAGCAACCTCGTGAGCCTGGCAACGGTGGTGGGAGCCGTCAGCTTGTTGGTCGCGATCCGTTTGGCGCCCGCGGTGTCACTGCCAACTTAGCCCCTAAGAGAATCTGTGACAATCTCAAATCAAGAAGAAACGGTGGTAGGCGCTATGGATCCCTTTCCTGGGCGCGGCGATGGCTCAGTCGTGGTGAGGCTGTCGGCTGGCGTGCTGAGCGGCAGCTCTGGCGTAGGCGTCGGCAAGCAACGACTTGACGGCTTCAAAGGTTGCCGGGCCTGGGTTGAGCACACACACAAACGATTGCGGCGCATATACCGGATGCGGCATCACTGTGTCCAGGGCGGCGAAGTCATAGGCGGCGCCCGCTGGAGCCTCCTCGCCGGGCGCATAGCCAAAGAGCGCGCGAAACGTGTCTCTGCTCACGCCGATATTGAGCCGAAAGACACCTGGACGGTTGAGCTGTGAGGTGTTGTCGAAGTCGCCGTAGTCTTTGGTGACGATGGTGGCGAAGGGAAGGCGCCGCGACGGATCGAGGTTACGCTGGGGGTCGTAGTAGATGAAGGTGTCGCCCGCGCCGGGGCCGTCGGCTGGCCTGAGCATCTCGATACCGGTGAACGTATCCCTAATGTACTGGATGATGGCGTCCTGGTCCATTGGTTCACATGCCCCTTGAATGTTACTGCGAGGCGGCGTCTTGGGCCACTCGCTCGTTGGCTCAACCTGAGAGTATATCATGACCACTCACCACAGACAACGAGGAATGTGGGCGCTAGAATACTCCCAAGACGCGCAGGGTGCGGCGGTCGGCCAGCAGAGTCAGGCGGGCCGCGCTGGTGGTATCAGCCAACTGGAGGCGCAGCGCTGGCTGGCCCGCGAACTCCACCAGCAGTTCGGGCTCACTGATGTGGTGTGGGTGGTCGCGCATGAAGCGCTGCGACTCGGCGCTTGACCAGTAAACCAGGTCGCTGGCGGCGAAGAGGCCGCTATGCCAGTCGGAACCGTCCCGCGGCTGCTGGCACCGCCACCAGACCCAGAAGTGATAGGGATGGCGCGCGAGGCTGCCTGGCAGGCCCACGCCGGTTGGCGCCTGCACCTTATCCACCAGCCGCAGCAGGGCGGCCGCGCCGCAGAATGGGCAACGATACGCGCCAGAATACACGCTCGATTGCAGTTGGAGCGCCTGGGTGAAGTGCTGGGCTGTCCCCTGCATCGTGCGCTTCCACGCCGGGCGAAACGACTGCAAACCATCGAGCTGGATCAGTCCCTTGCTGTGGACGCTGCTGCTATCGATATCGCACAGACCAGAGTCCTGCTCGCACTGTGGGCAGCGCATGTGCAGATTGAGGCTGCCGTCGGGCTGAACGACGAACATCCCCGCGAGGCGCCGTCGCCCACAGAGCGGACACCAGAGGCGCGTCTCCTGCCATCCCTGCTCGCTCGCGTCGTCCAGCGCCAGCCCGAACGCCTCGGCCTCGCGGCGCAATGGGCCGTTGAAGAGCGCGCGCAACTCGCGGCGGGCACGGTGCAGGCGAGCCTCCAGCGCGCTGAGGGATAGCCCCAGGCGGTCCGTCGCCTCGCGCTGTGGCAGCTCGCGCAGATAGCACAACTCGACGACTTCGCGGGCGTTATTGGGCAGCAGGCCGAGCGCCTGGTCCAGCAACAGCGCCATATCCTGACGGTTGAGCGCCTCGATAGGGTCGCTCGCCTCACTATCCGCGAGGTTCTCCAGCGTAACTGTCTCGGATGCGCGCTGCTCCTCATCCTCACCGGGCGCGGAGAGCGCGAGGTTGCGCTGTTCCGTGGCCTGCCTGCGCGCGTAACGGCGGCAGATATTGCGGCATATCTCATCCAGCCAGCGGTCGATTCCCGTAGGATCATAGAGGCGATCCAGGCAGCGCCAGGCCTCTAGCAGCGTCTCCTGCACCACATCCTCCGCCGCATCGGCAGGCACACCGCGCAGGCGCGCCAGCCGCAGCAGCCGCGGACGCGCCGCCACGATCACCGTCTCGAGCGCCAGCGGCACAGTGCGTTCGGTTCTCGTCTCGATCACCATATCACCACCAGACTGGATATTATCGTCTCCTGTATCCTCACCTTGCTCCATTCTTTTCCTTATCACAGGAATGCCCGCCTTCCTTGCGCGCTTTTTTCGGCGAGGTTCTTTGCCTACGACAAGCATACGCATGTTCGGAATTTGGCGCAAGGCGCTGGCGCAATCCGCGATAGGCAACCATCGCGCCGCCACTGGCTGGATGTGCGATGTACGGCGAAATCGAACAAGAAGGGACGAGGCAAACGATGCAAGACACGACAGCAGCATGCCCTATCTGCGCGAAACAGCAGGGTGAGGTGCTCGGCGGGCCGATCTATCAGGATGAGCTGGTCTACGCGCACCACGTCTACAACCGCGAAGGGCCGACTTTCCTCGGCTACGTGCGCGCCGAGACCCGACGTCACGTGCCCAGCTTTGCCGAGCTGACCCCAGAGGAGGCGCAGGCGGTGGGCATGCTCATCGCGCGTCTCAGCAAAGCCATCAAGGCGTGCACAGGCGCCGACCACGTCTACGCCTTCTTCTACGGCGACCACATGCCCCATCTGCACGTCCATGTCTTCGCCCGCTACCCCGGTACGCCCGAAGAATACTGGCGCGAGCGCGTGGGCGACTGGTCGCAGTCACCCAAGGGCGGCGCGGAAGAGGTCGCGGCGCTTGCCCAGCGGCTGCGCGACTATCTGGCCGAGAGCGCCGTAGTCGTCGCCAATTAGAGAAGAAGGGATTCGGTTATGCAGGGCTGCCTCTTTTGCGACATCCAGCAGGGCCACCCGCCAGCGGTGGGCGGCCCTGTCTATGCGGACGACCTGGTTTATGCCTACCACTGGGACGAGGAAGGGAGTAGTTATCTCGGCCACCTCGTGCTGATTACCCAGCGGCACACACCGGACTTCGCCGCGCTCACGCCCGCCGAGGCGGAGGCGGTTGGGCGCCTCATCACTCGCCTCAGCGGCGCGCTCAAAGTCTGCACCGGCGCGGAGAAAGTCTACGCGGTCTTCTATGGCGAGGTGACGCCGCACCTGCACGTCCACCTCACGGCGCGCTATCGCGATGCGCCGCCAGAGTACCTGCGCTGGCACGCCGAGGAATGGCCCGACGCGCCACACGGCGACGCCGCTGCCATCGCGACGTTGTGTGACAGGCTGCGCGCTGCCCTGGCCGAGCAATCCACGGGTTAGCGACAAGCCTAATCCGTCCGCTGTGCTATACTCGTTGCTGAGCAACCCTCCTGCGCCTTGCCCTGGCAGGAGGGTTCCAGCGCCAGGTGTGCATAGGTGTGCAGATGACGACCCTTGCCATGTGAATCGTCAGCGCCTTCGCGTTGTCGTAAATCCCTGTCGTGCCGTAGCGTCTGTGATGTGCGGCAACGGGTGATGCTGTTGGACCGGGCCATGCGGAAGAAGCGAGGAGGCCATGGGTCTTACTGTCGAACACGTCAATAAATGGTTTGGTTCGTTTCAGGCGATCAAAGACCTCTCGATGGACGTGAGAGAGGGCATCATCTTCGGCTTTGTTGGCCCCAACGGCGCGGGCAAGACCACCACCATGCGCATGATCCTCGATCTGCTGCGACCCGACTCTGGCCAGATTAGCTGGGATGGCGCGCCTGTGAGCGCGGTACCTCGCCGTGACCTCGGCTATCTGCCGGAAGAGCGCGGGCTTTACCCCCGGATGGAGGTGCAGGAGCAGCTGATCTTCCTGGCGCGCTTGAGCGGGATGTCTCCAGAGCATGCGCGGAGCGCGCTGGACGAGTGGCTGGAGCGTTTCCAGATCACCGCCTATCGCCACAAGAAGGTGGAAGAGCTCTCCAAAGGGAATCAGCAGAAGGTGCAGTTTCTCGCCGCCATCTTGCACAACCCGGCGCTCCTGATTATGGATGAGCCGTTTAGCGGGCTGGACCCAGTCAACGCGGCGGCGCTGAAAGAGGCGTTTCTTGAGATGCGCCAGCGCGGCAAGACACTTATCTTCTCCACGCACCAGTTGGAACAGGTCGAGGAGATGTGTGAGGATATGCTCCTGATCAACAAAGGGCAGGCGATGGTGCAGGGCAACGTGCAGGCGATCAAGCGCCAGCACGGTCGTAACACCGCGCGCCTCACGCTGGACAACGACCCTGAAGCGCTCTGGCTCGATACGCTGGACGGCGTCACCGTGACCAAACGCCGCCAGGACTACATCGAAATGCAATTCCAGCCCCATCTCAATCCGAATAAGGTCGTCGAAGCGGCGTTACAGCATGGCGGGAATATCAGCCGCTTCGAGGTGGTTGAGCCGTCGCTGACGGATATCTTTATTGAGGTCGTCGGCGCTACCGCACTCCCTGACGCGCCCGCGCCTGGCGCCGATGAGCCGGTGAGTGGCACAGCGCAGAAATCAGGATAGAACCGGGATAGAATCGGGATAGAATCGGGGCATGAGCGATGGCCAAGCGCGTAGTCGAAACGCCAGAAGAACAGCCGCCAGACCAGGGACGGCAGGCGGTAGCGGTGCGCTCAGGCGGCGCCGCTGCCCAGGATAACCTGCGCAACGCCAGGCTGATTATCGGGCGCGAGTACAGGAGTCGCGTGAGCCAGCGCAGCTTCATCATCAGCACCATTGTCCTGCTGGCGCTGATTGTCATTGCCGCGTTCGTCCCGACCATCATCCAGCTGATCGTCAGAGCTACCAGCTCGCAGACGCCGACGCAGACCCATATCGTCGTGATCAATCAGGCAGGCACGATTGCCGGGCTGGATGAGGCGGCGCTGAACTCGCTCATCAATACCGCGCTGAATGGAACGCAGACCGGCGGCAGCGCCCCCTATGTGATTACCATCCAGCCTGGGGCTTCCGCGGCTGACGCGCAACAGCAGGTCAAGAACGGCACGCTCGATATCCTGCTGATCGTCTCCCGCTCGTCGGACCAGCGCCTGCACCTGACCTACGTCACCAAAACAAGCGAGGCCAACGACGGCAATCTCCCCGCGATCCAGACGCTGGCCCTTCAGCTCACCTTTTTCGATACCGCGCATCAGCTGGGTCTGACGCCAGCTCAGGTGCGCAGCCTCTCGGCGCCGCCCGACCTGACCGTCACCCGTGTATCGAGCGAGACTGGCCGCCCGACGAATCAGCTTGTCGTCGGCTATGTGCTGACCTTTGCTGGCGCGTACCTGCTGTTCTATGCTGTCGTCACCTATGCGACAGCGGTGGCGAATGGCGTCGTGGAAGAGAAGACCAGCCGCGTGATGGAGTTGCTGCTGAATGCGGCGACGCCCTGGCAGTTGCTCGTTGGCAAGATCGTGGGCATTGGCGCGGCGGGCCTCACGCAGATGGTCTGCCTGGTAGTGGTTGGCCTCGGCGCGCTTCTGCTGCAAATACCGTTGCAGGCGGCGCTGTTTGGCACTGATGTCAGTGGTCTTTCTCAGTATCTTTCCGGCATTTCGATTCCATTCCTGCTGCTGTTCCTGGTCTACTTTCTGCTGGCCTACTTCCTCTATGCGACCCTGTTTGCCGGACTTGGCGCGCTGGTGAAGCGCCAGGATGAGGTGCAGAGCGCCATCCAGATCCCGTTGTTCCTGATGATCGCGAGCCTGGTGCTGTTCTACGTGGCTATCTTCGCGCCCGATGAGACCCTGACGCGGGTACTTTCCTTTTTCCCCTTCTTTACCCCGGTCATGATGCTGGCGCGCCTGGGGCTGGGAACGGTCGCCTGGTGGGAGGTCGTTGTGACGATCCTGTTGATGGTGGCGACCATCGCCGCCTGCGCCTGGATTGCCGCGCGCCTGTATCGCTATGGCGTCCTGCTGTACGGGCAGAAGCCCGGCCTGCGTCAACTGGCGCGCATCATGCGCTCGAAATAGCAGAGCGGGGAAGCGCGCCCATCTGCGCTCCCCCGCCGATCATAAACACTATGACACATTGTGACGCACTACGGTGACAGCCTACGAGGCCCGCAACGCGCGCAGCGTCTCCTCGATCTCGCCCCAGGAGTTCTGCCTGCTCGCCGTCCGCATGGGCGCGAGCGCCGCCACTGGCGTGCTTTCGTAGCCCGCCAACCAGTCGGCCAGCGCCTCTTCCAGCACGTCCTCGGGACGCCGCCCCGTCAGCCACGCGGCGCGTGTCGTCTCGCGCATCAGCGTGGAAGGCAGATGCACCGCCATCGAACTCCCCAGACTCGCATTCACCCGTGCCGCCGGAATCGTCGGGGTCAGCAGCGCCCCCAATCCAGCCATCGCGCTATCCATCCCACGTGTCACGCCTGCCTGCGCCATGCGCGCCGCCTGCACCGCCCGCGCCACTCGTGGCCGCGCGGATAGGTGCGGGGTGGAATGCGCGCCGCGCCACCCCCTGACTCGAATCGCCCAATGCATCGCCGTACCTCCGCTACGTCTCAGATCCGTCTCTGCTCTGCCTGACCATCCGCCAATGCCGCCCGCTGTTCAACCTGGCTCCCGACACACCTGTGTGAGAGACCGTGAGGGCCGAGGCCGTCGCCAGCAACCTCGGCTATATTAGAACTTATGTTCTATATTTTAGAACGCGCATTTGGTCTTTGGGGTAACAGCGGGACGAAGGTACCAGCCAGAGGAGAAATGGCGGCGGACAGACGCGGTCTTGGGCCGTCAGGCGTGGTCAGCGGGCCATGCGCTCGCCGCACGCCTGCACGAATGCGCGGAAGAGCGCGCGGCTCGGCTCGTCGGGCTGCTCGGGATCGCCTTCGAGCTCTTCGGGGTGGAACTGCACGGCGAGGGCAAAGGGATGACCATCCACCTCCATCGCCTCGGCCACGCCATCGGGTGACCAGCCGACAATCTCGACACGCTCCCCCGGACGCGCGACCGCCTGGTGGTGGAGGCTATTGACGCTGTACGGCGCGGCGCCCAGAATCTCGCTCAACTGGGAGTGCTGCTGGAGGCGGATGCCGTGGGCGCGATAGGTGCGTCCGATAGCCGCCTGGTCATGGCGCTCCATCTCCGGCTGCTGCGTCTCCAGATCCTGGTAGAGCGTGCCGCCACAGGCCACATTCAGCAACTGCATGCCACGGCAGATGCCCAGAATCGGCACGGCGGCATCCAGCGCCCAGGCCGCCAGCGCCAGTTCCAGCTCATCACGTTCGGAGTCTGGCGTCTGGCAGGCGGCAATGCGTTCTTCGCCATAGCGTTCGGGATCGACATCGCAGCCGCCGCTGAGCAGTAGCCCATCGAGCCGCGAACAGATCGCCTCGATGGCATCGGCGTCGTGGCCCGCGGGGATGAGGAGCGCAACGCCACCCGCACGCTGGACGGCGCGGACGTAGGATTGATTGTTGCCATAGACGACGACATTGGAACCCGGTCGGGTCAGGCTATTACAGGGGATACCAATGACTGGTCGCATACGTACTCTCCCCGGAATCGAAATGTCGTGTCTTACGCTGCCGGACGACCTATCCGGCATCTATCTATACGAACGCGTGATACGATCACTGGTCGCCGGGATCGGAGAACGGTGATGCGGAGGAAATGGGTCTGCCGGTGGTTCGCCGTGAAAGCGTGTTGGGTTTGCGCGATGAGAGCAGAATCAGGAGGCAGATACAGGCCAGCCAGCCAATCAACATCACCAGAACGATCGATCCTGTCATAGATAACGCCTTCTCAAATGATGACAAATCACGACAATGCCGTCTATGCAGTCTGCCAGAGCATACTGCTGAGGTCAAATAATTCCCGCCAGATGGGCTATTCTACTCCCTTTGATAGCCTGTTCTGTCCGGTCAGTCGGCGTCCTGCGACGCGCCGGGAGCTTTGCGCGGGCTGTCCTTCGTCTGAGGCTTCCCATCAGCTGCCTTGCCGTTGCGCGCGTTGGCTGCCCTGCTGGTGGGCGCGCTCGAGCCTGACCCGCGACTGCCCGGTTTCTTCGCAGTTGACGTGCCAGGCTTCGCCGACGCTGCCTTCTGGCCCGTTGGTCGAGAAGTCCGCGCCGCTGTCTTCGCGCCGGTTGTCTTTGCCACGCTGGCTGGTGACTTCGCCGGGGGCTTCACCGACGCGCTGGTGGCTGCGGGACCATTGCGGGTCGCGGGCGCGCTCGCCGATGGGCGGGCGGGTGTGCTCGTCGGCTGGGTCGTCGGCTTGGCTGCGCTCTCCGGCGCATCTGGCGACGCGCTGGCCTCGGGCGTCTCAACCGGAACAACGATGTCTGCGGTATCCGTTGGCTCTGGTTCCTCCGCTGGCTCTGCGGTTGCCGCAACGGAGGGCTCTTCTGGCTCCGGCGCGACGGCTTCCTCGGCGGCGGTTGCCGATTCTTCTGCCTCCAGGGCCGGGTGCTTTTCCTCGACCTGCGGCGCTTGGCGCGTCTGTGGAGTCGCCAGCCAGTCCAGCAGCGCCTCGGTGAACATCGCGGGCTGATCTTCGATGACCGACTCCCCGGCGCTCGCCAGCACATCCAGGTCGGCGTGTGGGTTGAGAACGGCCAGATCCTCCATCATGTCAACGGGATGCGCCGGGTCTTCATCGCCGCTCAAGACCAGGACCGGCGGCTGGAGCAGCGGGAAGATATTCTGGATCGGCAGATCAAGCTCGCCCGTCATCAACGCGAGCTGCGCATGCTGGCCACCAAACTGGTGCGCGCTGGCATAGAGATGCTCCACCGTCTCTTCGGTGGCGATACCGTCGCCGGTGAGCGCGCTGCGCTGGCGCGCCAGTCGCCGCAGCAATGGCTTCGTGCTGAGCAACGCATAGGGCACCAGCCCCAACGAGACGCGCTGCGCCGCACGCGCGATCAATTGCGTGGGCCGTGGGTCGAGATCGACGCCAGCCTCGACATCTGGCGAGATCAGCACCAGGCGGCTGACCAGGTCAGGGGCATCAGCGGTGACACGGGCGGCAATGTTCGCGGCGCGCCCGTGGCCCACCAGGACGGCGGGACGTCCGACGATATCGCGCAGAAAGCCAATCAGCATATTGGCGTAAAACTCGCCGGTATAGGCCAGCGACGGATGCTCGGACATCCCGAAGCCGAGCCAGTCGGGCGCGTAGACACGCCACGTCGGCGTGAGCCGGGGAAAGATATGGCGATACTCGAAGTTGGACGCGCCGAGGTAGAAGTCGTGCAAGAGCACGATGGGGTCGGCGGATTCGTCACCGGCGACGTTATAGTAGACATCGCCGCCGTGTTTGCGGTCAATGCGCGCCGTGCCCGGCAGCGCGCTCTGCAACGGCTGTGGAGTCTCCAGAATGTGTCGCGCGGTCACGATCAGCGCGCCACCAGCGGCGCCAAGGCCCGCCAGCATGATGCCACGTCGCAGCCAGCGAATCGGTCGCATACCATCAACCTCCCAACACCTTCCGCCAGACGCGCATCGCGCCAGAGTCACATCCTGCTCTGGTGAATTGGCGGTGTCTCAGCGATCAGGCCACGCATCGGCCGCGCAGGGGCGGAACCCAGGCACGCGACCGTGGATCTTGTTCGCGTAGTCAGTATTCAGACGAACGATACATCCACTACAGCCAATAGCATGCCACATTCTCGCGGAAGTGTGATACGGCGCGGCGCTTCGGGATTGAACGCGGTCACTCGCTGACGACGCGCTCCCTGCCCAGTTCCTCAACCGGAGGAACCGCTTCAGCTTCGTCGGCGGGCGGCGTTCTCTTGAACGCGCCCGGCGCAAACATGTGCGCGACCTGGGGCAATAGGAGGGCCACGGCGCCCGCCAGAAAGATGCCACCCACCATGAGGAAGGGGAGACCGCGATATAAGCCGTAGATGAATCCGGAGACGGTCGCGACGACAAATGCGCTGCCGGTGCCCGCGGCGCTATAGGTCGCCTGGATGCGTCCGCGCAGGCTGGGTGGAGTCGCGTCGGCGAGCAGCCCGTCGGTGGCGGTGCGGGCGAAGGCGGCGGCAATGCCCTCCGGCACGGAGAGAATCACCAGCCAGATGGGGTTGATGGGCAGGCCGTAGATGACAAACAGCACGCCACAGACGGCAATCCCCAGCAGCACGTACCAGTAGCGACCGTAGCGATCCGCCATCCGCCCCGCGATGGGCGCGAGCAGAATAATGGGCACGGCAAACGTCGTGAATGAGAGGCCAATCACCAGCGGCGACGCCCCCAGGTCGGCCATGTAGATCGTCCAGACGGCGGCGCCAACGCCCTGGGTCGTCGCCAGGATAATTTGCAGGCTATAGGCCAGCAGCAGCGGGCGCGTGAAGAGTTGCGCCGTCACCGCGCGCGACGCCGACTCTTGGGAATAGACCGTGGCGCGGCGTGGTAGGAAGAACCACGCCAGCACCGCGCCCACTGCCAGCGGGACGCTGGCCACCAGAAAGGCCTGATGGTAGCCGACAGCGCTTGCCAGTAGCAGTCCGAACGTTGGGCCGAGCAGAATGCCGACTGTCTGGGCCGCGCTCATCAGACCGAGCGTCTCTGCCTGGCGTCCAGGCGGCGCGAGGGTGTTGGCCAGGGCACGCGCGGGCGGCAATATGCCCACGACGGCGATGCCTTCGAGGCCGCGCAGAGCGATCAATAGCACCGGGTTCTCGATAGGGATATAGGCCAGCACCAGCACCGTATGGATCACCAGCCCGGCAAAGAGGACGTAGCCATGCCCCAGGCGGTCCGAGAGCCTGCCGATGGGTGGCGCGGCGAAGAAGCCGGTGAGCAGCGCCGCCGACGCCATCAGGCCGATCTCGCCGCTCAACGCGCCGACCTCGCGCCCATAGAGCGCGCGCAGTGGCAGGATGAAGCCGACGCCCAGAAAAGAGGTGCCGACGACGAAGACGAGCAGCAGAATCGCTGGCGTATAGACACCGCCGCTGGCGGACCGCTGGCGGAGAGCGCGAAGCATGGATGATGACCGCTTTCTGGATGATAGAAAAGGGCCGGGGTCTGCCACAAGCCACGCCGTTTCAACGTCGGCGGTGACACGGGTGTGGCTTGACCCCTTGCTCCCTACTCTTCAGCCGAGTATACTGTTTGGTAGCGGCAGTTTCTTATTGGGACGCTCTCCGGTAGACCGGGTGCAAGACCGTTCCGCTGCCATACGTTGTCGCACAGGGCCGGGCAGGCCCGTCGCGTAAAGGGCTCCGGTACTCGCGGGTTGCGACGCCTGATGCGAGTTCCCCGCCGGTCGCGAGTATCCATCGGGCTTCAGCCCGTATGGAGTGTCAAGACAGGCCAAAGTGTATCACAGACATGATACGCGGGGAGATTGCGGTAACACCAGGCAGAAAAGTGACAGGAATTAGCCTCAGGAATCAGGCGGCGCGCCCCTCCGCCCAGACGCCGCATACCCGCCAGACACACAGCATCCAGATGCCGAGGGCCAGCTCGACCACGCTGATGGCCATACGCAGCAGGATATACCACGTCGGCTGCTGGATGGGAATGACGCCCACCAGCTGGAGGATGCCCGCCGGTATCTCGAGGACCGATGCGAGAAAGGCGAGCAGCAACAGCCAGAAGAGCCAGCGCCAGCCCCGTGAGACACCGTATCCTAGCGTCGCCACAAACAGGATGATAGCCACGAAAAAGACGTTGACCAGCAGCGGGCGCGCATCGCTTGACGACGCGTTCAGCAGCAACGTCTGCACATAGATGTCTGGCGCGACGAGATAGATGACAATGAACGTGATGGCTGCCAGCGAGAAGAAGGCGATGATGGCGCCCTGGAGCGCGCGCCGTGTCTGCGGGCATCCAGGCTGTTTCACTCCCACTCAGATAACCCCTTCATACCCCTTCGCCTCCATCCTGGCCCTGAGGCGGCGCAGGATCAGCGCATGTAAGAATCGCCCCAAACGATATTACTGGAACGATATGGCGCATGCTCCTTGCGCGCACGCGGCACATCCGGTATTATCGCGCAAACTGATCCCGAGAATTGCATCGTGTCCTCGCTATGAAAAGGAGCGTCTCTCCGTGGATCATGACCGCATCTACACGCCTTTAAGATATGCCGAGCCACCTGATCCCAAATACGATGGCTCAAGGCGGCGCTCTGGGCGCAAGATCCTCATACTGGGGATGCTCGTAGCGCTGATGCTGGCGACTATCGCGGGCACAGCCTATCTTGAGGTGCGCCTGCTTCATGGCGAGAGTTCCGTCCAGCGCATCCCCAGTGTACCCGTAGCCATCGCGACGGCAACACCCGATCGCTCGCTTCCCATAAACAACGGCTGGACGCCGGTCGCACCGACTGGCTACGGGAGCATCCAGTTTTCAGAGGTCATTCCCGAGCGGGGATATCTGTGCGGGAGCAGCAGTGATGGCGCCACGCACGTCTTTGGGGTCACGACGGATCGCGGCCAGACCTGGAGCATCGGCAATTCGCCAGCCAGTTATATGACCTGTTCGCTTCAGCTATCGCCGGGCTATCCACTCGATCTGACGCTTAACAGCATCAATGAGCCAGGCGATGGGCAACTGGCCTACATCGACGCGCACTTTACGACCGATGGCGGTAAATCCTGGCGCGCCGCGCCGATTCCCCAGAAAACCCTGATGCCGGGCGGCCTGCTCTGGTCGGGAACATACCTGTATCTCTGGTATGGCAACACGTTGAGGGTAAGCAACAACGGCGGCCCGTTTACGCCGCTAGGGCTCAGCACGATTCTGCCTGGTGAGGCGGACGTCTACCTCACCAGTATGGTCGCGGCGTCTGACACACTCTATCTCAACCTGCAGACGAAAGCCTGCCAGTCGCCATGCAACATCCTGGTCGCGTCCTCGAATGGAGGCGCATCTTGGACAAAGGCGCCCGACGACGGCGACATATTTCTGGAGCAGGTCGTGGGCAATTCATTCTACGGAAGAGTGCTGGGGAGCCAGCCCTTTGTCACATCGGTGCTGCGCTCCGACGATGGAGGCGCAAGCTGGCAGACCATTTCATTTCCACCGCTGCCCAACGACGCCACGACCAGTGACTACTACGTTGCGCCCGACCAGACCATCTACACCTCATCGCTGGCAGGAGTAGCTGCTCTGCGCAATGGCGCGTGGACGATCTTGCCGGTATCTTCGAGCGACCTGGATGGAATGCAGGTGACAGCAGTCTCGCTCGACGCCAACGGCCATCCGCAGAAAATATGGGGATACGACGATGGCAAACATCCAGGGGTCTACTGGCATAGTCTGGAATGAACGATGGCGCGCGCACGCTGTCGGTTGCGTCGCCTACGCGCGCGCCTCCATCTTGGCCGTGAGGCGGCGCGTCGCCTCCTCCGATTCCGCCTGGACACGGCGGCGCACGATGAGCGTATCGAGCACGGCGAAGAGCGCATTGATTGTGGGATAGATGAACTCGCGCTCGAAGAAGACGCCCTCGGGACGCTGGCTGAGTGTATAGGTGATCATGCCGCCACCTTTGGAGCTTTCGATGGCGCCGACGATCACCCAGCGGTGGGGCGCGTCGCGCTCGGTGACCCGCCAGACGACGCTGCCCCGTCGGCCCGCGACGAGAAACCGCTCGGTGACCTCCTCACCCACCGCCAGCGAATGGTCCGCGCCATCACTGACGCCGAGCGACGAGGGATGCCACTCCGGCCAGTGCGCGGGCGTGGTGACGTAGTCGTAGAGGTCTTCGATGGGGCAGGCAATTGTCGCCGTCGTGTAGATGCGAGTCATATCAGCGCCTCCTGACAACATCGCTGGCGGCGCTGGCGGCTGAAGCCGCGCCTAAGCGCCTGCGGCGGCAAAGCCCGCCTGCGCGGGCTACAGAGCAGATTGCTCGATGCGCCTTAGATGTGTAGCTGCTACGAAAACTATGGGCCACGCCAATCACTACACGGATTATCGCTGCTCAGATGACCATCCTCCAAGACCCCGAAAAAGCAACACCAGGGTCACGTGTTTGTGGCATTTCCTGGCACAACTTGTGCATGCAGCCCTGGGTGGTATCCTCATCGTACGTTTGGTTGCTATTGAGCGCCTGTGTAGCCCCGCACCGAGGAAGACACTCCATGAACGCCCCTGTGACTAGCATAAACGCGACCGATGGCGCCGCTCCGGCGACAGCTTCGCCCTTGCCGCATCACGCCATGATGGCATTATCGCAGGGCGAGTCACCCTCCGAGCGCACACAACATGGCAGGGCGCTGCGCAAGACCGTTCCGCGTTCGGAGCATGCCCGCTGGGAACCGCCAGCCGACCGGCCAGACCCGATCAGCGTGCTCCAGGCCAGCGACCCGTTGCGCCAGCAAGACCTCTTGCCCATCCGCTACGGACGCATGATGGAGTCGCCATTTACCTTCCTGCGCGGCTCGGCGGCGGTGATGGCCTCCGATCTAGCTTCCACGCCGACGACAGACCTGCTGGTGCAGGCGTGTGGCGACGCGCACCTCGCCAATTTTGGGATATTCGCGACGCCGGAGCGACAGCTCGTCTTCGATCTCAATGACTTCGATGAAACGCTGCGGGGTCACTGGGAGTGGGACATCAAGCGGCTGGTGGCCAGTCTCGTGGTGGCTGGACGCACCAATGGGCTGAGCCGCGCCGTCTGCGACGAGAGCGTGCTGCGCGCCGTCGCCACCTATCGCGGGCGGCTGGCGCAGTTCGCGACGATGGACTATCTGGCGCTCTGGTATACCCAGGTGAACACCCAGGATGTGCTCGCTATGGTTTCCGGCTTTGCCCACAAGGTGGCGCAGAGGCACGTACGGAAGGCGCAACGGCGCAATCATCTCCACGCCTTCGCGCGCTTGACCGAAGAAGTAGACGGTCGCGTCCAGCTTGCCAATGATCCACCGCTGCTGATGCACGTCAGCGACCCGATTATGGGCGATCACATTGAAGAGCTGCTCATCGGCTATCTGGCCTCCCTGCGTGAGGACCGGCGCGAACTACTGCGCCGCTACACCCTGGTTGATTTCGCCCGCAAGGTGGTCGGCGTCGGCAGCGTCGGCACGCGCTGCTATGTCATGTTGCTTACCGGCAAGGACCAGGGCGATCCGCTCTTCCTCCAGATGAAAGAGGCCAACGCCTCGGTGATCGAGACGTATGGCGAGGGGCGAAAGAGCACCCACGCCAACCATGGCCAGCGGGTGGTTCGCGGGCAACAGATGATCCAGGCGGCCAGCGATATCTTCCTCGGGTGGGGACGCATGGGGGTGGAGCACTACTATGTGCGCCAGCTCCGCGACATGAAGGGTTCTGTCGATTCCTCCACGCTGACGCCGTTCGGCTTCGTGACCTATGCGACGCTGTGCGCGTGGGCGCTTGCCCGGGCCCACGCGCGCTCCGGCGATGTCGTCGCTCTCAACAGCTATCTGGGCAAGCGCGATATCTTCGACCACGCGCTCGTCACCTTCGCCAACGCCTATGCCGACCAGACCGAGCGCG
>DATBIB010000145.1:0-50909 GCA_036557205.1 Ktedonobacterales bacterium | reverse complement strand
CTGCTCGATCTGCCCGGCTGCTTCGCTGTTGCATCGGATGTGTGGGTAGCGGTCTCCCGTCTCGAACGGAGCATCCCCGCCTACTACGACTGGCTACGCTCCCACGACGAAGAGACACCCATCGTGACCGGGCCGTTTCGCGTGCAATTGATGGAGACACAAGAGGTTGTGGGGCCACTACCGTACCAGGCGGACGCCTTCTTCGGGCCGGATAATGACCCCGTGAGCAACGAAGATCTCGACTGGCTGCTGGCGCTGCTAGACTGGGCGCTGGAAGACCTGCTCGACCTGGGTGAGCGCATCGCGCCGGAACTGCGCACTCTGCCGACGCGCGCCGGACCGCCGCCCAATACGCTGCTGCACCAGGCTGCCACCGCGCAGGCGGGCTATCTCATCATACTCAACGCAAGGCCAGACCCGGATCCCACCGCAGCGATTACGCTGCCCGACGCGCCGCCGCTGGAACAGCTCCGTGAGGTGAAGGAGGTCAGCCTGCGTCGCCTGCGCAACGTCTCGGACAATGACCGCGGGCGGATCGTCGAGGTGTTGGGAACGCGCTGGTCGCTCCGCAAGATCCTGCGATGCGGTATACTTTCCGCACGCATGTACGCCGAGCCACTGGCGGCTGCCGTGGCGCAATAGACCAACCCTGCGAGTAAGAGTAAGGCGCATGACCACCATACCCAACACAGTTCGTTACCCAGGCTACCTGAAGCTGCACCAGACCGGCGAGCTGGCCCGGCGCGCCGAGGCGGCGTGGGAATTGCTGCGCGGCTGCACCGTCTGCCCGCAGAACTGCCCGATAGACCGCACGGCAGGTCGCTGGGGCGCCTGCCACTCCACCACCGATATCATCGTCGGCTCGTGGAATGTGCACCGGCGCGAGGAGCCGCCTATCAGCGGGACCGGCGGCGCGGGCACCATCTTCTTCGGCGGCTGTCAGGCGCGCTGCTCCTACTGCCAGAACTTCTGGCTCAGCCAGCAGGGCAACGGGCTGCGTGTCGGGCCAGAGCGGCTGGCCGAGATGATGCTCTCGCTCCAGCGGAAGGGCTGCCACAATATCGACCTGGTCACGCCGACGCATTTCGTGCCGCAACTCCTCAAAGCGCTGGTGATTGCCTCGGACCGGGGACTGCACATTCCGATGGTTTACAATTGCGCGGGCTACGAGCACCTGCATACCCTCAAGCTGCTGGATGGCGCGATAGACATCTACCTGCCCGACGCCAAATACTCCGACAACCGCAACGCGCTCCGCACGTCCAAGATGCACCACTACGTCGAATACAACCGTGCCGCGCTCAAGGAGATGTATCGCCAGGTGGGCGGGCTGGAGGTGGATGAGCACGGGATCGCGGTCCGCGGGCTCATCGTGCGCCATCTGGTGATGCCCCACGACCATGCGGGCAGCAAGGCGGTGCTACAGTGGCTTGCCGACGAGCTTGGCTCCGATATCGGCCTCAGCGTCATGGACCAATATTTCCCTGCCTACAAATCATTCAACGACCCCGAATTGAGCCGCCGCCTCACCTGGCGCGAGTATCGCGAGATCGTCGATTTCGTCGAAACACTCCCCTTCGAGAATCTCTTCCTGCAAGAGGATATCGCCGAACTAGACCCCTCCAACGACGTGTGACCGAAAAGCGGCCGAGCGCCGAGCGCCTGCTAATACACATACGCTACACGCTGGCCCAGCAATTGCACTGGTCGGCAGATGTGTCGCTTGGACGGCTCGTGTTACAATAAAAGGTGGCGTGCCTGCGAGCCGCTTCCGACGCGAGGCGAAGGGGCAGACAGGACTGATACCTCGCACATCTGGGAGGGACCATGAGCGACGCGGCCACGTTGAGCCGTCTCTTTGCTGGGATAGAGACGGACCTGGATGTCGTGGATTCGACGTTCCATCAACGAGCAACATCCGGGCTGGACATGCTCAACACCGCATCCGCGCACGTGCTCAAGTCGCCCGGCAAGCGATTGCGCACCGCGCTGACGCTCCTCTCGGGCAAGCTGTTGACCTACCAGTTCGAGAAACTCCTGCCAATGAGCGTCGCCTTCGAGATGGTGCATCTGGCGACGCTGGTCCACGACGACATCATTGACCATGCGATGACCCGGCGCGGGCTGCCCACCGTCAACGCCCGCTATGGCAATGGCGTCGCGATCCTCCTGGGCGACTACCTGTTCGCCCGGACGGCGGGCCTGATCGCCGATGTCGAGGATTTCCGCGTTGACCGGCTGTTCTCCGAGACGGTGGCGAGTGTCTGTGAGGGCACGATCCTCGAGTTGCTGACGGCGCGACAGGCCAACATCTCGGTCGAGAGCTACATCGACCGCATCAGCCGCAAGACCGCCTGCCTGATGTCTGCCTGCTGCAAGGGAGGCGCGATTGTCGGCGGCGGCAGCGAGGCGCAGATAGCGCTGCTGGGGCAATTCGGGCTGGATTTGGGCATTGCCTTCCAAATCATCGACGACGTGCTCGATTATGTCGGCACTGAGGAGTCCATCGGCAAGCCAGCGGGCAACGATCTGCGCCAGGGGCTGGTGACGCTGCCGCTGATCTATGCCCTCCAGCAACAGCAGAATGGACATACCGAGCGCATCGGACAGATGTTGGGCACAGAGACAATTCCCGACGACGAGGTACGCGACATCGTGGCGTGGGTCGCGGCTAGCCCGGCAATCGAAGAAGCGATGGAGCTGGCCCGCCAGTATTCGTCACGCGCGCGCGCCTTGCTGCTGGAGTTCCCAGCCTCGCCCGAACGCGACGTGCTGGAACAACTCGTGGATTTTGTGGTGGACCGCAGCCGCTAGAGACATGAAGAGAAGAGACAAGGCAGAATCCGTGGACGAGCAGCAGACACTGGGAGCAACGAAGCCAGAGCTGCGCGCGCGCTTCGAGGCGGCGGGCGGCAAACCCGTCTATGTTCGCCGCATGTTTGGGCGCATTGCCCGCGTCTATGACGCCATGAACCGGATCATGTCGCTCGGTCTGGATGGCCGCTGGCGTCGGTTCACCGTCCGGCATATCGCGCTTGGGCCACACGAGACCGGACTCGATATCGGCACAGGAACGGGCGACCTCGCGATTGAGTTGGCCCGCGCCAGCGCCCCCAGCGCCCGCGTCGTCGGCGTGGATTTTACGCCGGAGATGCTCGACCGTGGGCGGGCGAAAATCACGCGGCTGGGGCTATCCGACCGGGTGGAGCTGCGCCAGGGCGATGGCGAGCGCCTCGACTTTTCCGACAGCAGCTTCGATGCCTGCTGTTCGGCATTTGTCGTGCGCAATATGGCCGATCTGCACCAGGGCTTTGGCGAGATGCTGCGGGTGGTGCGCCCCGGCGGACGCATGGCCTGCCTGGAGATCAGCCATCCGCGCAACCCGGTATTCTCCGCCCTCTTCGACTTCTACTTCGGGCGGCTCGTGCCAGTTCTGGGCAGTCTGATCGGGCGCGCCTTCGACGCCTACAGCTATCTACCCACCTCGGTGACTGCGTTCCCCAACGCGCCCGCGCTCAAGCGTGTCATCGAAGCGGCGGGCTGGAGCGATGTCCGCTACTACTATCTGCTCGGCGGAGTCGTAGCGGTCCACGTGGCGACGAAAGCTCCCGCGCACTAACGCGCTCCTCACGCCATGCGCCTGTTGTATGGTTTTCTGTCTACCTCTCCAAGCAGCTTGACGACATGTCCAAAGCATGCTAGGGTTGCTCACAATAGAGCAAGGGTGCAGACCCATAGCGAATGTAGACAATACTCCGCGAGGAAACCGTATGTCCGACGACCGCGACCAACGCATCGACGCGCTCCGTGACCTCGCGCGCGAGGGTGCGCACGAAAAGCCACTATCGCCGTCGGATAGAGCAGCCCCACCAGCGACGCCCCAGTCCAAGCGTTCCCGCAAGGCGCTGCTGCTGGCGGGCATCTCCGCGCTGGTGGTGGTCGCTGTGGCGGGCGGGCTGATTGCGCGCGCCGTCCTGTCGTCCGCGCCAGCGCAGCCGCAGGCCAGCGCCACGCGCGTGTTCGACCCGAAGTCTGACGGCGTCTCATGTCCGAAGGATGCGAGCTGGTCACCCGATGGCAAGACGCTTGCGCTGCTCGGCTATCAGGGCAACTGCCCCAACTCGTTTCCCAGCATGTATGCCTATCATGCTGGGATCATCGCACTCTACGACGAGACGACAGGCAAAGTGACGAACACAATCGAGCCGGACTCATTCATCGCCTCCACGCTTCACCTCAAGCCGCCAAAGATCGCCACCCCCGACCCCTATGCTGGAGTGGGCAACCGAGACACGTCGCAGCAGGTCATAGACTATGCGCACCTGCTCTGGTCGCCGGATGGCAAGCGGCTCGCGGTGACGTTCATGGTGCTGCTGACGACGAAGGATCTTGGCAACGGCGGCTTCGACACGCAATCCATAGAGGGCGTGTTGATGCTTTCTATCTCAGGGGGTACTGAGCGCGTCCTCTCGCACACGATGGCAAGGAGCGAGTGGTATTCCGGCCTCTGGAATCTCGCGACCGGCGCCTATATCCCAATGGCTACCCCGCCACAACGCGCGAGCACAGATAGAGGATGGTATGCCGCGCCCGCGTTTTCTCAGCCCGCGCTGGGATACCAGTGGGATAGCGATGGGCGCCTCCAGCCGGTCACGCCGCTCAACGCGACGAGCGCGCCAGCCAGCCAGCCCGGCGCGCCCATCGGCCAGCCTGATGGCGGCAAAGCGTTTTCGATCTGGCAGCCCGGAACAGTCCAACTGACGACGCGGTGGGTTGGCGTTGAACCTGAACATAACCTGCATATGCTGGATACGCCGGTAGAAACCTGGACTACCTCATTGGCCTCCTGGTCGGCTGACGGCGCGTACCTCTTTGCGGGCGATCAGGGAGGGGAGATTAGTAACTGGCGTATCGCGCTTGATGGGCAGCCTGCGCCTGACCCTACTGACCTGAGCAGGATAGGGCTGGTGGGCGCTCCGGTGCTGCCCGTGCGTGACGCGGGGATGGCAGCCATTTTACGGCGCTACCACGATACGAGCATCGATCCCACTGCCTGGGCGACGCAGATCAACCTGGCGTGGAGTCCCGATGGCAAGCGGGTGGCGGTCGAGGCGCCGATTGCGCGGCCCAGTGGCTCGGCGCGGGTAAGCGACTTCGACGTGAGCATCTATGACTGCGCCAGCGGCAAGCTGCTGAAGACGCTCACGCCGAAGCTGCAACTGGCCAGTGTCGCCCCATACGGCGGCTTTGGCCCGGAGGTGTTTCTCCGCTGGTCGCCCGATGGCAAGCAGCTGCTGCTCTACTATCCCGTCCTGTATGGGGCGCAAATTTGGGGATCGCGCGACCTGCCGCGGTAGCGGGCGCGCCACGCCTCTCCCTGTGCATCAATACGGAGTGCAGTTTGTTGAATGGCCGCAGAAGAGCGCTTTGCCACCCGCAACCGTAGCAAGCTGAAGCTGCACGACCGGCGCATTCGTAGGCGCGTTCGGAATGGGTAATAGTTTGTAGATGCCCAGCGCCTTGTTGGGCTGGTGATTTGTGTTACTGAATCCAACGGCTCCGCCCAGGCCCATAAATGGTTGCTGGTCGGTGAACTGCCGGATCGCCACGGTGATTTCCTGCACCGAGGGAATAACAACGTCGCCGTGCGCCATCTGCAGGTTCTTTTCCAGCGCCACCAGCAGCAGATTGGTCGCGTCGTACGACAGGATGGCCAGCGAGCCAGGCAATGACAGACCTCCCGCGCCCCAGAAACTCTTGAATAATGTCGAAAAGCCGTCGCTGAACGCTTGCACATCTGGCGGAGCCATATTGAGCATCTGCCAATGGGCGACGCTGGCAAGGGTCGCCACATAGATCAGGCCGAGCGGATCGGGGTTAGCGCGCGCCGCCGCCGCCCCTGGATCGTTCCCGACCCCAAAGTACGACGACATCAGTGTCTGCGCGCCAACGAGGATGTGAGGTGGGATGCGATTCATTTGTGTCGCCTGTTGCGCGACCGCATTCGCCAGGAATATCGAGGCGTTCTGGTTGCCCACCAGATAGATGAGATCAGCGTTCTGCGTCAGCGCCGTCGCGGCAACCTGCTGGAACGCGCCGACATCCTGGACGGATTCGGCGTCGTAGGGAACGCGCTCAAGAATCGTCGTCGTTGCGCTGTAGCTCTGTATGACATGATTGCTGAAATAGGTCGCAACGTCACTATTCTCCTGGTCGCCAGGATCATAGGCCACCAGGATACGATGCGCCTTCAGGCTTTTGACCGCGGCATCGGCCAGATCTCCCGCCTGTTGCGAATCGGATGGCACGAGACTGTAGAAATTACCGGCGGTATCTTCGAGGTTGTTGGCGCTGGCCGTCGGTGAGATCAGGGGAAGGCCCGACGCGCCCAGCGCCGCCATTGCCAGTCGGCTCTGATTCGACTCTGGCCAGCCGATGATGCCGACGATATTCTGGACGTTGCCCTTATGGATCTGGTCAAGCATCAGCGTCGAGGCGAGCTGGGCATCCGCTGGCTCTTTGCCAGAATTGAGGATCAGCACACGCAGCCGTACGTGTCCCGGCGACGTGGTTGACTGGTTGAACCGCTGCTGCGCCAGATAAACGCCCTGCAGCTCGTAGCGCGCTGTGTCAAAGTCTTCGGAGTCGGCGCTGTCACCATCATCATCTGAGCCGAACGCCACACCAGCAATCACGGTCACATACGGCTCTTTGTCCACCAGAATCTGCAGGTCGGCAGCGTAGATGAGCGCCTCAACATCATTGGGCTGGCTCGTAATCGCCTTTTGATACGCCGCAAGCGCGCCATGGAGATCACCTGATCCCAGGGCCAGAGCGCCCGCCTGTTTTTGCGCATAATCAGGTTGCTGGGAATCGAAGATGAACTCCCCGCCGCTCAGGCCGATTCCGCTGGACTGGTAGTATGACGCGAAGGCGCTAGTAAGCGTCTGCGGGGAGGTGGCAGGCGCGGACGTATGGGGTTGCAGCGCATAGAACGCGCCGCCACCAAGCAACGCCACCAGAACCAGGACGATGGCGACGAAGAAGAGCGGGTTCTGCGTCATGCGTTGTCGCGGGCCAATCAGTCGCCCCTGCGCGTCGCGTACCAGTCGCAGCCCTGTTGGGCTATCTGGGTCCAGCTCTTCGTCAACGTGTGTCAGGCGCTTGCCAGACGCCAGCGGCGCCAGCACCTCACGGAACGCTTCGGGCGATTGATACCGCTGGCTCGGCGAGGGGCGCAGACCCTGCCCGAGAATATCCTCTAACTCCAGCGAGACCGCTGGATTGGCGTGACGCGCCAGCGGGAACATGCGCCCCACCGGCTCGGCCCCTGTGACCGCATAGTGCATCACCGCGCAGGTGGCGTAGAGATCGGAGCGGATGTCGGCCGTGCCACGCGCCTGCTCTGGCGCGGAGTAGGCGCTCAGCGCGCCCGCTGGCCCGTTTGCCACCTGTCCTGTCGGATAGATCAGCAGCGTCGGCGAGAACCCGACCAGCACCACCTGGCCACCGGGCCGTAGCACGATATGCGCCGGAGTGATGTTGCCGTGAATGATTGGCACCGGGCTGCGCTCCAGCGCGGAGAGGATATCGAGTATCTGCAACACGATGCCAATAACGGTGGTTTCAGGCAGCGGCCCATGCGCGCGCCGCAGACGGTCGAGCAGGCGGTCCCCGGAAGGAAGCTCAAAGACCAGAAAGCTGCGGCGTTGCTCCACGAAGCTATCACGCAGGTGCGCGATGCCGGGCATCTGGGAGAGACTTTCCAGCCGCTCGATGATACCATGGCGGATATACTCGGCGTCTTCAGGGTGCAGCGACGTCAGTGGTAGCTCCTGGACGAGGACGCGCTCGTTGGGCAGCTCGGTATCGGTGGCGACCATCAACGGTGGCTCGGTGTCACTGCCTGTTGACCCGCCAGAGAACCGCTGGATGATGCGATAGCGACCGTTTTTGAGCGCCGTGCCTGGGCTGAGCGCGGGCGTAAGCGCGAGTGATGGGGCCGCGGGCGCCGGGACCGGGAGCGCATTATTCTGAGGTGGCCCATAGGGCGTGAGCGCTGTGTCGGGAGGATAGACGTCAGGCGGGTTCACCATGTACATCTGCGGCATCTGCGGCTGTGGCGCGCCGCGTTGATTGAGCTGCTGTGAGTCAACCCCATAGTACGACGGATACTGCTGTGATTGCTGCGGATACTGGGGGGAATACTCTGTGCCGAACGGTCCCGAGGCGGGGGGCGCATTCCAGCCGTTGTGCTGCTGGGCGGGGGTGAATGGGCCGGAGGGCATCTGCGACGATGGCGGCGGATTGCCGTTTTCCGCCGACGCGAGCCAGGGTGGCAGCGGCGCCTGCGCAGGCGCGCCACCAAGCGCGGGCCACTCTTCACGCCAGACCCCATCGACAGGCTCATTCTCCCCGGCGGGATATCCCGGCCAGTTCTGGCCCTGGTTCTGGCCGCCATAGTCTGGGCGCGTGGGAAACAGCGGGCTGCCGCACCGGGCGCATACATCCTGGCCTGGCGCATTCATCGTTCCACATTGCGGACACTGCATGAGAAATCATCCCCCCGCGAACACCCACCACACCGTGCCTGGTGATGCGCTCTGTTCGCTCACGATTCGCCGATTTGTCTCGGTGTTAGGCGAGGCAGGCTGGAGTCGTGTGGTGCTATTGTATCGCGTCGCGCAAGTCTTGTCCGCAAAGTAGCACACAAACATGCCCAAAAGCGTGCATCGACATCTCGCGTTGCCGCCATCGCGTACAATCATCAGAGAATACCAGGGCATATGGCTGACATATGATCGCGTTTGGCCACCCTGAATGGATACAGTGAGCAGTGAGCATATGACAACAGACGCAACCGCTGATCGCCCCTTGGATGACATCCCAGACAACAGCCCGAATAACGATAACACTGTAGAGAACGCGCCTGAAACGGCGCTTGAGCAGGGCGACGCGACCCTCGCCGCACCGCCAGCCGATATTCCAGCCGTCCCACTCGTTTCAGGCGTAGCGGCGCGCGAGGCGGAGTGGCTGGCGCGATTCGACGCGAGCGTCCCTCGCAATACCGTGCGCGACACCTGGAACTGGGCCTGGAAGGATACCGCCGGGCGAGTGCTGCCGTTCTTCGCGGGCGCGGGCCTCTATGCCTGGCTTTCGGGACGGGGGCCGGAGGGCATCGGCATCACCGCCGAGGGCTGGCGGCGCGAGACGCTGCTTGGCATCGCCGTGGGTGTACCACTGGCCGGGCTGGCCGCCGCGTTTCGTGGCTGGGTCGCGCCGGGCTATCGGCTGCCCACCGACGCCGATCAACTGACGCAGACGCTGTTCTACTTCGCGATCAACGCGCCCGGCGAAGAACTCTTCTGGCGCGGAACCGTGCAGGATCTGGCGGTGCGGGGGCTGGCGCGCGCGCCACGCATCGGCAAGCTGGCTGGCCTGCTGGGCTGGGCGGCGGCGACAGCCGTCTTTGGCGCGTATCATCGCCTGGGCAAGTGGAGCTGGCGTTCGATAGCGGGCGTCACTTTCGCCGGGGCGATCTTCGGCGCGCTCTACCAGTGGCCGCTCGGCAGACGCGGTAGGCGCTCGATCCTCGCGGCGACGATTGCCCATGGGTTCGCCACGGCGGGCTTCCTCAGCTGGGCCGACTTCTCTCTCTACCTGCGGCAGCGGCGGCGCTTCCTGGCAACGATGCGCGCGAGAAACGCCAACCAGGTGATGCCTGCGAACGGATGAATTGGGTGGCGCATGGAGGAAGTAGCTAATGCCGGTTCTGAGTATCAATTTGCTCCTTGACCAGGCAACCGAGCAAACTGTCAGGGCGCTTCAGCAATCTCTCGCTCCTGAGGGCGTTTCGTTCGTGCGGCGATACCCGCCCCACATCACTCTGACGGCCTACCAGTTCGATGACGGCGCTGAGACTGGGTATCTATCGCAACTGCCGCTGCTCACGCGGCAACGACGGCAGTTCGCGCTCTTACTCGAAAGCCTGGGCATATTTCCGGAGACCGGTGTGCTCTTCCTCACGCCTCGCATGTCGCAAAACCTTCTGACTCTCCATCAGAGAATCATTGATCAGTTCACATCTGACGTTCTGGATGAGTTCCTGCTGCCTGGCCGGTGGACACCACATGTTACCATTGCCGCTGCTTCATCTACCGAGCGTCTTTTGGGAGTGCTCACTAAGATACTATCTTCCTGGCAACCGATACGAGGAAAAGCAGTTGGCATAGGCATGCGGGTCCATCCCGCGACTATTGATAGCGGTCAGTCTTTGTTTGCGGCATAGCTTCTTCACCTGGCTTATCTACCAAAACAGTCGCTGGCCACCGGGGAAATTCCCAAAGGAGCAATGAGATGTCAGGTAACAACAAGACGAGGACAGATCAGCGAACACTTCAGGGAGGCCAACGCTTCGTAGCGCTCATCGCGGCAGCAGTTGTTCTCCTGATTGCCATCACATTCATCGGCATCAGCCAGGCATCACGGCTGGGTGCGGCGGGGCCGCAACTGCCACCAGCGAAGGCGACTCTGCTGGCGCAAGGCGACGCGACGGTGGCCGCAGCACGCGCCCAAAACCCGCATCCTGCCAAGCCACCCTATTCACCCCCAGTAGCGGTTCCAACAGCAACCTTCACTTCGGGGATTTACTACTTTGCTGGAGACGCGAAATTCCCGAACTTCAACACGAATGATATGTATCGTGGTCAGGTTAATGGGACATGGGAGTTCGTCTACGTCGGATCAGATACCACCAACCCAGCGGCTGACGTTGGCGCCGTGCGTGTCGAAACCTATTCTAGCGCCAATGGCTACCAACTGGTGGGTGTCTTTGACGCGCCGGATCACTCCACCTACATTGGAATCACAGGAATCACCGGCAATGTGCTGCGCATCAAATCGGATAAGACCGCATCGTTTGGTTTCGATCTCACGACCAATACATTTTCCAGCTAGCCACCGAAGAGTGGCTGGCCCGCCTGGGCGACCATCAGTCCCTCGGTGGCGAACATGCCGATGGCCAGAGCGGCGGCCAACCCGAAGTAGAAGATGGTGATGTAGGCGCGCGAGAGCAGCGGAATCCGATAATAGGAGCCAGCAATCGCCGCCATGCGGAAGCGGCTGATCGTCTCCAGAAAGCCAAGCCAGAGCAGGATGATTAGCAGGATGCTGTGCGTATAGAGGAAGGCGATACCCAGCAGGACCAGGCCAATCGGCCAGATCCAGCGTGAGATGGCCCCGACGATGCGCCCGCCATCCAGCGGCGAGACGGGTATCAGGTTCAGCAGGTTGATCAGGAAGCTGAAATAGGCCAGCGGCAGCAGCACCGTCAGCCCTGTCACGTGGTAGAGCCAGAGACAGAGCGCGCTGGCCATCGCCCCCGCGAACGGCCCCGCGATGGCGATCTCCGCCTCGTCGCGCGCGTTGACCGGCATGCGCCGCATCGCGACATACGCGCCGAGCATTGGGATGAAGACGGGCCAGCTTGCCGGTAGCCCCTTGGCGCGGATGATGACGTAGTGGCCCATCTCGTGCGCGAAGAGCAGGACGACAATCCCCAGGCCGAACTGCCAGCCGAAGAGCCATGCGTAGGCGGCGAGGCTCGCGAGGGCGCTCAGGAACGGCAGCAGCACCTTGCCCGCCACCGCCAGCTTCGAGAGCACCGCCAAGATGGCCGCGCCCGACGCGCATCCCGCGGCATCCTTGCGCCCGACCGCTGCCCGCGACTCCGCTGGCGCCTGCGTCTGGGCCAGGTTGGCCGCCTCACGCGCCTGCTGTTGCTGTTGTTCCGCGGCGCGCTGCTCGGCGATGTAGGGGACGTATGAGGCCAGGTGTCGCGCTGGCGGGCCACCAGATTGCGCCGATTGCGCGGGCTGCGGCGATTGCGCGGGCGTCGATGGCGCGTCGGGCGAGGCATGCTCTGGCGGCGGTGGCGGAATCGTCCCCCACTCGCTATTCCATGGATACTGCGCGGACTCCGGCTCTTCCTGCTCGTTCCGCTCTGGTCGAACATCCATGCGGCGTCTCTCTCCCCGTATGCCCCCGTATGCGCCTGGCGCGCTCGCTCTGCGCTGTTGCATTATAGCGCGCGAGCGCCCTCCGCCGTGGCGACCGCCTCGCGCACCAGCGGCGCCAGTCGGCGCACGCCCTCGGCCAGCCGCGCCTCGGACATGCCGCCGAATCCCAGCAGCAGACCAGGCCGCGCGCTCCCCTGGTAGTGCGGGCTGAGCGGCATGCAGGCGATGCTGTGCCGTTGGGCCGCGTCCACCAGCGCGACATCGTCCACGCCGTCGGGCAGCCGCGCCAGCAGGTGGATGCCCGCATCGGCCGGACCGATGGTGATGAGGTCGTCCAGATGCTCGCGGAGCGCGGCGGTCAGGGCGTCGCGTCGCCCGCGATAGAGCCGACGCATGCGGGCAAGGTGTCGTTCCAGCTCGCCCGCCTCGATGAAGCGGGCGACAGCCATCGCGTCGCGCCAGGCCGGATGCCGGTCGCTGGCGGCGCGGGCGCGGGCCACCGGCTCGATTAGCCAGTGAGGCAGAACGGCGAACCCCAGGCGCACGGCGGGATAGAGCGCCTTGGCGAAGGTGCCGAGATAGATCACCTCGTCGCGGTCGTCCAGCCCGCGCAACGCTTCGAGCGGCTGCCCTTCGAGCCGCAGGTCGCCATCGTAGTCATCCTCGACCAGCACCACGCCCGCGTGGCGCGCCCACTCCAGCAGCGCCACCCGCCGCTCCAGCGTGAGCGTTACCCCCGTGGGATACTGGTGCGATGGCGTGACAATCGCCAGCCGTGGCGCGGCACTATTCGTACTATTCACACCCTCTACCCCGCGGTCGCGCGCGGGCAGCGCCTCCACCCGTAGGCCGTGCTCATCCACCGGCATGCCCGCCAGCATGGCGCCTTCGGCCAGGAACGCCGCGTGGAAGCCGACATAGCTGGGATCCTCGACCAGCAGTTGTTGCCCCGGCTCGATCAAGAGCCGCGCCAGCAGGGCCAGCATCTGCTGCACGCTGCCCGCCACCAGAATCTGTTCCGGCACGCAGCGCACCGCCCGCGAGCGGCGCAGCCACGCGGCGATGGCCTCGCGCGTCTCCAGTGGGCCAAGCAGGGCATCCCAGTAGCTCGATGCCGTGGCGGCAGACATGGCGACACTGGCCGGAGGCGCATCACCCGCCAGCGGATCGGGCCAGCCAACGGTCCGGCGCCAGCGCGCCCAGGGGAAGGCATCCGCCGCGCCCACGCTTGGGCGCATATCCCACATACAGACGGCGCTCTCGGCGGGACTGATGCCCGCGAGTGGGATAGTAGCGATGCGGCGCGCCCAGCTCGAGAGCGGCACTGGCGGCTCCTGTCTCACTGGCGCGGCGTCGGATCGGGCGGGCGCGACGTGATGGGGTCGCGATGTCCCTGGGGCAGCGGGCAGGGGCAGCGCTGGCTCGGCAAAGACCGCCGCGACAAATGTGCCCGCGCCCACCCGGCCATAGACGTAGCCCTCCGCGCCGAGCCATTCGTAGGCGGTCGCAACCGTCAGCCGGGCCACGCCGAGATCGCGCGCCAGGTCGCGGCTGGGTGGCAGCCGGTCGCCCGCGCGCAGCCGACCATCCAGAATCGCGGCGCGCAGCTGTGTATAGATCTGGCGTGTCAGCCCGTCGCCCGAGACCGACCGGTCGAGATGCATCAGCAGGTCGGCGCCACGGCGCTTGTGCATTGGCATAATAGTCCTCGCAAAATATGGCTCTTCCGTCAGGCCATTTCTCCCTGTACCATACCACGTGGACGCAGTTTGCGTGACTGGATGGTGTGCGATGAGCGAGAAACTGGTGGAATTGCGATGACTCGGACAACTCGGACAATCCGGCGGCATATCCATACACATGACGCATCAGACGCGGCGGATTTAGCATCGCCGACAACGCTGGCGGCGCGCGCAAGCGTCAGTCCACGTTCGCGCATCCGGCGGCATCCCGAGCGCTCGACGCCGGAGGTCGCCGACGAGATTCTGCGCGCGGGCCGCGTGGCGCATGTCGCCTTCGCGGTGGACGGGCAGCCGTATATCGCGCCGATGACATACCATTACGAGGACGGCGTGGTCTACCTGCACGGCGCGCCCGCCAGCCGTTTGCAGAAGACGCTGCGGGCGGGGACGGCGGTGGCCATCGAGGTGATGCTGCTGGATGGACTGGTAGCCTCGCGCGACGCCAAGAATCACTCGGCGAACTATCGCAGTGTCGTCGTCTATGGCACGGCTGAGCCAGTCACCGAGACGCAGCGCAAACGCGAATTGATGGAGGCGATGACGTTGCGCTATTTTCCGGGGCGCACGGTGGGGCACGACTACGACCCGGCGCGCATCGGCGAATTGCGGGCGCTGGACGTGATGGCGGTCGCGGTCGAGGAGCTGAGCGCCAAGGTGCGGACTGGCCCGGCGCGTGGCTCGCGCGACGCAATGGACGACGTGCCAGGGAGCGCGTTCGTGACGCTGCTGCCGGGGGTGGATGGGTGAGGTTGGCGGAACCTCTCCCTCTAACCCCCTCCCCCGCGAGGAGAGCGGGAACCAGAAATCAGAGTACGGGCCGAGTGGCCGTGGAGGGATTATGCGAATCGATGAGCTGACGACCGAGGCGGAGTGGCGCGAGGCGTTCCCGGTGATGCGTGAGCTGCGCACCCACCTCGACGAGGCAACGTTCCTCGAGCTGATGCGCGTCATCACGCCGCAGGGCTACCGGCTGCTGGCGGCGCGCGACGACGAGGGAACGATCCGGGCGCTGGCGGGCATCGGCGAGCAGACCAACCTCTACTACGGACATCACATCTGGGTCTACGAGCTGGTGACGACGGCCAGCGAGCGCTCGCGCGGCTACGGCAAGGCGCTGATGGACCAGGTGGATGCGCTGGCGCGCGATCTCGGCTGCGACACCGTGGCGCTGGCCTCCGGGCTGCAACGCGCCGACGCCCACCGCTTCTACGAGGACAAGGTGGGCATGATGCGCTCGGCCTACACCTTCCAGAAGGCTGTCCGCCCCTCGATCTTCACCTGGCCACCCGCATCTGCAGAACAGACATAGACTTGAGCGTACTTACTAATTCTCTCACCATGTAACCCCTAAATGACCTCGCTGGCTGACGATGCGCATTTTTGCCCTGCCAAAGTATGCTGTGTTATTATATGCGCAATCATACAGGCGATTTCCTTTGAGGGCGGCTAATCGTCTTGGCTTTACAGCGGACTCCTTCCACCGTTGAGAGCCATAGGTGGAAGAGTGGGTCCATGCTAGGCTGTCTAAACATTCAGTGGGCCTCAACCAATTTAGAACTGGATCCTGTATCATCTGGTGTCAATTTGAATGAAGTTCTAATATTTCTTAACTCCTTGACATGGCCAGAATGGATAGGCTTGGCTGCTGCTTTTGGAGGGATTCTTCTATATCTGCGATCTTGGTGCCATTCAGGCGTTAACAATCTCATCTTTATCTCATACCGGCGCAAAGATATTCCTACGTTTGCCTATTTTATCGGCAAGCTACTTGCTGAGAAATTTGGCAAGAAAGCCATCTTTATAGATGAGTATAAAATCAAGCCAGGAGATGTCTTTCCAAACAAGATCCATAAAGCGCTCTTGCAGTGCGGCATTCTCTTACCTGTCATCGGCCAAGGATGGATAGATATGATCCACCGACTAGAAGACTCCGAGGATTGGGTAGGCAAGGAAATCGCTGAAGCATTAAGTAGAGGTATTCCTTCTATTCCTCTGATGTTTAATGATGATAAGTCACCCTCACCGAAGCAGCTACCTAAAAATCTTCAGGATTTGGCTAAACGGAACGCGCTCACAATACATGAAGGGAGTGTTGATAGGGACGGCAAAGCGTTGCTCAAGGATTTAGAAAGGATATTGCCGATAAAATTCAAAACCCAGTTTTGGCTCATGAGGCTTGGCAATCTTTCTGCGACTACCGGACTCGGTTTTCTCATATTGGGGCTAGGGGCTCTGCTTGCTTGGGGAGGCCATATACCTTCAGCAAAGTAGAGGGTTCCGCGTTTTGCTCCACTCCTCATGTAAGCAATAAATTAGTAGCTTCGGACATACATTGCAGCCCGCCACAAGGCGGCCCGCCCCTCGATCTTCACCTGGCCGCCCGTGCCGCCATCCCCACCGGCGGAGTCATGACACCCCACTTCCGTTTATACCAGCTTGCCGGGGTGTGCTACGCTGTTTCCAGAACACCTGGAGGAACTGCGCATTGTGACATCCCTCGATACCGACACCCAGCAGGCGGCACTCCCACCCGACGAGCTAAGCGCCCTGCCGCCCGCCGCCGCCCGCGCGAATATGATCACCATCAGCGCGGCGCATGCCGTTCTTCACGGCGTCAGCATCCTGATGCCGCTCATCTTCCCGATTCTGCACGACCAGTATGGCTTCAGCTATACGCAGATTGGCCTCATCGGCACCGTCTCAGGCCTGGCGGGCGGGCTGCTCCAACTCGTCTTTGGCTATCTCAGCCGCAGTGTCCCCCGCAAGGTGCTGATTGGCGTCGGCAATCTGGTCGTCGCGGTAGCGACGTTCATGACCGCCACCGCCGTCACGTTCCTGCCGTGGCTGGGCTGGTCGGCGCTGCGCGGTGTCGGCGGCGCGCCACAGCACCCGGCGGGCAACTCGATCCTCGCCGATAGCTACGGCGCGCGCAGGCGTGGATTCGCGATTGCCGGGCACGTGGCGGGCGGCAACGTCGGCACGCTGCTGGTGCCATTCATAGGCGCGGCGCTCATCAAGGCGTTTGGCTGGCAGCCCACGCTGATGATCTTCGCCCTGCCGGGGCTGGCCGCCGGGTCCGCCGTGCTCTTGCTGACGCGCGAGCCTGCCCGACCCGAGACGAAGCCCGCGGTGAAGTCGGCTAACCGTCCCCTCGGCGTGCGTATCGCCGCACTCCTCGCGCCGCTCCGCCATCGTGGTGTCATTCTCGTCATTATCGCCTCGCTGATCGCCGCGGGCGGACGCGGCTTGGGCATCCTGACCAAGTATCTGCCGCTCTATCTGCTGGGGCCGATCAAGCTGCCGCAGACCACCGTGACCGTCCTCTATACGCTGCTGCTGGCTGGCAGCATTGTCGGGCCGCTGGTGGCCGGGCGCATCTCGGACCGCGTGGGTCGGCGGCCGTTGCTGCTGCTCAGCTACGGGCTGGCGACGATCTTCACTCTGCTGGCGCCGGTGGTCTTCGGCGGGGGCGCGCCGCTGATTATCATGGTGATCGCGATCACGGGGCTGGGGCTGGTCGTCTACTGCGAGAGTCCGCTGCTCCAGACGTATCTGGTGGACAACTCCGCGCCGGACCAGCGCGACGTGGCGATGGGGTGGTACTTCACACTCGCCTTCGGCATCGGCTCGCTCTGGGATGTCATCCTCGGCAGCGTGATCGACCGGACCGGCAGCTTCATCCCGGCGTTCCTGCTGATGGCCGTCTCGTACGTGGCCGCCGCCACGGTCCTGCTCTTCATCCCCCGCGATTAGAGCGATGCGTAGGTAGAACGCGCCGTTTGCCCGGTGCTGTGATCGTGCAGACATGCGCGCGGCGATAATCCACTTGTTAGTTATCCATACTATCTACCTTATCTATCTTAAACCCGCGTTTGTCTACATACGAAAAGACACTGCAAACTTCCAATGTGTACTGTGCTATTATGGGCGCAATCATGCTGGCGGACTTCTCTGAAAAATGACTAGTCGGCTTGGTCTTGCAACGTAATACCCTAGACCGTTGGAGACGGTAAGTGTAAGGGATAGTGGCATGTCAGGTTGTCCATTCACTCTGGCGGCAATGATAAGTCAAAGATCAGATACTGCATTACAGGTGTCTATTACTACTCTATTGATCAAGATTTGGAACCTGATTGAATCGGTGCCATCATGGCCCATTCTTCTGGCATTAGTTGTTGCTCTTTTCCTGCTTTGGATCACAGTTACTCGTATTGTGCCATGGAGCAAGAAAGGGATAAAGAACCTCGTCTTTATCTCATACCGACATAGTGTTGATGATTTTTCCGCTACGTCAATCACCGAACGACTTACCAAGAAATTTGGCGAAAACGCCGTCTTCCTTGACGACGCCACTATAGAGGGAGGGGACAAGTGGGAAGATTCAATTGACCAGGCACTAGAAAAGTGCGGTGCCTTCTTACCTGTGATCGTAAAAGGTTGGTTGGACAAGATTCGTGAATTGGATGGGGTTAAAGCCAAAGATTGGGTCCGTTATGAAATTGCCGCTGTGCTAATGAGGAGTATTCGGCCTATTCCCGTATTGGTTAATGATGCATCAATGCCAAAGACAGATGAATTGCCAGATGATATCAAGAGTCTTGCGATCCGCCAGCCAGCAAGAGTCCGCAAAAGCGAATTCAAGAGAGATTGTGACCATCTGGCCCACCTTATAGTGAGATCCCTGTCCATTCGGAAGAGGATTAGGGTTTGGACCAAGAGTCATGCTCCTCGTGCTGCCTATGCCGGAATGGTGACTGTCATTATTGTCGGAATAGTGATTGACTGGATTTATTCAGCCTTATCTGTGATATCGCGCTAGCTGTCCTCGCCTTTCGTCAACCGAAAGTAGGGTCATTAGTCTCGCTTCAAACCCATCGAGACGAACGCATCCCTCGATCTTCAAATATACATATGCGCCGACAGTTGCGCGCGGGCGATGATGACGCGCTCTGGGTAGTCGCTGAAGAGGCCATCCACGCCCCAGGCGATCAGCTTGCGGATGGTGGCGACGCGGTTGGCCGTCCAGACATTGACGCGCAGCCCCGCATCGTGCGCCTGCGTCACCAATTCGGCGGTGGTGAGGGCGACGCCGGGGTGGATCGCTTCCGCGCCCATCGCCAGCGCGGGGGCAAGCATATCCTGCTTCTGCCACGCGCGCCCGCTATAGAGTGTCGCCACGTGCAGCCACGGTAGCCGTCCCTTCAAGAGCGCCACGGCTGGATGCTCGAAGGAGGAGACCAGCAGCCGCGCGCGTAGCGGCTCCTCCAGCGCCCGCAGCGCCGGCTCGACCGCCTCGGCTGTGCCCACCGAGTCTTCTACAGACTCGCCCTTGATCTCCAGGTTGAGCGCGCCACCCCGCCGCCACACCAGTTCGAGCGTCTCGACCAGCGTGGGGATGCGCTGCGGGATGCGCCAGACACGCCCGGCATCGAGCGCGCGCAGGTCGGCGTATGGAAGCGCGGCGACGGCCCCCACGCCGTTGGTCGTCCGGTTGACCGTGCCGTCGTGGATGATGACCAGCTCGCCATCGCAGCTGCGCTGCACGTCGCACTCGATAGCCTCCACGCCGAGGTCGAAGGCGAGATCGAAGGCCAGCAGGGTATTTTCGGGCGCGTGTCCGCGCGCACCGCGATGGGCATAGCAGATCACTCGTTGCCGCTCATCCATGTACGCCCCATCTTCGCCTGTCGCCCTCTTACGCCTCTGTGGGCCTATGGTAGCACACGGGCGGGTATGCGTTGACTCGATAGTGGCCGTCCGTGTCTGGGCGTGCGCCCATCGCCAAGTCGCCCAAGAAGCTCACCAAGATGCTCATATCCACGGCATGAGCATCTTGGTGAGCTTCTTCGGAGGATCACCAGCGTGGTGCGGCAGCGGCTGTACGGGGTTTGGGTGTGTCTCCAGCGCAGAAGAAGACCATCATGTAGATATGAACCTCTTCGACACATCGGACTCCTAAGCGGTGGCTGTACTGGTAGCTCGCCTCACCAGTTGTATCCGCCATGGATATATGGACACAACTGAATGGTTCCCAGGGGGTCCGGCGTGGCCATGGTTGGCTATGGCATAAGGGATACAGTAGTATTCCAAGAGGTTCATCCTTGCCGAAGAGGTTCATCGTGGCAAATGAGCCTCTTCGTGATCCCCTTCGCTGTGGAGACGCCCAGCCACGGACACTGGCCACCACATGCCTATGGCGATATGCCCAAGATGCTCATCCTCTGCCAAGATGCTCATCCCGGAGATATGAGCTTCTTGGTGAGCCTCTTGAGCTCCTTGGGCACACGCACTGGCCAGAAGCGGACATCTCGCGCCATATGCCTCTACGTCAGCCGGGATTACAATTGATGCGTCGTTCAGGCCATGTGATGCGCGTGTCGTTGGCTGCTTACGCCTGGTTGGCGCATCTTCTCCCACTGGAGCAGTCCCGCCAGGCCAATCATCACCAGCCCCACGGCGAAGTAGGCCGCCTGCACCCAGATATCCAGGCCGACCATCGCGATCTCCACCGTCATCCAGCCGACCATGATACAGCCCGCGGCCGCCGATGCCAGCGTCTCGAACCGCCGCGGCCCAAACAGCGCGATGACCGCCGCCACCAGCGCGCTGCCACCGACGACGATGCCCAGCAGCAGCGCCGGGACGGTGAAGTCGGCGAAGGGCGTCCCGGTCAGCTCACTGAGCGGGATATTCATGAACCCCACCAGCAGCCCTATGGCTCCCACGATAGCGCTTACCGCCGCAAACAGGTTCACAATGACCAACGCAATCCTTACACCCTTTTCGTCCATGGCGTCACCCTCCCTTCGGCGGGGCGAGCAGAGAAGTAAGCTCCCTACCCGCAACCCCCGCACGACGGCAGGATAAACCGGGGCAGTCACGGAACAGCCACAGCAGCGCGCGCGCATCTCACGCTCGACTCACACCTGGATACGTCATCGTCGGGCTGCGTCTGGGTCTGGTTCCCCCTCTCTCTTTAGAATGCCTAACAGAACCGTCACATCCCAGTGGCAATGATGGGAGTACCCCAGCTTCGCGGCATGAATGCCGCGGCTAACCACGGGTTTTGCTAGGAACTCTTAGGGGAGGGGGCTAGGGGGAGAGGTCCGGAGAAGAGGGTCTCCACCATGAGATTTTCCTCATGAGGAGACTCCAATCGTGTACCCATCTTTCCTTCATCATCGCCTGCCACACTCTCAAAGTACACGGAGTACACGAATGAACACGACGCAACGACGCGCCACGTCTCCCTGGTCTCTGGACCGACACGGGGAGATTGCTGATGATAACGAGGAGGAGATAACGATGGCCACGGCTATCTCAGACGCCAGGAGCACGCAGGCGACGGCCCGGACAATTACCGTGCAGGTCACCGCCATGACGCCCGCCGCACGCAACGCCGTCACCTTCACACTGGCGCTGCCCGGTACGCATGGGTCGCCCGGCCCCTATCGCGCGGGCCAGTTCATCACGCTCACGATTCCCACCGCCAGTGGCACGCCGCTCTATCGCTCATACTCGCTCTGTGGCGACGGCAGCGCGGACGCTCCCTGGCAGATCACCGTCAAGCGGACCGCGGGTGGCAAGGTCTCCAACTACCTGATCGACCGCATCAGGCCGGGCATGGCGCTGCAATCCAGCCAGCCGCAGGGCAGCTTCACGATGACCCAGCGGCCCTATCCCGACGTCCCGTTCGTCTTCGTCGCCGGTGGCAGCGGCATCACGCCGGTCTACGCGATGCTGCGCGCCCTTGCCCATATGGACCCGGCGGAGCGCCCGCGCGTCACGCTGCACTATGCCTATCACGGCCCCGAAGACGCCATCTTTGGCCGCGAGCTGGCGGCGCTCGATCCGCAACGGGCCTGGCTGACGCAGCGCCACCACCTGACGACGCAAGGGCAGCGGCTCAACCCGGCGGGAATCGTCGCCGCGATTGGCGAGCAGGCCGCGCGGGCGCAGTGGTACGTTTGCGGTCCCGCCGCGCTCCGCCACGAGCTGGAGGCAGCAATCATCCGCCACGGCGTCCCTACTACCCATCTGCACGCCGAGGTCTTCGCCAGCCCGTCCGTCCGCCGCGCAAACCAGCCAAAGCACGCGGGGAAAGCGGCGCGCATCCGCCTAGCCGATAGCGGCGCGGTGCTGAACGCGCAACCTGGCGAGACACTGCTGGAGACGCTCGAACGGGGTGGCTACCGGCCCGATTTCAGTTGCCGGGCAGGCGCCTGCGCCACCTGTCGGCTGAAAGTGCTCTCCGGCAAGGTCTGCGCCAGCGGCGAGAGCAACGCGCTGACCCCCGATGAACGCGCCCAGGGCTACGTGCTCAGCTGCGTCGCGGAACCAGAGGGCGATCTCACGCTGGCGACGGCGGGGCGGCGAGTTGCCGTGCCACAGCCAGCTACAGCGAACGGTGTGCGTCGTCCCACGGCAGCGGCGAGATTGGCGGCGCGGCGCGGTCTGCGCGCGGGGGTTGCGGCGGCGACGATTGGCATCTTCGCCGGGATGTGGGGGCTGACGCACACATCGTCCGCCACGGCGAGCGCGGTGAGTTCCAGCGGCTCCTCATCTAGTTCCAGCTCAAGCTCGAATTCAAGCAGCAGCTCCAGTAGCTCGACCGATAACGGATCGAGCAGTTCCAGCAATTCAGGAAGTTCGGACAACTCAGGCTCGATCTTCACGTCGCCGAGTCTGGGCGGCTCCAACTCCAGCACAGGGACATCGTGAACGGGGTACCGTCCTCTCCCCTCCTCTGAAGAGTGAAAAGAGACCAGAACTGTGTCCACCATCAATGGCGATGGCGGACGGCGGACTCTGCTCTCTGGCTCCCCTCCCTTTTAGGGGAGGGGTCGGGGGAGAGGGCTGTCGCCCAGCATACAGCTACCAGAAACGGACAAATAGACGATGACAACAACCACACCCTTCGGTGGACGCTCCACCGTCCCGATAGACGATACCGATACCGCCCACCGCGCGGACGAGCGCTTCGAGCTGGTCCAGCGCCGCGGGCGACCAATGGCGACCGATGTCAGCGTGCAGATCGCCGTCCCGCCGTCGCGCTGGGCCGAGGCAGCCGCAGCCGCCGTCGCCTGCATGGACTGGTTCGACGAGGTGGACACGCGCCTCTCGCGCTTCCGCCCCGAGAGCGAGCTGAGCCGCCTGAACGCCGCGGCGGGCGAGTGGTTCGCCGCCTCCGACGTGCTCTATGAATGCACAGCGCTGGCGCTCGAATCGGCGGAATCTAGCGGCGGCCTCTTCGACCCGACCATGCTGCGCCAGTTGTGCGCCCTCGGCTACGACCGCGACTTCGCCGCCATCGCCCACCGCGAGGCGCCACGCGCCACTGCTTTTGCGGCGCCCGCCGAACCCGCGGCCTGGCGCGCCATCGCGCTCGACCCACGGCGCAGGCGGATACGGCTTCCCGCTGGTCTGCACCTGGATTTCGGCGGCATCGCCAAGGGCTGGGCGGCGGATGTCGCGCTGGTACGCTACTGCGCCAGGTTTCCCGGCGCGCTCGTCAATGTCGGCGGCGACCTGCGCGCGCACGGTGGGCCGCAGCCGGGCGAACTTTGGTCGGTGGGCATTCGCGACCCACGTTTAGAGCTATCTGGCGTAGACGACCCGACGACCTATCTGGCGACCGCGCGGCTGAGTCGCGGCGCGATGGCGACCTCCGGCGCGGTGCGGCGCTGGTGGCTGCGCGACGGCCAGCGCCAGCATCACCTGCTCGACCCGCGCACCGGCCAGCCGATACCGCTCTGGATCGCGGGCGGCGACGAGCCAGACGCGCTGATCGCGACGGCCACGGCATTCGCGCCGACGGCGGCGCAGGCCGAGGTAGCCGCCAAAATGGCGCTGCTGCGGGGCTATCCGGGCGCGCTCGCAGCCGTCGAGGATGCCTGGAAGCGCTACGGCGCGCTTGGCCCGCGTGACGATGGCGACGCGGGAGTCGCGCTGGCCCTCGTCTTTGGCACGGGCGAGATCGTCTTCTCGCGCAACCTGAACGAGTATCTCGCCACCTGGGGAACGCAGGGCGCGATGTTGCCGATGATGGTGGGCTCGGCGCTCCCGCCGCTCACCCTCTCCGAGATGCGCCAACTGGAGCAGAGATCATGAATGTCTTCACGTCGCTCTCATCGCTCTCATCGCTGAGCATCACGCTTGCGGCGACCAGCGCAACCGCCAACCCGTTCTTATGGTACGTCACCCGCGCGGCGGCGACCTCCGCCTATATCACCCTCGCGGTCACGGCTATCATCGGACTCTTCCGCTCGCTGGCGCGCGTCTCACGGCTGCGCAATGCGCAGGCGCTCTGGCTGCTGGATGAGCTGCATCCCTATCTGGCGGTGCTCACGCTGGCGCTGGTGGTCTTCCACCTGCTCTCGCTGGTCTTCGATCCGCTCATCCCATTCTCGCTGCTCAACCTGCTGCTTCCTTTCGACCAGCCCTACCGGCCACTGGCGGTGGACCTGGGCGTGCTGGCGCTCTACGGGCTCGCGGTGGTCTGGCTGAGCTCGTGGGCGAAGCGTCGTATTGCCTATGCAAGCTGGCGCGCGCTGCATTACACCAGCTTCGCCGCATTCGTCCTGGTGACGCTCCACGGCATCTTCGCGGGCAGCGACTCCGGCGAGCCATGGATGCGCGTGCTCTACCTGGGCTTCTCTGGCGTGGTAACGCTGCTCATCCTCGCCCGCATCTTCTGGCCAGAGGCGCGGCAGACGAACACCTCGCGGGTCGCGCCCGCCCGCCGCGGCCGGTAAAGCACAGGGAGATGCGCGGTCTACGGCTAATCCCAGCCGTTCAGAATCCCGCTGAGAGGCGAAGACATCCTGGACGAACCGGATTAGCCGCGGCATTCATGCAGCGATGGTGGCGCAAGTCACATCTCTAAGTTCGCTTCCTATCATGAGAGAACACTCATCGGACTCACAGAGAACGTGAATGTTGCGCCTGTACAGTGGCTGAGAAACATCTCGCACGCGAACCGCATTCGCCGTATGCATGTCGCCATATCTCGTCATCCGTCCGCGCCGCGATCAGCGTATGATTGGATGACTCACCGAATGACCACAGGAGGAGACCATGGCAACCGATATCGCCCCACCGGCGCTCGATGACGCCGCGTCGCCAGCCTCACCGTTGCGCTCGCTGTTCGGGCGTATGCGCGCCTTCTGGGAGCCGCGCCGACGCCGGGCGCTCACGCTCATCCTGTTGCTGGCCGCCTTCACGAACTTCTACGAGCTACAGCGCAACGGCTACGCCAACCTCTACTATGCAGCGGCAATTCGTAGCATGCTGGAGAGCTGGCATAACTTCTTCTTCGTCTCCTTCGATCCGGCGGGCTTCGTCAGCGTCGATAAGCCGCCGCTCGGCTTCTGGATTCAGACGGCCAGCGCCAAGCTGCTCGGCTATAGCGGCTTCAGCATCCTGCTGCCCGAGGCGCTCGCGGGCGTGGCGTCGGTCGGCGTGCTCTATCTCGTCGTCCGGCGCGCCTTTGGCGCGGGCGCGGGTCTGCTGGCGGCGCTCTTCCTGGCCATCACCCCGATCAGCGTCGTCACCAACCGCAACAACACCATCGACAGCCTGCTCGTGCTGACGGTGCTGCTGGGAGCGTACGCGATGACGCGCGCCGTGGAGCGGGGCAGCCTGCGCTGGCTCATGCTGGCGGCGGTGCTGGTGGGACTGGGCTTCAACATCAAGATGCTCGAAGCCTATCTGGTGGTCCCCGCCTTTCTGGTGATGTACCTGCTCGGCGCGCCTCTGCGCTGGCGCACGCGCCTCTGGCATCTGGCCGTCTCAGGCGTCGTGATGGTCGCCCTCTCGCTGGCCTGGGTCGTCGCGGTTGACCTCACGCCCGCCTCGGCGCGCCCCTATGTTGGATCGAGCGGTACGAACTCCGAGCTTGATCTGGCGCTCGGCTACAACGGCATTCAGCGGCTGCTGGGCATGGTCTTCGGGCGTGGCGGCGGCTCGACCTCCGGCTCGTCCATCATCTCGGCCATCACCAGCGGATCCAACGCGGTTGGCGGGCCAGGCGGCGTCTCCGAAAACGGCGTGCCGGGCCTCTTCCGGCTGCTGAACGCGCAGCTTGGCGGCCAGGTGAGCTGGCTGCTCGCGCTCGGCGTGGTCGGGCTGCTGGCGACGGGCTGGGGCATCCGCTGGAACGGGCAGTCGCTCGTCGCGCACGTCCGCTCCTGGTTCCGCTCGGCGGAGGCGCGGCGCAACGCCCACCTGACACCCCGACAGTCGGCGCTGGCGCTCTGGGGTGGCTGGACGCTGACGATGGCCGCCTTCTTCAGCGTCGCGGGCTTCTATCACACCTACTATCTCTCGATGCTCGCGCCGGGCATCGCCGCCCTGGCCGCCATCGGGCTAACGCTGCTCTGGCGTGACTATCGCGCGGCGGGCTGGCATGGCTACCTGCTGCCCGCGGCGCTGGTCGTCACCGCCTTCGTGCAAGGCGTCATCCTGGCAGACTACACCGACTGGAATGGCTGGATGACGCCGCTGATCGTCGGTGGCTCGCTGCTGATTGCCGCGCTGCTGGCCTGGTGGCGTTACGCGCATACGTCCGCTGCTCCTGGTGATTCGCCGCGCAACGCGCTCGTGGACCACCTTGTCCGCTCGTCGGCGGTTGCGGTGGTGGCGACGGCGCTCGGCGTCGCGCTGTTGCTCCTTGGCCCGGCAACCTGGGTGGGCGTCTCGCTAGCAAGCGGCGCGGGTGGCACGCTGCCGACGGCTGGCCCTTCGGCGAATGTGGCGCAGCGCGGAGGTTTCGGTGGCAATGGTGGCGGGCCGCAGGGCTTCACTGGTAGCTTCCCGAACGGTTTCGTTCCCGGCAGTCCGCGCAATGGCGGGTTTGGCGGCTTTCCACCAGCATTCGGCGAGCAGGGCAACGGCGGTGGCGGCGCGCCCACTGGTGGCCCTGCGAACGGCAACGGTGGCCAGAGCTTGCAGGTGAACGAGCAGTTGCTCGCCTACCTGGAGGCGCATCGCGGCTCGGCCCGCTACCTCCTCGCGACGCTCAGCTCGCAGACGGCGGCGCCCTACATTATCGCGAGCGGCCAGCCAGTCATCGCGCTGGGCGGCTTCAGCGGCTCCGACCAGATTCTGACCGTGAGCCAGCTTCAGGCGCTGGTCAGTTCAGGCGCCATTCGCTACTTCCTGCTGGATGGCGGCGGCGGTGGCTTCGGCGGCAACGGTGGCGGCAACGGCCAGTTAGTGAGCTGGGTCACGTCGAACTGCACGCAGGTCGCGGCGAGCGAATACGGCGGCGCAACATCCGGCACACTCTACGCCTGTTCGTCGGCGGGCTAGCAACAGCCACTCAAAACACAGGATGGCCTCACCTCGGCAATGGGCGATTGCATCGTTCGCTGGGTGGGGCTAACTGTCCTGGGTTCCCGCCACAGTGGCGTAGCCTGGAGCGCTCACAATGTATGCCCAATGCCGATGCGCTGTGGGGCAGGCTGGTTGGGACAATACGAGGGTCGGGAGCGGGCTCCAGTCGAGTCGGCTACCTCCGCCTTCATACTTGTCACAGGTGATCGATTCCCAATAGAGCAAATGCGCTTGTGCCTCTGGTGGCGCCTGAACGATGACCTGCGCGCCCTGACTCCGCAACAAGATCACTCGATTCGCTGGTACCTGCGGATCAACATCAATGGACACGGACGGCCAGTGTCCGTCAAGAGGGCTGGCCTGGTGGGAATCTGGCATGCCGCCCATCGTGATCGTGACCTCGCCACTTCTGGTCACTGGCAGAAAGTAATGAAAGGTAAGCGTCTGACCAGGCGCTACCGTGGTCATATACAATGGCTGCGCACAAGGTATGGAGAGCCTGGGCAACTCGAATGTAGGAGCGCTGCCCGCGGTGATCTGTACGCTCAACGCCGAGGAATAACAGGCAATGTCTGGTTTGCTCGATCCGTCGAACTCAACGGACCGGCTGGTCTGGTTGGTCAGGCTAACATCGACGGATACTAATTCACGCAGAAAGTAAGGGCCAGATGTCACCACGTGAATGGAAGCGCGCAGCCCGTCGACCTGCGACACGACAGTCGGCCCCGTCGAGGCGACTGGAGGCTGCACGCCAGTGGGCCGTATGGCCGACCTGAACATGAGCACCGTCGCGCCCACCAGGATGCCGATGACCAGGACTGCCGCCAGATCCCGCGCAATGTGCGTAAGACGCCCTCGCCGCGCGGGCGTGCTCGGAATAGTTCGGGGGCTGGTCTGGAGCCTGAGCCGGTGCACGGGTAGCTCTTCTGCCTGAGCAGAAAGGACATCGTCCCCCCGCATCAAGCGCTCGTGCACCCGAGCAATAATCTGTGAGTGCTGCACGGAACTGGCGTCTGTTGGTTCGCGCAGGCCGCGACGGAGCAGTGCAATGAGTTGCGTGTAGTGTTCCTGGCGCTCTTCAGGGATCTTATCGTCGTCCATAGCTATTCTCCTCGTTCGTTCCGCTCGTACAGTTGACGCATGTGGTGTAGTGTGCGAGACAGCAGCTTGCGCACCGTGCCTTCGGGTTTTCCAAACCGCTCCGCAATCTGAGTCAGGCGCAGGTCATGACCGTAACGAAGCCGAAGCAACTCCTGCTGGATCGGCGGAAGTTGCTCGATGACATGCGAGAGGCGCTCATACGCCTCCCGTCGCTCGACCAGTTGTTGGGGTGTCAGTTCCTCATCTGCTGTCTCGTGTGTGTGGTCCAATGGCGTCAACGCCAAACGGGATATGTGGCGATAGCGGTCAACCGCTTTATTCCGCGCGACCCGACGCAGCCAGGCCAGTTGTTGTCGAGCTGGAAGCGCCAGGAGCAGGTCGCTCTGGAAGGCAGCTAGGAACACCTCCAGGAGCAGATCCTCGGCATCTTGCTTGTTGGACACCATCTCGCACAGATACACCAGGATAGTCGGGGCAAACTCAGTGTAGAGAGCGCTTTTCTTGCTGCTTTGCAGGTCATCGTGCGTGAGATGATGCATGTCTGTTCCTTGATAGGTGACGGTGCACGGTGAGTCTCATAAGCTCATGCTATTGATAAAATCGTTTGAAGTGGGAAAACGCGGCATAGAAATCTAGGCATGATGATCGTGGCGCGGTGCTTCTCCAGACGTCTCGGCCGCTCACTCCGGGTCCAAACACGTACTGAGAAGATGTTTGGTCAGCATCGAAGTGAGTGGTCCAAAGACACGCTATGCCCCGCGAATGGCTCACGTTCTGGTTCGCACGATGGTGGCTATCTGGTGGCTATCTCTTCCTCTAATTGTAATTAATCGTAATGTCTCGCCTGGGACCACAGCACCGTGATCGACTCCCTCGGCTGGCGTAAGATGAGGATTGGCGCGTGATTCTCGAAGTCCACACACGCATTGCAGGACGTTCTGGCGGCCAGCGTCACCGAGCCGTACCCCTGCGCGGCATCCTGGGGATCGATATTGATCGTGATGAGCACCTGGCCAGTGCACCCCTCTGGTCCCCAGAGATAGAAGGCGTTGTGCCCGCTGATGGCCGGAGGCAGATGATAGCGGTCCCCGAACTGCACCAGCGCGCCCGCCTCGCCATAGTTCTCGGTGAAAATGCAGGCGACCCGCTGCTCGTTCGGGGGCAGGCTGTGATATACCTGCGCAATCAACGCGACCTGCTGCTCCCAGCCAAAGCGGTCGGCCAGGGCTTGCGGCAGGCCGTAGGCGTCGCCTGACTCCTGCTGCGCTCCCGAGCTGCCGCTAGGGCCATAGATCCGTGCGTACGTAGCGGGAGGCAGCATGGGCATCACCGCGGGCGCGAGCAGCACGGCGCTCAGGATCAGTACCCCAGCGTAGGCCGCGACCCAGCGTGGCCCCCATGCGCGCCAGCGCACCCGCCACGCGCCAAACAACATCGCCCCGCTGGCAAACAACGGCGGATAGGCAGGCGCCAGAAAGTAGGACTTGCCCTGTAGCAGGATAAAGAGAACGAAGAGGATGAGATATGCCCAGCCGAAGACCCGATAGCGCGCGCCGCGTTTGGAGAAGACGTACCACAGCCCCGCGACCCAGAGCGGCAGCGAGAGCGGGTTCATGATGAGGATCTGGTTGACCGCGAAATCGAAGGGCGACCCCGCGACGCCATGATTAGCGGAATAACTTGCCCAATACTGGACCGACGCCCAGCCATTAACGGCGTTCCAGAGCAGGAAGGGCGAGACGAGTGCGAGGGCAATTAGGGCGCCAAACAGCGTCCAGCGGGTGAACAGCAGGCGGCGCTGTGGGGTCAGCAGTAGGCCGACGACCAGCGCGAACCCCCAGAAGAGGATCGTCTCCTTCGTCAAGAGGCCCAGGCCTGCCACCGCGCCAAACGCAAGCCAGAGGCGGGGACGTTCATCACGCAGCAGAATGATGAGAATGGTGGCGGCCAGCGTCCACCAGAAGACGTCGAAGACATCGTAGGCGTAGATCGAGCCGTTGCCCATGAAGACGAGCGCCGTCGCCGAGCCCAGCGCCGCGAGTCCCTGGGACCACCCATTGCCGCCGAGAAGCCGCGCCATCAGTCCGGTCAGCAAGATTGTCCCAGCGCAGACCAGCGCGGAGATCACGTGGATGGCCCACAGCGCATTGCCGGTGAGAAAGCGGGGAATCAGGGTGATCCAGGCGACCAGCGGCGGCACGTCCACATAACCGAAGGCAGGATGGTGGCTCATCGCCATGAAATAGAGCTCATCGCGGAAATAGCCGTAGTTATTCCCCACCAGGACATGCGCCAGGAACGAGGCGCCAGCGATCACCCAGACGGCGGGAGCCAGGTTGGCGCGGCGGAAGAGGGTGGCGATGCCGCCGCGCAGTGACGAGGCAGTGGGCATGGCAACGACTCCTTTTGGGACGACATAGGCGGAAAGCAGATTCAGCCCTTGCAGCAAGCGACCGAAAAGACGTTATTTCATCTCTTTAGTGGCAGGATATCACCAGGCGAGCATCTCAGAAATACGTCCCTGACCGATTGTAGTGCGTGGATCTCGCGTTCGGTCGCTATGAAGCACACCACGATGGCCATGGCGCTCCATAGCATGGACTCCGCAAGAAGGTGTACTATGGAGGGCACAAATGTTTGGAGAGAAGGAGAGACACCTTGAGTTCGCTACCACAAGACCAGGCGACGCAGGAACTGAGCGACGAGCAGCTCTATGGCGAGAAGGCGCGTATCGCGCGGCTGAGTCGCATCCGCGAGGTGGTCTTTGGCACGCTCGATGGGCTGCTGGTGCCGGTGGGTGTGGTCAGCGCGGTGGCTGGCGGCACGGGCAACACAAACGCGGTCATCATCGCCGGGCTGGCGGAGGCGTTCGCGGGGGCGCTCTCGATGGGCGCGGGCGAGTTCATCTCCGGGCGCTCCGAGGCGCAGGTGCAGAAGACCGAGGTGCAGAAAGAACTGCGCGAGATTCGCGAGAACCCGGAGTTCGAGTTGGGCGAGATGGCGCAGCTTTTCCGCCACGAAGGCGTGAGCGCCGAGGACGCCGCGACGATGGCCAACCTGCTGGCGAAGTATCCCAATGCCTACCACAAAACGATGGTCGAGAAAGAGCTTGGCCTACAGGTTGACCCCGACACCGTCCGCATCCCCGAGGCGCTGACGATGGGCGTTTCCTACATCATCGGCTCCATCTTCCCGCTCATCGCCTACTTCTTCCTGCCGATCCCGGTCGCGTTGCCGGTCTCGCTCGTGTTGACGGTGCTGGCGCTGGTGATCGTCGGCATCATCAAGGGGCGGCTCGCCAACATCAATCTAGTGCGGAGCGCGCTGGAGGTGGTCGTCGTCGGCACAGCATCTGCCCTGGGCGGCTACCTCCTCGGCAACGTGATACCGCACCTGTTCGGCGTCTGACCACATGCTGATGCGCCACCGCGGCTCGTAGCGCTCTCGTAACGGGCCAATGGTATGCTACGCGCCAGGCGCCAGGTTGAACATCGTAGCCGTACGCGAGGAGCAAGTCACATATGAATCAGCCAGCGATGACCGTCGAGCGCGTCCCTGCCCAGCCCCCGAATGACAGCGGACAGGCGCTTCATGGCCACTGGCTGCTCGTCGCCCGCGTCGCCTGGATCGCGCTTATATTGCTGGTAGTGGCGCTCAATGTCGTCATGCTACCGCGGTTGAATGCGTTGCTACAGACGCCATGTTCTCCCGGCATCCACTGCTTCTATCTGAACCCGACGTCGTTCGATCAGCGTTTCTTCCACCAGTCTGGCCTGACGCTCGGATTCCTGGCAGGTTTTCAGACGGCGGCGAATGCGGTCGTCGTGATGATCTACTGTGTGATTGCCGCCATCATCTTCTGGCGGCGCTCGAATGATCGGATGGCCCTCTTCTGCTCCTTCACGTTGGTGCTCTTTGGTGGCGCCGCGTTTACGACCACCCTTCAGGATACGCTGGCGGTACAGTCTGGCTTTGGTTTCTGGATGTTCGGTATCCTCTATGTCCTTGGGCAGACCAGCCTCATCACCTTCTTTTTCCTCTTTCCGAATGGGCGCTTCGTGCCACGCTGGAGCTGGCTGCTTGCCCTCATGGTTGGTGGATACTGGACCTATGATTACTTCAGCCATCTGATCTACAGCGAGTCCTTTGACTGGAGTATTCTGCTCTTCTTCGGCTCGGTCCTGGCCCCTGTAGCGCGCAGATCTACCGCTATCGCCGCATCTCGACTCATCGTGAGCGCCAGCAGACCAAGTGGGTCGTCTTCGGATTCGTCGTCTGCATGGTGGGCTTCGTGCTCTTCCTTACAGTGGGGAATCTCTTGCTGCCACCGGAGCTGCTGGCATCGACCGTGATGAGCACGTTTGTCGCGCAGACCGTCCTCGCGGGATTTCTGCTGCTCATCCCGATCTCAATCGCCATCGCGATTCTACGCTCACGTTTGTATGACATCGATGTCATCATCAACCGGACGCTGGTCTACGGCTCGCTGACCGCCATCCTCGCCCTCATTTACGTTGCGGGCGTCGTTGGCGTGCAGGCTATTGTGAACGCCTTCGCCCAGCGCCAGAGCAGCGAGCCGTCGCCCGTCCTCATCGTGGTGACGACGCTTGCGGTCGCCGCGCTCTTCCAGCCGCTGCGCCGCCGCCTCCAGCATGCCATTGACCGCCGCTTCTACCGCCGCAAATACAATGTCGAGCAGACGCTAGCCAGCTTCAGCGCAACGCTTCGCAGCGAGACTAACCTTCCCCAGCTTACCGAGCATCTCGTAGGCGTTGTCGCGGAGACGATGCAGCCCGCGCACATCTCACTCTGGCTGCGCACTCACGCCGACCGCTCCTGAGCGCGCCTACGGGCAACTGGGCGCGACATACCAGTCCGCGATATTCCAGAGGCTGGCCCAGGGATCAGGCCAGAGTTTGAAGTTGCATAGTGTCGGCTTCTTCAGCGCGATGATGGCACTTATATACATCGGATCAAAATAGTACTGCTGAGAGAAGTAGCGATGGAGATTGAGCAAGATGACCGCCCGCTGCTCGTCTGAGATCGTCTGCGCGGCTAATTGATCGCGCAGGGTCGCCTGCGCATCGATGATCCCAAATGGATTTCCGCCTGCTTCGATGGTGGCATTGTCAAACGGCCCCACGTCGTCATGTGTCAGGCGCAAGATGGGATTGACGGTGTTATCCGACCTGTCGAGGAACAGATCAAAGGCGCCAGTTTGGAAAGGGCTTTGCGATTTCCAGAAGGCGAACTGACTCACCTCGACAATGACACCCACCTTTAGATTCCGTCTATAGTCCTGCTGCATCCGCTGCGCGAGCGCCACGCTGCTGGTGGCCCCTGGCGAAACGACGAGCTTGAGCGTGAGCGGCGTCACACCATCCCTGTTGCGCCGGACGCCGTCCACCAGATGGTAGCCTGCCGCTTCCATAAGATGTGCGGCATCAGTGGGGTTGTAGGCTGGTAATCGGAAGCTTGGGTCGAAGGCCGCGACCGCCGCTGTCGCATCTGACTCATCGGTGAAGATGTTTGGATCGTTGCACTTGACACCGCCCAGCAGTGCTCGCACCGCCGTGCAACGGTCGAACGCCTCTACGAATGCCTGCCGCACGCTGCGGTCGGTGAAGATTGAAACGTCTCCATTCGCGTGCGCGTTGGGGGCTACGGTTCGCTGGTTGAATCCAATCTCGACCGTATCCGATGCAGATGCGATCTGTACCTGGCTTTTGGGAATCTCTCCTAGCTGGCGTAGGTTGATCGGCTCTAATGGCACTACCAGGTCCAACGTCCCCTGGAGATACCTGTCAATGAGGTCGGTTTCTAGTTGGGGCAATGGATGGAGGTTGGCGGCAAACTCTGGCAGAAAGTCCTGAGCAACTGTGAACAAAGTGATTTTGTCAAGCGCTGGCGAATGGAAATAGTGCGAGAAGAAGCGTGGATTCCTGACCAACACCACCTGATGATCTGGTACGAAACTCTGCACAGTAAATGGGCCGTTATCAACGGGAATCGTCGTATTGAAGGCTGGCGTCTTGACGAGTTGCTGCGCCAGTGCGGAGTTATAGGAGCCCGTCGCCGGATTGTAGACGTCCGCGAACTTGCCAGTTGCATACACATGCAGCGGCGCGGGATATAAATGGCTGAGTGTGGTCAGATAGTCTGGAGTCGGCTTGTCCCACTGAATTCGCACGGTGTGCGCGTCGACCTTGATGAGCGACATCGACCGGAAATAGCCAAAATAGTTGAGATTGGGATCGGCGGAGAGGCGCTGTCCAAACAGGAAATCGTCGGCGGTGAGCGGCGCCCCGTCGGACCAAACGGCACGCGGATCGATGTGGAAAGTCGTCGTCTTCGCGTCGGAGCTTTCCCCGCTATTGTCCACAGTGGGCACCTCGGTGCATTGATCCGCTTTCCATCCCTTCAACCCAAGCGTCTGGTCAGGGAGCTGTACAACACAGGTCTGCCACAGGAATAGATTGCTGAACGGCTGCCCCCCATCGCCCACCCAATCCGTGGCAAGCGTCTCAAGTTGCTCTGGAAATCCTACGGTGATCGAGCCACCTACATGCGTCGGACGATGGTAGGTATACGAGAAATCGTAGACAGCCCGCTGAGACTGCGCGAGCGGCGCAGGCGCGGTGACAAACTGAGTAGTGAGTACAGCTAAAAGAGTAAGCGCGACACTCGCAACTGCCACGAATGGCTTGCGTGCGGCACACCATTGGCTCAGCATCTCCTGGCGGAGGGGTCGTACTAAAATGGCCGCCACCAGCAGCGGAAGCATTACCGCGCCTGCCACCAACGCAACCACCCAAGGAAAAGTGGAGACAACCAGCGACAGAAGCACGCCAGCAATGGTAAGGAGTGCGAGGGACAGCACAACCACCACAGCGAAAGTCGCGGGGGTAGCGGGCCAGCTAGCGGTGAGAACGCCACGGAGCTGGTGAGTAGCGCTCGTTTCAGTAGCGCTCGTTCTGGCAGCGGGCTGCGTGTCCTCGCTCGGAGTGGCAGCCTGGGCAGATATGGAGGGCCGACGAGCGGCGGCGACAAAGACTTCGCGCCCCTCGGGCGAGAGATCGAGCGCATCAGCGAGCAGCGCCACGGTGTCTTTGCGCGGGGTGCGGCGCGTCCCGCGCTCCAGTGTGCTGATGGCGTCAACGCTGAGGCGTGCCCGCGCCGCCAGCTCCTCCTGAGTCAGTCCAGCAGCCGTCCGGTGAAACCGCAGCAGATCCGCGAAGGTCAGCGACGATGTTGAGGCCATAGGAGTGTCTCCCATCACCACCGTGTGGCTACATGTGGCTTCAAACTACAGGAATTGAACCTGCGCCATCGAAGAGTCTCGATACACCCACGAATTCCACACTATCCCCGGCGTACGTCGTCGCGCTGCCTGATGATAACACCGCTCCTGCCAAATCCACAAGCTTGCCTGAGCGCTCCTGAGAGCGCTACGGGCAGGTGGGCGCGACATACCAATCCGCGATATTCCAGAGAAGACTGCCGGGATCTGGCCAAAGCTTGAAGTTGCACAGTGTCGGCTTCTTAAGCGCAATGACATCATTGATATACATCGGCTCGACGTAGTACTGCTGGGAGAAGTAGCGATGCAAATTCAGCAAGATGACCGCTCGCTGCGTATCGGAGAGCGTTTGTGCCGCCAGTTGATCCCGTTGGCTCGCCTGCACGTCGATGATCCCAAACGCATTTCCCTCGGCGCTTGTAAAAGAAGGCCCTTTGTCTAGCGTCAGGCGCCCGATGGGATCTACGCTGTTTTGCGAATCTTCAAGCATCAGATCAAAAGCGCCTGTGTGAATTGAGCTCGTGTGGCTCCAAAAGGCAATTTGATCATCCTCAATGGTCACGCCGATAGCCAGATTCTTGGAGAAGTCCTGCTGCATCTGTTGCGCGATAGTGATGCTGCCGCTGGCTCCGGGTGAGACGACGAGCGTGAGTGTTAGCGGGTTCACACCATCTTTGTTGCGGCGGACGCCGTCCACCAGATGATAGCCTGCCGCCTCCATCAGGCGCGCAGCATCGGGGGGATTGTACATTGGCAGTTTGAAGGAGGGATCGTAGGCCGCGACGGCAGCAGTCGTGTCTGACTCATCGGTGAAGATAGTCGGATCGCCGCACTTGACGCCGCCGAGCAGGGATTGCACCGCCGCACAGCGATTAAAGGCCTCGATGAATGCCTGGCGCACCGTACGGTCAGTGAAGATAGACGCGCCGCCATTCGCCTGTGCATTGGGCGCGACGCTGCGCTGATTGAATCCAAGTTCAATCGTGTCGGCAGCGGAGCCGATTTCCACCTGATTTCCGGGGATGTTCCCCACCTGGCTCAGGTTGAGCGGCGTCAATGGCAGCGCCAGATCCAGCCAACCTCGCAGATACTGATCGATAACATCGACTTCCATCTGGGGCACTGGATTAAGTGGTACTGCGAGTTGCGGAAGATAGTCTTTAGCAGCCGGTATCAAGGTGATCTTGTCCAACGCTGGCGTGTGAAAGAAGTTCGAGAAGAAGCGAGGGTTTTTGGCCAGAACCACCTGATTATCAGGCACGAATTTCTGCACGGTAAAAGGGCCATTGTCGACCGCAATGGTTGTATTGAACGCTGGGGTTTTCCTGAGTTGCTGGGCCAGCGCGGAATCGTAGGCGTCGGTCGTCGGATTGAAGATGTTGGAGTACTTGCCTGTTGCGTAGACATGCAGCGGCACTGGGAACAAATAGCCAAGTGCAGTGAGATAGTCTGGATAGGGAGCGGCCCAGCGAATCTGGACGGTATGGGCATCGAGCGCGGTGAGCGTCATCTGGTCAAAGGGAGAACCACCCGTCAGGTTGGGGTCGGCGGCGAGGCGCTGGCCGAACAGAAAATCATCCGCGGTGATAGGTACACCGTCCGACCAGACGGCACGTGAATCGATGTGGAAGGTCGTTGTTTTCGCGTCGGTACTCTCCCCACCGTTGCCCACCGTGGGCACATTGGTGCATTGATCCGCCTTCCACCCCGCTAGTCCAAGCGTCTGATCAGGAAGCTGGATCACACAGCCCTGCCAAATCGGAGACGTCGTGAACCACTGTACTCCATCGCCTATCCAATTCGGGGCAAGTGTCTGGAGCGTCTGCGCCCAGCCGATGGTGATCGAGCCACCTAAATGCGTCGGACGGTGGTAGGTATACGAGAAGTCGTAGCCACCACGCTGGGACTGCGCGGGCGCGGTGACAAATAAGCTAGTGAGTACAACTACCAGTGTCAGCGCCACACTCGCAACCGCCACGAACGACTTGCGCGCCTCGCGCCACTGATGTACTAGCGTCAGGCGTAGCGGTCGCGCCAAAATGACCGCCCCTAGCAGCGCCAGCGTTATCGCGCCTGCTACCAGGCCCAGCGTCCAGGGAAATGTGGGAACGACTAGCGGCAAAAGCAAACCGACAATTGTGAGCAGCATAAGGGACAGCGCGGCCACCACGATGATGTGCGGCTGCATGGCGGACCAGCTCTTCTCGAAGAAGGGAGCAATGCTGCGAGGTGGGTTGATAACGATGGTTGTGGCATCGGTTTGGACATCTCCGCCACCGGCGGCGTGAGGAACAGGGCTATCTGGCGGAGAGACAGCCAGTGCGGCTGATGTGGCACGGCGTGCAGCTGATGAGGTACGGCGCGCGGCTGTTGCCGCCGCGACAAAGGCCGTGCGATCCTCCGGCGCGAGGTCGAGCGCCTCGGCCAATAGTGCCACCGTGTCTTTGCGGGGCGTGCGACGCGTCCCGCGCTCCAGCGTGCTGACGGCGTCCACACTCAGGCGTGCTCGCTCCGCCAGCTCTTCCTGGGTCAGTCCAGCGGCCGCACGATGGGATCGGAGCAGGTCCGCGAAGGTCAGCGCTGGGGTAGAGGCCATGGCCGTCGCTCTCTTTCCAGATTGCGGGAAGACAACTGACACGATCAAGGCAACACTATCGAAGGGCTCCGACTCATCCCCCGCCCCCACGATCCCCGACGTACGAGGTTTGCGCTGCATGATAACACCATGTTTGTTTCTCCGCAATACTGTTCAGCTTGCAGGCTCGGGCGAATGTCTGGGTGATTGTCGGGGTGATTGTCCGAGTTGTCGGTGGCTCGAAGGTGCTCCTCCTGGCAGACTGGGAACCAAGGCAGCACTCCCACACGGCGCTGGCCGCCAAGCACCACTCGCGCCGCGGCAGACGATCCTCAGCGACCATCTAGGGATACGCTCTGCACTACTTTGCGCTCTATGGCGGTAGTACGGCGACACCAATTGGCTTGCATTTCGCTTTGACGCCAGCCAACAAACCCACGCCCGTGCGCCCTTTGCGCCTCTAGTGGTCTGGTTGGCAGTGAGTGAAGAGTGTTTAGTAAGTGAAGAGTGTTTGGAGAGCGGACAGAAGCTACCGTGCTTGCTGGCGAGAGAAGAGAGTAACCGTATGTTGCATGAGTCCACACACGAATCCACGCACGAGTCCTCGCATGAGTCCATACCCGGTGAGACACCTGTCTCGCTGGAGACACGCATTGGCCTCCTCGAGGAGGTGATTGAGCGCCAGCGAGACGCCATCGAAGCGCTGCGCGCGGAGGTGGCGACCCACCGGCGTGGCCAGGAGCAACACGAGCAAAACGAGCAGTGGGAACAGGAAGAGCAGGACGAGCTGGAAGAGGAATCGGCCCACAGGCGCCTGCTGCACTCTCAGCGACCCGCACAGACCAGTCGTCGCAAGCTGCTGCAGCTAGGAGGTGCTGCGGCAGTGGCCACGGTGGCAGCGGGAGTGCTGGCGACTGAGGGGGGCACTGGCGTGGCTCGGGCAGCTGGTTCAGTGTCACCCGCCACCCTCTCGTCCATAACGCCCACCTTGCCGGAGTCGGCTAACGGAGGGGTGAGCTTCTGCGCCATAGAGGGCGATGGGACGAATGGATCATATGGCGTGATTGGCGCCAGCGATACCAACATCGGCGTCCTCGGCTATATTCCTTTTGGTAACGCAAGCAATTCGATTGCTATGTACGGCGTGAATAACGGGGGTGGGACGGGGGCCCAGGGGTTCGGCAACCCTGGCGTGCGGGGAGTGACTGCAGGCCTCAACACCAAAGCCGTCATCGGTGACGCGACATCCGCCACTGGCATCAACAACACCGGGGTCTACGGTATCTCCACTGCCGGCTTCGGCATCTGGGGTATCTCGACAAATAGCTGGGGGGTGATCGGCGCCACGACCAACGGCACGGGGGCGCTTCTCGGAGACGCGACGGGCAGCACTAGCGGCATAGGGGTAGTGGGAGCGGCTGCCGGTGGGAACGGCGTGAGAGGAACGTCTCAAGATGGGGCGGCACTAGCGGGTATTTCCACCAACTGGACTGGGGGCTACTTTTCCGGCCCCGAGGCGCAGATTGAGCTGGTCCCCAACGGGAGGACAGGAGCACCGAGCAGTGGTATCCATTACCATGGGATGCTCTACGTTGATAGCGCCGCGACCCTTTGGTTCTGCACCGCCACGGGTACCCCTGGCACCTGGGTGCGGCTGACAGGCGTGCACAACGGTGTCAGCGGTGGCGCCATCAACTTCCTGGCCAACCCCATCCGTCTGCTCGATACCCGCACTGGCCTCGGCGTCTTCACTGCCGGTTCGACGCACGCTCTGCAGGTGACGGGGGTCGCCATCGGCGGCATCAGCGTCCCGAACGGTGCGGTCGGCGTGGTGGGCAATGTTACCGTCGTCAGCCCGACGGCGGGTGGTGATCTGCGGCTCTATCCCGGTGCGACGGCGCCGGGCACCAGCAGCATCAACTTTGCCAGCGGCCAGACCATCGCCAACGGCGTCACCGTCGCCCTTAACGGCAGCGGCCGGCTGAACATCCACGTCGACATGCCCAGCAGCACCCATACCCACGTCCTCTTCGACGCTAGTGGCTATATCCTCTAGCGTCGTGAAGTAGAGGGCACAACGACGTTCGTCCGGGAGGGATCAGACTGGAAGATTGACGATATCATCATCGCTGGATGAGCGCGCCGTCCCGGCAAAGCTGCAATCGACAAGCCAGCGGCGCGATTTCGTGCTGCGACGCCGCTGGCTCGCTGTCTCCGCACGTCTATGGGCATGAGGGCGCGACGTACCAATCTGCCATGTTCCAGGTATTGTTCGATACAGACGACTTCTTGAAGTTGCACAGCGTTGTCTTGGTCAGCGTCACATCGGAGAGCAGGAGAATAGGCTGGAAATCGAACTGTTCGGATACGTAGCGTTGGAGCTGTTCGTACACCTCCGCGCGTTGACCGCCATCCTGGATATGCGATCCCAATTGGTCCCGTGCCACTACGTACGGATCGATCAATCCATAGATGTTACTCCCGTTCGGGTTCTGCGCAGAGGGAATATCGGCTGCATCCCAGCCTCCCCCTTCTCCCAGGACGATCCCGATAGGATCGGAGGGGAACCCGCCGTCGGCCCAAATTGCCAGATCGAAAGCTCCCTGCGGCGCAACTGCTTGCGCCACATTATTATCCATATCCAGCACTGTAACGCTGATTTGCAGGTTCTTGGCATAGTCCTGCGTCATCCGCACCGCAAGGTCTTTCATATCCAGCGCTGAGAAGGAGAGGGTGAGCTGCAGTTGCAAAGGCGTCTTCTTGTCTTTGCCCCGGCGTATGCCATCAATGACTGGATATCCCGCTCGATCCAAGAGGTCTGCTGCGTCCGTCGGATTGTAGCTTGGCAGGTGAAAGGTCGGATCGAAGTCGACCGCGGGAGGCGCCGTGAGCTCGTCGCTGAACAGATTTGGGTCGCTGCAATTCTTGATCGCAAGAAGCGCGCGCATCGCCGAACAGCGATCAAACGCCTCGATAAAGGCCTGGCGCACGGATTTGTCGGTGAACATCGATGTGCCGTCGTTGGCTTGCGCATTGGGCGCGACGTTTCGCTGATTGAACCCCATGTCAAACCAGGAATCTAGGGGGCTGGTAATCACCTCGCCCGCTGGGATGCCACTAAGCTCCTTGAGGTTGAGCGAGTCGAGGCTCTCGACCTCCTCCAGTCCTCCTTGGCGGTACCGGGCGACCATGTCATCCTGCCACTGCTTTCGGGTCACGTTATCGCCGAAATCCTCCCACGCGCTCTCGAATGTGACCTGGTCGAGAGCAGGCGTGTGGAAGAAATTCGAGAAAAAGTGTGGGTTCTTGATCACGGTGGCGCTCGTGATGACCGTGATGAGCTTTTTATGGTTGAACGGGTTGACTTGCTTCGTGACAATTCTCTGTAACGTGAATGGTCCGTTGTCTACCGAGATCTTCCGGGTGAAGCTGGGGTCGATGATGAGCTGTTGGGCGAGTTTGGCGTTGTAGGCGCCCGTCGTGGGGCCGTAGACGCCAGCGAACGCACCAGTCGCGTAGGCATGCAGGGGCAACGGGGACAAAGGGGCAAGCACATCCAGGTAGTCGACAGTGGGCGTCGGCCACGTGATCTGCACGGTGTGTTCGTTAAGAGCCGTCGCGGTCATTGGCACGCCATAGATAGTGGGGTCGGCGTAGAGCCTGAAGGCAAAGAGGAAGTCGTCGGCGGTGATGGGTACACCGTCCGACCAGACAGCCCTGGGATCGATGCGTAAGATGGTGGTCTTGAAATCAGGGCTCTCGTCGCCATTAGCAACCGTCGGCACTTCGCTGCATTGATCTGCCTTCCACCCGCTCAGACCGAGGGAGAGATCGGGTAGCTGCACCAGACAACTTTGCCACAGCCCGAGGTACTGGTCATTTTGAACTTGAAGACTGCTGATTCCGGCTGGCGCGAGCGAAATCATCGCCGATGCCAGCCCCACGGTAATCGTCCCCCCCGTCTTGGTCGGCTGGTGATAGGCATAGGTGAAGTCGTAGCCGGTTGACGCGGGCTTCAGGAAAACCGGTGGCTTGGTGGCGAACAGGGTGGTGAGAACGACCACCAGGCTCAGCAGGCAGCTCGTGACCGCGACAACGGGTTGACGCATCTCTCGCCACTGCCGTTGCAACCACAGCGGATATCGCGCCTGTACCAGAGCAACACTTCCTCCCAGCAGAAGAGCGCCTAGCCCCGTGATCAGTCCGAGCACCCGTGGAAACGTGGGGACCACGAATGGCAGTATGAGGCAGACCAGTGTAAGCAGCGTCAGCGTCAGCAAGGCTCCCATCACGAGGCGTGTCCGCACTGCGGGCCAGATATTGAGCGTTCTGAGCGGCGGAAACTGTATCGGCAGGTCAGGCGCCAGCATCTGGTAGAGGTATTCGGGGCGGGTGAAATCGGGCAGACGATGCCTGCCGAGATTCTGCAATCCTGGCGGCCCTTGCCCCTCCTTTTCTAGCTGATTGACCACGGCCTCCGAGAGCAGTATCTGGCCCCCGTGCCCGGCGGCAGCGATGCGAACAGCTCGCAGCACCTCCAGCCCCACGTAGCGGCCAGCCGTCAGCAATGCTGGCCCTGTATGGATACCCATTCGCATGCGCACCTGTGCGCCATTCGCCAGGGGATGGCGCGCCAGCGCCTGTTGCGCCTCGACTGCGCCCGTCAGTGCATCACTGGCCTGAGCGAAGACGACGAAGAACTGGTCTCCCTGAGTGCCCAACTCGTGACCATGGTGTGTGACCCAGACAGCGCGCAAAAGCGCGTGCGCTTCCGCCAGCACGGCAGCGTACTGGTCGTCACCAAGCCGCTGGAGCAGCGCTGTGGAATCCTCGATGTCGCCAACAAGGAAGGTGACGATACCGCGCGGGAGGTCGTCGGCAACGGCGGGTAAGCGTCCATCGCGTGCAGTATCCTCGCCTGGAGTTGCCGCCAGGGTGGCTATAGAAGAGCGGCGAACGGCAGTAGCGGCGATGACAAAAGCCGCACGATCCTCGGGCGCCAGCGCCAGCGCATCGGCGAGGAGCGCCACAGTGTCTTTGCGCGGGGTGCGGCGCGTACCGCGCTCCAGCGTGCTGACGGCGTCCACACTCAGGCGTGCCCGCGCCGCCAGTTCTTCCTGGGTGAGTCCAGCGGCTGTCCGGTGATACCGCAAAAGCTCCGCGAAGGTCAGGGATGAGGTTGAAGCCATGGCCGTTGCTCCCTCTCTCTATCGTGGGACGACAGCGTAAATGATCAAGGCAACGCTCTCGTAGTGTCTCGGTACGCTCCCCGGCAGCCCACATCAACCCCAAGTCACCTGGTTGCGCTGCATGATAACACCGCGCCTGTCTATCCGCAATACTGTTCAGCTTGCAATCTGAGGCGATTGTCGGGGGCCTTGTCGGGGCGATTGTCCGGGTTGTCGGTGGTCTGGCGGCGCTCCTCCAGGCAGACTGGACACCAGAACAACGCTCCTTGACGAACCTGGTCGCCAGGTGTAGTCGGTGAACGCGAGACATAGGAGGAGGGTAAACACCATGCCAGCGACTATACGGAACCCGCGCAGACTGGCAGCCACTGCCATCTTCGCGCTGCTGCTCATGGCTACGCTCGCAGCCTACGGCCGGCTGACCGCACCCGTGACCTCAAAGGTTGGAGCGACCAGGGTCGCGCTGCCAATTATTGTCTGCGCCTCGCAGCAGGCGAATCCCGACCTTCCCCCGATTCCGCGCCACCCTCACTAGCGTGCGGCGCACGCGCTGCCTTCGTGAACCGGATAGGCTATCGGTGCTGTCTGTCGGTAGCTCCTATCCGGTTCCTCGTATTCGCCACGCTGGGGCTACGCGCCACCTGGGCAGGCTCACACTATCTGGCGGTCAGCGTATTGACCCTGCTATACTGATGCGCACGACGGGATACGAGCCAGCGCCCCCGAAGTGAGGAGCATCTATGGCCCAGCGGATCAAGCGGATCAATGCGCCGACGACCCAGACGGACCCTGGGCATCGGTCGCGCGCCCGGCTGCTCATGGGCGTATGGATCGTCTTCACGCTGCTCTGCATGGGCTTTTGCGTCGCCAGTCTGGTCGCCCGCTATAACCTACTGCTTCATCCTCCCGCGGACCTGCGCGCGGAACTGGCTGCCTTGGGTATCTCCCCCGGCTTCCACGCCGTCTGGAATATCACGCTCGAGGCGCTGGTGGTCCTCAGCTACTTTGGCATGGCGGCGCTGATCGCCTGGCGCAAGCCGCGTGACCCTGCCGCGCTGCTGGTGGCGCTGGCGCTGGTCGGCTTTGGCGCGGGGCTGCCGGGGACGATCTATGTCATCCTCAATGCCGAGCCGATCTGGATACAGCCGTACGGATTTCTACAGGCGCTGGGCTGGCTGTTGCTGCTCATCTTCGCCTTCATCTTCCCCAACGGGCGATTCGTGCCTCGCTGGACGGTCTGGCTGCTGATTCCGTGGACTGTGTGGGTCGTCGGCTTCTTTCGCTTTGCCGGAACTGTGGTAGCGGCGCATCCCTGGGCGATTGCGCTCACATTTATGATCTGGGCGGCCTGGTTTGTGGTGGGCGCGGCGGCGCAATACTATCGCTACACCTGGGTCTCGACCTGGTTGGAGCGCCAGCAGACCAAGTGGGTCGTCTTCGGCTTTCTGGGGATGCTGCTGGGCATCTTCCTGACGGTCCTCTACCATGTGGCCGCGCTCACCGGCATCGTCTCGGGCAGCGCCGCAATTGTGCTGCGCATTGGCGCGGTGATTTTGCTCTGCGCCACGACGCTGCTCGTGCCGCTGACGGTGGGCATCGCGCTGCTGCGCCATCGCCTCTTCGACGTCGATGTGCTCATCAACCGGACGCTCATCTACGGCTCGCTGACGGTCCTGCTGGCGCTTGCGTACTTCATCATGGTCGCGCTGCTGGGCGTGCTGTTTAGCAGCGTCACCCACGAGTCCACGCAGGGGTCAGAGGTGGCCATCACGCTCTCGACGTTGTTCATCGCGACGCTATTTCAGCCGCTGCGAGGCAGGGTGCAGCGCGGCATCAACCGGCGCTTCTACCGGAGCAGCTACGACGCGGCGCAGACGATCCAGGCGTTCGCGGCGCGGCTGCCCGGCCTAGTGGATATCGAGCATCTGACCGAGAGCGTTTTGAGCACGGTGGAGGATACGATGCGACCAACCTTCGCGACGCTCTGGCTGCTCAAAACTCACCCTACGTCTCCCTCTCCCGCTGAGAGAGGGAGCGACGCTCCCATTCCTCAATAGTCGCGCAGCAGGCAGCAGGTCATACACGTGGCGCCGCCGTCGCGGTTGAGCGTCAGCTCGCGCCCCTCGTACTCCCAGACGGTGACGCCCGCGTCGCGCAGACGCCCAGCGGTGATGGGGTTGCCCTGCATGGTGATGATGTGGCCCGGCGCGACGGCCAGCGCGTTGGGCGCGTGGGTGGCGAACTCGCTGTCGGGAACCTCAATCGTGCGGATGCCGCGCGCCTCCAGCAGCTCGTAGAGCGGCACCGGCACGAGCGGGGGATAGACCAGCGCCAGATCCTCGGCCACCGGACTGATGACCGAGAGCAGGTGGAGTATCTCGTCCCGACCATGCCAGTGCGCCATCTGCACCTGATGAATGTTCTTCACGCTGCCCGCCAGCAGCTCGCGTACCCGTTGAAAGCCCGCGTCATTGGTGCGGTAGCTCCGTCCGATGACGAGCGTCTCAGGGTCGAGCCAGAGCACGTCGCCGCCTTCGAGCGTCTCATCGCCCTCCAGGGTCCCCAGAATCGGGATGCCCAGCCGAGTAAGCTCGCGGGCCAGCGCTGGCTCTTCGCCCCGGCGCAACTGCTTGCCCATGTGGCCGACGATCGCGCCCGCGTCGGTGACGAAGCCGGGATCGGTGACAAAAATCGAATCGAGCAGGGCGGGCTGCGTCTCCTCGGCGATCACGACTTCGGCGCCCGTCTCACGCAGCAGCAGCACCAGCCCATCGTGCTGGCGGCGCGTCTCGTCAACATCCGGCGCGAAGTGATAGCCAAACTCCTGCCAACGCTGGGCGTCTTCGGCGCTCTCGCTGGGCGTCTTCACCAACACGCGCTTCAGCGGGGCCACCATCGACTGGTTGCCATAGGTCCGGGCCATACGCTTCTCCCTTTCTCCGTGCTGACATGTCGCTGCTCATGGCTTATGATTGCTGGGGAGAGTCTACCACGCGGCAGGAGAACAAGAGATGCATATCGCAATTATCGCGGACATCCACGGCAATCTCGTCGCCTTCAACACGATACTGGACGACATCGCGCGCGAAGGGGTAGACCGTATCGTCTGTCTGGGCGACGTGGCCGCCTTCGGGCCGCAGCCGGAGGAGGTAGTGGCCCGCCTGCGCGAGATCGGCTGCCCGGTGGTGATGGGCGACGCCGACGCGACGCTGCTGACGCCGGAGCCGCCCGCGACGGATGAGCTTTTCCGCAACTTGCAGGAGATCGACGCCTGGGCGCTGGCGCGCCTCTCGCCCGCCGACCGCGAGTTTATCGCGACATTCGAGCCAACGGTCTCTATTCCCCTTGATGGCGACGCGACGCTGCTCTGCTATCACGGCTCGCCGCAGTCGTTCAAGGACCCCATCCGCGCGACGACGAGCGAGGACGAGCTGGCGCGGCTCTTCGCGGGCGGCGACGCGCGGATCTACGCGGGCGGCCACACGCACATCCAGCTAGTGCGCCGCTTTGGAACGGCGCTGGTGCTGAATCCCGGCAGCGTCGGCCTCGCCTACGACCGCACGCCCTCGCCCGGCGCAAACGTGCGCAACCCACCCTGGGGCGAGTACGCGATCCTGACCGTTTCAGGCAGCAGCCTCGGCGTCGATCTGCGGCGCGTCCCCTTCGATGTGGCGGCGCTGCTCCGGGCGGCCCACGAGAACGGGATGCCACACGCGGAGTGGTGGTGCGCGGAATGGGACACCGAGTAGAGACCCGCTATGTGCTACCAATCCCCGAAGCTCTGCCGATTCTCTGTAACGAGAACGAAATCGCGCAGAGCAATTAGTCGCTATCGGTGAGGGCTGCCTGCAACCGATGCAAAGCGTCGATCATCTGTTGCTGTTCCTGCTCGTTCAGGGACTGAAACCACTCCTTTTGGTGCTGATGCACAATTGGGCGAAAGGCATCAGCAACCTGGCGCCCCTTTGCGGTGATTTCGACCAGAATCATCCGCCTGTCCGAGTGATGGGGTCGCCTCATGACATACCCCCGGCGTTCGAGCGAATCCACCAGGCCAGTCACTGTCGCCCGGCTAATAATTAGCCGATCAGCGATTTCATTGGGCGGCAAAGGTCCCTCCGCGTCCGCGAGGATGCTGAGCACCAGCCCGGAGGCTGGGGTGAGCTTAAACGATTGGATCTGTTCGGCGATGCGCTTGACCAGTAGGTCAGCCGTGAGGACGAGGTTCATGGCGCATTCCGTCGCCGCCGCGCTGGCGGTTGGATAGCGCGTGGCGAAATCGGACGCAACGCGAATGGGAATATGATTAGGCACTTGATTATCAACTCCTTGACAAATATGATTAGCCCCCTTATAATAAGGATATACCATAAAACCCGCCCACAAGGCAAGCGAGGAGGTCGCCAGGATGGTTACGAAACCGTACATTGTTTGGGGGCCTGGTGAAGGCTTGGCCCTCCAGTCTGGTCCCGGCCGGGACCTCATCTTTAAGGTGACGGGTGATGACACGAATGGAGCGTTCGATTACTTTGTGGTCGGGGTCGCGCCGCATGGAGGTCCGCCCTTGCATGTCCACCACCGGCAGGAGGAGACGATCCATGTGGTCAAAGGGCGGTTCAAGGTTAGGATTGGCGAGTCCCTGTTCTACTGCGACGAAGGTGGCTTTACCTATCTTCCGTCGCAAGTTCCCCACGCTTTCCTGAATGTCACCGACGAGCCGGGCGAGATCATCGTCGTGTACACACCGGGCGGCGGCCATAAGTTTTACGAGGAGTTTGGGCCGCTGTCGCGCAATGGTCCCCCCGATCCAAAGATCCTGGCCCCGATCTTTGAAAAATACGGGATGAGCCTCCTTGGGCCGCCCTTGCAGCTTGACGCGGAGTAGTGGATCACTCGCCTCCGAATGGCGCAACGGGTTACGCGCGACGAGCGAACCACTGTGAAGCTAGCCTCCTTGCTGAAAGATGGAAGTAAGCGTCCTTTCGGCAGGGAGACTCCAAGCAGGCCCTTCCTCGCACGTGGCGCTGAGGGTTTTGTGAGCATCACGGCGGAAGTGTGGTGTGGAGAGCGTGAGGCATAGGCGGACTTATCTCTCCCGCCGCCTTTGACGCCGCCCGCTCACCCTTGCACTGCCAAAGCTGGCGTGATATACTTTTCTGCGCCTGGGGATGTAGCTCAGTTGGGAGAGCACCACAATCGCACTGTGGGGGTCGAGGGTTCGAGTCCCTTCATCTCCACCCAGATGCATCGAGCGGAAACACTTTTTGGAAGGTGTTTCCGCTTTTTGTTTGTTTCACTACATATCTTCTAGCAAACGGTGAATTTGCTGAGGGGGTATGGTAGATGAAGCGATGCACACAATGCGGAGAGACCAAAGACGAGGCCGAGTTCTGGCGAGTCAATAGGGATGGGATTGCTCTACGCGGTCGCTGCAGAACCTGTTGTGGTGGTGATCCACGCGACCATTCAGACGATGAGAAACCGCAGGGAAAAGTCTGCACTGTTTGCAAGGAATGGAAACCGCTCTCCGCATTTCACAAGCACAAGATTTGCCTCTATGGTGTGGAATCACTGTGCAAGCAATGCAAATTCAGGAAGCGCAAAGAGCGCGACGCCAAATATCCTGACCGAATCAGGAGAATGGACCTGAAAGCCAAGTACGGCATGACCATCGAAGATTACAACGCCATGCACGCCCGCCAACACGGCAGGTGCGCCATCTGCGGTACGTCGGAGGAAAAGCTCGTCGTCGACCACAACCACCAGACGGGCAAGGTGCGCGAGCTGCTGTGCCATCTATGCAACGCCATGATCGGCTGCGCCCGCGAAGACATCGCCATCCTCACCAGCGCCGTCGCCTACCTGCAACGAGAGCAGCACCCCGAACAGGAGACGCGCGGGCGACGATCAGCGCCTCATAGCGTCCGCATCGCGGAGAGTTCGCGCTTTGCATGATGATGTCGCGCTGTGGGACATTCGCGGCCCGACGATGAGCGGGACTGTCACACGCCACCGCGTCGCCAGGAGGGAAGCCGCATACAGTGGATAGTAAGGAAGCGGGCGATAAGGGGAGGAGCCCATGTACTCCCTTCCACTCTAATTTTACAGCGCAGAGGAGGCCTTGCGGCAAGCCCCGGGTCGTGTCGTATACTCGCTGGCCGAGAGTCGGAATAGAGCATCCGCCGCGAGGTTCTGTAGGCGACACGCATGAGACAATGCACAATGGCACGAAGGAGAGAGCGCATGGGCCGCTACGTGTTGGGCTTCCAGGAGATCGACCAGACGCAGATCGCCGTCGTTGGCGGCAAGGGCGCGCATCTGGGCGAACTATCGCGGATCGAAGGTATCCGCGTGCCGGATGGCTTCTGCGTGACGACGGACGCCTTCCAGCGGATCATGGCGGAAGCCCCGTTGCTCGAAGATCAGCTCGATCAGCTGTCGCGCTTGAACCCAGACGACCGGGAGGCAATCAGCGCGCTCAGTGCGGAGGTCCGTCGGACCCTCGAAGAGATCGCCATCCCCGGCGATTTGTCGGCGGCGATTACCCGCCCGCTTGCCCAGCTCGGCGAACAAGCCGCCTACGCCGTCCGATCCAGCGCGACGGCGGAGGACCTGCCGACCGCCTCCTTCGCGGGCCAGCAGGATACCTACCTGAACGTCGTGGGGTCCGCGGCGATCCTCCAACACATCAGCCGGTGCTGGGCCTCGCTCTTCACCGAGCGGGCAGTGACGTACCGCCTGCGGAACGGCTTCGATGCGCGGAAGGTCCAGATGGCCGTGGTGGTGCAGCGCATGGTATTCCCGCAGGCGTCTGGCATCCTCTTCACCGCCGACCCCGTCACAGGCAGTCGGAAGGTCGCCTCCGTGGAGGCCAGCTTCGGCCTCGGCGAGGCGCTGGTTTCTGGCCTGGTGAACGCGGACGTCTATAAGGTGCGAGACGGCCAGGTCGTCGCCAGGACGATTGCCGCCAAGCAGCTTGCCATCCACGCCGCACCGGCAGGCGGGACACAGACGCAGGCGATCGAGCCGGAGCGGCAGGAGCAGCCAGCGCTGACGGATGCGCAGGCCGTGCGACTCGCCCAGCTGGGCAGGCGAATCGAAGCGCACTTCGGCCAGCCCCAGGACATCGAGTGGTGCCTTGTCGACGATGGGTTCGAGATCGTCCAGAGCCGGCCGATCACCACGCTCTTCCCCATCCCGCCGGCCGACGATGAGGAGCACCACGTCTACGTCTCCGTCGGCCACGGGCAGATGATGACCGACCCCATGAAGCCGCTGGGGCTCTCGTTCTGGCAGATGACGACCCCGCGGCCGATGTTCGTGGCCGGCGGGAGGCTGTTCGTCGACGTCACCGGGGAGCTGGCTTCGCCCACCCGCCGCGCCGGACTCCTCCAGGTCATGGGGAGAGGCGATCCGCTGATCGGGGACGCGCTGCGCACCATCGTCGAGCGCGGAGACTTCGTCCCGACGCGCCCGGACGAGGATCCGGGCGGGCCGCCGCCGGCCGCCGGGCCGGCCCCGATCGAGACCGATCCGGCGATCGTCGACGAGCTGATCGAGCGCTCCCGGGCCTCCATCGCCGCCCTTCGGCGCGAGATCCGAACGAGGTCCGGACGGGCGCTCCTCGAGTTCATCCTGGCGGACATCCAG
>DATBIB010000144.1:0-12053 GCA_036557205.1 Ktedonobacterales bacterium | reverse complement strand
TGAAGAGCGCAATGCGCGACGTGGGCAGGCCGGCCGCGGTGTAGGTGGCGACGACGAAATCGCCGGGGTTGATCTGATTGGGGCGCTGCCGCATCTGCGCGAAGAGGCGCCGCGCCATCTCCTGCGAGATCGCCACGAACGCGGACGGCTCGCCCAGCAACCTGGCGCAGAGGTCGGGTATGGTTGGCGCGACAGGCTGTTCGGTGAGAAAGCGCGCCTGCCAGTCGGCGTTTTCGAGCGCCTGGGCGATGTAGTTGGCAAAGAGTGCGTGGATGGGCGCATCCAGCGCTAGCTCCGCCTCGACCAGCAGCATCTCGCCGGTGCGGTTATCCAGGTGGTGCAGAATCAGCCGCTCGATAGTGATCGCGGCAGCGCCCGGTGGCGCCACGACTGGCGGGGCGGCTGGCTCTGGTTGCGCCGCCTCTGCGATGTCTGGGACATCGCGCGCGCGGAACGCCTGCCCGCGCTCGGCAATGCGCGCCGCGCTGGTCCTGCTGAGTCTGCCCATCGTCCGCACCTCCTCGGAGACGCCGCCTGCCTCTCAATCTCCTCTATTGTACACCTGTCTATTCTTCGGGTGGTTGCCCCATATGGTACTCTAGGGTACCTTTCGCCGCCCGCTGCACCGCCAATGCGTAGTCCAGGTATGGAGTATGCGGGGTGGGATACTTATGTGGCTCTTGTTACCTGATTTTTTGCGTCTCGTTCTCTCCTTGTGAGTGGAGGAAACTCCGCATCGAGAGATACCCATGGATGTTTGAGAGGGATACGCGCAGGTGGCTTTTCTCGTGACCGAATACACGCTGGTTTTCCGCCGGATCGGTGGACGGCGTCCAGATTTCTCGCGGCCGTATAACGGCTGGACGCTTGCCCGACCTGGGCTGGCGCCATTGACGCTGGACGCGACGCCTGAGATCGACGCCGACGCCGTCAATGGGCGGCAAAGCGGCGAGATCGCCCAGGTGGTGGTCGTGCCGCTCTGTTCCACCCTCGCGCTGGAGCCGCTTGCCTACGAGCATTTCCTGATGGCGAGCGGGGTGTTGCCGCATACGCTGCGCCTGCTGGCGCATGTCCGCCTGACCGACGCGCGCGCGGTCGAGACGGTGCGTCGGCGCATTCAGTCGCTGGTGATGGCGGCTGAGGTGCAGGCGATTATCGAGGGGCTATCGGCCTAGCGGCCTCCCCAGGCGAGCCACTCCGCGCCCGAATGATTCCCCCATGGCCATCGTAGAGCGACGCGCAGTACGTCACCAGCCGCCGCAGCAGCGGGATTTCTTCGAGTGCGGCGCGATTGCCGAGGATGATGAGCTTGTGCCGTGCCCGCGTCAGCGCCACATTCAGCCGGTTCGGGTCCGCCAGGAAGTCTGGCCCGCGCCCGCCCCACGATGCCGCGCCTCCACCGCCGAAGCTGTAGAAGATGACCGACCGCTCGCCGCCCTGGAAGCGGTCTACCGTATCTACGAGCACATCAGTCTCGCCATTTTTCACCAACTGCGCGCGAATCGCGGCCACCTGCGCCCGGTACGGCGCGATTACGCCGATAGTGTCCGCCGCGACACCCAACCGGCGCAGCTCTCCCACCAGATCGCGCACCACGGTCGCCTGCGCCTGATTCTCCTTGCGCCCGCGCTTGTCCGGTTCCAGTGGCACATCGATGAAGACGACCGGATGCGCCGGATCGAGGACTCGCCCGAAGGGTCCCGCCACCTCCTCGCTCAGCGCTAACTGAGCGGTGCGCGCCGCCCCCTCCGCGACCAGAGCATCGCCGTAGAATTCGCCGCTCGGGAAGGCGCAGATGATGGGATGCATCCGGTACTGGCGGCGCAGGGGGACGCTGGCCTCCGCGCCCCAACGCTCCAGCAGCGTGGCAAAGAGCGAGCGCTTCAGGCCACGCGCTGCCGCCGTCTCGCTCCGCACCAGCGGCGGAAGCTGGCGATCATCCCCCACCAGCACAAAGCGGCGTGCGAACCGGAGCGCCCCGAGCGCGGCGGGGAGTGTCAACTGGGTCGCTTCGTCGAGGATGGCCAGATCGAAGAGCAGCGGCTCGCCGATATCGTCATAGCTCTCGGATGACCACGTGGCGGTCGTCGCGGCCACCAGCGGCGCGGTGCGCAACGTCTCGCGGATGCGTGCGGGCGTCAATTCAGCTCCTTCTCCGGCCAGCCCCCGCGCTCGCGCTACCAGCCGATTCCCCTGTATCTCCGGCGCGACGCTTAGCTCGTGGCCCAGCCGCACGAAGTCGCCCCAGCCATCGGCCAGCAGCCGCCGCAGGACCGTATCCACCGCCTGATTGGTAAACGCGCCGATCAGCACGCGCTCGCCGCGTTGCATCGCGCGCCGGGCAATCTCGGCGACGACGCTCGTCTTGCCCGTCCCCGGCGGCCCCTGAATCAGCAGATAGTCGCGGGCGGCCAGCGCGCGGGCCACCGCCAGCCGCTGCTCGGCATTGAGACTGGCGGGCAACGCCTGCTGTATCGTCGCGGCATTGGCCTCGTCGAAGGTGGGCGCGATGGCGCCGCGGACCAGCTCGCGCAGGTGGGGCGCGCCACGCAGCCAGCGCCACAGGTTGCGCACAGTGCGATCATGGACGATATCGCTCTCGTAGCGGTCGAGCAGGGTGGGATTGGCGATCCGCTCCGGCGTCCAGACGACGACCCGTTGCGCCTCGATACGCAGAATCGTGCCGCTGACCACCGCGCCGCGCACGGGATCGCCCTCGCTCACCAGTACGGCGTCGCCCTCACGCAGATCGGAGCCCTGCACGCCTTCGAGGGTGTATTCCCACTCGCCCTTCGCGGTCCGCCGCGGTTCGCCCACCAGCCTGAGGTCGCCTAGCGCCGCGCCACGCCGCATCCGCTCATCCCGCGTCGCCTTCCAGAGCGCGCTGCCCTCGACCTCGGCGGCGCGCGCCTCCTGCCGTAGCAGGTCGTACATCTCCGCGAACATCGTGGCGTCTTCCTGGTCAACTGTTTCCAGCACGTCGGGCAGGTCGGGCGGCTGCCAGCCAAGCAACGCCGAGGCGCGCAGGCAGTCCTGCCGCACCATACAGCGCGCGCACTTGAGCGCGGAGGGCGGCGGGGGCACCGCGCCGGTCGCGTGGACGAGCGCCAGCGCATTGCGTAGCTCCATCACTCGTTGCAGATCGCGGTGGATGAAGGGGATCATGTAGGCGTCGGCGCGTCCGGGCGTTCCGCTATAGAGCAGCGTCGCGCCGGGGCCATCCTGCCGTCCCGGAAAGCGCGCGGCCAGCAGCGTCTGGTAGCCATGTACCTGCCAGCGATGCTCACGTTTGGGCAGCGACGCGCGGACGTTGCCGGTCTTCAATTCGAGCAGCGACCCGCCGTGGGGATCGTGCAACAAGACATCGAGCCGCCCTTTCAGGCCAACCTCCGGCGCCAGCAGAAACGTCTCGGCGCGGATGTCGGGGGCGGTGCGCCAGAGATTCTGGCGGCTCTGGGCATACCACGCGGCCAGCGCGCGCACGTGGGGCGCGGCCTCGGCGGCCATCTCCCCCTCGCTGATCTGCCGCAGCGCCAGCTCGACCTGCGCCGCATCCAGGGCGCGTTGGAGATAGACTTCGATGGGTTCATCGCCGCCTTTGAGCAGCTCTTTGAAGGCCGTATGTATGAGCGTCCCACGCAGCGAGGCCGCGCTCGGCGGCGAGGGCGCCATGCGGCGTAGCGGATACTGGCGCACGCAGTATTCGGCGTTGTTGATATCGGTGATGTTGAGCAGCAGGTCGGGCTCAAGCACGATCACACCTGCGGGCAGCAGCCGTAGCGTCTCGGCGGTGGACGTGCGGGCGAGATGGTGGATATATAGGCGCAAACCCCGCCAGCGGTCCGGCGGATAGGCCGATAGCTCGCGCCAGAGGGCGCGCCCCTGCTCCTCACAACGCACCCGCAACGTCTCGCCGCGTTCGTCGCGCAGCGTCAACTCCAACTGGCGCAGTTTCGGGTCGAACGTCGCGGCGCGCAGCTCGCCGGAGACGCTGGCCACATCACAGGGGGCCGCGCGCTGCGTCTCCCATGGGCAGAGAAAGCAGCTCGCTACGGGGTGTGTCGTCGCATCGCCTGACAGATCTGCGGCCATCGCCAGCGCTTCCTTTTCCAGCCCGTGGCTATCGCGGGGCGCATCGCAGTCTACGGCGTAGCAGGCGGCGCGTCAAGTGGGATAGAGGAGATGGACCGCTATCCGCCGCTACAGTTCAGCTGGAACCTGTAACCCAAGACAGACGTTTGAGAAAAGGGTCAACTACGGTTATACTATCCGCGTCTAACTGCAAAGCGTAAGTCTATTAGGCGCAGTGCCGGGCGGTTCACGGTTCATCGGAACGATATGCTCTGGCCATCTGGTGACGCCGTGGCGCGCAACTCGTCCATATACTCAGAATACTCAGAGTGTATCGCTGATGCGGCGCTTGAGAGATGCTCATGCCATGGAGCGTCCGCGCGCCTTGAAGGGATAGAGGAGCACCATGGAGGAAACGCCACATACCCCCTTCACAGACGAACCCAATGCCACCGAGACGACGATGCCTGGGCGGTACGTCGATCCCATAACCGAGACGGATTACTCGGTGACATCGATGGATGGAAGCCGCAGGTTCAACAAGCTCTGGTGGGAGCATCGGCGCTGGCTCATACCCGCGCTCTCGGTGGCGCTGCTGGCGCTGATTCTCTTTGCCACGTTCGCCATCATCGTGCGTTCGCGCCAGCCCTATCTGACGTTTGGAGTGGTGACGCAGGGCAACATGGTGCTCTCGTTCCAGACGACTGGCACGTTGCGGAGCGCTGTCTACGGCGCCGATTTCGCGGTGACAGGGACGGTAGCTCAGATCAACGTGACAGTCGGCCAGCAGGTCTCGCAGGGCGATACCCTCGCGCAACTCAATACCACTCAGCTCCAGGATGCGGTGAACCAGGCGCAGGTGGCCGTCGATGGCGCGTCGGCGGCGCTATCCAGCGCGCAGACCAACCAGGATAAGGTCCAGACCTCCGCCAATGCGCTGACGGACAGCGCCTATACGACTGAGCAGGCGGCGATAGCCCAGTGCAACCGCGTCTCGACTCCGCCACCCAACTGCGTCGCCCAGGCGAGAAGCCAGTACGCCGCCGCGCTCGCCGCCGCCGACAGCATGAACGCGCAGGCCCAGCAGCAGACCAATACGGCTCAGGCGCAATACAACTCGGCCAAGGCAGCCCTACAGACCGCGCAGGACAATCTGGCCGCCGCCACTCTCAAGGCGCCCCACGGGGGGACCATCGCGGCGATCAACGGCGTTGTGGGCCAGACCAGCGGCGGCGCCAAGAGCAGCGCCGCGTCATTCATCCAGATTGCCGATCTCAACGCGCTGCAAATCGCGGCGACGGTGAACGAATCGCAGGTCGGCGTGGTGCTGCCGCAAGACGCGGTGCGTTTCACGGTGCCGTCGTTCAAGAATCGCATCTTCAGTGGCTCGGTGAGTGGCGTCTCGCCGTTTGGGCAGGCAACTCACGATATTGTCCTCTACCCGATGACGGTGGATGTTGACGGCCAGTCGGTGAGCTCAGGGACGGCGAACACGACCGGCCAGGCGCTGCTGCCCGGCATGACGGCGAAGATGACGGTGCTGACGGCGCAGCGCTTCGCGGTGAAGCTCATCCCCAATAGCGCCGTGGCCTACGCGCATTACGCCGCCGACCCGAAACACTCGACGCTCATCAGCAAGGCGGCGGCAACCAAAGCGCTCGCCGAGGCGCGGCAGATGCTCACCCAGTTACAGAACTCCGGCACGGATTACTCGCAGGATAACCCCACGCCCGCCTATGTGCTGGTGCTGGTGAAGGGCCGATGGACCGCGCAGCCGGTGGTGCTCGGGCTGACCGACGGCAGGCATTATGAGGTGCTGGACGGGCTGGATCTGGGCCAGAAAGTGGCGACCGGCGAGCAGCTCAACTGGTTCACCATCCTGCGCAACCAGTGAGTTAGATTGTCCAGGCCGCTATGTTCATCAGCGTCGGTCAGGATTGGCGTTTTGCCGACAGCAATCTGACGCTGACGCTCTGGGGTCGCGGAGATTCGCAGAAGTGGGCGAGGTCTCTTTCGCCATCTTCAGGTTCTCAGTTGACGAGTCAGAATGCCGCGCTGGCGTGCCTCTTCGATGAATGCGACGGTGAAGTCGTCGGGACCGCGTGACGCTCCGTCCCACGCTGCCAGGGCGGCAACCCGTCCTGCGGGCTTCGTTGGTGGCTCGCCTTCATCATGACTGGCTAACATTGTGGCGAGATCGAGAATCGCAGTTTGCACCATTCTATAGGCCTCAAGCTCATCATCGACAGGGTCTATCAGGCGCACAGTATTGTGCCGCTCAGCTTCGTCCAAATGCCGGTCGAAGATTGGCCCCCAATCACCGGGACGATCAACCACAGAGGTCTCGCGAAAGCGCTCGCGGTCGAAAGGCAACACAATCCAGGCTGGGATCCACAATTCACTGGCAGCGTTGAGCGCCAGCAAATCGGCGCCACAGGCGGCAGAACAGACCACTGCCTCTATCAGCATCTCGCGCATCGCAGACGTAATCGCCTGATGTACATATGGCGCATGTATGAGCGAGAAGCGCACCGGATCCGCATCGTCCGCGTCAATACGTCGGCCAGTTACCGCCAGTACGTTCATCGTTTGATCCCCCACATCTTCCATGTTGAGTGCCTGGAAAGTGTTATGCGGAGCTACAGACGCACGCTGTGCCATATCGAATGCCTGTTACCTGTATAGCGGCCAATTGTATCACCTGAGCACGATTGGCGTCAGGAGACTCCTATGAGTCCCACAGAGTCCCATCGGACTGTGCTACACAGGCTATGTGTGTGCAAGTGAACGGCGTCATCGTGTTATACTTCAGGTGGCGCAGGCTGTTCGTGCGTGCGTGGGCCAGCTCCAATCCTCCCCGCCAGCGCACACGCTCGCACTACGATTGAGACAACGAGGTCGAGGGGCAGATGAGCGAACTGGCCGTCTTCACGGGGCGAGCGCACCAGCAACTGGCAGAGGATATCTGCACGCACCTTGGTATCCCGCTGGGCGATGCCGAGGTCTTTGAGTTCGACAACGAGAACATCTTCGTCAAGATCAATGAGAACGTCCGCGGCAAAGACGTCTTCCTCGTCCAGCCGTTTAGCACACCGGTGAACGCCTCCATCATGGAGGTATTGATCATGATAGACGCGCTCCGGCGCGCCTCGGCCCAGCGTGTGACGGCGGTGATCCCCTACTATGCCTATGGCCGCACCGATAAGAAAGATCAGCCGCGTGTCCCCATCACGGCGCGCCTGATCGCCGACTGTATCACCGTCGCGGGCGCGAATCGTGTGCTGACGATGGACCTGCATGCGGGTCAGATTCAGGGCTTCTTCAACATCCCGGTGGACGAGTTGACCGCGGAATCCATTCTCGTCAACTACGTTCGCTCGCTGAAGCTCAGCGATTTTACCGTCGTCGCCACCGACACCGGCTTCGCCAAGAAGGCGCGTAACTTTGCCGAGGACTTGAATGCCCCGCTGGCGATCATCGAGAAACGGCGCACCAATAACGCGGGCGGAGTGGAGAGCCTTGGTCTGATAGGCAGCGTGGAGGGGCAGAACGCCATCATCGTGGACGACGAGATCGGCACGGCAGGCTCGCTGATACAGGCGGCGCAGGTGGTGCGCGAGAGCGGTGCCCGCGAAATCTACGCCGCGGCGGTGCATGGTATCCTCTCCGGTCCGGCCATCCAGAATATCCAGCATTCCCCGATCAAGAAACTGGTGATTACTGATACCGTCCCGTTACCGCCAGAGAAGCGCATCCCCCAGATTGCGCAGTGTTCCGTCGCGCAGCTATTTGCCGGGGCCATTGCGCGCATCCACGAAGGGCGCTCGGTCTCGGAGCTTTTCCGACAGTAGTCGTAGCAGCGCGGGGAATGAGCGCCGAAGATGGACGAGGTGGCAGCGGTTTCGATCACGCCCGAATTCGAGAGCATCCTGCGCTATCTGCGGACGCTGGCGGAACCCTGCGCGCCGCCGATGGGCGCGGGCGGCTTCGATGTGCTCTACGCCAGCGCGCGTGAGGTAGTCGTCTGGTATTCCCCGGCCCGTGATGGCCAGATGGCGCGTGAGATCGCGATTCCCGCTGAGGTGCTCGCCGCGGCGTGGCAGGCGCTCTGCACAGGTGTGTCGCTGGATGCGGCGGCGCTATTTGCGTTGGGCCTGGGATCGGCGGGGGCGCAGTGGGTCATCGCGCTGCTGGCGCAGATCCCCGGCGTGCAGGTGCGGCAGGAGCCGCTGGCGCTGGTATGGACCTCACCCCCCAGCCCCCTCTCCCACGAGGAGAGGGGGAGCCAGCGTGTAAGCTAAATTAGCGGTCGCGCGTAATGCGCGCCATGCTGGCGACGAGCAGGACCAGCAGCATCGCGTTCACCGGATGGAACGCCGCGATGAGCGGGATGATGCGGCCAGCGTCGATCAGCAGCCCCTGGAGGATCATCAGGCCGAAGACCAGCCACGAACGGCGCAGGAGCGCCGCGCCGAGATGCCCGCGCCAGGCGACCAGCGGCAGCGCCAGCGAGCCAAGGATGACCAGCGTTCCCAGAATCATATGCGGCAGGAAGCTCGAAACGCCGAAGACGCCCAGCCCGGCGAAGAAGATTTGTAGCGTGACGCCGCCCAGCAGGATACGCGCGATGGCGATATGCGCTCTGGCCGCGCGACTGCGGACTGGGACGGCGGTGATAGTCTGCGACGCTACAGGGATGGCAGCGGATGTGGCTGGCTGAGTCGCTTCGGGTGGGGTGGCAATGAGCGTTTGCATCGGGAAACCTCCTCGCTCAGTTCAATGTTCGTCTTCTCCTTTTTCTTTGTCATCCTCAGCATAGCCTGGCATCGTTCCGCAACCGCTACGGCCAGCGTTACGACATTGTGAATTATTGCGTTGCTCGTAATGTTGTTAGAGACAGAGATGAGATTGGACTGATGTGCTCGCCTCCAGTGGCATCCTCAGCATTTTTCTCACTTCCTGCTGTAGCAATTGAGCAACGCCACACAGCCCCCACCACGAGAGATGCCAAAGCGATGGAGCGTAGTCTTGGTGGGTTGCCAGGTTCATAGCGGAATCGGGCGCGCGGAGGGAGCTATGGAAAATCGGGAACCAATCGGAGGCTTGATGTCAGCCTATGGCGCGGCGCTCGCCGTGCTGTTGTGGGCGCTTGCCGGGGGATTATACCTGGGCGTCTTTGCGAACGAGTGTACCGGTGAAGCATGTGCCGCGCAGCCGATAAGCCAGAGGACGGCAGACCTGACGTCGTTTGCCTTCATAACATTGGCAGTGGTTGTCGCGTTCCTCGCGACGCTGGGGTCTGCTCTCGGCACGATCGTTGAGGCGAGACGCAACCGCGACTGGCTCTCCTTCAGCGCGCTCCTCGTGATTTTCGCGCTGTCCCTCATCGCGCTTTACGCACTTCTTCACGACAGTCACCCTGAGCACACCTTCGTGGAAGGCCTGTACGGCTTCTCGCCAGAGGAGATTTCCATACGCCCTCTCGCCTACGGCGCCTCGATTGCCCATCTGGCGCTACCTGCCCCAGTGGCGCTTGCATACAACATTCTCCATGAGCGTGCGCGCCGGGCGAGCAACCTCGTGAGCCTGGCAGGGCTGGTGGGAGCCATTGGACTGTTGGTCGCGATCCGTCTTGCGCCCGCGGTCCCACTGCCAACGTAGCTTCAGCTTTGCCAAACACTCATTTGGTTAGCGCGCGGCGATGCCCAGCAGGCGGTCGACCAGGGCGACGCTTGCATGCTCCAGTGAATCTACCAGCGCGTCGGCGGCGGCGAGACCGGGCGCGTCGGGCTGGCCCGCGCGGCGCACCGCCAGGCAGCGCATCCCGCCAGCGTGGGCAGCGGCAACCCCGGCGGGCGCGTCTTCGATGACGAGACAGTGCGCGGGCGCGATGCCCAGACGCTCTGCCCCGGCGAGGAAGATATCGGGCGCGGGCTTGCCATGGGCCACCTGCTCGCCGGAGACGACCGCATCGAGGTAGGGCGCGATACCGAGCAGCTGGATGATCGCCTCCAGGTTGGCGGGCGGCGCCGACGAGCCGAGCGCCTGCCGGTAGCCCGCCGTGTGCAGCGCCGCCAGCAGTTCCTTTGCGCCGGGAAGCGCCACGGCCTCCGATGCCAGCAGCGCGCGGTAGGTAGCCTCCTTGCGGTCGCCCAGCGCGGCGATACGCTCCGGCGGACCGGAGACGCCGAACATCCGTGGGAAGATATCGCTGTTGCGCATGCCGAAGGTGGCCCAGAAGGCGGCGTCGCTATAGGGCAGATGCTCTTCGCGCGCCAGCTGCTCCCAGGCGCGGCGATGCTGCTCGCCGCTGTCGATCAAGACGCCGTCAACGTCCCACAACACCGCGTACTCGCCACGATTGACCACGTTGACCAGCCTCCTCGCCTTGTCTCCGGCCTGCTGCTTCTCGTCACGCTCAGCCGTTCTACCTACGCACTGGATTGTATCGCGCCAGGCATGCATCATTCTCGGCCGTCTTTTAGGATGACCTGTCAAAAAGTAGCCGTCTCATTCGATAGAAATACTGAGAGAGAAGGCAGGCGCTTCTCGTCATCTCGGCAGAAAGTAGTCTCTGTGGAGCTTGTGAGCAATCTCTCGCTCGATGCATTCACCGCGCTGGCGCGGCGCTACACCCAGCCGCTGCATGTGTTTCTCTGCGGGCTCGTGCATGATCCGGAGCTTGCGCGCGACCTGCTGCAAGACACATTTATCGCGGCGTGGAGCGCGGCGCTACAGGGCGCTCCGCCGCTGCTGGCCAACGGCGATGAGGTGGAAATACGGCGCTGGCTCTATCGTGTCGCCTACCGGCGCGCGGTCGATAGCCTGCGGCGCGGGCGGCTGATTCGCTGGGAGTCACTCCATGAGCTGCTGGATTTCGAGAGACTCCCAGTGGACAGGACATCTTACTCGTTCGAGGAGCTGGTGGCCGAGACCGAGGCGATGCAACGCGCGCTGGCCATCCTCACGCCGGAAGATAGCGCCTGTCTGCTGCTGATGGTCGTCCAGGGATTCACTGCCCAGGAAGCCGCCGCGATCATCGGCTCATCCGCGACGGCGATGGGCAAACGCATCGGCCGGGCGAAGCGACGCCTGCTCTCTGCCTATCTGGCGCAAAACGCCTCCAATCCGGGAGGACGGCCATGAACACCTTTAACATGCGGCATCCGTCCGGCCCTGAATGCGCCAGGTTCGCGGAGCTTCTGCCGCAATTCCGGCAGGGAACGCTTACCCACGTCGAAGATGCGTCTCTGCGCGCCCATCTCGCCACCTGCGGCTACTGCCAGGCGCAACTGGCGGCCTACGACCGGCTGGATGCCGCGCTCTACACCTATATGGGCCGTTTCGCGCGCACCGCGCCCGCCGCCGATGACCTCGTCCGGCTCGCCGTCGCGCGCGTTCCATCGACATCCCCCGCGTGGATGAATCATCATCAGTCCCAGGCATCTTGGGGAGGTCAGAGAGATAATTCTATGTTCAATTACCCGGATGAGACGACGTACGAAATGCCCACTCTGCCGCGCCCAGACCGGCGGCCGCCGCGGCATACGCCGAACACGCGCACCCGCCCGGTGCTGGCGACTATTGCGGCGTTGCTGATCATCGGGCTGGCGGCGACGCTCTTCGCCGTCTTCGGGCGGCAATCCAATGGCCCGGCGCAGGGAGGCACGCCGACTGCGACGACGCAGCCGACCGCGACAATCCAGCCAACCCCGACCCCTGAGCCGACGCAGGCGACGACCGGATCCGTCACCTCTGGCCACCCATGCAGCAGCGACAGCGCTGGGCAAATCAGCTATGTGCAGATTGGCGACCTGAAGGTGAACAAGGTGGATTTCTTATTTGGTTATCCCGCCAATCAACTTCCGGCCAATCTCGATCCGTCGAAGCCCTATCAACTGCCGGATAACCTGCCTACTCCGCCGAATCCGCCAGTTAACCCATTTAGTAGCTATGGCCTGACCGTCTGTAACACGTCGAGC
>DATBIB010000143.1:0-8232 GCA_036557205.1 Ktedonobacterales bacterium | reverse complement strand
TTGCGGGTTTCCCGCCGCGGCTGCCGCTGTCCAGCTGCCTGGCTGATGGTTCGTCAGTGACCATGATCCAATAGCCAGGGCGCTCATCCCAACTAGCGCCGCTGCACGCACGCCCGTGACCGAGGTACGCGATTTTCCACCGCTGATGCCAGTCACCTTGCGGCGCACCATCCCAGCCGGCGCGCGACCACCCGAGGCAAGCGTCACCTGGCCCAGCGGATGCGCGATACAGCTGAGGACATAGCCGTTGGCCTTCTCGGCTGGCGAGAGGATCTCGCCCGGCTGATCGACCTCACCTTCGAGCATGCGCAGCTTGCACGACCCGCAGATGCCCGCGCGACAGCTGAAATCGGGATGATAGCCGTTGCGCTCCAGCGCCGCGAGCAATGTTTCGCCTGGCTCAACATTGAGCGCATCGCCAGTATCCGCGATGAACAGATCCGTAGGCTCGGTAGAGGCCACCGACTGGCCGATCCGATAGGCTGGGCCATGCTGCGAGCCAAAGACCTCCGTGTGAATCTGCCGCGCCGAGACGCCCATCGCCTCCAGTTCGGTCTGCAATTCGCGCTTGAGATTGTCAGCGCCGCACATATACCAGTGCGCGCGCACCGCCGCTGGCCCAGCATAATCGAGAATATCATCGACGGTCATCCGATAGCCCTCAGACGAGACATAGTGGAGTTGCCGCAGCCAGATGCGATCCGGGTCCATCGCGTCCAACTCGTCGCCGTAGATGATGTCGTCTGGGGTGCGCGATGCATAGTGCAACTGCACCAGCGGACGCTCCTGCGCGGGCATGCGCTGGATGGATCGCAACATACCCATAATCGGCGTGATGCCGCTGCCCGTCGCGACAAATACGAACGCCATCTCCGGGGTGAGACGGCCAGGCAACGTAAATGTTCCACGAGGCAGGCTGGCATAAAGGAGCGTGCCCTGCTGCACTGACTGGTAGAAGTAGCTGGAAACGGCGCCCATCTGCATGCGCTTGATAGTCAATTCCCATGGGCGCGAAGGATCGCCATCGCCGCAGAGCGAATACGAGCGGTAGAGTGTCTCGCGAGGGGTAGGCAGCGCCAGAGTGACAAACTGGCCAGACAAATAGGGCGCGGGCGCCTGACTCGTCCCTGGCAGCACGATCTGAACCGATACCACATCCGGTGCGATGACTTGGCGATCGATCACCTGGACTGGCAGCATATTGGTTGGCGCGGCCAGCGGCAGGGCACGTGTCATGTTATCTTGCGGTGATCGCGAATTGTTCTCCTGGGGTGATCGCGTCATCACGACTTGCGATGATCGTGAAAAAGCACTCGTGAGTCGCCTCATACGCTTGCACTCCCTCGTTCCATACTATCGCGCCTCACCAAATGGCCCTTCCCTGGGTATCACGCCGTGGAGCCATTGCCCTAGCTAAGCCAGATGTCGTCAAGATGCGGTGCATGCCAGCCTGCTCTACCCGGTTGGCTTGTCATCCTTGTCCTCGCTACTAAGGCTGCAAGGAGATGACACTACGGCATAGCTTTTCAGGACTTATTGGCTAGCGCCACTGGAATCAGGTGAATATCGTCATAACGAGGTCGCCAATGCCGCGACTTTCATTACGGGCATTACCCATTTGTCATACCTGAGAACAAAGTGCCGCGCAAGAGGGACAGTTAGGGCATAATAGCCTTGATCGCTAGGTGATTCAGCGATCATCATCGGGAGGGTCAAGACGAGATGGGCGCGTGGTTTCGCAGTCGGGTAGGCGTCGCTCTTATTGGAGCAATCATTATCGGTTGTATGGCCGCGGCTGTTGGCGCCAGCACACTCGCGCTTCGCTCATCACCACTGGACGGCGCGTTTGCGAACAGTGGCTCGTCCGCAACGGCGACCGCGCAGAGCACAGAGATCCCCGAGGCAACCGCCACGCCGGAGGCAACGGCGACACCCCAACCCACGGCGACGACCGCCCCCAGACCAACAGCCACTCCTCTCGGCGTTGGCAGTTTTCTCCATGGTACAGTGATCGGCGCACCAGGGGCTAATAGCTTTGTCATGAGCCGTAATGGCGTACACTACACCATCCAGGTCGATGGAGCCACGACCTATAGCGGAGCCGCCACGCAACTCTCCGGCCTCAGGAACGGCTATCGTGCGACCATCCGAATTGCAGCCGTATACGGTCCAACCACGTATCTCGCATTGAGTGTTTCGTCGGATGATTAGTTGGGCGCCATACAAAAACTGGCTGCCCCCAAACATTATGGAGAACAGCCAGCAAGTCAGTCGCCTGATTTACTCCGCGTCGCCGAAGATAGTGTAGTGCCAGCCCTTGCGCTGATCGCCCGACGTATCGAGCATCACATGCTTGATCTGGGTGTAGTCGTCCAGCGCGTAGATGGACATATCCTTGCCGAAGCCACTCTGCTTGAAGCCACCGTGCGGCATCTCCGGCGTCAAGGGCAGGTGATCGTTCACCCAGACGGTGCCAAACTCCAGCGCGCCGCTCACCCGCATCGCCCGCTGCACATTGCCTGTCCAGACAGAGCCAGCCAGCGCGTAGCGCACCGCGTTCGCCCGACCAATGACCTCACCCTCGTCGTCAAACGGCAACACCACCGTCACCGGCCCAAATATTTCGTCGGTAACGACCTGCGCGTCGTCGGCCACATCGGTAATGACTGTTGGCTGGAAGAAGAAGCCGTTCTCCATGCCCGCCACGCTGGCCCGCTCACCGCCCGCCAGGAAGCGCGCCTTGCCCTTCGCGGTCGCCACCAGCGCCTCGACCCGCTGCAACTGTGCCTCAGAGACGAGCGGCCCCATATCGGTCTGCTGCGACGACGGATCGCCGACGCGCACCTCGCCCACCAGCTCGAGATAGCGCTTCACGAAGGCGTCGAATGAGCCGCGCTGCACATAGATGCGTGTGGCGGCGGTGCAATCTTGTCCGGTATTGACAAAGCCGCCGACAATCGCGCCTTGCGCCGCGGCCTCAAGGTCGGCGTCGTCGAAGACGATGAAAGGCGCCTTGCCTCCCAGCTCCATATGCACCCGCTTGAGCGTATCGGACGCCGCGCGCATGACCGCCTTGCCCGTCTCGCTCGCGCCGGTCAGCGAGATCAGCCGCACGTCGGGATGCGCCACCAGCGCCACGCCGACATCGTCGCCGCCAGTCACCACGTTCAAGACGCCCGCGGGCAGTCCGGCCTCCATCGCCAGCTGCCCCAGCGCGAGCGAGGTGAGTGGCGTCTCGGGCGCGGGCTTGAGCACGACGGTATTGCCAGCGGCAAGCGCGGGACCAATCTTCCAAATCGCCATCATTAGCGGATAGTTCCACGGCGCCAGCTGGCCCACCACACCAATCGGCTCGCGGCGAATCACACTGGCGTATCCTGGCACGTACTCGCTCGACGCCCGCCCATCCAGGGTGCGCGCGGCGCCCGCGAAGAAACGCAGGCAGTCCACTGCGAACAGCAGGTCGCTATCGTGCGCCAGCTTGATGGGCTTGCCGACATTGCGCGACTCCAGCGCGGCCAGCTCGTCCAGGTGCTCTTCGATCAGGTCGGCCAGTTTGTACAACACGGAGGACCGAGCGCTCGGCCCGATGCCCGACCAGCGTCCGTCGTCGAACGCCGCCTTCGCCGCCGCCACCGCGCGCTGCACGTCTTCGACGCTCCCCTCCGGCACAACGTCGGCGGGCGCGCCCGTGGCGGGATTCACCAGCGTCCGCGTCCTGGCGGTCGCGACACGCTCACCATCAATCAGCAGCCGATCAGTCGTCAGCGTCTTGAGAGCCATTTCGTACCTCCTCGTGTGATGATGGCCGCCCCTGACAGCAATGTCTGGTTGGCCGCGCATCCTCAATTGTGGGCAGTATATGGGCCAGCCGAACCAGGCTCAAGGGCCAGCGGTCTGGACGTTGGCCGAGGTTCTTTGGCCATTATGGCGAACGGAGCGAACCTTTCCCCCAACCCCTCTCCTAGAAGGGGAGGGGCCGCAGAGCAAACCGTCACGCGAATGGGTAGGCTCTGGCTCACACTACTCGCCGCCATGGGCGTTACGCATGCGGCGCGAGAGCAGCGCCGCCCGCAGGTTGAGCTTGCAGAGCGGATCGCTCAGGTCCACGTCACACAACTCTTCGATACGTTGCAGACGATACTTGAGCGTGTGTCGGTGGACGATCAGCTTTTCCGCCGCGCGCACGCTATTGCCATCGCACTCCAGAAAGACTTCCAGTGTGTGTAGAAGCTCGGCGCCCCGCGCGCGGTCATGCTCCGCCAGCCGCTGGATGCTACGGGCGAACGCGTTCTCCGCCAGCAGATCCTGCGGGACGGCGTGCAGCCAGTGCAGGATGCCAAGCTCGTCGAACTGGGCGACCTTGCGGTCATCGGCAAGCGCCGGAAGCAACGCCAGCGCCTCCAGGGCATGCTCATAGGCGCGTTGGAGCGTCGCGGCGTCTTCATGCAGCGGGCTGGCGCCTACCCTGATGGTGTCTTCGAGCGGCTGCGCCTCGGTGATGATGCGCTGACACAGCTCGACAATCGCCTCCGACCGCGAGCCTTCGACTAGCACGACAACCCGCCCGGCGCGCTCGCCCATTGCCGCGGCCAGCCCGGCACGGCGGGCGGCGTTGCGCGCGGCCAGCTCGACGGCGCGTACTTCGTTGCTCCCCGCGTCAATCACGATGATGGCGTGGGGCGCCTCCAGCCGCAGGCGGAAACGTGCCGCCTCCTCGCGCAGAGTATTATCGAGCCGCGCGTCTTCGGCCAGCAGCCGGCTCAAGATGCGGCTCTCGGCGCGCTCCTCGGCCTGGCGGCCCGTCTGATCGCGGAAGAGAATCAGCGCGGCGACGGTGGCGGCATGCTCAATCGCATGGAAGTCAAGCGGCTCTAGCTCGCGCCTGCCCGCGATGATCCAGACGTAGCCATAGATCTTGCGCGCGACGACAATCGGCGCCAGGATGCGCGCCATCGTCATACCGTACGCGCTGGTGGTCTCGTCCGCGTCTATGCGCTCCGGCTCAAAACTTGTGCGAATCCGCGAGAGCACACCTGTGCGTCGCAGATGCTCCAGCAGCATCGGCGCGCTACGCCCTTCGCGCAAAGCAGTCCGGCGGCTGTCGTCGATCTCGGTCTCGGAGCCCGCGGCGGCCAGCACAGAGAACGAGAGGTCATCAATCTCGACGGGGCGTTGCAGCAGCTTGCAAAGCTCCTGGGCGACATCCTGCAATGAGCCGCCATCCAGCACCAGGCGCGTCAGCGAGCCGTGGATCGAGAGCGATTGCTTGTAAAGCTGATACTGCTCGTTGATGATCTGTTCAGAGATGGCGCGGACGACATCCTCGAACGGGACATCCCACGGCATCTCGATGATGGGGAAGCGCGCGGCGTCGGCGGCGCTGCGTATGGCGTCCGGTACCGCATCCAGATAGCCGCCGATGGCGACCACCATACCCGCCAGCCCTTTCTCGGCCAGCTCGGCGCAGAGGTGAATCTGCGCCTCCGGGTCATCGCGCAGGCCATAGAACGTGGTGAGCAGCAGCTCGCCACCGCGCACCCACTCGCTGGCATGGGGAATATCGACGGGATGCGCCCAGCGTATCTCGCGGTCGAGGCCATCCTTCCCCGCGACCACGCGACTTCCCGCGAAGACTTCCATTGCCAGCGCCTGGCGCACCGTCAGCATAGCGTTTACCTTGCCGGTCGGGGGTATTCGCCGCCATTGGCGACCCGCTTGAAACGCAGGATATCATGCGCGCTACACCCGCCGCAAGGCGCTCTCGAACGACCCCAGACCTCAACCGGACACGAGCAATTCAAACGAGTTGATGATGCGCTGGACAAGCGCCCGCCGTCTATGCTGCTCGTCCGACGACAACAGCGCGGGTGGCTGCCAGTCCTCGGAGGTGTATTTGCGTGAACCGCTCTGGATTCCATACTGTACGTGGACGCGCAAGTGACCCGCGATCCCGGTCAGCCAGTCCGAGTTGTGCGTAACGCAGTGGGTTCGGAGAAAGCTGAGATCGGTCGGCTCGTGAATATCTCCGAAAATCGGCGGCGGGGTGTCATCGAACTGCTCGATGCGAATTGACATGCCCATGCTCCACGTATTCGCATCACCAGCTGGCGGGTGCATTCCAGCGATGAATCGAGTCCCCTGCCAGACTCGACCGTGTTGGCTGTGGGTAAACGCGCCGTCCCACAGGTCTACCTGCCAGGATACAGGGATATGAACACGGAAGCGCCCTTGGGGATCTATGAACTGGCGCCAGATTGATTCGTCCATTGATATGTCCATTCATAGCTGCCGTGTCACGGGTGCGCGGGCGCGCTGATATCTGGAGCAGGCGGCTCGACGGCAGACGTTTCCGCCGATGCGCTGACGAGTGGCAGGCTGAAGGAGAAGACGCTGCCACGGCCCACGCGGCTCTCCGCCCAGACACGGCCACCATGTAGCTCCACCAGGTGCCGCGCGATGGCGAGGCCCAGCCCGGTGCCTGCCGCAGCGCGCGCCTCCGGAAACGCTGCCTCGTCCATCTCGCGCGTGCGGGCGCGGTCCACCTTGAAGAAGCGCTCGAAGACCCGCGGGAGATCGTCCTCGTCAATGCCGATGCCAGTATCCGCCACATGAACGGCCAACATGCGCTGTGGCGCGGTGTCGGCCTGGCCCTGCTGGTCCGCGCTAAGAGGCTCGCCCGCTGCTGTTGTCTCGATCACCTCCGCCGAGATCGTGACTGTGCCTTCAGGCGGCGTATATTTGATGCCATTGTGAATCAGGTTGATGAGCACCTCACCCGCACGGCTCGCATCGGACCAGGCATCGGGCAGGCCGTCCGGAACTGCCGATGCCAGGCGGATGTTCCGCTCTTCGGCCAGTGGACTCATCCGATCGATGCTCGCCTCGATCAGTCCGGCAATCTCCACCGCCTCTGTCCGCAACTTGATCTTGCCCGACTCGATGCGCGAAAGCTCCAGCAGCTCGGCGACCATCTGTGTCAGATGATCGATCTCGCCGCTGATACGCCGCGCGAAGCCACGCGCCGCCACCGGATCGCCCTCGACGTTCTCGGCCAGCGTGTCGGTCAGCAGCTTGACGGCCGCCAGCGGCGTGCGCAGCTCATGCGAGAGGTGCGACACAAAATCACGCCGCATGATCTCCAACCGACGCAGCTCGGTCAAATCTTCGATGACGACGATCATGCGCTGCACGTCGGGCGCGGGATCCAAGTCGGAGGCGCCGGGCGCTGGCTGGCGGGGCGTCGTAATGGGCGTCACCGAGACACGCCAGGTCTGGCCGGTGGTGGCACGACGGAAGGTCGTCTCGACGGGCGACTGGCGCTGCCCCGCTTCGAGCAGCACGCGCATCGTCTCGTAGTCCTGGATGACGCTGGCGGCAGCGCGGCCAATCACCTGTTCGCGTGCGAGCTGGATGAGTCCCAGCGAGGCGCTGTTGGCGAACAGTATGACGCGGTCCTGGTCGGTGACGAGGACGGGGCGCGGATAGGCTTCGAGCAGCACCCCGGTCATGTCGTGCAGGCGCGCGATCTCGTGCAGGCGGCTCTCCAGTTGCCGCTCTGCAACATAGCGCCGTTCCTCCGCGACCTGCCGCTTGCGCTCATCGATCCGCCGCTGGAGCCACGCGACCGCGCCGACGACGATCATGCCCGCGAGGAACGCCTCTAAGAGCGACAGAATCTCACCGCTTGCGTCCATCCTACCGGTTCCCTGTTCTGCGTGGCATCCTCGATACGCCACGCCCTGGCACGAACCACCTGGTCGTAGTGTATCGCATCCAGACTCGTTGTATGTAAGCCCTCAAGCACGATTTAATGGAACCTTAACAGAAATTGCATCAGAATTTTACCGCGGGTGGCAGTGCGCTTGTTTCCTCGCTTGTAGCCAGCCGAGGTGAGGTGTACATGAGAGTACTCTAATAATCCAGTGATGCCATTGACATAGAAGAAGGTACATACGTACTATTGCGTAGTAAAGGATGCGTAACGCTCTGCGAGGAATGTGCTGTCGATTCAACGGTGTCCCCAAGAAAGCATCGAGAGGTTGCAATGGAACAAACTGAGGATCTCACCGCTCGCTGCATGGAACTACTTAACCCGATGTGCGAGTTTTCATGAGGCAACCACGTGAGCGAGCTGCAAGGGTGGGTTGCCAAGATCGACGTTGAGCAGGACGGCCAAGGTATGCATCAGCACTTTGCGCAGCAAGCGGCTACACAGGTGCCACTGGTCAC